>JAFUBX010000011.1 GCA_017459985.1 Parasporobacterium sp.
AATCAGGCATTCTTTTCGATAAGCGGATACATTTAAAGACAGCTGTCTCCGCAATTTACCATTTTTCCAGAAAATAACGGATGCAAATCCGCCGGCGTCTGGCACGCGTTAATCGCTCAAGATGCACTTCAGCCGATGGTGGAAGGCCTGGTATGGAACTTACAGGCTTTTTCTGAAATTACCTTCCGGATTTCCGGTGATTTGCCCGAAAAACGGAAGGCAGCATATGGAATTTATAGGATTTTTCTGAATTTACCTTCCAAATGAAATTCCCCGGCATCGCCAGTAGCAGCGGTTGCAAACAGTTTGATCCGAATCTCCGCTATTACAAAAAACGGTTGTTATGAGGATATCAAATATCCTCATACGGAGGTTCTTCGTAAAATGAGACAGGCGGCAATTAGATGGGAGATCCGGCGTAGATTGCGGAAGATGATCATACACCTAAGAGAAGATGCGCCGATTTTTGTAGCTCAATACCCCCAGGGTGCAGAAGCGCCCATTTTTTCGTCAGCCCTTGTCAAAAACATCGAGCATTGCGATAACCACAGGCCAGGCTGGGGGCAAAATCTCTGCTTGCATTTTACTCTCCCTTTGGTAGCATATTCGTATTGAAAGAAACAGGAACACGGAACTACGAAGAGTTGCGCCGGATGTTGCAGCGGCTGCAGCCATAAAACCGCAGTAATGAAAATTATAAGATATCTGCTGCTTTTTGCCTCACTGTCTATGATGGTGATCATATTCTGGTTTTCTTCCCAGCCTGCGGATGACTCGGCAAGAGTCAGCAGCAGCGTGGATTATTTCATTTGTGAAAAAACAATTCCCGAATTTACCACTCTTGGTCCGGGAATGCAAAGGCTCCTTACGGAAGCAGTTGATTATCAGATCCGAAAATGTGCCCACGCAGGCGAATATCTGATTCTGGCTATTTTGTGTACCGCATCGCTTTTTGCCTGGCGAAAAGAACTCCGACGAGCGAAAGATCGATCGGATACGAACCAACGGTACGGGATCCATTGGAACCGGCTGCATCCTAACGATGCCCAACAAAAAATGCCCGAACAAACTGCAGGTTTGATATTTCTTCTGTTTCTCGGATGGGGAATCGCTGTTCTTTACTCCGTGACCGATGAGATTCATCAGATGTTCGTTCCGGGCCGTGCCTGTATGTTCACGGATATTCTGATTGATTCCGCCGGTGCACTGACCGGAGTTCTTCTGTTTGCTGCTGTCTGGTTCCCAATCCACAAATACCGGCAAATGATCTGCATAAACACATAAACACAGGCCGGGTTCCTTTCAGAGCCCGGCCTGCGGTCTTTATTGCAGTGTTCCCTATTCATCCATTTTCAGATTGATCCGTTCAGAACAGATCCGTTCGAGGCAGATCCGCACAGATTCAATCAGCTCAGCTTCTCGATTCCGATCCGGATCCTACGGAGGGTTTCTTCCTTTCCGAGAATTTCCATGATCTCAAAAGCTCCGCCCGGCGTGCTCTGCTTGCCGGACACTGCGGTACGCAGCGGCCACAGTACGACGCCATTCTTGACTCCTTTCCGGCCGATGTATTCCATGATCACATCATGCAGCGCATCCAGAGAATAATCTTCCTGTGCCTCCAGAATCGGCAGGGTCTCCTTCAGGGTTTCGAGGGAATTTTCCGGATTGGTTTTCATCTTCTTATGCGTATACATCTCCGGGTCATAATCCGGAAGTCTGTCAAAGAAATCGATCTTCTCCGGGATATCCGGAAATACTTCGATCCGGGTCTTCATCAGGTCCAGGATCTTATCCAGGCTCCCGCCGGACAGAACCGCTCCGTCTGATGTCACCACCTGCTGCCTGGTATTCCCCGCCTTCGGAAAGGCGCTCAGAACATACGGCACGGCATATTCTTCATAACGGGCCTGATCCATGGACTTGATATATTCTCCGTTCATCCAGCGCAGCTTTACCATATCGAAAACCGCCGGTGATTTGTTGACCCTGCGGTAGTCAAATGCTTCGATCAGCTGCTGCTTGCTGAAAATCTCTTCGTTCCCCTCCGGGCTCCATCCCAGAAGAGCCACGTAATTGATGACCGCCTCCGGAAGGAATCCCTGCTCGGTCAGATCCTCAAAGGAGGAATGACCGGATCGCTTGCTCAGTTTATGATGCTCTTCATCCGTGATCAGAGGCAGATGGACAAAGACCGGAGCCTCCCACCCGAAGGCATCATACAGACGGATGTATTTCGGAGTGGAGGAAAGATATTCATTTCCTCTGACCACATGAGTGATCCCCATCAGATGATCATCCACCACATTGGCAAAATTATATGTGGGATAACCATCGGATTTGATCAGGATCATATCGTCCAGCTCTTTGTTTTCCACCGTGATCGCTCCGTAGATATCATCCACAAACGTTGTAGTGCCTTCATTCGGGATATTCTGCCGGATCACAAAGGGCTTGCCCGCATCCAGATTGGCCTGTACCTCTTCTTTGGAAAGATGGAGACAATGCTTGTCATACAGCATGATCTCCTTTCCGGATACCGTAGTCTTCAGGGAATCCAGCCGTTCCTTATCACAGAAGCAGTAATAGGCCTCCCCCTTTTCCACCAGCACTTTGGCATACTCCATATAGATACCGGCAGTGACACGTTCCGACTGGACATACGGGCCGCAGTCCCCGGGTTTATCCGGGCCCTCATCATAGTCCAGCCCGGTCTTTTCCATGGTGCGGTAGATTATATCCAGCGCGCCTTCCACAAAACGTTCCTGATCCGTATCCTCGATCCGCAGAATGAATTCTCCGTCCTCGTGCCGTGCGATCAGATACTCATATAACGCGGTACGCAGATTGCCGACGTGCATTCTGCCCGTGGGGCTTGGCGCATACCTGGTACGAATTTTCATAATGACAGTTCCTTTCCGATTTCTGGTTATTATTTTGCCTGAATATAGTCCTTCGCCGTCAGCAGTTCCGCAAGAAGGATCGCTCCGCCGGCTGCGCCTCTGACCGTATTGTGGGAAAGTCCCACAAACTTGTAATCAAAGATCTTGTCTTCCCGCAGGCGTCCGAAGCTGATGCCCATGCCCCTTTCATAATCCCGGTCAAGAACCGGCTGCGGGCGGTTATCCTCTTCAAAATACTGAATAAACTGCTTCGGTGCGGAAGGAAGCTGCAGCTCCTGGGGCAGTCCGGAGAACCGGGCCCATCTGTCCAGGATCTCTTCCTTCGTCGGCTTCTTCTCAAAGTTTACAAATACAGCCGCCGTATGCCCGTCCTGCACAGCGACCCGCAGGCACTGGGCCGTGATCACGGGACTTTCCGCATTCACGATCCGGCCGTTTTCAATGTGGCCCCAGACCTTTAACGGTTCCAGCTCGCTCTTTTCTTCTTCCCCTCCGATATAGGGGATCACATTCTCCACCATCTCCGGCCAGTCTTTAAAGGTCTTTCCGGCTCCGGAGATCGCCTGATAGGTGCAGACGACAACCTGCTTCGGCCCAAATTCCTTCAGGGCGTGAAGCGCCGGTGTATAACTCTGGATCGAGCAGTTCGGTTTCACCGCCACGAATCCCCGGGTGGTCCCGAGACGCTTCTTCTGATACTCAATCACTTCCAGATGATCCGCATTGATCTCAGGGATGACCATTGGCACATCTTCCGTCCATCTGTGGGCGGAATTGTTGGAGACCACCGGGGTCTCGGTCCTGGCATAGGCATCCTCAAATGCCCGGATCTCTTCCTTGGACATATCCACGGCGCTGAAGCAGAAATCCACCTGTGACGCATTCTCTTCGATATTGTTAATATTCTGAACGATCAGACCTTTAACCTTTTCCGGCATAGGATTTGACATTTTCCATCTGCCGCCGACGGCCTCTTCATAGGTCTTTCCCGCGCTTCTTTCGGACGCTGCCACCAGCACCACTTCAAACCAGGGATGGTTCTCCAGAAGGGATACAAACCGCTGCCCCACCATACCGGTGGCACCCAGCACACCTACACGTAATTTTTTATCCATGACTTCTTACCTTTCGTTTCTTAAATTTGTATTCTTATGATTATACACGAAGTTTGGTACCCTTCAAGCCTCGTTTTGCCAATTTCAGCTTCATCAGCTCCACATCCTTGGATTTGTACCGGATCGTGGTCTTGTCCCCGAAGCCGACGATATAGATCTTATCGATCTCATCGTCCTTGCCGAGATTGATTCCCCGGACGCCGACCGCGCCTTTTTTCTTTTCCGGGACTTCGCTGAGCTTAAACCGCAGAAATACTCCCTCCCGGGTCTGGATCACGATCATCTTATTGGTAATCGCCGCCGGCTTCTTTGCCGCGGTTTCCCCCGGGCCTCCGGCGGACAGGTCCGTTTCCTGACCTTCTGTTTCCTGCTCCTCCGGCTCCGTCAGATTCCCGGGATCAAAAACAGGCTCTTCGAAGGAGGGCTCTTCGAAGGATGCTTCCTCCTCTGCGCCCAGACTGAAGAATTCAAAGCTGAGCTGATCATCCTCCGGATCAATATAGCTGCTGATCAGTCCGGCGCCGAATCCATCGTCTCCCGCAGCCTCAGAAGCCGTATCCGGTTCCTGCTCGGATCCGCCCTCGATCAGCGGGCTGAATCCCGTTTCTGCCGCAGGAACATCACCCGTGGCCGGAGCATCGAAGAATTCAATACTGATCACCTCGTCCCCCTCCAGCAGTTTGGTTGCGGAAACCGTCTGCTTGGAAACATCGAACTCGGAAGCATCCACAAATTTCATCATCCCCAGACGGGTGGTGAACAGCATCTTCCGGTTTTTCAGTTCCCTGCTGGAGCAGACCTGGATAATATTCTCCGTCTCCGAGGTGTAATTACAGAGATTGTCGATGGGAATTCCTTTTTCCTTCAGTTTCTTTAACGGAAGCTTCAGCATCTTCAGCTGATGCATGGTGCCGGTCTGGGTGAAAATGCAGATCCGGTCGGTATTCATGCAGCGGATGACATATTTATGTTCCGCATCCACCGTTTCCGTATTCTTATCATAGACCGCGGTATCGATGGTCTTGGCATAACCGAAGCGGTCCATCAGGAATACCACTTCCTGCTCCCGGATCTTCTCTTCCTCATAAACCGCTGCCTGCGCATCGCAGATCAGGGTCCTGCGCTCGTAGCCATACTCTTTCCGGATCTTCTCCAGATCCCTGATGATCACCCTTCTCATGGCCTTCTCATCAGACAGGATCAGTTCATACTCTGCGATCTCCTTCAGAAGATTCTCATACTCTTCCTTCAGCTGCAGGATCTCCAGTCCGATCAGCTTGGACAGTCTTAGATCCAGAATGGCCTGGGCCTGGCGCTGTGTGAAATGCAGAGTCTTTGCCTCCTTCTCGGAGGAAGGATTGCGGAACTTCACGCCGGAGACATCCCCGCTGGTAAGGCATGCCCGGGCCTGGGCAATATTCTGGGATCCCCGGATTACCTCAATGATCAGGTCAATGATGTCACAGGCGGTGATCAGTCCCTCTTTGATCTCCTTCTGTTCCAGATCCTTCTCCAAAAGAGTGTGATATTTCCGGGAATTGATCTCATACTGAAAATCAATGCAGTGCTGCAGGATCTGCTTCAGGCTCAGGATCTCCGGCTTGCCGTCTGCGATAGCCAGCATATTGACGCCAAAGGTGTCCTCCAGCTTGGTTTTCTTATACAGGAGGTTTTTCACCTTCTCCGGATCGCTGCCCTTCTTCAGTTCGATGACGATCCGCATCCCCTCTTTGGAGGATTCATTGGAAACATCCACTATATCCTGGGTCTTCCGGCTCTCCACCAGGTCGCAGATATCCAGGATGAATTTGCCGATATTGGCTCCGATCATGGTATAGGGAATCTCGGTGATCACCAGCTTGTCCCGGTCGCTTTTCTTTTTCGCCGGTTCCAGTTCCACCTTGCCCCGCAGCCGGATCTTGCCGGTGCCGGTCTCATAGATACTGAGCAGTTCGCTCTTGTTGATCACCAGTCCACCGGTGGGAAAATCCGGTCCCTGGATATATTCCATCAGTTCCTTAGTTGTGATGGACTTTTTCTTCATGCAGGCGATCATAGCGTCCACAACCTCATTCAGGTTATGGGTCGGAATGCTGGTAGTCATGCCGACGGCGATCCCCTCCGAACCGTTGACCAGCAGATTTGGGATCCGGACCGGAAGGACCGAAGGTTCCCGTTCCGTCTCATCAAAATTGGGGACAAAATCCACCACATCCTTATCAAGGTCCGCCAGATACACATCCTGGGTAAACTTCTGCAGCCGCGCTTCCGTATAACGCATGGCGGCAGCTCCGTCTCCTTCGATGGAACCGAAATTGCCGTGTCCGTCCACCAGGGGCATCCCCTTCTTGAAATCCTGCTCCAGAACCACCAGCGTTTCATAGATGGAGGAATCTCCGTGAGGATGGTATTTACCCATCGTATCACCAACGATCCTGGCAGATTTCCGGTGAGGTCTGTCAGAACGAAGCCCCAGCTGGGCCATGGCGTAAAGCACTCTTCTCTGCACCGGCTTCAGCCCGTCCCGGACATCCGGGACCGCCCGGGCGCAGATTACGCTCATCGCATAGTCGATGTAGGATTTCTGCATAACCTCTGAATATTCACTGTTTAATATGGTTTCCGACATGTATGTGCCTTTCTGTTAAATATCAAGTTCCGCGCTCTGGGCGTTGTCATAGATAAACTGTTTTCTGGGACCCACATCCGATCCCATCAGCATCTCCGTGACCTCTGAAGCCAGCCTTGCGTCATCAATCTCCACCTTCTTTAAGACCCGGTGTTCCGGATCCAGGGTCGTCTCCCACAGCTGCTCCGCATCCATCTCGCCAAGACCCTTATACCGCTGTAGGGTAAAATCTCCTTTATGGGATGAGCGGTATTTCTCCAGGGCATAATCATCATACAGATACTCTTCCTCTCCCTTTTTGGGAATGGCCTTATAAAGCGGCGGGGTCGCCAGAAAGACATGACCTGCCGAGATCAGCTCCGGCATAAACCGGTAGAAAAAGGTCAGCAAAAGGGTTGCAATATGCGCTCCGTCCACATCCGCATCCGTCATGATAATGATCTTGTTGTACCGCAGTTTCGTGATATCAAAATCGTTGCCGTAACCCTCCGAGAATCCGCATCCGAAGGCCTGAATCATGGTCTTGATCTCCGCATTGGCCAGAACCTTGTCGATGGAAGCCTTCTCCACATTCAGGATCTTGCCCCGGATCGGAAGGATCGCCTGGGTCCTGCGGTTGCGGGCCTTCTTGGCGGATCCTCCGGCGGAATCTCCCTCTACGATAAAGACCTCGCATTCTTCGGGTTTGCGGCTCTCGCAGTTGGAGAGCTTGCCGTTCCCCTCCATGACAAACTTGGATTTGGTCAGCAGATTGGTCCTTGTCTTCGCCTCCGCCTTCCGGATCCGAGCGCTCTTCTCCGCGCATTCGATGGTCTTCTTCAGATTCTCCAGGTTCTTGTCATAATACCGGATCAGCTCCTCGTTGGTGATATCATTGGTCACCTTCTGGGCGTCCTGATTATCCAGTTTAGTTTTGGTCTGGCCCTCAAACCGGGGATCCGGATGCTTGACCGCCACAATGGCCGTCATGCCGTTGCGGACGTCCGCGCCGGTGAAGTTGTCGTCCTTGTCCTTCAGTATGCCCAGTTCCCGGGCGTACTGGTTGATCAGCTGAGTAAAACGGGCCTTGAATCCGGTAATATGGGTGCCGCCCTCCTGGGTGTAAATATTGTTGCAGAATCCCAGGATCGTCTCCTGGAACTCGTTCACAAACTGGAAGGCTGCCTCCACCTCGATCCCATCTTCTTTTCCTTTGAAATAAACCACCGGCGCAACCACTTCCCGCCCGTGATTCAGCTCATTGACATAGGCCACCAGACCCTCCGGTTCCCGGAACACGATGGTCTCTTCTTCACCAAATCTTTGATTGGAAAACGTGATGGTCAGCTGCGGATTCAGATAGGCGGTCTCGTGAAGACGGCTCTTGATGGCTTCCGCTTTAAAATATGTTTTTTCAAAGATCTCCTTATCGGGGAGAAATGTGATGGTCGATCCGGTATCTGATTTTCTGCAGGTCCCGTCCTTTTTCAGGGGATAGCAGATCTTGCCCCGTTCAAACCTCTGATTGTAGATCGTCCCGTCCTTGCGCACATCTACCGTCAGCCACTCGCTGAGGGCGTTCACGACGGAAGCGCCTACTCCGTGAAGTCCTCCGGAGATCTTGTAATTGCCGTCTCCGAACTTGCCGCCTGCATGCAGGACAGTAAAAACAACTTCGACGGCGGGTCTTCCCGTCTTGGAATTGATCCCGACGGGAATTCCCCTTCCATTGTCCCGGACGGTCACGGATCCGTCCGGATTGAGTGTTACAAAGATCTCGGAACAATACCCTGCCAGATGCTCATCCACCGCATTGTCCACGATCTCGTAGACAAGATGGTTCAGTCCCTTGGAGGAAACACTGCCGATATACATTCCAGGCCTTCTGCGGACTGCCTCCAGCCCCTCCAGTATCGTGATCGCATCTGCGTTATAGGTTTCGTCTCTTTTCGCCATACTGCTCCTGTTCTCTATCGGATCCGTTCGGGAAGTCCGACTTTCTTCTGGACTTTCCTCAGGGTCTTTCCGGCAGCGTAGGCTGCCCTTTCTCCGTTCGTTTTGATAATGCTGTCCACATAGGCTTTGTCCCGGGACAATTCCTCGAATCTGGCCCTTACCGGCGCCATGGAATCCGCCACCGTCTCTCCGACCGCCAGTTTGAATTCTCCATAACCTCTGCCTTCAAACTCCGACTCCACTTCCTGCACGGTCTTGCCGGTGGCTGACCGGTAAATATCGATCAGATTCATAATACCCGGTTTGGTGTCCGAATAAACGACCTGGGTATCGGAATCCGTCACTGCCTTTTTGAACTTCCGGATAATTGTATCTTTATCGTCAAGCACATAGACACATCCGTTGGGATTCTCGTCGGATTTGCTCATCTTCTTCGTCGGGTCCGCAAGGGACATGATACGGGCTCCTGCCTTTCCGAAATAAGGCTCCGGAATGGTGAACACATCCCCATAGATGCTGTTGAACCGTTCCGCAATATCCCGGGTGATCTCCAGATGCTGTTTCTGATCCACGCCGACGGGAACCACACTGGTCTGATACAGCAGAATATCGCTGGCCATCAGGACCGGGTAGGTGAACAGCCCTGCATTGATATTATCCGAATGTTTGGCGGATTTGTCCTTGAACTGGGTCATTCGGTTCAGTTCCCCCATGTAGGTAAAACAGTTCATAATCCAGGAAAGCTCCGCATGGGCCGGGACATGGGACTGGAAATAAATGCAGTTCTTCTCCGGGTCCAAACCAGCGGCGATGAACATCATCAGCACATTCCTGGCGCTTTTCCTAAGCGCGGCCGGATCCTGCCGGACCGTCAGGGCATGAAGATCCGCCACAGCGTAAAAGCATTCATACTCCTCACACAGATCGATCCAGTTCCGGAGCGCTCCGTAATAATTCCCGATGTGCAGGACACCGGTCGCCTGCATTGCACTGTATAATACTTTTTTTTCCTCTGCCATGACTTGCATTCCTTCCAAAAAAATTCACTTAAACGTTATTGTGGGCACCTTGAAAAGCTGCCCACAATAAGATAAACCATTTTCAGAAATAAATCAAATCCTTCCGCCGCATATACCTCTTAAAATAATATACCACGTCGAAGTGGGTCTGCTCCTCCGAGATATCCACCATCACCCATTCCGGTTTCTTATCCAGGTTCGGAAACCAGGAATCTGCGGCATACGCATAATCGACGCTGGTCACATGGACCTCATCGCACCGGTCCAGCAATTCCTCGTACAGCCGCTTGCCGCCCAGCACATAGATATCCTTTTTCTCGGATTCCGCTGCCTTCAGCGCTTCCTCCGTACTGTGCACGATCACCGCGCCCGGCACGGCATAGCCCTCTTCCTTGGTCACAACGATGGTGGTCCGGTTCGGAAGCGCCTTTTTGCTGAAGGCATGCTCAAAGGTGTGCCGGCCCATCACAATCACCTGGCCGTAGGTCGTGTCCCTGACGAATTTCACATCATCCGGGATCGAGATCAGAGGCTTGTGTTCTCTGCTGATCGCCCAGTTTCTGTCCACCGTAACAATGATACTCAGCATAGGTTCCTTTCTGTCTTCAGACCAGCGCCAGTGCCTGGTCCAGATCTTTGATAATATCCTCCGCGCTTTCCAGTCCGCAGGAGAAGCGGATCAGATCCGGCGCAACGCCTGCTTCCCTCAACTGCTCATCCGTCAGCTGCCTGTGGGTATGGCTGGCGGGATGAAGCAGGCAGGTGTGGGAATCCGCCACATGGGTCTCGATCGTCACCAGCCGCAGCGCGTCCATGAAGCGGTTCGCGTCCTCACGGCTGCCTTTTACGCCGAAGCACAGGACACCGCAGGTTCCCTCCGGCATGTAGGTCCGGGCCATGGCGTATTCCGGATCCTCCTTCAGTCCGGGATAACGGACCCAGGCGATCTTCGGATGATCCTTCAGATACTCTGCCACCTTCTGCGCATTTTTGCAATGCTGCCGCACCCGGACTGCCAGAGACTCCAGGCCCAGATTCAGGTAGTAGGCGTTCTGCGGAGACTGGATGCATCCGAAATCCCGCATCAGCTGCGCCGTCGCCTTGGTAATATAGGCTTTCTTTCCGAAGCGTTCCGCATAGATCAGTCCGTGATAGGATTCATCCGGGGTACAAAGTCCCGGGAATTTCTCCTTATGGGCCATCCAGTCAAACTTGCCGCTGTCTACGATGGCGCCTCCCACGGCGGATCCGTGGCCGTCCATATACTTTGTTGTGGAGTGGGTCACGATATCCGCTCCGAATTCAAAGGGTCTCAGATTGATCGGAGTCGCGAAGGTGTTGTCCACGATCAGGGGAACTCCGTGGTCATGGGCCAGTTTCGCGAATTTCTTCAGATCCAGGACATTGACCGTCGGATTGGTCAGGGTCTCTCCGAAGACACATTTCGTATTCGGCTTCACGTATTTGCACAGTTCCTCGTAAGGAAGGGTCTGATCCACGAAGGTGCATTCGATCCCCATCTTCTTCATGGTCACGCCGAAAAGATTAAAGGTCCCCCCGTAAATGCTGCCGGCGGAAATAAAATGATCTCCCGCTTCGCAGATATTGAATACCGCGAAGAAATTGGCAGCCTGTCCGGAACTGGTCAGCATGGCCGCTTCGCCCCCCTCCAGAGCGCAGATCCTGGCCGCCACAAGATCGTTGGTCGGGTTCTGCAGCCGGGTGTAGAAATATCCTTCCGCCTCCAGATCAAAAAGCCTTCCCATTTCATCACTGGATTCATACCGGAAGGTTGTGCTCTGATAGATCGGAATCTGCCGGGGATCGCCGTTCCCAGGCTCATAACCGGACTGTACACATTTTGTTTCAATTTCGTAATTCATGTTTTTCCTCTATTCCCTTTTTATTTTAAGACCCGCCGGACAGGATTTCAGAAGCGCCATGCTGACCGGCAGGATGACAGCAGTATAAATGACAGAAATGATCACCCACACCAGAAGTCTTAAGGGGATAAGCCCTATGAGAACTTCCAGGGTCATATATTTGAAGAAGACCACTCCGTCGAGATAACTGGCGAACCAGGTCAGGATCACCGATAAAAGTCCGGATACAAACACACTGATCCCCACCGTCTTCACAGTGATCCTGCAGCGAAAAGCCCGGAACAGCAGTCCCGCAAGCAGTCCCTGAGCCGCGTATGGCAGCACCCAGAAGGGCGTTGTAATGGTAACTCCAAAGGTCAGCAGCTGACTGAGAAATGTGCCTACGATTCCGGAAATCAGTCCCTCCAGGGGACCGCACAGAAAGGCGATCACCAGAAACGGAAGCGCCGCCAGTGTGATCTTCAGATCATTTCCGATCCGGATCGTGAGAAATAATTCCAGTACAATATGCAGTGCAATACTCACAGCACACATGGTTAAATCCAAAACCGCAAGTCTCTTCATAGATGTTTAATTTCCTCCTTCGATAATCCGATCCGCCACATAGACTCCGCTGGCGGAGGCGTGGGAAAGGGAATGGGTCACTCCGCTTCCGTCTCCGATCACATACATCCCGGGATACCGGGTCTCCAGATGTTCATCCACCTGCACATTCATGTTGTAGAATTTTACTTCAACGCCGTACAGCAGGGTATCGTCGTTGGCGGTTCCCGGAGCGATCTTGTCCAGCGCATAGATCATTTCAATGATTCCGTCCAGTATCCGCTTCGGAAGAACCAGACTCAGATCCCCCGGAGTCGCATTGAGGGTCGGACGGACGGTGCATTCGTCGATCCGTTTCTGGGTACTTCTCCTTCCCCGCTCCAGATCCCCGAACCGCTGCACGATCACGCCGCCTCCCAGCATATTGGAAAGCCTGGCAATACTCTCGCCGTAACCGTTGCTGTCCTTGAAGGGCAGTGAAAAATGTTTGGAAACCAGCAGGGCGAAATTGGTATTGTCGGTTTTCTTGTTTTCATCCTCAAAGCTGTGACCGTTCACGGTAATGATTCCGTTCGTATTCTCCGTAACCACGATCCCCCTGGGATTCATGCAGAAGGTACGTACATTGTCCTCGTACTTATCGGTCCGGTATACGATCTTGCTTTCGTAGAGTTCATCGGTAATATGGGAAAAGATCTCCGCGGGAATCTCCACCCGGACCCCAAGATCCACCCGGTTGGAGCTGGTGGGGATCTTCATCTCCCGGCAGACATCCTCCAGCCAGTGGCTCCCGCTGCGGCCCACAGAAACGATGCACTGATCGCAGGTATATTCCTGCCCCTGGGTGACCACCCGGAATTCTTTGTCTGTTTTCTCCAGTCTGATCACGGGGGTGTTGAAATAAAAATCGATCTTATCCTTCAGTTCCTCGTACAGATTGCCGAGAACGATATAGTTCTTGTCCGTTCCCAGATGCCGGACGGCGGCATCCAGCAGCGTCAGTTTGTTCTGCATGCACTTTTTCTTCAGGGCAGTTCCCGCCGTCGAATACAGCGCCGTTCCGGCCCCTCCGTACTGCAGATTGATCTCATCCACATAATGCATCAGTTCCAGAGCCTTGTCCCTGCCGATGTATTCGTACAGATTGCCTCCGAAATCATTGGTGATATTATATTTTCCGTCTGAAAATGCTCCGGCTCCTCCGAATCCGTTCATGATGGAACAGGTCTTGCAGCTGATGCAGGACTTGATGGTCTTCCCGTCAATGGGACAGTGCCGTTTTTCCAGTGTGCTGCCTTCTTCGAAAACCGCAACCTTCAGACCGGATTTTTCTGCAAATTCATAGGCGGCAAAGATGCCTCCGGGGCCCGCCCCTATGATACACACATCATATTTCATGATTTTTCTTCGTTTCCTTTATCGTTGAATTTTGAATGTCTCTTCCTCAGGCCCGGGTAAGCTCCACCAGGACTTCCACCATTTTCTCCATGGACTGCACGGAGACAAACTCGTGGATCCCGTGGAAATTCTCTCCGCCCGTTGACAGGTTCGGACAGGGAAGTCCTTCATAGGACAGCCGGGCTCCGTCCGTTCCTCCCCGGATGGCGGTAATGACCGGTTCCACGCCGCAGGATCTCATGGCCTTCTCGGCGTTCTGTATAATGAACATCACCGGTTCCAGTTTCTCTTTCATATTGTAGTAGGTATCGGTAAGCGTAAGCTCCACCGTTCCCTCCCCATAGGTCTGGCAGAACTGTTCCGCAAGGTCCTGAATCTTCTGTTTTCTTGCGAGGAACAGTTCCTTATCATGATCCCTGATCAGCATGGAAAGCCGGGCCTTCGTCACATCCCCGGACAGCTCATCCAGATGAAAGAATCCTTCATACCCTTCGGTGCGTTCCGGGATCTCCTCCGCAGGCAGGCAGGAAACAAATTCCGCCGCGATCCGCACAGCATTTTTCATTTTTCCCTTTGCGCTTCCGGTATGAGTGCTGAGACCGTGAAACACGGCCTTTACCGATGCCGCGTTAAAGCATTCATATTCGATCTCGCCCAGGGCTCCGCCGTCTACGGTGTAGGCATACTCCGCACCGAATCCGGGAATATCGAAATAATCCGCGCCCCGGCCGATCTCTTCATCCGGGGTAAATCCCACACTGACAGGGCCGTGGCTGATCTCCGGATGGGAAACCAGATACTCCATGGCGGTCACGATCTCCGCCACCCCTGCCTTATCATCCGCTCCCAGCAGCGTGGTTCCGTCGGTTACGATCAGATCCTGTCCCTGATACTTTGAGAGACACTCAAACTCCGCAGGACTTAACTTCACCCTGTCATTCAGTTCGATCTCTCCGCCTTCATAGCGGACGATCCTCGGCTTTACAGGTCCGCCGGGAGCTGCGGGTGCCGTATCCATATGGGCGATCAGGCCGATCCCCGGAGCCTTCTCAGTATTGCCCGGGAGAAATGCATAAACATAGCCCTTTTCATCCATATGGGCCCGTTCCAGTCCCAGATCCTTCAGCTCCTGCGCCAGATACGCTCCCAGGAGCTTCTGTTTCGGAGTCGAAGGGATCAGACTGCTGTCCTCCTCCGACTGGGTGTCGAAGGAGACATAGTTCAGAAATCTGTCAGTTACCTTCATATCTCAGTCCTCAATGGTGATCGTCTTAATGATCTGATCTTCAAAGGGGCAGTCATTGTACATGCTGCGGGCCTGGTTCACGATCCGGTCCGCCGTTTCCATCCCCTCCAGTACCTTTCCGAAGGCCGCGTACTGACCATCCAGATACGGAGCATCGTCCACCATGATAAAGAACTGGGATCCCGCGGAGTCCGGATCCATGGCCCGGGCCATAGAGATCACGCCCCGTTCATGCTTCAGGTCGTTCTTTACTCCGTTGGAGGAGAATTCTCCCTTAATGGTATATCCCGGTCCTCCGGTTCCGTTCCCCTTCGGGCATCCTCCCTGGATCATAAATCCCGGGATCACCCGATGAAATTTCAGTCCGTTATAGAATCCTTCCTTTGCCAGTTTCGCAAAGTTCTCTGCCGAGATCGGTGCGATCTCATCATACAGCTCCCCTTTCATGGTGAGCCCGTCTGCCATTTCAATCGTAAATTTCTTCATATCTGTCTGTCCTCCTGTGAACATTCTGATTCTGTTTGGTTTTCTGCGGAGACTTCCACACACCGGTGTCCTTCATAGCGGCAGGTCATTTCGATCCGGTCCTGCCCTTCGATCAGGGGCTTCAGGAAATATTTATCCCCTTCCCACAGATTCATCGAAAGGATCCGGTCCTTCGGAATCCAGCGCAGTTCTCCTTCGTCGCAGTCAAAGTCCTCCGTCCCCCCGCCTTCAAATCCGGTGGCGGTATAAAGATACATATCCTCATCCGGCCAGGTATCGGAAAGAAAATGAACAACGCCGCAGAAATGATACCGGGTCAGAGTCAGCCCGGTCTCCTCCCGGACCTCCCGGAGCAGGCACTCCTGCGGGCTTTCTCCCGCTTCGAATTTTCCTCCGACGCCGACCCATTTCCCCTCGCAGGGATCTTCTTTTTTCTTATTCCGGTACAGCATCAGATAACAGCCGTCTTTTTCGATATAACACAAGGTGGAATTGATCTTTGCTCCCGCCATTGTTCAGTTCCTCATTTCTTTCTGTCCGGAGAATTCCCGATCCTGTCTCAGAGAATCAGGATCACCAGCGCGAGGATCCCCTGTGCTGCCAGGATCAGGGGAATGAATACCACAAAGTACCAGTGTTTCGTCTTATGATGAAACAGGTACATTCCGGTCAGACATCCCAGACTGCCGCCTGCGGCACTGAGGATAAAGAAGGTTTTCTCCGGGATCCTCCATCTGCCCCGGACCGCTCGTTTCTTATCTGCTCCCATGATCAGGAAGCCCGCCAGATTCAGCAGGGCCAGATACAGGAGCAGGATTCCTGTCAGATTCATGGATCCATGGTTACCCGATATTTACAAAGATACAGCTGTCTGCGCCGAGTACGGCTTCCATCTGCTGCCGGAATTCCTCCATCATTTCAATGGGAACATAGGCCTGGATCGTACCGGCGAATCCCCCTCCGTGAACTCTGACGGCACCGCGGCCCCTCAGGGCCTTTTCGGCCAGGGCAAGCGCCAGAGCCATCTCCTGGTGCAGAGCTGCATTGCGCGGGATCACGTTCTGGAGCAGTTCCCAGGAGGATCTGCCTGATTCGTTCACCAGCTTCAGATAGCTCTCCAGATCCCCGTCCTGCAGTGATTGTACCTGCCGGAGCACCCGGCTGTTATCCGCATAGACATGCATGGCCCGCAGAACTGCCCGGTCTCCGCAGATTTCCCTGATTTCCGGGATCCTTGAGAAAAATTCCTCCTCCGGAATTTCCCGGAGCACCTTTTTGCCGAAAACGCCGCACAGCTTTCCCAGTTCTTCCGGAATCGCAGCGTACTCATCCGTAAGATTTTCATGGCCGGCTCCGCATTTGATGATACAGAGCGCATATCCCGCCTTCTGAAAATCAAATTTCACTTCCCGGCAGACCGGATGTGACGGATCTTCAAAATCAATGGCAAGGACGCCGTCTGCGGCACAGGCCATCTGATCCATGAGACCGCAGGGTTTTCCGAAATAAGTATTCTCCACGTACTGTCCCAGAATCGCCAGCTCCTCCCCCGTCTTTGAAACCTTGGTCAGCGCGCAGCCGATCCTGCCCAGAAGGATCTCAAACGCCGCTGAGCTGGAAAGGCCCGATCCGGCAGGCACATCGGAGGTCATCCAGGCGTCGAATCCGGGCAGGCCATCCTTCCGGAAGGCATCCGCGATTCCCCGGATGATGGCTTCGGAGGTTCCCTTCTCCTCTTCCTTTACCGAAGTATCCTGAAGATCCACCTTCATTTCCCCATGGCCCTCCGAAACGATCCGGATCTGTCCCAGATCGTTTCTGCTGTAATAGGCTGTAATATAAAGATCGACCGGAGCACACAATACGTTTCCGTGCTGATGATCCGTATGGTTCCCCCCCAGCTCGGTTCTTCCGGGGGCTTTGATCATAAGATCCGTCTCATATCCGAAATATTCTGCAAATCTGTTCATCCTATTCTCCTTTTAAGATCTTCGCTTCCTTCTCGTGCCCTTCTTCGATGGTCTTCATCACTTTCTTTTCATTGTAGAACAGAATCACGACCATCGCGATCAGGCAGAGGACCAGAGCAATGATCAGGCTGATCCGGTATCCGGTGCCATTGTTCCGGATCACTTCCGCTCCGGACGCATCCGTTTCAATATACTGTCCCACAACCGCCAGGGATGTGAAGATGATCATGGCAATGGACTGTCCCAGTTTGAACGCAAAGGTTCTTGCCGCATAGAACATGGCATCCCGGTTCTCTCCGGTCTCGATGCAGTCGCTCTCCGCGATATCCGCCACGATGGCCTGCGGGATCACGCCCAGAACAGACAGCGGAACGCCTACCAGCACACAGATGATAAATCCGTAAATCGTGTTCGGGATAAAGGTGATCCGGCCTGCGAAGGAAGATACGAGGAAGGCAAATCCGAACAATGCGAATCCGGCCACCAGAAGCTTTTTCTTCCCGAATTTTCTGGACAGAATATTGACGATCGGATAGCAGACGAAGGTCACCAGCGTCATAAAGATGAACAGGACCATGTAATTGTCCAGCTCCAGCAGATTCTCAACATAATAGATGAATCCGGTATTAAAGATCGTGATACCGACCCAGTAAATGACATCGGAGACCACAAACACCCGGAAATGACGGTTACGGAAGGTCTTGCCGAGGGATTTGAATGCATTTTCTTTCACCGGCTCGGAATTATCGTAATCCCGCTCTTTGATCACAAAGGCCGGGATGATCATGCAGATAAATGCGATCACTGCCAGCACGCCCAGCACCAGTCTGGCGCACAGATAATAATCCCATCCGGTGGCGCCCTGCAGGGCTTCCCAGAGCATCTTGCCCGCGAAGGCGATGCCGGTTCCCACGATATAGGTCAGGGAGATATAGGTGGAGATGTCCATCCTGTCTTTCTGATTTCTTCCAAGGACCGGGATCAGTGCATTATACGGTGTACAGTATGCCGTCATAAAAATGTAAAACAGCACCATCGTCACTGCCAGCCACACAATATTCCATGCGGATTCCCCCCGCACCGGGCAGCAGAAAATCAGGACCGTAACAACAGCAAACGGAAGAGAGGCATATCTCATGAAAGGAATTCTCTTCCCCAGCTTGTGACGGCAGTTGTCGGACATATTGGCAATCCAGGGATCCGTCACCGCATCCACCAGTCTTCCCGCTGCTGTGATCAGTCCGATCACGGTCAGCCCGATAAAAGTGGCGCTGGTCACGAACGTGATCACTCCGTTCCCCGTGGCATCCGGAAGATAGAAGTTGACCAGAAGGTTCGACACGATCCCCGCCAGAATCGACCAGCCCAACTGGCCGACAGCAAATACCCACTTGATTTTTGCAGATACAGTTTTCATTTCGTTTTTACTCCTCCTCTTTATTACGCCCCCTATTTTACTAGGAATCGCCGATTATTTCCACCCAATTATTCCGCCGGATACTCTTTTATTGACAGATCCTTCAAATCGGGTAAACTTAAAGGACAAAAAGCAGGAGAGAAAAGACATGTATACAGCATCTGATTTTAACGGCGCATATCGGGATTATGTTCAGTTCAATAAAGACCTGATCGAAAGCCGGGGGGCATTTGGAGGGATTCTCAAGGTGTTCGGATTTGATAAAACGGGAAATGATCCTGGACATGAAAAGTTCCTTTCGGAAATGAAATCCGCAATCCAGAGTGTCTGCAGCGAGCAGCCGGCTCCATATATCGCAGACCAGATTGCCGATGTCATCTTCTCCGCCCGGAAAACCTATGCAGATGAAGGAGTCTCCATCTATCTGTTTATCGCAGTGGAATCCTATGCGGTGGATCTGATCCCCTTCCTGTCAAAGGAAAAGGCCCGGGAGCTGTTCCGGATGTATAAAGAAGAAAATCCCCGAAGGCTCTGGGTTCCCGCCCAGAAAACCACCTTCCAGGCGTTAAAAAAAGCTGCGCAGTAATGACGCAGCTTTTTTCATTTCTGCCTGTGTATCAATCCCTGCTCACGCGTCGATCGTCGCAATCTGCGGGATCGTTTCCTCCAGCACATCCAGCACGATCCGCACCGTATCCAGGGAGGTAAATAAGGTCACGCCGTTCTGCACCGCACACTGCCGGATCGCCTCGCCATCTTCGTAATGCACCCCGGAAAGAACCGCCCGGGTATTGATGATATAGCTGACATATCCCGCATGGATCGACTGCAGGATCTCATCACTGCCGTCGCTTAATTTTCCCCGGATCCGGGTACGGATCCCGTGCTGCTTCAGATATTTTGCGGTTCCGATGGTTGCCTCAATATTGAAGCCCAGGTTGTAAAACCTGCGGATCAGAGGCAGTGCCTCCTCCTTGTCCTCATCCGCCAGGGTCACCACAACGGTGCCGTAATAACGCATCTTGACTCCGGACGCCTGCAGCGCTTTATAAAGAGCCCGGTTCAGCCGGACATCATATCCGATCGCTTCTCCCGTGGATTTCATTTCCGGAGACAGATACGCGTCCATGCCGTCCAGCTTGGCGAAGGAAAAGGCCGGCGCTTTCACATACCATTTATCCTTCTCCGGAGCCACCATCTGAGTGATCCCCTGGTCCTTCAGGCTCTCCCCCAGCATCACCCGGGTTGCGATCTTACACAGCGGAAATCCGGCGGATTTGGACAGAAACGGAACACTCCGGGACGCCCGGGGATTCACCTCAATCACAAAGACCTGTTCTTCCTTATCCACGATAAACTGGATATTAAACAATCCCACGATTCCGATGCCGAGTCCCAGACGGGTGGTATAATCCACAATGATATCCTTCACCTTCCGGGAAATGGAAAACGGCGGATAGACACTGTTGCTGTCTCCGGAATGGACACCCGTCCGCTCCACCAGCTCCATGATGCCCGGGATAAAGACCTGTTCTCCGTCGCAGATGGCATCCACTTCCACTTCCTTGCCCAGAAGGTATTTGTCCACAAGCACCGGCTTGTCCTCATCCACTTCCACGGCATTTTTCAGATAATGCCGCAGCATCTCCTCATTTGCCACGATCTCCATGGCACGGCCGCCCAGAACGAAGCTGGGCCGTACCAGCACCGGATATCCGATCCGGGCTGCTGCCTGCACGCCGCTCTCGATGTCCGTCACAGCCTCCCCTTTGGGATTGGGGATCTTCAGGGATTTGATCACTTCATCAAAAGCGTCCCGGTTTTCCGCCTTTTCGATGGCCCGGCAGTCAGTGCCGATGATCCGGACCCCTCTACGGGTCAGCGGTTCCGCCAGATTGACGGCGGTCTGCCCGCCCAGGGTCGCGATCACTCCTTCCGGATGTTCCAGATGGATTACATTCATGACATCCTCTACGGTCAGCGGCTCAAAATACAGCTTGTCCGCTGTCGTGTAATCCGTGGAAACGGTTTCCGGATTATTGTTGATGACAATGGCTTCGTACCCCGCCTCATGGATCGTCTGAATGGCATGGACCGTGGAAAAGTCGAATTCCACGCCCTGCCCGATCCGGATCGGACCGGATCCCAGCACGATCACCTTTTTCCGGTCGGAAACTATGGATTCGTTTTCCTCCTCATAGGTGGAATAAAAATACGGGACATAACTGTCAAACTCGCTGGCGCAGGTATCGATCATTTTATAGACCGGGAAGATCCCCAGCTCGCACCGCCGGTTGTAGATTTCCTCTTCGGAAACATTCCACAGTTCCGCGATATAGGAATCGGAGAATCCCATTTTCTTCGCTTCCACCAGAAGTTCGATGAAATTCGGGTTCAGCTCCATCTCCTTCTCGAAATCCACGATCTTCTTGATCTTATCCAGGAAGAACATGTCGATCCCTGTAATATTGCAGATCCGGGAATGGTCCACCCCCATCCACATCAGCTGGGAAATGGCATAGATCCTGTCATCGGTTCCGCTCTTGATATATTCCAGCAGGTCGTCCACATCCATATTCTTCTTGTCGAATTTTTCCATATGGATATGGTTCTTGTTGATCTCCAGAGAACGGATCGCCTTCAGCAGGCTCTCTTCCATGGTCCGTCCCACACTCATGACTTCGCCGGTTGCCTTCATCTGGGTGGAAAGCGTATTGGAGGCGGAGGAAAACTTATCAAAGGGGAACCGGGGCATCTTGGTCACGACATAATCCAGGGATGGTTCAAAACAGGCCGGGGTATTCGCCAGCGGGATCTCATCCAGGTTCATGCCCACCGCGATCTTGGCGGACACCCGGGCAATCGGGTATCCGCTGGCTTTGGAAGCCAGCGCGGAAGAACGGGACACCCGGGGGTTGACCTCGATCACATAATAGCGGAAGGACTGGGGATCCAGCGCAAACTGCACATTGCAGCCTCCCTTGACATTCAGGGCACGGATGATCTTCAGAGCACTGTCCCGCAGCATCTGGTATTCTTTGTTGGTCAGGGTCTGAACCGGCGCCACAACGATGGAATCTCCGGTATGGATGCCCACCGGATCCAGGTTCTCCATGCTGCAGACCGTGATGGCCGTATCATTGGCATCCCGCATGACCTCATATTCGATTTCCTTGTATCCTTTGATGCTTTTTTCGATCAGGACCTGATGGACGGGAGACTGTTCCAGCGCATTCTTCATCATCTCTTCCAGTTCCTCCGGTGTATCGGCAAATCCTCCGCCGGTGCCTCCC
This sequence comes from Parasporobacterium sp., assembly GCA_017459985.1. Lineage (GTDB taxonomy): Bacteria > Bacillota > Clostridia > Lachnospirales > Lachnospiraceae > RGIG5612. The sequence goes on from JAFUBX010000011.1 coordinate 21,838, forward strand.
AGAGTAAAGGCCGGCCGAAGGATCACCGGGTACCCCAGTTCCTTAGCCGCTTCCAGAGCTTCTTCCGCGCTGTAGGTGATCCGGGAAGGAACCACCGGTTCTCCGATCTGTTCACACAGTTCCTTGAACAGTTCCCGGTCCTCCGCCCGTTCAATACTGTCCGCGTCCGTTCCCAGAAGTTCGATCTCGCATTCCTCCAGGACTCCCTTTCTGGCCAGCTGCATGGCCAGATTCAGTCCGGTCTGTCCCCCGATTCCCGGCACGATGGCATCCGGCCGTTCCCGCCGGCAGATACGCGCCACATATTCCAGGGTCAGGGGTTCCATATAGACCTTGTCGGCAATGGAGGTATCCGTCATGATGGTTGCCGGATTGGAATTGGCCAGGATGACCTCATACCCTTCTTCCCGCAGCGCCAGACAGGCCTGGGTGCCGGCATAATCGAATTCCGCTGCCTGCCCGATCACGATCGGTCCCGAACCGATCACAAGGACCTTCTTAATATCTGTTCTTTTAGGCATTTTCCCGGGCCTCCTTCATCACTTTGATAAACCGGTCAAACAAATAATCGCTGTCCTGGGGTCCCGGAGCGCTCTCCGGATGATACTGCACACTGAAGACCCGGTCTTTCACGCATTCCACCCCTTCCACCGTCTGATCCAGGAGATTGAGATGGGTGACGGTAAGATCCGTGTTCCGGACACTGTCCAGATCCACGGCATAGCTGTGGTTCTGGGAGGTGATCTCGATCTTTCCGGTGGCCAGGTTCTTTACGGGATGATTGCCTCCCCGGTGTCCGAACTTCAGTTTATAGGTCCGCGCCCCGTAGGCCAGGGAAATGATCTGATGTCCCAGGCAGATCCCGAAGATCGGGTACTGTCCCTTCAGCGCCCGGACGGTCTGGATCACTGGTGTCACATCCTCGGGATCTCCGGGCCCGTTTGACAGGAAGATCCCGTCCGGATTCATGAATGCGATCTCCTCCGGGGTGGTATCATAGGGAACGATCGTCACATTGCATCCGTACCGGTTCAGGCTCCGGATAATATTCAGCTTGATCCCGCAGTCCACCGCCACCACGTTGAACTGGTGGTTGGAGGTCCGGCTGTACCAGGTCTTGGTACTGCTGACCCGGGACACCGCATCATGGGGCACCGGGGTGCTGCGGATGATCTGCAGTCCCTCCTCCAGAGATGTATGAAGATCCGTCATCAGGACCCGCCGCGAACCGATATCCCGGATGCTCCGGGTCAGTTTCCTGGTATCCACTCCATAGATCCCCGGAATATCGTTTTCCTCCAACAGTTCCGAGAGGGTTTTTGTATAGCGGAAATTGGAGGGCATGTCATTATAATCCCGGACGATCAGGCCTCCGATGGAAATATTCTTGCTTTCATAATCATCATCCGTGATCCCATAGTTTCCGATCAGCGGATAGGTCATGACCACCATCTGGTCGGTGTAGGAAGGATCCGAGACGATCTCCTGATATCCCACCATGGAGGTGTTGAAAACGATCTCACAGACCCGGGGAACATTTCCTCCGAATCCGTATCCGTAATATTCTGTCCCGTCCTCCAGGATGATTTTTCTGTCAATTCTGTTCATAGGATTCTCTCTTGATAATTTGCTGCGTTAATGTGCTGTAATATTCAGCGGAGATTATACAAAATTTCTGTTTTCTTGTGTAGTGGAAAATCGCAAAAATGCGGTGCCGGATCTGATGCCGCACCGCATTTGACTGCTTTCCTGCTCCCTCTTCGGGGTCAGTGTCTTATTTCATGGCTTCCGCTACGGCAACAGCCACTGCGACGGTCGCGCCGACCATCGGGTTATTGCCCATACCGATCAGTCCCATCATTTCCACATGGGCAGGAACGGAAGACGAACCTGCAAACTGCGCGTCAGAATGCATTCTGCCCATGGTGTCCGTCATACCATAGGATGCCGGGCCGGCTGCCATGTTGTCCGGATGCAGGGTACGTCCCGTGCCGCCGCCGGAGGCAACGGAGAAATACTTCTTGCCCTGCTCGATGCATTCCTTCTTGTAGGTGCCTGCGACCGGATGCTGGAAACGGGTCGGGTTGGTAGAGTTGCCGGTAATGGAGACATCCACGCCTTCCTTATGCATGATGGCAACACCTTCCTGCACATCATTGGCGCCGTAGCAGTTGACCTGTCCGCGGACACCGTCGGAATACTTGGTTCTGGAGATCTCTTTCAGTTCTCCCGTGTAATAATCATATTCCGTCTGTACATAGGTGAATCCGTTAATCCGGGAAATGATCTTGGCTGCGTCCTTGCCCAGTCCGTTCAAGATGACACGGAGCGGCTTGGTTCTGACCCGGTTGGCCTTCTCTGCGATTCCGATGGCGCCTTCTGCGGCGGCAAAGGACTCATGCCCTGCCAGGAATGCGAAGCACTCGGTTTCTTCTTCCAGAAGCATCTTGCCCAGATTGCCGTGTCCGAGACCGACCTTTCTCTGATCCGCCACAGAACCGGGGATGCAGAAAGCCTGCAGGCCCTCGCCCAGGGTGGCTGCGATATCTGCGGCACGGGTCTGGCCCTTCTTGATGGCCAGAGCGGCCCCAAGGGTATATGCCCAGCATGCATTTTCAAAGCAGATCGGCTGGATTCCCTTCACCTGATTGTAGATATCAAGTCCTTTGTCCTTCGTGATCTTCTCCGCTTCTTCCAGTGAGGAGATTCCATACTGCTCCAAAACCTGATTGATCTGATCAATCCGTCTTTCATATGATTCAAATAATGCCATGTGCTCTCCTCCTTTCTATTCACATCTCGGATCAATGATCCTGGCTGCGTCCGCAACACGTCCGTACTGGCCCTTTGCCTTTTCCCATGCGGTATTGGGGTCGTCGCCCTTCTTGATAAAGTCGGTCATCTTGCCCAGGCTTACGAACTGATATCCGATGATCTCATCATTCTCATCCAGTGCGATCCCGGTGACATAACCTTCGGTCATCTCCAGATATCTGGGGCCCTTTGCCTTTGTTCCGTACATGGTTCCGATCTGGCTTCTCAATCCTTTGCCCAGATCCTCAAGGCCTGCGCCCACCGGAAGTCCGCCTTCGGAGAATGCGGTCTGGCTGCGTCCGTAGACGATCTGCAGGAACAGCTCTCTCATCGCGGTATTGATGGCGTCACAGACCAGGTCTGTATTAAGCGCTTCCAGGATGGTCTTTCCGGGCAGGATCTCTGCTGCCATGGCTGCGGAATGGGTCATTCCGGAACAGCCGATGGTTTCGATCAGGGCTTCCTCGATAATTCCGTCCTTCACATTCAGGGTCAGCTTGCAGGTCCCCTGCTGAGGAGCGCACCAGCCGATTCCGTGTGTCAGACCATTAATGTCTTTGATTTCTTTTGCTTTTGTCCATTGTCCCTCCTGAGGGATCGGAGCCGGGCCGTGATTGGCGCCGGATGCGACCGGACACATCAGTTCCACTTCTTTTGAATAAATCATCTGATCCTCCCTTTTTTATTTATTTTTTAAACCGCCTGTCATTTTATCAGACATCGGATTCTCTTTCAAGAAATTTACCGGTGCTGCCGAATCCGCCGCTTCCCCTCCGGGTTTCGTGCAGTTCTTCCGTCTCCTCCCAGCAGGCCTTCAGGAACGGTACGATCACCATCTGGGCGATCCGCTCTCCCGGTTCGATCACCCGGTCCTGCCGGGAATGATTGTACAGAGAGACCAGGATCTCCCCCCGGTAATCCGCGTCGATCACGCCGACTTTATTGGAGGGCGCCAATCCCTGTTTCACCGCCAGTCCGCTGCGGGCAAAGATCAGTCCCGCATACCCCTCCGGGATCTCCATGGCCAGTCCGGTGGGGACCAGATATGCCTCCCCGGCCGGGATCGTCACCGGGCCATCCAGACAGGCATACAGATCGGCGCCTGCGGAATACTCGGTTCCGTAGGTGGGAAGCTGGGCGTCGCTTCTGAGTTTTTTGACGGAAATCGGATTCATTTTTCGGTCCTTTACAGACGTTACTGGTTTGCGGGCAGCTTGAAGGAACTCTTCAGGGAGACGATCCGGTTAAATACCAGATGATCCTCTGTAGTATCCTTCGGATCCACGGCAAAATATCCCTGGCGCACAAACTGGAACCGGTCATACGCCTTTGCGTCTTTCAACGCAGGTTCCACATAGCAGGAGGGCATTACCGTCAGGGAATTGGGATTCACATTCCGTTCCTCATCCACCAGCTGCTCGTATAATCTGGCTTCGGTCTTCACAGCATGCCGGGCGCTGGCCCAGTGGATCGTTCCTTTGACCTTGCGGCCTTCAAATCCGGATCCGGAACGGGTCTCAGGATCATAGGTGACATGAACTTCCGTCACCTTCCCGGTCTCATCCTTTTTATAATCCACGCAGGTTACGAAATACGCGTTCATCAGACGCACTTCATTTCCCGGGAACAGCCGGAAATATTTCTTCGGCGGCTCCTCCATAAAATCCTCCCGGTCAATATACAGTTCTTTGCAGAACGGGACCTTACGGCTTCCCATGGATTCATTTTCCGGATTATTGACGGCTTCCATCCATTCCACCTGATCCTCCGGATAATTATCGATGATCAGTCTGATCGGATCGATGACCGCCATATAGCGGGGAGCCTTCGGTTTCAGATCTTCCCGGATGCAGTACTCCAGCATTGCATAATCTGAGGAGCTCTGGGCTTTGGATACACCGGATAATTCGATGAACATCCGAATGGATTCCGGGGTAAATCCTCTTCTTCGCAGGGCCGCGATGGTCACCAGCCGCGGATCATCCCATCCGTCCACGGTTCCGTCCGCCACCAGCTGCTTGATGTAGCGCTTGCCGGTGATCACGCCCGTCAGATACATCTTGGCAAACTCGATCTGGCGCGGCGGCTGCTCAAATCCCACATTCTGCACGACCCAGTCATATAACGGCCTGTGATCTTCAAATTCCATGGTACAGATCGAATGGGTCACGCCCTCCACGGCGTCTTCGATGGGATGGGCGAAATCATACATGGGATAAATGCACCACTGATCGCCGGTCCTGTGATGGGACACATGGGCAACCCGGTAGATCACCGGATCTCTCATATTCATATTAGGAGAGGCCATGTCAATCTTCGCCCGAAGCACCTTGGCTCCGTCCTCGATCTCCCCGTTCTTCATCTGCTCGAACAGGGCCAGGTTTTCCTCCACGCTCCGGTTCCTGTAGGGACTTTCCTTTCCCGGCTGCTCGAAGGTTCCCCGGTACTCTTTAATCTCCTCCGCCGTCAGATCGCAGACAAAGGCCTTTCCGTCCCGGATCAGCTTCACGGCTGCTTCATACATTTTTTCAAAATAATCAGACGCAAAATACAGCCGGTCTTCAAAATCCGCTCCCAGCCATTCCACATCGGCCTTGATGGACTCCACAAATTCCACGTCCTCTTTGACCGGATTGGTATCATCAAAACGGAGATTGAAGGTGCCATGGTATTCCTGTGCCAGTCCGTAATTCAACAGGATCGATTTGGCATGCCCGATATGCAGATATCCGTTCGGCTCCGGCGGAAATCGGGTTTCCACGTGATCATACACGCCGGCTGCCAGATCCTTATCGATCTCATTCTCGATAAAATTTCTTGAGACCCTGGTTTCTTCCATAGTCAATACTGCCTCCCAATTACTGGATTGTTGATGAAACTTATAAAAAGGCGAGGCTATATATAAATATATGTGCCTCGCCGATAGTATCAGGACTTACTGAATTGCAGCCTTTGCTGTTTCTGCCAGCTGTGCAAATGCTGCCGGGTCATTGACTGCGATATCAGCCAGAACCTTTCTGTTCAGGTCAGAACCGGCCATCTTCAGACCATGCATGAATCTGCTGTAGGACAGGCCGTTGATTCTTGCTGCGGCATTGATCCTTGCGATCCACAGCTGTCTCATCTGGCGTTTTCTCTGCTTTCTTCCTGCATAGGAGCTGGCCAGAGCTCTCATTACGGACTGCTTTGCGATTCTATACTGTTTGGATCTGGCTCCTCTGTATCCCTTTGCCAGCTTTAATGTTCTGTTATGTCTTTTCTTGGCATTTAAGCCGCCTTTAATTCTTGCCATTCTTCATTCCTCCAATCTAATCCTACAGGTATGGTAAGATCTTCTTCATGTTCTTAACATTGGTAGCATCAGTCATTGTTGCTTTACGAAGGTTACGTTTTCTCTTCGTAGTCTTCTTTGTAAGAATATGGCTCTTAAATGCCTTATTTCTCTTTAAGTTCCCATCTGCTGTCTTTTTGAAACGTTTCGCAGCTGCTCTTTTTGTTTTTACCTTTGGCATATCTATCCCTCCTAGTCATAAACTATTGATTAACAGTGTTATCGTTTTTTGGTCAGGAACATTACCATATTCCGTCCCTCAACCTTTGGCAACTTATCCACATTGGCGACATCGGACAGCATTTCCGCAAAATCATCAAGGATGTGCTTGCTCTCATTCATATGAGCCATTTCCCTGCCGCGGAATCTGAGGGCCACCTTGACTTTGTCGCCTTTTTCAATGAACTTTCTGGCATTGTTGGCTTTCGTTTTGATATCATTGACATCAATATTAGGGGAAAGCCGGATCTCTTTGACCTCAACTGTCTTCTGTTTCTTCTTTGCTTCCTTCTCCCTCTGGATCTGCTCATAACGGAACTTGCCGTAATCGATGATCCTGCATACGGGAGGATTGGCCTTCGGCGCGATCAGAACCAGGTCCACTTCCGCCTCGTCAGCTTTCGCAAGCGCTTCCTGCAGGCTGAAAATCCCCAGCTGCTGGCCTTCTTCACCAAGAAGTCTTACTTCCTTCGCACGGATTTGTTCATTAATTAAGTTGTCGATAATTGTACCTCCCAAGTGGTATACACTTTTACTGAACCCTAAACTCTCCTGTCGGATCCTGCAAAACCGGTTACCCATACCGCTGCAGGTGCATGAAAAAAGCAGATATCCGATATCTGCCCTCAAAACCCGCACTCTGACCTGCAGAGTATTCCGGAAATGTGAACCCGCGTGCGCCCGATTGCGACGGGGTGAGAGCAGAACTCTTCTTCGTTTTTATGCGTAGCTATACTAGCATCATTGCTGTTGTCTGTCAACCGGAAAATAAAATCCGGATCTGAAACCCGGGCCGATCTCTCTCATCCGGAAAACCGGATCAGCATCAGTTCCACCCCGATCTGATCCTGAATCTCCCCGGATTTGCACTTCCGGTCGGTCTCCGCAATTTCAATCAGGATCTGCTCGATCTGCGCATTCGTAAAATAACGCAGACACCCACGGATCCGGTCAACGGCGAATTTCGGACGTCCCACGGCCTTTGCGATCTCAAAGGAATTCAGATGGGCATCCGCCAGCTCCGCGATCTGCAGCATGATCCGGAACTGACTGCGCAGCATGGCCAGAATGTACAGCGCAGGTTCTTTGTTTGCCAGCAGATCATGGTATTTCTCCAGCACTTTTCTGACATTTTTCTCACTGATGGCTGTCAGCATATCGAAGATCCTTGATTCCGTGATCTGGGTCGTGATCGCAAGGACATCCCGGTCTTCAATGACTTCCCGGTTCCCGGCGTAACTGATGATCTTTTCGAACTCCATCCGCAGCAGGTCATAATCAAACCCGACTCTGTCGATCAAAAGCTCCAGAGTACTGCGCCGGACCTTCCGCTTCTCCCGGGCAAATCCCCGGGCCAGCCAGTTGATCAGAGTCTCCTCACTATCCGCGGTGCATTCACACACTACCCCTTTGGAGGCGATGGTTTTATAGATCCGTTTATTTTTCGCAGCGCTCTCCTCGAAAAAGGCCAGACAGCAGGTTTCCGGGATGTTTTCCAGGATCTTTTCCAGAAGTCCGGAGGATCCGGATTCCTTCAGGCCGGAATCCGCTGCCCCGGGACCACCCGCCGCTGTCTGCTTTGCCCCCGCTTCTTTTGTCCCTGATCCAGGATCCCGGTTTCCGGAACCGGAGGATTTTGCTGCTTTGAATTTTCCGGAGTTTTCCACGATCACCAGCCTCTTCTGCGCAAAAAACGGCAGAGTCTGGGAAGTATCATAAACCGCCTGCCAGTCAATGTCCTTTCCCTCAAACACGGAGAGATTGAAGGTGTCGCCTCCTGTCACCGCAGTTTTCAGCAGTTCCTTATAATGGCGCTTTTTAAAAGCCTCTTCTCCGTAGAAGAGGTAGAGATTCGCGATATGTCCGTTTTTCAGATCAGTTCCAATGGAAGCCATATGTGTATCATAGCTCAGTTTCCCGTTATCTGGCAAGGAGTTTATTTTCGATCTCACTCCGGATCACATTCAGGTTCAGATTGCCGTATTTATCATCGTAGGTGACAATCAGGTTTTCTAATCTGACGATTATATTTGAAAGATTGATACCACTGCACATTTTTAACGGTTACGTTTGAATCAATCGGAGATATTTGCACATTTTTGACGGTTACGTTTGATAATTTTAAACGCAATCGAGAATTCTGTGCAATAACAGGACATATTTTCAAACGCAACTGACAAAAATGTGTCAGAAAAACGTTCTGTGGGAAATGCTGCCGGCATTCCGGTGAATCTGCCGGAGAGCTGCTACAGTTTCGTCCGGATACGAAGACTTCCGTCCCGATCCGCCGTCACGACGATCTCTCCGCAGTCGGAGGTGGAATAAACCAGGGCTCCGGTCTGCTTCAACCGGTCCAGCGTCTCTTCATGGGGATGCCCGTACAGATTACCGACTCCGGCGCTGATCACGGCGACAGACGGGGAAACTGCATCCAGAAACTCCTGCGAAGAAGAAAACCGGGAGCCGTGATGAGCGACTTTCAGGAGGTCGTATCCCTCCGGATCGAGACGGCTGCCGAAAAGAAGCCGCTGTTCGCCGTCTTCCTCCAAATCTCCGGTCAGCAATGAAGAAAAGGAACCGTACCGAAGGTCCAGAACTGCGGAGTATCCGTTCACACTTTCGGATCGGTACTCTGCATCCGGGTGCAGGCAGGTAATTGTCAGTTTCCCGTCCGAGATCTCCATACCCGATTCCAGGGTCATGACCCGGACACCTTTCTGCTCAGCAGTTTCGATCAGTTTCCGGTAATTCGCATTATCCGGCACATAGGGCAGCAGGAGATTCCGGATCTCCATATTATATCGGGAAGGGATCTGTCCCATATCCTCCAGGATTTCCAGAACCGCGCTGATATGATCCGTATCCGGATGGGAAATGATCGAATAATCGATCCGGGAAACTCCATAATAACGGATCGCTGCTGCCATCCTGTATTCAGCGACCTCCTGAATGGAAGTGGATCCCCCATCGATCAGATACCGCTGCCCGGAGGGACTTTGGATCAGGATCCCATCCCCCTGTCCGACATCCAGAAAGCTGATCCGCAGACCCGCCGGAGCTTTCCCTGCAAAAAGGAGCAGGACCAGCACAATCACCATCGGCAGCAGCAAAGCAGCCCGGACGGAACGTTTTCCTTTCTGCTTCATCCATGCCATCAGATACATTCCTCCGGTCATCAGGCCCAGAATTCCGTAATAGCTCATCAGCCTAAGAGGCGGAATGGCTCCCGTCACCAGGCTGCTGCCGGGAAGAGATCCGGAAAACACGCAGGCATACCGGATAAACTCCACCAGAAAGACTCCGATCCCGGAAAAGAACCTCCCAATTATCAGACTGACCATCCCCAGAACCGCCGACGCCAGTCCGGAACCGAGGATCACACTCATCAGCGGGACCACCAGCAGATTCAGCAGAACACTATACAGGGGAACTTCAAAATAAACCCCGGCAGTAAGGGGAAGAACGACAAGGGTGACGGACAGACTCATGCAGAACCCGGAGATCAGGGCGTGGCTTCCCGGTTCCAGATGAAAATACCGGAGCATCGTCCGGTAAAGGATCCCAACCCCCAGGATAGCGGAAAAAGACATTTGGAAAGCGCTGTTTAACAGCAGCAGAGGATTCGAAAGCAGCATCAGAATCGCAGCGAAAGACAGAGAGCACAGGATATCATAGGTCTTCCCCAGGCCGATTCCCAGAAGCTGGATCAGGAACATGATCGTGGCCCGGACTGCGGAGGGGGAACTGCTGCTCATGATGCAAAACCCAAGCATAACCAGAGAAGAAACCAGGGCTGCCGGGAGGAACGGACATTTCCGGCGCAGCAGACGGAACAGGGACAATCCCAGAAAGGAGATGTGCAGTCCCGAAACCGCCAGGATATGAATGATTCCGCTTTTCCGGTACAACAGCCGGGTATCATCGGTAAGGCCGCTTCGGTCTCCGGTGCAGACAGCCGCAAGGATCCCGGCGATTTCCGGGTCCGGAACCGCCTGATAAACAGACTCCGTCAGATCTGTCCGGAGATCCGCAAGAAACTGTCTCAGCACCCGAACCTTCCGTTCTGTGACTGTAAGATCCAGAACCCGGGCCTTCAGAAACACTCCCAGGGAATGGTAGTACTGTGCCTCATCAAAATTTCCGAAGTTTCTTGCCTCCCGAAAGGAGCTGCATACACAGACCGCACAGATCCGATTGCCGCACCGGAGCGTTTCCGCCGCGGCGTTCCCGCCCCATTCAGAGTTCTTGTACGGTCCGGAGTTCCCGCCTTGCCCAGGGCTCACATCCTGCCAAGAGTCCCCGCCCTGCGGAGAATCTCCGTCCGGCCAGACCAGCAGGGCCTGCCCGGGGATCCGGATCATGGTCTCCGGCTCTTTCGTATCCCCCGCCATAACCTCATTCAGCCAGAGGGATACGGATCCGGCTTTCTTCTCTGTTCTCAGAACCTCGCCGGTAATCAGGATCTGCTCTCCGGAGCCGAAGGGGATCTTCGGCAGCAGCAGCTCAGGGCAGAGTTTCAGGACAGCAAGAACAGCCATGGTCAGGGCCACGGCTGCAATCAATATAGGTCTTTTCGTCATGTAATTACTGTTCCAGTTCTTTCTTTGGGGTAAGCGGACTGCTCAGATCTGTGACCGTATGCAGGATCACATCAGGACTTCCGTCAATCAGGAACTGCACGCTGCTGACATAGTCCAGACTGCACAGAGAATTTACGATGGAATAGATCAGGATGTCATCTCCCACGGGCTGTTCCTGTTCCAGGAAATTGCTCCCGAAATTCACATAGCAGATATCTCCGGAGGTGGCAACACTCAGGATATTGACATCCGCCGCCATGGTCCGGTAGGTACTTTCTATGGCAGGCCCCTCCTTCAGCTGCTGGAGAATATACTCCTCCATGGAAGAATTGTTGTTGCTGATCGTAAAATGATATTTGGCGGGGATCAGTCTGGTCCCCGTTTCATCCGTAAAGTAAATGGTCAGGTCGGTCTCCTGCTTCAGCATGCCTTCTTCACTGAGCAGGATGTTTACGAAATTGCTGGCATTCATCGCGCCGATCGCTTTGCCGGCGCTGTCGGTCAGCGGATTGCCATTGACCGTGAAGATCACCTGGGAAACTGCCGGCTCCTGGATCATCGTAAGCACCAGCGCTGCCCGGAGAAGGATTTCCTGGACATTGGTCTGCTCCAGGTATCCGGAATTGAAATCCAGGGTAATATACCCGTCACTGATCTTGTAGCTGTTGATCTCGACCCCCGGAAGTGTCGCGGAGAACATCTGGTCCTGAGAAAGATCCGTCTCGAACATCCGGACCAGAAGATAATCCGTCAGTTCCTCCGGCGTCATCTCCTCCTGCCCTTCCACCTTGCAGGGTTTGTAAATGATATCATCCCGGGCGGAATTGACATAATATACAAGAAACACATTTTCCTCCGGTTCCGGACCGCAGGACGACAGAAAGACAGCCGACAGGACTGTCATCACAATCGCCATGATAAGACTGATGTGCTTGTTCCGTTTTGTCATGTTTCCTCGTATTCTCCCGAAGCAATATGGGTCAGCGGGATCTGCATATTGAAGATCGTACCTCTGCCCTCTTCACTGTATACCTTGATTTCTCCATTGTGGGCCAGCACAATGGATCTTGTAATGGAAAGTCCCAGTCCGGAACCTCCCGTCGCCCGGTCCCTCGCCTTGTCGACCCGGTAGAACCGATCGAAGATCCGGGGAATCGAATCCGCCGGAATGCCTTTGCCGTTATCCTTTACCTTCACATAGAAATACGTCCGGTCGGAATTCAGGGAAACATGGACATAACCATCCTGCTTGTTATATTTGATTCCGTTTTCCACCAGATTGGAGATGGCCATGGAGAGCTTGACCTCATCCACCTCGGCAATGATCGGACGGTAGGATTCCAGAACCAGCTCGATATTCTTCTGCTCTGCCAGAGGCCGCACCAGCCTAAGGACCGACTCCACCAGCCCGTTGATATTCACCTGGGAAATGTTCATGGTCATGTCCGGATTATCCAGCTTCACCAGCGTCAGGAGATCCGAAATGATGACATTCTCCCGGTTGATCTCATTGGACATATCCATCATGAATTCCCGGTACATCTCATTGGGCACATCGGTCTGGGACAGCAGAGAATCCGCCAGCACCTTCATGGAGGTCATGGGCGTCTTCAGCTCATGGGAAACGTTGGAAACAAACAGCTGCCGTGAATTCTCCAGCTCGTTGATCCGGCTGAGCATCTTATTGAACGAAGCGGAAATCACCTTTACTTCACTGCTGCCCTTCATATGGATCTCATCTGTCATATGGCCCCGGTCGATCTTGGCGATCGCCGCATTGATATTCTTAAATGGTTTAGCCACCATATAGGAAAACAGGATTGCAAAGAACAGAACCACCGCCATCAGGATCACGATCACGGACGCCCCCGTGACCCGGATGGAATCCATGGCAGAGTAAATATCAGAAATAGAAGAAAACGCCACAATCACGTATGCCGTCTCCCCCTCTTCATCCCGGATGGGCTGTGTCATAATGATGCATTGATTGGCCTCATCCACGAAAGCGGAACTCTGCCCGAGAAAGCAGTCCACCACATACTTGGAAATACAGATCTTTCCTTTATTGATCTGATAGGTATCGCTGATGATCTTGAAATCCCGGTCAATCACCTGGATCCGGCTCATGAAAATGCCGGCAATGTCACTGACCAGCAGATCCACATCATCATTATCCTTTTCCCCGAGGTTGGTATCCTGCACCAGATAATTATTCAGCAACGAAAACTGAGCACTGACATTTCTCACTCTTGTTGAAACGACAGTGCTTTCAGAAATGTTCGTCAGAACCAGTTCCACAATGACGATGGGAATGATTCCGACGACAAGTATGATCAGAAGGATCCTGAAACGCAGGCTTCTGATAAATTCACTACTGCGCTTTAAAATAGTAGCCCACTCCCCACTTCGTGTTTACGTATTTCGGCTCTTTCGGATTCTCTTCTATCTTCTCCCTGAGACGTCTTACATGAACATCCACGGTACGGACATCGCCCGGATACTCGTAGCCCCAGACAATACTGAGCAGCTGTTCTCTGGAATAGACCTTGTTCGGATTATTGACCAGCAGTTCGAGGAGATCGAATTCCTTGGCGGTAAGATTCACCTCGGTATCCTTGATCATGACTCTTCTGGCGTCGATGTCCAGCCGGAGATCTCCCTTTACGATCTGGTTGGTGTTATTGTCATTGGAAGTTCTCTTGCTCCTGCGGAGCATCGCCCGGATCCTTGCCTTGACCTCCAGGATATTAAACGGTTTGGTGATGTAATCATCAGCGCCGTACTCCAGGCCGAGGATCTTATCCATGTCCGTATCCTTTGCTGTCAGCATAATGATCGGCACATTGGAAAAATCCCGTACGGACTTGCAGACTTCAAATCCGTCGATCTTCGGAAGCATCACGTCCAGAAGCACGATATCATATTCGGTCTCCCGGATCTTCTCCAGAGCTTCTTCGCCGTCGTAGGCACAGTCCACATCCATTCCGTCCTGCTCCAGGGAAAACTTAATTCCCTTTACGATCAGCTTTTCATCATCTACAACTAATACTTTGCTCATAATCCGTCCTCATCAAGACGCATCTCAGACCCGGATCAGATCCCTGATCTTCTCAAACGCGCCTTCCTTGATGCCTGATACATTCATGATCTCTTCGATCGTTCTGAATGGTGTGTCCGTCCGGTAGGCTATGATGGCCTGCGCTTTCGCAGCTCCGATCCCCGGAAGGGATCTCAGCTCTTCCTCCGAAGCGGTGTTGATATTGATCCGGAGGTCCGACACCGCATCCATCTGTCCGGCGCCCTGCCCGGCCTGCGGGATCCGGATCTGCTGTCCGTCCGCCGCCTCCCCGGCCAGATTGACCGCATCCTTCGCGGCCTCTTCCGTCATGCCGCCCGCCAGTTCAACCGCTTCGAAGATTCTTGCTCCTTTATGCAGGAGATAAACGCCCGGATGCTTTACACATCCGCTGACATAGACCCAGATCTCTTCCTCCGGGATCTGCGTATCCGCAGCGGTCATTTCTCCGGCGGGATCCACTGGCTCCTGCCCGGGAGAATCCGCTGTAATTGCGGAGCGGATCTCAACGTCCGGTCTGTCTTCCTGCAAACAACAAAAAACAATGCCTGCCGCGATGATCAGGATCACCGCAGGCAGTATCTTCTTTTTATTCTTTATCATTCTCCCGCCACCTTCCGGAAGGAGAACCTCTGACAGCTTTATTTTACAGGAAATAATCCTGTCATGCAACTTTAGATTCCGGGATTTTTACTTTTTTTCTTTTGTTCCGGGCTTGTTCCAGGACATATAGCTGCATTCCGGATAGCCTTCACATCCGTAATAGATCCGGCCCTTTTGAGTCTTTCTGACGATCAGATCCTTTCCGCACTGCGGACACTTCACGCCCGCCTTCTCAATGATCGGCTTGGTATTGCGGCACTCCGGGAATCCGGGACAGGCCAGGAATTTTCCATGGGGTCCGAATTTGAACACCATGTTCCGGCCGCATTTATCGCAGACCACATCGGAGACCTCGTCCTTGACTTTGATCCGGGTCAGCTTGGACCTGGCGTCATCGATAGACTGCTTCAGACCCGGATAAAATCCCCGGATCACTTCCTTCCACTGTTCGTCCCCCTCTTCGATACGGTCCAGCCGGTCCTCGATTCTGGCGGTAAATCCGATATCCACAATATCCGGAAATGCCGTCACCATGATATCATTCACAACTTTTCCCAATTCGGTCACCAGGATATTTTTCTTTTCTTTTTTCACATAATGTCTGGCCAGAATCGTGGTGATCGTCGGGGAATAGGTGCTCGGCCGTCCGATCCCCTGCTCCTCCATGGCCTTGACCAGGGATGCCTCCGTAAAATGCTGGGGCGGCTGGGTAAAGTGCTGGGTTCCTTCATATTCCGCCTTTTCCACCTGAGCGTCCTGGGTCAGATTGGAAATGATGCTGTTTTTTTCTTCCTTTTCCTCATCCGCCGCCACATACACCTTCATAAATCCGTCAAAGGTCTGCCTGGATGCGGAGGCCTTGAACAAGTATCCTGCGCTTAAGAAGCTGATGGAAGTCACATCATATTTCGCATTGGTCATTCTGCTGGCCGTGAACCGTTTCCAGATCAGCTGATACAGACGGAAATTATCCCGGTCCAAACGTTCCCGAACCGATTCCGGAGTAACATTGATATCGGAAGGACGGATCGCTTCGTGGGCATCCTGCACCTTTCCTTTGGAATTTCCCGTTGCCTTTGTAAAGCTGACATACTCTTTTCCGTAATTCGCGGCAATATAACCCTGCGCCATTTTCACCGCCTCTTCGGAGATCCTGGTGGAATCCGTTCTCAGATAGGTGATCATGCCGCTTTCATAGAGCTGCTGGGCAACCCGCATGGTTTTCTGTGTGGAGAAATTAAGCGCCTTCGAGGCTTCCTGCTGCAGGGTACTGGTCACGAAGGGAAGCGGCGCTTTCTTGATCCGCTCGGACTTTTTCACCTCGTCGATCGTCATCCGGGACTGCTCCAGCTCTGCCAGGATCCGGTCCAGCTGCTCCTTGTTCCCGATATTGATCTTGTCTTTCTTCGTTCCGTAGAATCTGGCAGTGATGGATTTCTTTTCCCCTTCCAGCCATACCTGGGCATCCAGCTGCCAGTACTCCTCCGGGATAAACCGGTCGATCTCCTGATCCCGGTCGCAGACCATACGGAGTGCCACGGACTGGACCCTTCCGGCGCTCAGTCCCCGTTTCACCTTCTCCCAGAGGATCGGGCTGATCCCGTACCCCACAAGACGATCCAGAACACGTCTTGCCTGCTGGGCATCCACCAGGTCCATGTCAATGTCCCGGGAATTCTTCAGGGATTCCGACACCGCGGATTTGGTGATCTCGTTAAAGGTGATCCGTTTCATCTTTCCCGGGGCCAGACCCAGCGCCACGGCCAGGTGCCAGCTGATCGCCTCTCCTTCCCGGTCCGGGTCCGTTGCAAGATATACCTTGCCGGCATCTTTGGAGAGTTTTTTCAGTTCCGCCAGCATATCGCCCTTTCCGCGGATCGTGATATATTTCGGTTCAAAGTCATTGTCCACATCGACCCCCATCGTACTCTTGGGAAGATCCCGGATGTGTCCCTTCGAGGCAACCACATGATAGTTGCTGCCAAGATACTTTTTGACTGTTTTTACTTTTGCCGGTGATTCGACAATTACCAGATTTTTCGCCATACCACACCTCCGAGTATAACTTAATATCACTTTGCCGGGTGTTCTGTCAAGTTCCCTTTCTATAATAATCCTTGGAAATCTCGCTGCACACCCCCAGAAGTTCCAGTTCCGTCAGGACCTTTGCTGTCCGCTCACAGGAAAGCGCACTCTCCGCCGCAATCCGGTCCAGCATCTTCGGCTGATAATCCAGGGCTTCATAGACCCCCTTCTGATCCCCGGTCAGTTCAGGTCCTGCAGCATCCCAGTCTTTTTGTTCAAAGTCTGTTCTTCCCCTTCCCCGGAAACACTCCTCCAGCAGCATCTGCGGATCCAGAAGCACTCCGGCCCCGTCGGCAATCAGCCGGTTGCAGCCTTCACTCATCGGATCCGTGATCCTCCCGGGAAGCGCGTAGACATCCTTTCCCTGGTTCAATGCGCAGGATGCGGTTGACAGGGAGCCGGAACTTCTCCGGGCTTCGATCACCAGCAGCTGATCCGACAGGGCGCTGATCAGACGGTTGCGGTGGGGAAAATGCCAGGGCAGCGGCGGATCCCCCATCGGGAACTCGGAAATGATGCCTCCCTGGTTCAGAAGGATCTGGTAATACAGATCGATGTTCTGCCGCGGATAGATCACATCCAGACCGCTTCCCAGGACCACAAAGGTCTTTCCGCCCGCTTCGATGGCGCTTCTGGAAGCGATGGCATCCACTCCCAGCGCCATCCCGCTGATGATCTGCACTCCGTTGGAAGCCAGACACTGGGAAAACTTCATCGTCATCTCCTTTCCATAACCGGAGCAGACCCGGGACCCGACAATCCCCACGGAGGGCATCTTAGGATCCGGCATCGTTCCCTTCACATAAAAGGCATAGGGTCTGTCCTCCAGAAGCGCAAACTTCTCGGGATAATCCGGTCCTTTGTAATAAATGAACCGGATGCCGTTTCCCGCCAGTTTTTCCAGTTTTCTGAGACTCCGGGTGCTGCTTTTGGAATCCGCGATCAGCCTTGCCCTTCGCGGCCCCACCGCTCCGGACCGGATCAGCTGATCCGCGGATGCGCGGAAAACCATTTCCGGGCCGCCAAATTCCCGGATCAGCCGGTCAATGGTATCCTGATAGATGTCATTGATATTACATAACCAAAACCAGTATTCTTCCTGCGTCATAGCTTCCTCCTTATATTTCATGCAGATTGCGGTATCCGATCGCTTCCAGGATATGTTCCCGGCGGATCATCTGCGATCCCTCCAGATCCGCAATGGTTCTTGCCACCTTAAGAACTTTATAATAGCCTCTGGCCGTCATATGATATCTGGCATAAGCCTTATCCAGCAGCTTCCTGTCCCCCTCCTCCAGCGGGCAGTACTGCTCGATCTGGGATCTGGACATCTGGGAATTAAACCGGATTCCGTACCCCGCGAACCGTTCCTCCTGAATCTTCCGGGCCAGATCGATCCGTTCCCTCATCTGCACGGACCCTGTTCCGTCTCTTTGCTCCAGTTCCTCCGGAGCCAGCCGGGAGGTTCCGGTGCAGACGTCGATCCGGTCCAGTACCGGTCCCCGGATCCGGTTATGATACCGGTTCACCTCGCTCATCGTACAGCTGCAGCGTTTGTCCGGAAAATAACCGCAGGGGCAGGGGTTCATGGCCATCACCAGCATAAAGTCCGCCGGAAAAACCACATTCCGGTTCAGGCGCGAGATCACGATCTGTTTGTCCTCCAGAGGCTGCCGGAGCATTTCGATCACATCCTTTTTAAACTCGGCAGCTTCATCCAGAAATAATACGCCCTTGTGGGCCAGCGTGATCTCCCCGGGTCTGGGGTTTCCGTTGCCGCCGATCAGAGCGGTGGCCGTGATACTGTGATGCGGACTCCGAAACGGCCGTCCAAGGACAAGGGTATCCTTCTCCAGCAGGCCCATTACACTGTAGATCTTGGAGATCT
Source organism: Parasporobacterium sp. (assembly GCA_017459985.1). Taxonomy (GTDB): domain Bacteria; phylum Bacillota; class Clostridia; order Lachnospirales; family Lachnospiraceae; genus RGIG5612. The sequence continues at coordinate 40,434 of JAFUBX010000011.1, forward strand.
CCAGGCACTCCTCCACATCCAGCCTGTTTAATATGGAAGGAATCCGTTTTGACAGCATGCTCTTTCCTGAACCCGGAGGGCCGATATAGAGCAGGTTATGAAATCCCGCCACCGCCACTTCTGTTGCCCGTTTGGCCTTCTCCTGGCCTTTGATATCCAGGAAATCCAGATTCCCCGCCTCATAAGCAGCTGCCAGTTCCTGTTCCAGGCTGATGTGCTCTGTTTCCGTAAGGGTCCCTTCATTCAGTCCCCGGATCAGTTCCCCCAGGCCGGAAACTCCGAAGATCCGGATCCCGTCGATCACAGCTCCTTCGAATGCATTTTCCTTCGGCACGATCAGGGAATGGATTCCCTCCTCCTTCGCTTTCATGGCGATCGGCAGGATCCCGTTGACCTTATTGATCTGACCGTCCAGGCTCATCTCTCCGACAAACAGTCTTCCTGCCGCCGCTTCTTCCCGGATAATCCCCATAGCCGTCAGAATGGAAACAGCGATGGGAAGATCAAATCCGGACCCCTGTTTCCGGATCCCTGCCGGCGACAGATTAACGGTGATCTTTCTTGCAGGCAGCTCGATACCGGAATTGGATAATGCCCGGATGACCCGTTCCTTTGCTTCTTTTACTTCAGAGGACAGCAGCCCCACCATATGGAACTGGGGCAGGCCTCCGGAAATATCTGCTTCAACGCAGACCAGACAGGCATCGATCCCGCTGATGCCTGCACTGAAAACTCTGCTGAACATGAGTTCCCCCTTTCTTTTATCCAGGGGACCGCCGGATATTCCCGGCAGACAGGCGCGTGAAAAAACTGCAGCGCACATGTACCGCAAAGGCACAGTTCTCCCCTGACATAACAAATACACTATTCAGTTTAAAAATCGGAAAATCGTTTGATGTGAGCAGCCATTGCTGCATACAGAAAATTAACACAGGATTCCGGATCCGTCAATCCTATTTTACGATTGTTTTTGCTTTCTTTTTCAATTTCATTTATACTTCTGACATATCATATCATAAGCCTCGTAAGGAACATTCGAAAGGAGATCCTCATGACAGTGATCCTGAAAGGAGCGGATACCGCATCCGCAATCAGAAACAACTTAACAGAAGCAATCCACGCATACCATCTTACCCCCTGCCTGGCGGTTGTCCGGGTCGGATGCAAAGACAGTGATCTTGCATATGAAAAAGGCCTGGCTTCCACCTGTGCAAAAACGGGGATTGAGCTGAAGGTATTTGAATTACCCGAAACGATTGAGGAGACCGCATTTGAAGATGCATTTCAGAAGATTAATCAGGATCCGGCGATCCATGGCATATTGCTGTTCCGTCCTCTTCCCTCCCATCTGGATGAAAAAAGGATCACCCAGCTGATTGATCCTTCCAAAGATGTCGACTGTATGAATCCGGTGAATCTGGCGAAGCTGTTCATGGGGGATACGGACGGGTTTGCTCCCTGTACGGCGGAAGCAGTCATCCGGATCCTGGATCACGAAGGCGTCAGCCTGAACGGAGCAAAGGCTGTGGTAATCGGTCGTTCCCTGGTCATCGGAAAACCGCTCAGTATTCTGCTGCTCTCCCGCAACGCCACCGTAACCTGCTGTCATTCCCGTACCCGGGATCTGGCCGGGGAATGCCGCGGCGCGGACATCCTGATCAGTGCCTGCGGCGCCGCAAACCTGGTGGATGAGACCATCGCCAAGGGGCTTGATGCCTCCTGCACGGCCATCGATGTGGGGGTCAATTTCGTCGACGGGAAAATGTGCGGAGATTTCGATTTTGACGCGGTCAGCCATTATGCCGGCAAGGTGACGCCGGTTCCCGGCGGTGTCGGCGCCGTTACCAATACCGTGCTTGCCGCCCACGTCGTCCTGGCTGCCTGCCGGATGGCGGGATACCCGGATGTAAAGCTGTGATCCGCAGATTCTGTAGTTCTTGTAACCGGATCAAAAAAATAGTAAAATAAAGTATTATCGTTTTATAAAGGAGAGATCTATTTTGAGCAGAAAACGGAGAAAATCCTCAAAATCCTATGCTTCCACAAGAGTTTCCCATATTTTGAGCGTGATCGGCGTCACCTTGCTGTTCGTGATTGTCGCCGCGCTGATTGCCCTTCTGATCTTATTCAAAGGACCGTCGGAAACTGCGATGAAGGAAGCTGTCAATACATTTACGGAGATGAGTGCGATGAAATGGGTCCCCAAAATGTTTCTTCCCCAGGAAGAGGTGGACCAGATTCTGAATAACAGTAAGATGGCGGAGGTGGATGACGGAACCGTCACCAATCTCGATCTGATCGACACCACCGTTTCCGATCCGGCAGAATCCCAGGAACCCATTACCATCGAGGACGTGACCGGGAGCTCCTATAAAGGGAAACTGATGATCGTCCGGGATCCGTCCAAGGTCTTTCTCGGAACCGTTCCGGAGTTTTTCGAAGGAAAGGGCGAGGTGGTTGCTGATATTATCACCCATTATCCTGGTGCGATCGCAGGAGTCAACGGCGGCGACTTTGTGGACATGGGAAGCTATTCCTATACCGCTCAGCCTCTGGGAGCTGTAATCTCCAACGGGGAAGTCAAATTCTGTGATGCGGATTACGATAAGATCTATCATTTCTCCGGCTTCACCTCAGACAATAAATTCTTCATGGGCAACATTTCGATCAACGAAGCTCTGGCCATGGGGGTTCGGGATGCGGTCTACACGGTTCACGAAACCGGTCCGTTCCTGGTCATGGACGGAGAAGCGCTGATCAATGAAGTTCCGGATTCCGCCACCTACGGAGGCGGCAAGAATCCGAGAACCGCCATCGGACAGCGGGCAGACGGTTCCATTCTGTTGCTGGTCGTCGATGGCAGACAGGCGAATTCCCTGGGAGCCACCTTCAAGGATCTGGCGTATATCATGCTGGAATACGGTGCCGTCAACGCCTGCGCCATGGATGGCGGAACCTCTTCCCAGATGGTCTATTACGGAGAAGTGCTTAACAATCCCTACTCTCCGACCGGCCCCAGAAAATGCCCGACGGCATGGCTGGTGAATGAATAATGGATGAAAGGAAACGATGAGGTATTCTACCTATGAGCGATAACTACAGAACCAATTACAATGATTATACAGAGGATCCGAAGATCCGGCAGCTGGATGATATTTATGCTGATGTCGATGAAGCATATGATTACCGTTCCTCCGGAACCGGAAACACTGCCGCAGACTCCCGCCGCAGGAGCGCCTACGCTGCTTCCTCCGGCGCATCCCGTCAGAGAACTTCGTCCTACTCCAGGACCGGCTCGTCCTACAGGACTGCGGCTTCTTCCAGAACTTCGTCCTACTCAAGGACCGGTGGTTCTTCCTCACGGTCCGGACGGACTTCCTCACAGACAGCGTCCGCATCCCGGACTTCTTCCCGGGCGGTGCCCTCCGAGTCCCGTCAGAGACCGGTATCCTCTGCCGCCAGAGCGCAGCGCAGTCTGAACCGGAAACGGAAAAAGAAATTCCGGCGTTTATTCCTGATGTATATCACGATCCTGATCCTGATCCTGATCGTCGGAGCGATCCTGTTCTCTTCCTATCTGTCATCCTTTGAGAACGGACAGCCCTCCCATATTGCAGAGACCATTGTAAAGAGCTACGCATCGCAGCAGGGAATCGTGGATTTTATCTCTTCCAATGCGGAGAAGACCTCTCTTTCCGAGAATCTTGATCTGGTGGCACAGACCTATGCGACCAATATAGCAGGCAAGAAGATCTCCTATAAGGAAAACAGTGATTTCCGGCCGGATTCTCCCTCCTACGATATTACAGCAGACGGATCGATCGTGGCCAAGGTGACCCTGGCCCCCGACGGAACCGGTTCCTTCGGCAGCCCGAAATGGAAGATCTCAACTCTGAATATTGCGGATTACCTTCCGGACGCCATGTCGGTTACCATCGACGCGCCGGCAGGATCCACGGTTTCTGTCAACGGAACGGTGCTGGGCAGCAATTATATTGTCTCCACCGGCGTTCCGGAGATTCTGATGAATTCTCTCCAGTTTCTGGCAGAATCCCCGCAGTATGATACCTACAAGATGTCTGGTCTTCTGTCAGAACCGACGGTAACGGTTACCGATGCTTCCGGAAGCAGTCTTAACGTTGCCCAGACAGATAACCATTATGTGGCCAGCGCACCGGCAGATCAGGCTTTTATTGATTCCGTGGAGCCCCGGGTATATGAGGCCCTGGAAAACTATGCGACCTATTTCATTCATATGAGTTTCAATCTGTCCAATTATATCGTTTACGGATCGGATCTTTATTCCTACATTTTCGGAAGCGAGACCATGGATCCCATTGCAACAACGCTGTATATGTTTGAAGATATCGAGAGTTATGATTTTGCTGAGCGTTCCGCCACGAATTATGTCAAATACGCGGATGACTGTTTTACAGTAGATGTGAAGTATGCTCTGGATATGGTCTTTACAGATCCGACCTATGAGGATAACAATCAGAAGATGGACGCCACCTGGGTCTTTGTGATTGAACCGTTAGACGGCTCCTGGTGCATCAGCGATATTATTTCCCACTGATTCATTAGCCGGCATCGGCAATACGGGGAAACGAAGAGGCTGCGAAAAATGATTTCTCATTTATTCACAGCCTCTTTTAAATCATTTGAAAGACAGGCAGAGATTATGCTTCTTCCTGAACAATGATAGTACGCTTGTTATAGGATCCGCAGTTCTTGCATACTCTGTGTGGCATAACAGGTTCGCCACAAGTTGAGCATTTTGCGAGAGTCGGAGCAACCATCTTCCAGTTTGCTCTTCTTTTATCTCTTCTGGCCTTGGATGTTTTATTTTTTGGGCATATAGACACGTTCGTACACCTCCTTGCTTCCTTGTATCTGCGATCTGTCAGACCGACCTGATCATTATACTCACGTGCATACTATTTGTCAATGATTATTTTGCAAGAGCTTCGGTATCCCGCGCGATCATCAGTTCCTCATTGGTCGGAACGACAAGGACCTTCACTTTGGACTCCTCTGTGGAGATAATTGTCTCCTCGCCGCGGATACTGTTCTTCTCTTCGTCGATCGCGATTCCGAGATACCCGAGGTTTGCGCAGACGGCAGACCGGACGGTCTTGTCGTTCTCGCCGATTCCTGCGGTAAATACGATGGCATCAACGCCGTTCATCACTGCAACATATCCGCCGACATAGCTGACAACACGATGAACGAATGCATCCTTGGCGGCCTTGGCCTGCTTGTTTCCATCCTTGATCGCATCATCAATATCCCGGAAATCAGAGGAAACACCGGACATTCCCAATACGCCGGACTGCTTATTGAGAATCGTCATAACCCCCTTCAGATCCAGGTTCTCTTTGTTTGCAATGAATTCCATTGCACCGGGATCGATCTCGCCGGAACGGGTTCCCATAATAAGGCCCATTAAAGGAGTCAGGCCCATGGAAGTCTCAACCGACTTGCCCCCGTCTACGGCACAGATGGAAGCACCGTTTCCGAGATGGCAGACAACGATCTTGGCCTTGCTGTAATCCAGTCCCAGGATCTCTGCGGTTCTTTTGGAAACATAGGAGTGGGAGGTTCCGTGGAAGCCATATTTTCTGACGCCGTATTTCGTATAATATTCATAGGGAATGCCATACAGATAGGCCTCTGCCGGCATAGTCTGATGGAATGCGGTATCAAAAACCGCCACCATCGGCACGCCCGGCATCAGTTCCCTGCAGGCATTGATTCCGATGATATTGGCCGGATTGTGAAGCGGTGCCAGGTCATTGCACTCTTCGATAGCTTTCAGCACTTCCTCTGTGATCAGCGTGGAGGAAGCAAATTTCTCGCCGCCGTGTACGACTCTGTGGCCGACAGCGCCGATCTCGCTGAGATCTGCGATGACGCCGTTCTCCTTATTGGTCAGGGCATCTAAGACCAGAGAAACGCTCTTCTTGTGATCCGGCTGGTCAATATCCTGTACCTGCTTCTCCCCGCCTGCCGGCTGATAGGTAAACTTTCCGTCGATTCCGATCCTCTCGCACAGGCCCTTTGCAAGAACGGCTTCTGTTTCAGAATCGATCAGCTGATACTTGAGTGATGAACTTCCGCAATTGATAACTAAGATCTTCATATTCTCTCTCTTCTTTCTGTAATCTTCCAATGACTACGGGATTTATCTGGATGCCTGCTGGGCCTGAACAGCCGTCATGGCAACCGTACCTACGATATCATCTGCATAGCAGCCCCGGCTCAGGTCATTGACCGGCATGGAAAGACCCTGAAGGATCGGTCCGTATGCATTGGCCTTAGCAAGACGCTGTACCAGCTTGTATCCGATATTTCCGGATTCCAGATCCGGGAACACCAGGGTATTGGCATGACCTGCGACCTTGCTGTCCGGAGCCTTCAGTTCGCCGACTTCCGCAACCAGTGCGGCATCGAGCTGAAGCTCGCCGTCGATCTGATACTGCGGGAATTTCTCCTGTGCCTTCACAGTTGCTTCCCGTACCATATCGACTCTGTCATGCTTTGCACTTCCCTTTGTGGAGAAGGACAGCAGAGCCACCTTCGGTTCAGCCCCGATAAATGCCTGGAAGCTTTCGGCGGAAAGGCCGGCGGTTTCCGCCATCTTGTCGGAATCATTATCCGGGTTAACGGCACAATCCGCAAATACAAACAGCCCGTTCTCACCCAGCTCGCAGTCCGGAACTTCAATCACAAAGAATCCGGATACGCCGGAGATCCCCGGCTTGGTCTTCAACAGCTGCAGGGCCGGACGGATCGTATTGCCGGTGGAATGGCAGGCTCCGGAGACTGCGCCGTCCGCGTCACCGCACTTGCACATCAGGCAGGCATAGTACATATAATCCTTTTCCATCTGCTCCTTTGCGGATTCCGGCGTCACGCCCTTCTTGCCCCGGAGTTCAACAAATTTATCAATATACTTCTGCTTGTTTGGATCATTGAAGGGATCTACGATCTTTGCGCCGGAAATATCGTATCCTGCTCCGTACTGTTCGATCTCTTCCGGAGTTCCGATGATCACCAGATTCGCAATATCCAGTTTCAGGATCTTCTCAGCTGCTTCGTACGTTCTCCTGTCCATCGGCTCCGGAAGCACGATGGTCTTCTTGTCGGCTTTTGCAAGCTCGATCATTTTGTCAATAAAACCCATAACATTTTCCTTCTTTCTATATATTTAAAATTTAATGATCTCCTGTTCATAGGGGGTGGGGATATCCACGTCGAATTTGTTCATGGCCACCATCCGGTACAGCATATCCATTCTGGTCGTCTGCTCGATCATATCCACGCCGTCCCTGTCGGGATCCGGCCTGTAATCCGCCAGCTTGGTTACCAGTTCGATCTCCGCGTTCTTCTTGATCGCGGAAAGAAGCGGTCCTGCCTGCTCCCGGAACCCCAGCACCTTGACCGCCGACAGATTCTGCCGGTTATACAGCTTCGTCATATCGGTATCCAGGATCCCCAGGGTGATATGCATCAGAGCCCGTCCCACCGTTGCTTTATTGATATTTTTCGTATAGGACAGCTCCCGGAACTGATTGAAGGTCCGGTATTCATTCCGAAGCTTCAGGAACCGGTTTGCCAGATCCTTCGGAACTCCGAAATACCGGGTCAGATCGCTGTTGTCTTTTGCGGAAAGCAGCTTCTCACCGAGAATGATCGAAAAATCATCCCGGAAGATCGGGAACGTCACCAGATACCGGTCCATCAGAATATCATAGACCGCCTTCGGAACGGTGCTGGACAGAGAATTCAGATCATATTTGTTGAATACCGCGTTCCGGATCGCCGTGGCGGAGGAAAATCCCTGCGCGATCTGGGTATCCTTATGGGAGCTGAGCATTCTTGCCACCGGCACCGGCCGGATGGAGCTCTTAAGGATCTTGATGGCCCGCATATACTCCACGCCCAGGATATTATTGGACCGTTCCAGCAGCGCCACATACTCATCTCCCAGAACTGCTCCGATCGCTTCCGAAACAGCAGCGGCGTGGGAAAGTCCGGTCTTCATGGATTCCTTCAGAACGGACCGGAACTCCTCCGGTTCATTGATCAGCACATCCGCGATCTCTCCGAATTTGCGGATCAGGATCTCCGGATCATTCCGGTCGATCTGGCGGTCCAGGCTCTCGGTACCGAAGCACAGATCATCCACAACATTCAGTTTATCCAGGATTGCAATGCCGCCGAAGGCAAAATATTCCGCACTGGCCGTGGAAAAGCAGGCCGGAAGCTCCAGCACCAGATCCGCGCCGCACCTGAGGGCCATCTCGGCTCTGGAATATTTGTCGATAATGGTCGGCGCGCCTCTCTGGACATAATTACCGCTCATCACAACGATAATATAATCGCTTCCCAGGCTGCTGCGGGTCTCCTTCAGATGGTATTCATGTCCCTTATGGAACGGGTTGTATTCTGCGATGATTCCTGTAACTTTCATTTCTTTCCCTTAAAACATAAAGATTTCTGTCCCGACTGCCTGATCCGCCACCGCGATCGGAAAATCATCCCCGCGGTAGGAACACTCTCCCAGATCGATCTCCCAGGCCACTGACAGCCTGGCCAGGTCTTCGGTATTATTTTTACGGCTCAGATGAGCCAGTGCAATATATTTCAGATGATCATGAAGGATCCGGGACAGCAGCCGGCCGGAATCCTCATTGGATAAATGGCCTTTCTTCCCGGCGATCCTTCGCTTCAACGGATAGGGATAAGGGCCTGCCTCCAGCATCCGGACATCATGGTTGGCCTCCAGCACAACCGCATCCAGTCCCTGCAGCTGACGGACCAGCGCCTCATCATACGTTCCCAGGTCTGTAACAACCGCACAGTCGGACCTTCCGTCCGACAGCCGGTAACAGACAGGATCGGCCGCATCATGGCTTGTCGGCAGGGCGGTGATCCTGAGATCCCCGATCCGAAAGGGCTGTTCCTTCCCGACCGGATGAAGAAGTTCCTGCGGAATCATCTCCTTCTCCTGCAGCTGACGGGCGGTCCCTTCTGAAGTATATACCGGGATCAGGGAAGCCTTCTCCACCATTGCCAGCGAAGCGATGTGATCACTGTGTTCATGGGTAATCAGAACCGCATCCAGATCCTTCAGGCTCAGATCCAGCCGTTTCAGACCTTCCATGATCCGTTTTCTGCTCACCCCGGAATCAATGAGAATGTGGGTATGATCTGTTCCGACATACGTCGCATTTCCACTGCTCCCGCTGGCGATATTCATCAATCTCATATCCTGTACAAGTACTTTCACCGAGAAATGCCAGACCCTACAGTCCGGCATTTACAGCAGATCTCGTTCTTATTTAAAATCATCAAACGCCAGATCAAAATCCTTGATCTCATCCACAGAACCATAATCAGAAGTCTCCGGGATATCCGGATCTTCTTCCTCCGGCACCGGCTCTTCCGGGAGCTCTTCTCCCAGGGCGTCCGCAACAGACATCTGGGAATCATACATCGCTTCCGGTTCCGGCTGAGGTGCAAACACCTCGGGAGCGATCTGCGGTTCTTCCGGCATCATGTATTCGCCGTCCGGGATATATTCCTCTTCGGCCGGCACCGTCCGTTCCTGGGAATAGAAGGCCCGCAGAGCCTGTCTGTCCTTGGAAGCGACTTCCAGACTGGACTCCAAAGACCGCATCACACCGTCATATTTTACGGTCAGCCCTTCGATCGCGGTATTCAGGATATCCTGGATATTGCCAAGGCTCTCATCGGTATACTGCACTGCCGAGGCTTTGATATCGTTGGCTTCCGCAGTGGCATTTTCCAGGATCATCTCTGCCTGTCTGTTCGCATTCTCCATGACCTGATTGGCCTCACGGAATGCCTGCTGCATGATCTCGTGCTCGGAGACCAGGGTCGAAGTCATCTCATTGGCTTTCCGGATCATCTCATCCGCTTTGTCCTGGGCATCCCGGATAATGGCGTCACGGTTGGCAATGATCCTCTGATATTTTCTTACTTCATCAGGTATATTCTGTCTGAGATCATCGAGAAGATCGGCAATCTCATCCTTCACAACGATAATTTTGGTATTGGAAAGAGGCTGAAACCGACAGCTGTCAATATATTCTTCCAACTCTCCAATGATCTGTTCAATCTTGCTCATATCCACCTCTCACAATCTGTATTTTTCCTTGATCCTTTGTGCAACATGTTCCGGGACAAACCGGTCGATCTCGGAACCGAAGGAAGCCAGTTCCTTCACCGTGCTGGAACTCAGGTAGGAATACTTCAATGATGTTGTCAAAAAAATCGTATCAATTTCAGGAGCGATCACCTTGTTGGTCTGGGTCATCTGCAGTTCGTACTCAAAATCCGTAACCGCCCGCAGTCCCCTGACAATAAACCCGGCCTCCTGTGCTCTTGCAAAATCTGTTAAAAGCCCGCCGAAGGACATCACTCTGACATTGGGACGGTCCTTCACCGCCTCCTTCAGCATGTCCAGCCGTTCCTCTGCGGAAAATAAAGGAACCTTTGCATTATTGACCAGGATCCCTACGATCACTTCATCAAAGATCCGGGAAGATCTCTCAATGATATCAAGATGTCCAAAGGTCACCGGATCAAAGGTTCCGGGATAAATCGCCCTTCTCATCATACTACCTCGTCTAAGCAGATCAGCCTTTCAGCCGGAGGAAAAGATGTTTGTTGGTTTTATAGTTCTTTTCCCTTACGATCAGAAAATCGCTCTCTTCAATAAAATCCAGTTGATTTCTGAGATCTGTTTCAAGAACGACCTGTGTTTCCGGACTGATGATCCCTGTCTGTGCCAGAGCTCTCAGGGTCTCCTGCTCGTATCCTGCCTGATAGGGCGGATCAATATAAACTATATCAAAGGCAAACTTTCTGAGCGCCAGTTCGCTGATCGCGCCCAGCACACTTTTTCCGATCACAACGGCATCTTCTTCCAGATGCGTATGTTCGAGATTGTCAAGAATGCACTGCAGGGCCTTCCTGTTATTCTCCACAAATACGCACTGGCTCGCGCCGCGGCTTAACGCCTCGATCCCGATACTGCCGGAGCCACTAAAAAGATCAAGAAAACGGCTGCCTGGTATATCTGGCTGAAGAATATTGAACAGGGTCTCCTTGATCTTATCTAAAGTTGGTCTTGTATCAAAGCCAGGAGATGACTTTAACATCAATCTCCTGGCCTTTCCTGCGATAACTCTCATTATTCGGCAGTTGCTTCCGGTGCTTCTTCTGCTGCGGCTTCTTCCTGTACAGGAGCCTCCGGTTCAGCTGCAGGAGCTTCCGCTTCCGTTACTTCAGCGGCGGGTGCTTCCGGCTCAGCAGCTTCCTGGACCGGTTCATCCGGAACCAGGTCATCATCAAAATCACGTCTGCTCAGGGAGATCTTCTTCTCCTCTTCCTTGATGTCAACGACCTTGACGTCGATCATCTGTCCCTGTTTCAGAACATCGGAAGGTTTCTTAACATGCTTCTTGGAGATCTGGGAAACATGCAGCAGAGCGTCCAGGCCCGGCTCCAGCTCGATGAATGCACCGAAATCCGTCATTCTTGCGACCTTGCCGGTCACGATGGTACCCGGCTGATATTTCTCGCGGGCGGCCTCCCAGGGATTCTCATCCGGGAACTTGGCGCTCAGCGCGATCTTGCCTTCTTCAATACTCTTGATATACACTCTGACCTTATCGCCTGCTTTGTAGAGGGACTTCGGAGAATCCACTCTGCCCCAGGACATCTCGGAGATATGAAGCAGTCCGTCCACACCGCCCAGATCCACGAAAGCGCCGAAAGCGGTCACTGACTTCACTTCACCTTCCACGATATCGTTCACCTGCAGGGTCTCCAGCAGTTCTTTGGCTCTTTCCGCTCTGGAAGCCTGCATCAGCTTTCTTCTGTTGCCGATGACTCTTCTCTTGCGGGGATTAAACTCGGTAATCACCACTTCGATTTCCTGACCGAGATACTTGTCCAGGTTCTTCTCATAGGTATCTGACACAAGACTTGCCGGAACAAAAATGCTTGCACCTTCAAAGGTCGTGATCAGGCCGCCGGAAGTGATCTTCTCAACGGTAACATTCAGGACTTCCTTGTTCTCGAACGCTTCCTCGATCCTTCTGTTGGCTCTTTCCTCACTGATCCTCTTATAAGACAGCTGTACTTCACTATCCTGAATTCTCAAAACCTTTGCCTCGATGGTGTCGCCCTCGGAAACCTCTGCCATCAGGTCTGTGCCCGGATTGTTGGAGTACTCATCTTTTGTGATAATGCCGTCATACTTGTAATTGATATTAAGCGTAATTCTGTCAGGCTTAACATCGATTACAGTGCCTTCTACAATCTCCCCCGTATGTATTGTTCTGATTGTTTCATCAATCATCTGTTCGAAATTTTTTTCTTCTGACATGTAAGAAAAACCTCCTGAATAATATTATTTGGGGTCGATGCCCCCGCTGTAATACCTACGCGTATACCGGATTGCAGATTTTGTTCATTCAAATCTTTGACTGTCTGTATATAGTAAGTATCCTTACAATATGCTTTGCAGATGTCAAACAGTTTCTGGGTATTGGAACTGTGCCGGTCTCCGATCACCAGCATGGTATCCACCTGTTTCGCAACAGATGAAGCTTCCTTCTGCCGGACCCTGGTGGCATTGCAAATCGTATTGATAACTCTGATATCATACCCTTTTTTATTTATTATTTCAACTATATTGTTGAATTTATTACTGTTAAAAGTTGTCTGGGCGACCACCGTGATCCGGGCGGATTTCTCAAGATTCAGAGCCATTGCTTCCTCCTCATCCCGGATCACCACCGCGTCTTCTCCGGCCCATCCGAGGATTCCCTGCACCTCCGGATGCGCCGCGTCGCCGATGATAACAAGGATCCTTCCCCGGGTGCTCTCTTCGTCTGCGATTTCATGGATCTTCTTCACAAAGGGACAGGTGGCGTCCACAACGCGGATATCCAGTGCCCGGGCCTTTTCATAGATCCTGCGGCTGACTCCGTGGGAACGGATGATCAGAATCTGTCCCCGGATCCGTTCCAGATCCGCCTCTTCCACCGGCTCCGCGCCTTTGTCCTTCAGGTCATTTACGACCTCCGTATTATGAATGATCGGTCCGAAGGTGTAGATCTTCCGGTCGGAATCATTGGAGCGGATCTGCTCGTAGACGGTATCCACCGCCCGGCGGACGCCGAAACAGAACCCGGCGCTTTTGGCCAGGATCACTTCCCCCTTCATGCTTCCTGCCCGTTCCCTTCCGTCCGGTCTCTGTAAAGCTGCAGGATCTTCTCTGTCACCTCGTCAATTCCCAGATCCGAAGTATCCAGTTCCACCGCGTCCTCTGCCTTCCGCAGGGGGGAATGGGCCCGATGGGAATCGTTGTAGTCCCGCTCGGCGATCTCTTTCTTAATCGCCTCGTAATCCGCTTCCATCCCTTTTTCCAGATACTCTTTATATCTTCGCGTGGCCCGCACTTCCACGGATGCCGTTAGGAAGATCTTCAGGTCCGCATCCGGCAGAACCACCGTTCCGATGTCCCGTCCGTCCATGACCACATTGTACCGCTGTGCCAGTTCCTGCTGCAAAGCCACCAGACGCTCCCGGACCTCCGGATATTTCGAGGTATCCGAGGCCGCTTTACTGACCTCCTCCGTCCGGATCTGCGCGCTGACATCCTCCTCATCCAGAAACATATGCTGCATCCCGTCCAGATACCGGATATCAATCCTGGCCTTACGGGCCGCTTCACAGACCTTCTCTTCCTCGTCGCTTGAGATGCCCTTCCTGATGCAGGCCAGCGCCAGCGTTCTGTACATGGCTCCTGTATCGATATATACAAACTGCAGCTCCTGTGCCAGCCTTCTGGCAATGGTGCTTTTTCCGGCTCCCGCCGGTCCGTCCAGTGCGATCTGTTTCATAATTTCCTCCTGTCGGATCAATGATATCAATGGTTTCCTTCTGCTGCCGAAGCGCCTGCAAGATGGCCGGTGGACCAGGCAATCTGAAGATTGAATCCTCCCGTGAACGCATCCGTGTCGATCACCTCTCCGGCAAAATAAAGCCCCTTCACCCGCCGGGATTCCATCGTGGCCGGCACGATATCCTTCACGCAGACCCCGCCCTGGGTGATCACTGCCTGTTCAAAGCCCTTGGTCCCGGTGACCGTCAGACGGAAATCCTTCAATAGCTCTGCCAGATGTTTCCGTTCTTCGCGGGTGATCTCATTTACTTTTTTGTGTTCCGGGATATTGCTGAGTTCCAGTATGACCGGAAGCAGCTTTGCCGGAAGCAGGGAAGCCAGACAGTTTCTGAAATCTTTGTTTTTTCCGGTTCCGAAATCCCTCAGGATCCTTGCATCCAGCTGCGCCGGATCCAGCGCCGGTTTCAGGTCAATATGAAGGATCATTTCTTCCTTCTGAGCGATCCTTCCGCACAGTCTTGCGGAGGCGGAAAGAATCAGGGGACCTGACACACCGTCCGCGGTAAACAGCATTTCCCCGAATTCCTGAAAACGGTCCATGCTGATCCGGACATTTCTGAGCGACAGTCCCTCCAGCCTTGCGACATAGGTTTCCCGGACTTTCAGCGCCACCAGGGATGGCCTGAGTTCTGTCAGAGTATGGCCGGTTTCCCGGGCAAACCGGTATCCGTCCCCCGTGGATCCCGTGGAAGGATAGGAGAGCCCGCCGGTTGCCAGGATCACCGCATCCGCCCGGATGGGGGCCTTGTTTTCCAGGAAGACACCCCTGACAATTCCATCCTCTGTCTGCAGCCCGGTCACCTTGCTGTGCAGCCGGATCTTCACCCCTCTCCGGCGCAGAGCGTTCTCCATCGTCCTGATCACATCAGAGGACTTGTCGGATGCGGGGAAGACGCGTTTTCCCCGTTCTTCTTTCAGCTTCAGCCCTTCCTGTTCCATCAGACGGCACAGATCTTCATTGGTGAAGGAATAAATGGCGCTGTACAGGAATTTGGGGTTGGTGACTACATTTCCGAAGAAATCCTCCACCGGACAGGCATTGGTCAGATTGCATCGGCCCTTGCCGGTGATATACAGTTTTTTACCGAGCTTTTCATTCTGTTCCAGAAGAAGCACCTCGGCGCCATGATCCGCAGCGCTCAGGGCTGCCATCATTCCCGCCGGTCCGCCTCCGATCACCGCCACAATCATGACTGCTCCTGCTCCCCGGCCGGATCCGGTTTCCCGGTCTGTTCCGGATTTGGCTCCGGGTTCTTCTGCGTTCCCGGCTCCTGTATATATCCCAGCTCCTGCTCGGCTTCCAGCTTAAAGGCTTCTGCCTTTTCCACATTGATATCCGGCAGTTCTTCCGTGTTCTTGAGTCCGAACCGCCGCAGAAATTCCTCAGTGGTTCCGAACAGGACCGGCCGGCCGGGCTGTTCCAGCCGCCCGACTTCTTCCACCAATCCGACCTCCACCAGACGATTTACGGCATAGTCTGACTGAACTCCCCGGATCTTTTCGATCTCCAGTTTGGTCACAGGCTGTTTATAGGCGATAATCGACAGAGTCTCCAGCTGGATATCCGTCAGCTTATAATTACGCGGGATCTTTACCAGCCGGATCAGATATTCATAGGAATCCCCGGTCGTACACATCTGATAGGATCCGTCGATCTCGATGATCCGGACCCCGCGTTGCAGCTCCTCATATTCCGTGATCATTTCTTCGATCACCGGCACCAGATCCTTTTTACTCATCTCCAGGGCAGCGGCGATCCGCTCTGCCTCCACAGCTTCTCCCATCGTAAAAAGAATCGATTCCACTATTGATTTTATCCGGTCTTTTTCCAATTTGTTATTCCTTATTCTGCCGTATTTTCCCCGGCCTCTTCCTGACGCTGCGGAGCTTCGGAAGGATCATACATGAGGATCTCCCCGATCCCTTCCTGCACCGCCACCAGCTGGCCGGTTTTCATAAGTTCCAGCACCGCAAGAAACGTCACAATGATATTCTCTCTTGTGATCTGGGTCTCGATCAGTTTTCTGAAACTGAATTTTTTATATTTTCTGGTGTATTTTCTGATATAATCCAGCTTTTCCGGAAGTGAGATCGTCTCCCTGTGGATCCTGCCGTAACGGATCGCCTCTTCGTTCCGTTTTTCCCGGCTGCGCCGCATGACATCGTCGAACACTTCCTTCAGTCTGGAAAGACTGACTCCGTCAAGAAAAATGTCCAGATCCACAGGAGCGGTATATTCCTGTACTTCCCGGGGAATGCTGGACTTTCGGTACATTGATTTTGAAGCGCTTAATTCCTTGTCCTTAAGCTCGTAGGACATATATTTGAACAGCTTGTATTCCAGCAGCTGCTGCACCAGTTCCGCTCTGGGATCTTCTTCCTCCTTCAGTTCATCCTCCTGTTTCGGAAGAAGCATCCTGGCTTTGATATCCAGCAATGTAGCAGCCATAACCAGGAATTCGCTCATGGTATCCGCTTCTTTTCCCATACGGGAAAGATATTCCATATACTGATCTGTGATCGTGGAGATCTGGATATCGTAAATATCCATTTTGTTTTTGTCGATCAGGTGAAGCAGCAGATCCAGGGGACCCTCAAACGACTCCAGCCGAAAGGAAACATCCATCATCTGCGCATTCCGTCCTCCTGTTTGATATCGATCACGACCACTTCAGGCCGGTTGAACAGCCTGATATTGATATGATGGGCTCCGATGCCCCTGCTGACGACAACATAGGTATCGGATTTTTTGTAGGCTCCGCCGCTGTGTTCCGGCCGGAACGTCAGGTTTGGAGAAATGAGGGGGCCGAACCAGGGAAGATCGATCATTCCCCCGTGATAATGGCCGCACAGTACCAGATCGTATCCCATCTGGGTATACGTATCAAAAAACTCCGGAGAATGCGCGACAAGTATATTGTATTTGCCCTTTTCGGGCTTGCCCAGCTTGCCGGTAATGTAAGAGGGCGGCATCTGGGGACTCTTTCCGAATTTCTTATAAAAACGGCTGTCAATATTGAGTCCGTGGACAAACATGTCCTCAGTGAGGATCTCCCGCCGGTCTGAAAGATAGGTTACATCCATACATTCCAGTTCAAACATATAATCGGCATACCGCTCTGTTTGCCGTTCGTTCTCGCTGAGCTCTCTTTCATGATTTCCGGGTACATAGAAAACAGGGGCAATATTGGTCAGCCCTTCAATGGCTGAAAGCGCGATATTGTCCCGGTGGAACAGTCTGGAGGCGGTGATCATGTCGCCGCCCAGAATGATAAAATCCGGCCTGATCCTGGATACCATCCGGATCAGCCCCGCATTGTCCCTGCCGTATTTTCTGGAATGCAGATCCGCCAGGAACACGATCCTGACTTTCTCGTTGGAGGAGAGTTTACCGGTCCGGAAGGAATATCTTCTGACTTCCGGATGGGTCACCTCATAGAGGGCTCTGCCGATCAGGCCCGCGATCAGAACCAGTAATATGATCAGTAGTATTAACCAAAACGCCATTCTTCATCCACATAACATCCCAGAGGCCTTTGGAAGGCCTCCGGGATCTTTGTATTCGTTCATATTATCAGCTGAATTTACAGGCCGGATTAAAGCTCTGCCAGCTTCTTGAGGTGATCGATCCTCTTCATGGCATCATCTTCGGATTTCGCGAACAGTTTCTCTGCTTTCTCCGGATTCATCTTCTCCAGAGCGGAATATCTGACTTCGCCTCTCAGGAAATCACCGAAGGAAGTGGTCGGATCCTTGGAATCCAGCATGAACGGGTTCTTTCCTTCCTCTGCAAGTCTCGGGTCATACCTGAGCAGCTGCCAGTATCCGGAGGTCACAGCCTTCTTCTCTTCTGCCTGGGCGCTGCTCATGCCGCCCTTGATCCCGTGGTTGATACACGGAGCATAGGCGATGATCAGGGACGGACCATGATAGCTCTCAGCCTCGGTAAAGGCCTTGATGCACTGATTCATGTCGGCGCCCATGGCGATCTGGGCCACATAAACATATCCGTATGTCATGGCAATCTGGGCAAGATCTTTCTTCTTGACATCCTTGCCGCCGGCTGCAAACTGTGCGGTTGCGCCGGTCGGAGTTGCCTTGGAGGACTGACCGCCTGTATTGGAGTACACTTCGGTATCGAACACCAGAATGTTGATATCCTTTCCGGAAGCGATCACATGATCCAGACCGCCGAAACCGATATCGTATCCCCAGCCGTCGCCGCCGAATACCCACTGGCTCTTCTTGGAAAGATATTCTTTCTGGCTCAGGATCTCGCCGGCATGTTCGCAGCCCTTCGCTTCGAGGGCGGCAACCAGTCTGTCCGTTGCAGGTCCGTTGGCGGCTCCGTCGTTAAAGGTATCCAGCCATTCCTTTGCTGCAGCTGCCATTTCATCATCTTTGCCTGCATCCACGAAGGCCTGCACTTTGTCCTTCAGGCTGTCGCGGATCGCATTCTGGGCCAGCAGCATACCATAGCCGAATTCTGCAGCATCTTCAAACAGGGAGTTGGACCATGCGGGTCCCTGCCCCTTCCGGTTGGTGGTATACGGGGTAGACGGGGAAGAGTTGCCCCAGATGGAAGAACATCCGGTGGCATTGGCAATATATGCCCGGTCTCCGAAGAGCTGGGTCATCAGTTTGGCGTAAGGAGTCTCCCCGCAGCCTGCGCAGGCGCCGGAGAACTCCAGCAGCGGCTGTTTGAACTGGCTTCCCTTTACCGTGGACTCTTTGAACTTGGCAGCCACTTCCGGTTTCTCGGATACAGTCAGTCCGTATGCAAAGACATCCTGTTCTGCCATCTGGGTCTCCAGCGGCTTCATGACCAGAGTCTCTGCCTTCTTGTTACCCGGGCAGACATTGGTGCAGGATGCGCACCCGGTACAATCCAGGGCGGAAAGGGTCATGACGAATTTCATTCCCGGAAGGCCGGTGGCGTCTTTAGATTTGGTGCCGGCGGGTGCGTTCTTCAGTTCTTCTTCCGTCATAATGACCGGACGAATGGCTGCATGCGGGCAGACATACGCGCACTGGTTGCACTGGATACAGGTATCCGGATTCCAGCAGGGAACGTCGACTGCGATTCCGCGCTTCTCAAATGCGGCAGCACCGGAAGGCGTATATCCATTTGCATAATCCATAAATGCGGAAACCGGGATCGTATTGCCTTCCTGGGCAGAAACCGGGATCTGGATCCGGTTAACGAAATCAAGAACTTCCTTCTTTCCTTCCGTATGAACCGTTCCGAGTTCTTCGAATTTTGCATTCTTCCAGTCCTCAGGAACCTCTACCTTAACGACCTGCTCTGCGCCGGCGTCAATAGCTGCATAGTTCATGTTAACGACATCATCGCCCTTTCTGCCATAGGTCTTCTTGGCAGCTTCCTTCATAAGGCGGGTTGCTTCTTCCGCAGGGATGATATTGGCCAGCTTGAAGAAGGCGGACTGAAGGACGGTATTGATCCTTCCGCCCAGACCGATCTCCCTGCCGATCCGGATTCCGTCGATCGTATAAAGATTAATGTTGTGATCTGCGATATATTTCTTGGCCTGTCCCGGCAGATGCTCCGACAGTTCTTCGATATTCCATGCGCAGTTCAGAAGGAAGGTGCCGCCGTCCTTCAGGTCCTGGACCATGTTGTACTTGCGGACATAGGACGGATTGTGGCAGGCAACGAAATCGGCCTGATTGATCAGGTAGGTGGATTTGATCGGGGATTTGCCGAATCTCAGATGAGACACCGTCACACCGCCGGACTTCTTGGAGTCATAATCAAAATATGCCTGTGCGTACATATCTGTGTTGTCACCAATGATCTTGATGGAGTTCTTATTGGCTCCTACGGTACCGTCGGCGCCAAGTCCCCAGAACTTGCAGCATACAGTGCCCTCCGGTGCGGTTACCGGCTGATAGGAGGTATCCAGAGACAGATGGGTCACATCGTCATTGATACCGATCGTAAACTGCTTCTTCTCTGTATTCTTAAATACAGCGATCACCTGCGCGGAGTTGGTGTTCTTGGAGCCCAGTCCGTAACGTCCCGTAAAGATCGGAACATCTTTAAATCTGGACTCATGCAGTGCCGTTACCACATCCAGATACAACGGCTCGCCCAGGCTGCCCGGCTCTTTGGTACGGTCAAGAACACTGATCTGCTTTACGGTATCCGGAATCACGTCAAGCAGGTGCTTTGCGCTGAAAGGTCTGTACAGACGCACCTTTACGATCCCGTACTTGCCGCCCTGCTGATTCAGGAAATCCACTGCTTCTTCCGCGGTTTCACAGACAGAGCCCATGGCAATGATGATATGCTCTGCGTCCGGAGCGCCGTAGTAATTGAACAGACCATAATTGGTTCCGATCTTGGCGTTGACTTTATTCATGTACTCTTCCACTACTGCCGGGAGGGCTGCATAGGCGCTGTTGCATGCCTCGCGTACCTGGAAGAAGATATCCGGATTCTGGGCGGATCCCATCTGGCAGGCTCTGTTCGGATTCAGGGACTCTGCCTTGAACTTTGCGATGGCTTCCATATCGACAAGATCCTTCAGATCCTCATAATCCCAGGTTTCGATCTTCTGGATCTCATGGGATGTCCGGAATCCGTCAAAGAAATTGACGAAGGGTACGCGTCCTTTGATGGCGGAACAGTGTGCAACCGGAGACAGATCCATGACCTCCTGGACACTGGAGGAACACAGCATGGCAAATCCGGTCTGCCGGCAGGCGTAAATATCGGAATGGTCACCGAAGATGGAGAGCGCATGGGTTGCCAGAGCTCTTGCGGATACATCGATGACGGCCGGAAGCATCTCACCGGCGATCTTATACATATTCGGGATCATCAGAAGCAGTCCCTGGGAAGCGGTAAAGGTGGTCGTCAGGGCGCCTGCTGCCAGGGCTCCGTGAACTGCACCGGCTGCACCGGCTTCTGACTGCATCTCAGTTACAGCGACTTCTTTCCCGAAAATATTCTTCAATCCTTCCGTCGCCCATTTGTCGGCCAGTTCCGCCATAACGGATGACGGTGTGATCGGATAGATTGCCGCAACATCGGAATATGCGTAAGACACATGAGCCGCTGCGGTATTTCCATCCATCGTTTTCATTTTTCTAGACATCTTATCATTCCCTCCGTTCATGAACATGGATTTTGCTATAGGGTCATTCTATCAAATACAACCTTCATTCTCAAGCAAATTAAAAGCGAAATAGAAAATATTTCAAAATCTTCTTGCAGGCTGAGCAGAAATAGGGTAAACTGTTGTGTGCTGTTAAGCAATGCGCCCGTAGCCCAATGGATAGAGCGCAGGCCTCCGGAGCCTGAGATGCGTGTTCGATTCCCGTCGGGCGCAGTAAAGGCTGTCACATCTTTTGTGACAGCCTTTTTGATTGCTCTTCCTCATTCTTTTCAGCAGGTGATCCGCTGCTGTTTTCCGGAATAAAGATAGACGTGATCAGAGAGAAGATCGGCGGGCTCCAGAATACTGCGGTTCACATTCCTCACCATCTCGTCAGCCTCCTGTCTGCTGAGTCCGGAATGCGCCGGGATCAGCAGGACTTCGTGCACGCTGGACGGGATAATATACAGATCGTCCTTCAGCTTTTCCGACAGCCTGCGCATCAGATCCTGATCCAGAATACAGGCTGCCCCGTAGCTCCGGGAACGATTGGACAGGATAAACATCGGCGTCCGGTCCTCTCCGTCCAGGGCGGTCCGTATCTGCGGATCTTCCTCAAGTCCTGTCTGATCCAGAATTTCCCGGAACACTTCCTTCACCTCCTTCAGATAGGTTCCCAGGAGCCGGGAGGTATTGTTCAGAGCGATCTTATAGAGATCCTGCACGTCCTTTCCCCAGCCTGTCAGGATCCGGTCTGTGATCTTGCTGGAATAGACCTCCCTTTCATGACAGAATGTGACCGTACAGTAAAAAACGATACTCAGGTCCAGGAAGGGAAGATGGGGCGTTTCCTCCAGATACCGGCGGTTGACCGCGGTATTCAAAAGGCGGCAGGTGATATGCTCCTTCGCTTTGGAAAAATCCTCAAAATCCTGAAACTGCGGCGGCGCGCTACGGCTGTAATAATCATGAATCTCTATAATCCGGTCGGAAATCTCCCCGATGGTTCCCCCATTCTGATACACTTCATAAAAATCGTTCAGATACAGGGTCGGTGCAGTCAGACTTCCCTCTTCCATGATAAAGATACTGTCCCGCTTCATATCATTGGCCTTCACCACTTCCCGGGTGATGACCTCCGCGTTCCGTCCCCTGATCTTCTCCGATACACACTGCTTCACATCAACTTTAAATTCACTGTAATCCATTGAATCTCCTTTCCATGCAACAAAAACATGCTGCCCTTCGGCAGGCAGCTGCCAACACAGATTCGATTCATTGATGTGAGGTCTGACGGGGTGCCGGAAATCACCCCGCGGCACAGGGATTGTGCATTCCGATTGTAATGTAATACAGGAAAGAATGTCAATAAAAAACTGCCGCAAACCTGCGGCAGTTTCCATGGTTTCGTTTCCGGCGTCCGTCACGCTCTGGAAGAATATTCACCCGTACGGGTATCGATCACGATCATCTCTCCCTGCTCAATGAACAGCGGAACATTGACCTGGGCACCGGTCTCCACGATAGCCGGTTTGGTGGCGCCTGTAGCGGTATTGCCCTTGAATCCCGGCTCTGTATTAGTCACTTCCAGCACCACAGTGATCGGCGGCTCGACGGAAAATACAGACCCCTTGTAGGAGCAGACCCTGACAGTTTCATTTTCCTTAACAAACTTCATGGAATCCCCGATCTGGTCATGGCTTAACTGTATCTGCTCATAGGTCTCATTATCCATAAAGTTGTACATATCGCCGTCGTCATAAAGATACTGCATATCCTTCCGGTCAATATGCGCGTTTTCAAACTTCTCGGTGGGACGGAAGGTCCGCTCCACCACGCTTCCTGCTATGACATTTCTCAGTTTTGTTCTGACGAATGCAGCGCCTTTGCCGGGCTTTACATGCTGAAATTCAACAATCTGATAAACATCACCTTCAATTTCTATTGTCAGTCCGTTCTTGAAATCTCCAGCTGATACCATAAATTCATCCTCCGATCTTTTCTGTCTGGATCTATTTTACAAGGTAAAGCCCAAACTTTCAACTATTTCCTTACAGATATCTTCCACAGTCTTGTCATCCGTGCTGATCACAAGGTCGGCCACATTCTGATAGAGCTGATCCCGCTGGGACATGAGGCCTCTGATATAGTCCAGATCCATATTGTCGCCGATCAGCGGCCGGGTCTTGTCATTCTTGATCCGCTGCACGATGGTTTCCGGATTGGCAGTCAGCAGAATGATAATTCCCTTTTCCTTGATCAGCTGTACATTTTCCTCTTTCAGTACAGCGCCGCCGCCCAGGGAAACCACACGGTAGTCCTTGTTGATGATCTTCCGGAGATACTTGGTTTCCTTGCTCCGGAACACCTCTTCGGAATAGATATTGTAAATATCCGCAATACTGCTGTGTTCCTTCTGCTCAATATACGCATCCAGATCGATCTTGCTGAGTCCGTATTTATTGGCCAGGCAGTTTGCCACGGCGGTCTTGCCGGTTCCCATGAAGCCGATCAGGAATACCCGCTTGTAATTGTCATGGATCACATTCAGCACCATCTCCAGGTTGTCAATGTTGACCTGCCCCGGAGCGGACGCCCGGGTGATTGAGGCAAAGGAGATCGCGCTGTCGATGAATTCCCCCAGGATCCGGGTGATCATGCCGAGATGGCCCATGGAAATAGCAACCACGGGGCAGCTGGAATAATTGCTGGTCATCTCTTCCGTCGCATTGATCAGACTCAGAACATCCTTCTTGCTGTTGGGCATATAGGCCACTTTGATGATATCCGGCCCCATCTTCTGCATCGTCAGCAGTGTCTTCAGGATCTCCGACTGGGTCGGTGTGGAGTTGAAATCATGAAGTGACAGGATAATATGCACTCCCATCTCCTTCAGCATCGGGATCAGGCTGGCATCGTCCTCCACGGCGGACCGTTCCACATCCACGAGTTCCGCATAGCTGTTGATCGCCACCATCTTCAGGATCTCGGCATAATAGCTGAGGGGAACCTGGACCTTGCCCCCCTCCTCAAACCGGCGGAACGTGAACAGCACCGGTTTGCGCACGATCTCCCGGATCTTCACCAGCAGCTCCCTCAGCCGGTCGATATCCAGAACATGTTCATAGATGTCGGCGCGGAATTCCACCATATCGCAGGCAGCGTCATTGCTCCGCCGGGCAAGATCCAGGATCTCCTCCTCGGTATCTCCGATGATGAGAGCGCAGATCTTGGGCCGCCCCTGCCCGATTTCCAGATTTTTGATCCTGATCACTTTACTCATAGCATCCTCCTTTTCCTGCAGATGTTATGGATCGGACAAGAAGTCTCCGGTCCGGTCTGTTTCAGCACATTCCTCTGGGTGTATCTGTTTATTATATAGTGATTAGTCCAGCTGGTCAAACTGAGAATTATACAGATCCGTGTAAAATCCTCCCTGTGCCATCAGCTGGTCATGATTGCCCTGCTCGATGATATCTCCGTCCTTCATAACAAGGATCAGATCCGCATTCCGGATCGTGGAAAGCCGGTGCGCGATAATGAAAGATGTCCGGTTCGCCATCAGCCGGTCCATGGCCTCCTGGATCAGTTCCTCGGTTCTGGTATCCACGGAGGAGGTTGCTTCATCCAGGATCAGGAACGGGGCATCCTCCACCATTGCCCTGGCAATGGTGATCAGCTGTTTCTGACCGGCGGAGACGCTGGCCTCTTCGTCCAGAATGGAATCATATCCTTCCGGCATGGTCATAATGAAATGATGGATTCCGGCAGCCTTGGCGGCTTCGATAATCTTCTCATCGGTTGCCTCTTTGCTGTATTTGATATTATCCCGGATGGTTCCTTCAAACAGCCAGGTATCCTGGAGCACCATTCCGAACAGCGCGTGAACCTCTTCCCGCCGCATCGTGCTGATCGGGATCCCGTCGATGGTGATTTCTCCGCTGTTCACCTCGTAGAACCGCATCAGAAGATTCACCATGGTGGTCTTTCCGGCACCGGTGGGACCGACAATTGCCACCTTCTTCCCCGCAGGCGCTTTTGCCGAGAAATCATGAATGATCGTCTTCTCCGGATCATATCCGAAATTCACGTGTTTGAACTCGATGTCTCCCTTTGCTCCGCCGAAGGGGATACGCACCGGAAGATCCATATCATCCGGCAGGGACTCTTCCTCCATGAACTCGAAGACACGTTTCGAGGCGGCAGCCGTCGACTGCAGCTGAGTAAATACCTGTCCCAGCTGCTGCAGCGGAGAGGTATACAGACGGATATAGATCATGAAGGCCACGATCACGCCGAAGGTGATCTGACCATTTAACGCCATGACCGCTCCGACCACACAGACTGCCACATATCCCAGATTGCCGACGAAGGCCATCAAAGGCGGCATCAGGGCGCCGAGGAACTGGGACTTCCAGACGGCTTCCGTGAAGCTGTCATTGAGACTGTTGAACTTCTTTTCCTCAAAACTCTGGGCATTGTAGGCGTTGACCACATTATGGCCGGCGTAGATCTCTTCAATATGTCCGTTCAAAGCGCCTAAGAGCACCTGAGACCGGACGAAGAACTTCTGGGACCTGCTCATGATCAGGATCATGATGGTAAATCCAAGTACAGAAGCTCCAATGGCCACCAGCGTCAGCTGCCAGCTGACGGTAAACATGATGATCAGGACGCCGAAAAACTGCGTGCCTGACTGAAACAGGTTCCCCACCGAGGTGGTCATGGTCTGTCCGATCGTATCCACGTCATTGACCACTCTGGAAAGGATATCTCCGATCAGGGTTTTGTCGAAGTAACGAAGGGGCAGATTATTGATCTTTTTAATAATATCATTACGCAGACCGTAGGAAGTCTTCTGGGTAACCACCGTCATCAGGAACCCCTGCAGATAGGACAGCACCCAGGCGCAGGCATAGATGATCACCAGAAAAACGGCGATCCGTGTAACCCCTGCAATATCCAGTTCTCCGGTCAGTCCGGCCTGGATAATATCGGCGATCCGGCTGATATTCCGGGGACCGATTATGGTAAATATCGTTCCTCCCACGGCGCAGATAATCGCGATCAGCAGGAGAACAACATATTTTTTCAGATATCTGATCAACGGAACCAGATACTTGAGACTGGCCCTTTCACCATTTCCTCTACGCATTTTCCAGTTCCTCCTTTGACAGCTGTGAGTAAGCGATCTGACGATAGACCTCGCAGTTCTTCAGAAGCTCCTCATGGGTACCGATTCCGGCCATTCTGCCCTCGTCCAGTACAATGATCTGATCCGCATCCTTCACGGTGCCGATCCGCTGGGCAACGATCAGGATCGTGGCTCCGCTGGTCTCCTGTTTGAGTTCATGTCTCAGCTTTTTATCTGTTTTGTAATCCAGGGCGGAGAAAGAATCATCGAAAATAAAGATCTCCGGTTTCTTGCAGATCGCCCGGGCAATAGAGATTCTCTGCTTCTGTCCGCCGGAGAAATTGGTTCCTCCCTGGGCGACTTCCGCCTCCAGTCCCTTTTCCTGTTTCTCTATAATATCCGATCCCTGGGCCACTTCCAGAGCATGCCAGATGTCCTCATCGCTCACGTCGGCACTGTAATCATCTCCGTACCGGACATTCGATGCAATGGTTCCCTTGAACAGGACCGCTTTCTGGGAGACATAACCGATCTTATGCCGCAGCTCTTCCAGGGAATACTCCTTTACATTGACGCCGTCCACAAGAACTTCCCCCTCTGAGGTATCGAAGAACCGGGGAACCAGGTTTACCAGAGTACTCTTTCCGGAGCCGGTGGAACCAATGAACGCAACCGTATCTCCGGAGCCTGCCCGGAAGGAGATATCTGCAAGGACCCGCTCCTGGGCGCCGGGATAGCTGAAGCTGACATTCCGGAATTCGACAGTTCCTTTCTCCTGCGTCTTCTCTGCGCCTTTCCCGTCCAGGATCTTCGTCTGCATGGTCAGCACTTCCATGATACGGCCGGCGGACACCTGGGCTCTCGGAAGGAACATGAAGATCATGGATACCATCATAAAGGCCATGATGATCTGGATGGCATAAGCCATAAACACCACCAGCTTGCTGAAGGTATCGATCCTTCCCATAAAATCCGGGGTATTCCGGATGATATTGGAACCGATCCAGTAGACGCACAGAGAAGTCATGCTCATGACAAACTGCATGGTAGGCATCAGAAACGCCATGATCTTTCCGGTAAACAGATGGTTCTGCATGATATCGGTATTGGCTTTATTAAATTTCACTTCCTGATAATGTTCCGCGTTATAGGCCCTTACAACCCGGACTCCGGTCAGATTCTCCCGGGTGATCAGGTTCAGCCGGTCTGTCAGCTTCTGGATCATCTTAAACTTCGGCGTCACCAGAGTCAGAACGATCAAGATCGTCATCAGCACAATCACCACCGCAATGGCGGTCACCAGAATCCACTGCCAGCCCTTGTCCAGGATCTTGAACACCGCCCAGATCGCAATGATCGGGGCTCTCAGGATCATCTGCAGTCCCATGGAAATAATCATGACGATCTGCGTAATATCATTGGTGGACCGGGTCACCAGGCTGGAGGTGGAAAAATTGTTGATCTCCTCCATGGAAAAGCCTACGACTTTATCATAGATTGCCTTTCTTAACCGGTTGGAAAACCTTGCTGCCATCTGGGCAGTGCAGTATCCCACCACCACGGTACAGATCGCATCTCCCAGAGCAAAGGCCAGCATAATGCCTCCCGCGCTCCAGACCTTTGAGATCGCTCCTCCGGTCTCCACCAGCTGGGTGATCTGGGTCATATAATCCGGCAGGGTCAGAGTGCACCAGACCGAAATAATCACGAACACAAATACGGCAATGACATATCGTATTTCTTTCAGGCCCATGAATCGGAACAGTTTTGTCATTGAATGTCTCCTTTATCCTAGATGTAAAAAATGAATTTTGAGTAACATTCTATAGCAAGCGTATTGATATTTCAACAGAAATGCCCGGATCCGTCAAATAATGTGACAGGAGATTACAGACTGTCACAATGCCGGGAAGCGTAGATCCGGTAAAATACTTTCACGATTACCTCGCCTGCCCGTTTCAGAAGAATGAGGGGCTTATGGTCCAGACGGATCGGTCTGACCAGGATCGAAGGAATGCCGGTCCGGTTCGCGCCGAAGATGTCGGTAAACAGCTGATCCCCCATGAAGACCGTCTCAGAAGGGGTTGTGCCCATCAGTTCCATCCCTTTGCGATAGCCCCAGACCTTCGGTTTCCCGGCGTCACAGACATACAGGCTCCGGGTCCTTTCGGCGAAGGGAGCCACCCGGTTCTCGTGATTATTGGAAATAATGCAGGTCTGAAATCCCAGATCATGCAGCATGATAAAAAGAGCTTCGGATCTTTCATCAGCCGGAGCTCCATGTTCTACCAGGGTATTGTCGACATCGGTCAGAAGACCCCGGTATCCCTTCTCATATAAAGTTCTGAAATCAACCGAATACGCTGATTCACAGGATATCGTCGGATAAAACTTTCTGAACATTGTCACTGCAGGGCTTTGATTTCCTCAATAAAAGTATCCACATCCTGGAACTGTCTGTAGACAGATGCAAACCTGACATAGGCGACCTGGTCCACTTCCTTGATCTTGTCCATGACGATCTCGCCGATCGTACTGGAACTCACTTCCGATTCCCCCAGAGCAAAGATCGCATTTTCAATTTCATCGACTGCCTTCTCAATGATATCCGCAGTCACATGTCTTTTATAGCAGGCCTGTAGGATCCCCTGCTCGATCTTCCGTCTGTCGTAGGATTCGGTATTGCCGTCCTTCTTGATCACCATCAGTGGAATCGTTTCAATTTTCTCATATGTAGTAAAACGCCGGTGGCAGCGTTCACACTCCCTCCGCCGGCGTATTGCCGTCTTATCATCGTTATGACGGGAATCTAATACTTTGGAATCCAGATATCCGCAAAATGGGCACTTCATAATGCTTGTATTTTACATGAAACTGTGTGGAATTACAATTCCCTGTACTGTTTTTTCGGATCAAAAACATTTCTGTGAAAAGCAGGTGGTCCCGAAGGATCACCTGCCTGAATTGTATCTTTGTATTCTGTATTGCTGATCGATGGATCAATTATGCGGCCTGAGCCTCCTTCGGAGGTTTGCCGGATACTTTCTTGGCTGCATTGATTGCGGCACGGGTCTGAAGAGTATCCAGTACGATAGCGGCCAGAAGAACGATGCCCAATACCACGTAAATCCAGTACTGGTTGAAGTTCAGATATTTCATACCGTAATCCAGCACACCGATCAGGTAAACACCAACAACCATGTTGCTGATCTTACCGCCGCCGCCGCCCATCTTGACGCCGCCGAGCATGGCACCAGCCATAACCGTGAACTCATCGCCTACACCGAAGGACTGCTGTACGGAACCGCCCTTATTACCGATGTTGATGATCTGTGCGATACCGAAGAACAGACCTGCCAGAGCGAACACTGCGATACGCATCTTGGCAACGGAAACGCCGGAAAGTGCAACCGCATCCGGGTTGGAACCCAGTGCATAGACATTACGTCCGAAATGGGTCTTGTTCAGAATGATGGATCCGATGATGACCATGATAACCATCACGATAACGCCGGTCTTAAGATTTCCGAGGAAAGAGATCGGAGTACCGCCCAGGCCCTTAAATGCCGGATTCAGCTTGGAGAAGGTCTTGTTCTGTCCGCCGGTCAGCAGGTAGGTTGCGCCCTGGAAAATATACTGGGTTGCCAGTGTAATAATGAACGGGAACACCGCCAGCCAGGAATACATCACGCCGTTGAATCCGGAAAGCACAACTGCCAGTGCGATACCAACCAGGAAGGTCAGCAGGAAGAAAGTTCCGTCTCCGGATTTGTTGCCGTCAACCAGAGCCATGACCATACCAACGGTTGAAAGCAGATAACCGGTTGAAAGGTCCATAGCGCCGCCCAGCATGATGAATGTAATACCTACACCAACGATGACCAGATAGGCTTTCTGCGAGATCAGCGTAGTCAGATTGCTGATATCAAAGAAATTTCTGCCGACCATGGTCTGACCGAGGATCTCAAAGATAATGAGAACCAGGATCAGCACGAGAACCATCATGTATTCCCGTAAATAATCTTTAAATTTTTTCTTTTGCATTTTTCCACCTCACCTTATTCTGTTGCACCGCCGGTTGACGCCATATCAAGTATCGTTTCCTGTGAAAACTGGTCTTTGGTAAGTTCTCCCGCAAGACATCTTTCACCGAATACGACGATCCTGTCGGACATACCCAGGAGTTCTTCCATATCTGAAGTAACCATGATGACACATTTCCCCTCTTCTGCCATCTGATTCATCAGCTCGTAAATCTCATATTTTGCTCCGACGTCAATACCTCTTGTCGGCTCATCGAAGATAATGATGTCCGACTGGGTAGCCAGAGCTTTTCCGACTACGACCTTCTGCTGGTTACCGCCTGACAATGTCATAACCTTGGTCTTATCAAGGTTGGGTGCCTTTATACGCATTGCCTTTCCATAAAACTCGGCAATTTCACGTTCTTTTTTCTTATTCACGAATCCGGCATGGGAAATCTTGCCGAGTACGTTATATACAATATTCCAGGAGATGGTTTCCATCAGGAAACAGCCTTCTCTTTTCCGGTCCTCCGGAATCAGGCAGATTCCATATTTATGCATCGCATCCTTCGGTGAATGGATATCTGCTTTCTTTCCGTTAACGTAGACCTCGCCCCATTGCTTTTTTTCGGCACCGAAGACCACCTTCATGATCTCGGTTCTTCCTGCGCCGACCAGTCCGGAAACGCCAAGCACTTCGCCGTGATGCGCTTTGAAGGAAATATTTTTGACCTTATTTCCGGTCAGATATTTCAGTTCCAGAGCCACATCGCCAATCTGTGCGTTTCTCGGCGGGAAGGTGGCGGTCATTTCACGACCGACCATGTATTTGATCAGCTCCGCACGGTTGGTTTCCTTGGTCATCAATGTCGTAATATAAACACCGTCACGTAAAATGGAAACTCTGTCCGTGAGCTCAAAAACTTCGTCTAATCTATGGGAGATAAATATAATAGCAACACCCTTATCCCGCAGCTGATTTACGATCTTGAACAAAATTTCAACCTCTGCGACAGAAAGAGGTGCCGTCGGTTCATCCAGAATCAGGATCTTGCAGTTCTTGGAAACAGCCTTGGCGATCTCTACGATCTGCATATGCCCGGGGGTCAGATCCCTGACCAGGGTCGATGGATTGATATCAACGCCGAAATCGTCGAAAATCTTTTTGGCGATCTCATTCATCTTGCGCTGATTCACGAATCGTCCCAGTTTCTCACCGTAGCAGATATTTTCCGCAGCGCTCAGTACGTCAATCAGGTTGAATTCCTGATAGATACACTCGATGCCATGCTGTCTGGATAATGCAGGAGTCATAGCCGTGTAGGTCTCTCCGTCAACGGTGATCGTGCCGCCGTCCGGTGCATGGGCTCCGGTAATGGCTTTGATAAACGTTGACTTTCCTGCTCCGTTCTCACCGATCAGGGCATGTACTTCCCCCGGATAGAAATCGATGGAAACATTATCCAGAGCCACAACACCCGGGAATACTTTCCGGATGCCTTTCAGGGATAATGCCGGTACTTTTTCAGTCATAACACAAACCTCGCAAACTACTGATCATCTTTCCGGCGCGGCACGGAACAGAGGTTCCGTGCCGCATCCGATAAGACTCAACTTAACAAACAGTTTCGCCTGGCAATTACAGACACTGATGATTAATACATAAAGTCGGGTACTCTGTACTCTTCTGCTGTATCAACATCACCCTGCTGCCACAGAAGGCTGAAATCATATACGTTCCATGCAGTGATGTCATCGTAGTAAGCTTCGCCGTAGGTCCACTCATAGTTTTCGCTTCCGCAGACACCCAGCAGGATTGCTGCCAGCTTGCCGCCGGTCGGTGAATATGCGGGATCGTTCTGATAACCAGCTGCCCAGAAAGCTTCGGTTTCTTCTTCGGTTCCTTCAGCACCATAGCTTGCATATCCCTTGATTGCGCTTGCGGAATGATCAGCCTTAACTTCTTCTACGATCTCAAGGAAGGTAGGATCCTGGCTGTAGCACGGAATGACGCAGAAGTCAGCCAGATCAAGGCCGTTGGTCTCTGCATAATCAGCGCATGCTGCTGCGATACCCATAGCTTCGTCCGGCTCATAGCAGATGAAGATACGAGTGTTCGGGTTAGCAGACAGAGCAGACTGTGCATTGGAGAATGCGGTATCATATGCGGAGTTGCCGTATGCCTGAGTAGCGGAAACAGCTACCAGATTGTCGGAAGCTTCGATGGTTCCGAAGATTGCGTTGGAACGATAGATACCATCGATGATGCCGGTGTAGTAGTCAACTGCTACTTCATATTTTCCATCAGCATTCGGCTCAATGTTGCCGCCCTCAGCCAGTCTCTTCTCCAGCCAGTCCTGAGCTGTATAAACTGCATACTGTCCGGTCAGGTCATAAGCGGTTGCGATGAAACCTGCCAGCGGATATTCCGGAGCAACGCCCAGCATGTTGATAGCGATACCAGCTTCTCTTGCCTGGCCGCAGACATCTTCCAGAAGTTCCGGATCCATTGCTGCGATCATCAGAGCGCCTACGTTGCCGGCGGAAATAGCCTGCTCTACGAACTCAACCTGCTTTGCCGGTGTCCCTTCAGCATCCTTAGCAGCGTAAGTCCAGCCTTCTTTTTCCATCTCGTAACCGCAGGAATCTGCATGCATCATCAGTCCGGGAACGCCTGTGGTAGGCAGGATTGCCCAGACTTCCTTGCATCCGTTCCACTCGAAATCAGCAGCCGGTTCTGCAGCTTCTTCAGCCATTACTGCACCTGCCAGGGCAAACACCATGACAGCTGCCAGGATAATTGCTAAAAACTTCTTCATTATAGTTACCTCCTATAAAATTATGTGGGCACTTGATGCACCCTTATTAACAGATAAATTATATTATTTCGCTATTACGGAGTCAATTTGTTTAACGAACTGCCGAATAAAATTAATATTTCCCGCAACAATTTGTCTGTTTCTCACAAAATCTACTGATTTTATATGTTTAATATCCTGTCCGCAGAATTACTTTGCGGGCTGCTGGATCAGCTCAATCAGGGTTCCGCTGGGATCACGGATAAACATCACGTGGTCTTCTCCCATATTCACTTCATGGGCAATGCTTCCGCCGAACTGCTCCAGTTTCGGTTTGAATGCATCCACATCATCCACTGCGACTGCCAGATGCTTGGTTCCGCAGGTCTGAAGGTCAGAATTGGGAAGCAGTCTGTCCTCCGGCACCGGCTTCGGATCATCGTACTTGAACAGCTCGATCTGATATCCTGTCGGATGCTCGATGAAATACAGATGCGCGCCCAGAGGCGGAACATATCCCTGATCATATACCGGCTTAAAACCCAGCACATTCTCATACCACGCAAGGGCTTCATCCATATCCCTTACGCTGATTCCTGTATGCAACTCTTTAATTACTACACCAGCCATTCTTACACTCCTTTTCTTTTATTTGTTCCGATTATATTCCTTCAACCTTAAAATTACATTATAACTGCCCGGTAATTATTAATTTTCCGCCGCTGAACAGATCATATTCTCCCTCGGTCTGAGCCTTTGCCCGGATCGTAACTCCCGCCGGCGCGTCAATCTGATTTACAGATACATCACCGGTAAAGGTTACGTCCGAATCCTTGTCCGCGTACCAGAAGCTCCGGACATCCATGCAGAGGTTTGCGCCTTTGACTGCCCCGGTCATATGGACCTTCCGGAAGTCCAGGAACATCTCCCTGGCCGGATCTTCATGAATAAAGTCCCCTTCCAGCTTCATTTCCTCGAAGACGGCATGGATTCCGAACGGATGATCCGACGGGATCGTGCGGGCCAGATCGTCATTTTCCTCAGACCGGAGGATTACGCCGCAGTCTGAGATGAGGGAGGTTCCGATAAAATGCATCCTGACATTCTCGCTGCGGCAAAGGATCGCTTCCTTTCCGGTCCGGATCTCACTGTTTGTCACCTCCAGCTCTCCCACTTCCTCCGGAAGGCCGTTGACATTATGGATCAGTGCAAAATACGTGCCATTGACGCAGACACATTCGTTAAAATGGGCATCGGACTTTCCTGCCAGGATCAAAGACATATCCGCCACATCGAAATTGCAGCGGTTGAAATAATCATGGCAGTCCGGATCCGCATAGGCGCCGTAGCCCCGTTTTGTTACGATCACGTCGCAGTCATTGGCCTCCAGATATACGTATCCTTCCGCACCTTCTGTGGATAGTGCGCCCCAGCCGTCGCAGATAATCTTGCTGTCATAGAAATAGCTCCGGGAATTGGTCATCGTACAATGGGTACGGCAGTTTCCTTCAATCAGCAGTGCCGCAGGAGGCGTGGCCATCGGCTCCGTGATCGGTTCAAATCCGTCGCCCCAGGGCTGCCCGTGAGACCACAGGACGGAATCGTAAACATACAGTTCGGACCCGGTCTCAGCGGTGGTACAGAACCTGCTCTTTCCATATCCGTTGATCACTGCGTTCTTCACCGTCACCGTAGCCTTGTTTCTTGCGGAGATTCCCGTATCCGGGCCTCCGACGCCTCTGCCGGCCCCTTCCAGGGTAATGTAGGCGTTCTCCACCAGCACATCGGTGTCCTCTCCCTCGCAGTAGACTCCTCCGTCCCGTCCGTCATATCCCACAACCTTCAGATTGTAGATATGCTGACCGTCCACATCGCAGCTCATCAGAATCTTCTCATTTCCAATCTCCAGAATCCCGTCCCGCACCTCAATGGCGGCCTGCGCGTCTTCGTAACCCGCAAACCAGTCAAACACCGGCCCGCCCGGGTTCATGATCTGATTGACTGTTGTCACCAGATCCGCCACCTTCAGCGTGATCTGTGCATGTTCTTCCTTCGGAAGCTCTATCTTCCTTCCGATGATCTTCTCTCCCATATTATACTCCCTCCTGATTCCGCGCTCCCTCTTGCATATTTAGTGAGAATATACAAATTATACTATCGAAGGCTCCGTTTTACAAGGCATTCTGCACAGCAAAAGATCCCTGCCGGATACACTCCGGCAGGGATCTTCCCATTGGTTTGATCGATTATTCTGCTGCTATGCTGCGGCTGTTCTTACATCATGCCCATGCCGCCGCCCATTCCCTGGGCACCTGCCGGCATAGCCGGAGCAGGCTCTTTGATATCTGCCACGACTGCTTCGGTGGTCAGATAAGTGGATGCAACAGAGGTTGCGTTCTGCAGTGCGGAACGGGTCACCTTTACAGGATCCAGGATTCCGGCTTCCACCATGTCGACATACTGATCGGCAAGGGCGTCAAATCCTTCTCCCTCTTTCATTTCTTTTACTTTATTTACAATCACTGCGCCTTCCAGGCCTGCATTCTCAGCGATGCAGTACAGCGGAGACTCAAGAGCCTTCAGGACAACCTTTGCTCCGGTCTTCTCATCCCCTTCCAGACCTGCCACCAGCTCTGCCACCTTCTTGGCTGCATGGATGTAAGCGCTTCCGCCTCCGGCGATAATGCCTTCTTCCACAGCTGCCTTGGTTGCGGCCAGAGCATCTTCCATACGAAGCTTCTTCTCTTTCATCTCGGTCTCGGTTGCGGCACCGACCTTGATCACAGCAACGCCTCCGGACAGTTTCGCAAGTCTTTCCTGGAGTTTTTCTTTATCATAATCAGAGGTTGTGGTCTCGATCTGGGACTTGATCACGGAGATCCGTCCTTCAATAGCCGCCTTATCGCCGGCGCCGTCAACGATGATCGTGTTCTCTTTGTCAACCTTTACAGATTTTGCTCTGCCCAGCTGAGCCATTGTGGTCTCTTTCAGATCCAGGCCCAGTTCGTCGGAGATCACTTCACCGCCGGTCAGGACTGCGATATCCTTTAACATTTCTTTTCTTCTGTCACCGTATCCCGGAGCCTTGACAGCAACGACTTTGAAGGTTCCTCTCAGGGAGTTGACGATCAGGGTGGTCAGGGCTTCGCCTTCGATATCCTCAGCGATGATCAGGAGTTTGGCACCGGATTTTACGATCTCTTCCAGAAGCGGAAGGATATCCTGGATATTGCTGATCTTCTTGTCGGTGATCAGGATATACGGATCATCCAGTTCTGCTTCCATCTTCTCCAGGTTGGTGCACATATAAGCGCTGATATATCCGCGGTCGAACTGCATGCCTTCCACAAGATCCAGCTCGGTAAGCATGGTCTTGGACTCTTCGATGGTGATCACGCCGTCGTTGGTGACCTTTTCCATGGCGTCTGCCACCATCTCGCCGACATCATCGCTGCCAGCTGAGATCGCTGCGACTCTGGTGATCTGCTCTTTTCCCTTTACCGGGCTGCTCATGCTCTTCAGCGCCTCAACTGCACAGTCGCAGGCTGCCTGCATGCCCTTTCTCAGGATGATCGGATTGGCGCCTGCTGCCAGGTTCTTGCCGCCTTCATCGATCATGGCCTGTGCCAGGACGGTCGCTGTGGTGGTGCCGTCGCCGGCCACATCATTGGTCTTGGTTGCAACTTCCTTGACCAGCTTTGCGCCCATGTTTTCGAATTCGTCTTCAAATTCGATCTCCTTGGCGATGGTGACGCCATCGTTGGTGATCAGCGGACCGCCGTAGGGTTTGGACAGGACAACGTTTCTTCCCTTGGGTCCCAATGTAACTTTGACTGTATTTGCCAGTGCATCCACGCCTCTTCCGAGAGCTTCTCTGGCTTCTGCTCCGTAT
This sequence comes from Parasporobacterium sp., assembly GCA_017459985.1. Lineage (GTDB taxonomy): Bacteria > Bacillota > Clostridia > Lachnospirales > Lachnospiraceae > RGIG5612. Next base: position 77,412 of record JAFUBX010000011.1, read on the forward strand.
TTGATTTCTTTAGCCATTTATATGCCTCCTGTATAATATATTCCTCTGAATCAGCGGATCATTCTACGATTGCAAGGATATCATCCTGACGAACGATCACGTATTCTTCTTTTTCCAGCTTGACTTCGTTTCCGGCGTATTTGGAATAGATCACCTTATCATCCACCTTCACATTCATGGTAACTTCTTTGCCGTCAACCGTGCCTCCCGGTCCGACTGCGACCACGACTGCGACCTGGGGCTGCTCCTTGGCCTGGCCCGGCAATACGATTCCGGATGCGGTGGTTTCTTCTGCTTCTACATGTTTAAGTACGACTCTGTCTCCTAATGGTACTAATTTCATCTCTCTGCCTCCTTATCGATTTATTAGCACTCGATAATGTTGAGTGCTAACCTAGTGCATATATTACTCCATCGTCCTTTGTTTTGCAAGTCTTTTTTCATATTATTTTTTATTTTCCGGAACGGGGATTAAAAAGGCTGCCTTACCTTGCGGGTAACGCAGCCTTTCGTTCAGACGGGTTTGTTTTTACTTTCCGGATCAGTGCCTCTTCAGAAAATCCGGAATGGTAATATCCTTGCCGGAGGAATTCCTGGAAGCGGAGCTGTTGGATGTTCCGAAGCTCATGGGCTGTCTGGAGGAATTCTGTCTTCCTGCCAGAAGGTCCGCTCTGGGTTCTGAGGTATCCGGTCTTCTCGGCGTCGTGGAAGGACGGCTGGTCAGAGGAGATACAATCCCCGGGTTCATTCCGGACAGTCCCGGAGTGGCCGCCGGTCTGGAGGAAGCGGTTCCTGCAAATCCGGAGGTGGCAGCGGATAACGACGGTTTGAAGCCGGTCGTCCCTGCCGCAGTTCCCAGCGGTCCGTTCATCCTTGCCGGAGCAGAGGAATCATTGATCCCGGTGGCAATCACCGTGATGGAGCAGGTATCTGCCGGATCCGCATCATACCGGGCGCCGAAGATAATATTGGCGCCGTCGCCTGCCAGTTCCTGTACATAAGAAGCGGCATCATTTGCCTCAATCAGGGAAATATCACCGCTGATATTAACGATCACATGGGATGCGCCCTTGATGGTGGTCTCAAGCAGCGGAGATGTCACAGCTGCTTTCACGGCATCCTCTGCCTTGGTATCGCCTGTGCCGGATCCGATGCCGATATGGGCGATTCCCTTATTCAGCATGACGGTACGGATATCTGCAAAGTCCAGATTGATCAGTGCAGGTACATTGATCAGATCCGTGATTCCCTGCACGGACTGCTGAAGCACTTCATCCGCTTTCCGGAAAGCATCTGCAATGGAAGTCCTTCTGTCCACGATCTCCAGAAGCTTATCATTCGGGATGACAATCAGCGTATCCACCACTTCTTTCAGACGCTCGATCCCCATCAGGGCATTATTCATACGGGTCTTATTTTCAAAACGGAAAGGCTTGGTAACCACAGCTACCGTCAGAATGCCCATTTCCTTCGCAACCTTGGCAATGACCGGTGCGGCTCCGGTTCCGGTTCCGCCGCCCATACCACAGGTGATAAACACCATATCAGCTCCGGAAATCGCCTTCTGAATGATCTCGACACTCTCCTCAGCTGCCTTCTGCCCCACCTCCGGCTGTGCTCCTGCACCGAGTCCTTTGGTGAGCTTTTCACCGATCTGTATCACAACGGGAGCCTTACTGAAGGATAACGCCTGTTTATCGGTATTGATCCCGATAAATTCGACCATCTTTACGGCATCATCGCCTTCTGACATCCTGTTAACAGCATTATTGCCTGCGCCGCCAACTCCGACAACCAGTATTCTGGCGCCTCTCTCTGAATCATAATCATATTCTGCCATATATCTTATCCTCCAATTATAGTCTGTCTTAAATATACTATATATTCAATCCTGTCAAATTTCAACAGAAAAATCACTACTTTGCCCTGAAAGTATAGCCGTAGTTATTGGCATTTCCGTTCTGCATGAACAGCGTCCCCGCCTGTCCATCCAGTTTATCGATAAAATCCGCCAGATCGTTGATCTTGTCATCCGTCTTCTCGTTTTTGCCCAGCTGGATCTCCAGCCGGTCAATATAGATCGAAGCCATCCGGTTCTCATAGGCAATCTTATCCGCCCGGATGTCCTGCTTCTTCAGATCCAGGGCGATCCGGATCACATATTCCAGCGCATTGCTTTCCGTCGCCTGTGCCTTTTCTCCGAAGGACACACTGGAAAAGTCGATCCCCGTGATTTCCGGAAGAGCGGTCGGCCGGGAAGAATTGTTTGCGCATACGATCCCGTTCTGGTCCAGAGAGAGATAGGTATCCGCATAATAAACATACACCAGAGCCTCTTCTGCTTTCCTGGCCTTCTCTTCCGCTGCGAAGGCCCTCGAACGGCTCCGTCCTCCGAAGCTGCAGATAAGAACAACTGCCGCCGCCAGCGCAATGATCAATAATAAGACTGTCAGGATCCGCCGTTTCAAATTATACGCCTCGCAAGATCTTCGTTTCGGGATTACTGTGTTTCTCTGATAACATAGCCCGTATCGTACACATTGTTTTTCGCTCTGTCAAGCCTTTCCCGATAGACCGATAATACAAGACCGATCTCTCCCAGCAGGATCAGAAGCGATGTTCCGCCGTAACTGATGAACGGAAGCGGAACGCCTGTATTTGGGAGAAGATTGGCCATAACCGCCATATTGATCACTGACTGCAGACCGATATGGGCTGTCACCCCCGCCACAATGATCTTCCCGTACAGATCCGTTATTTCATGATAGATTCTCCGCAGTCTCAGGAGCAGGATCACAAACAGCACGATCAGAAAGATCCCTCCGATGATCCCCAGTTCCTCGCATACGATGGTGAAAATCATATCCGTATGCGGTTCCGGAATAAAGACTTTCTGCACGCTCTTTCCGAGTCCCCGGCCAAACCATCCTCCGGATCCGATGGCATAGAGTCCTTCCTGAATCTGATACCCCAGGTCGGAAGTGTTATGCTGCAGATCCAGCCATGCGCTGATCCGTCCCATCCGGTAAGGAAACAAAAGGGTGAAGCCCACCCCAGCACAGGCTGCCACAATCAGGACTGTGAGCAGATACCGGATACCGGGACTTACGGACAGCAGAATGAGAAATCCGATTCCGAAAATGATGATTGCCGTTCCCAGATCTTTTGTCACGATCACGACCAATGCCGCTGCTGCTGCGATCAGCAAGATCGGCAGCAGATAGCCTCTTCGTTCCCGGAGGAACACTTTCTTGTCGATTTCTTTATAATTTCTGAAAAATTCAGTGAACCGGATCCGCTCCAGTCCGTTGATTTCGTGAAAATATTTACAGATCACGCAGGCAAGGGCCAGGATCAGCCCTGCCTTCACCATCTCAGAGGGCTGAAACCGGACAGGTCCGATCTCGATCCATCTCCGGGCGCCTTTGACGGTTCTGCCCAGAACCGCCGTAGCACCGGTCATGACCAGCGATGCTCCATAGAACGCCAGAGACAGTTTATTGATGATCCTGGGAGGGATCAGGCTGATAAGGAAAACCGCCGCAAATCCGGCTGCGGCGAAAATCCCCTGTTTCTTCACCAGATCCAGGTCATAAGAGCTCGCGCTGTACTGCATGATCAGGCCGAATATGACAAGGGCGGCGACGATCAGCAGAAGCATCCAGTCCATCGGCCCCCGCCCTTTTTGTTTTTTTTGTTTTTCTTTCGTCATAGATTCTTTACGTAATCCTTAAAGAGTCTGCCCCGCTGTTCATAGCTCTTAAACTGATCCCAGCTTGCGCAGGCCGGAGACAGCAGCACCGCGTCTCCCTTCCGGGCCAGAGCCGCCGCCTTTTTGACAGCAGACTCAAGATCCCCTTCCATATGAAGGCTGGTAAATCCGCAGGATAATGCGCTTTCACGGATCTTTTCCGCCGTCGCCCCGATCAGGATCATATCCCGGATCTTTCCGTTAAAGCCCCGGATCCAGTCGGTAAAATCCGCGCCTTTGTCATATCCCCCGGCAATCAGGATCGTGGGAGCGACCATGGACTGTACCGCCTTGGCTGCCGCGTCGGTATTTGTTCCCTTGGAATCATTATAGTAGGTGACTCCGTTTTTCTCGCAGACGAACTCGATCCGGTGCTCCACCGCTTTGAAATTCCGGATCACGGGCACCAAAAGATCCAGCTCCACGCCAAAGGAGACCGCGATCCCGATGGCCGCCATCACATTTTCCACATTGTGATCGCCCAGCAGATTCATATCATAACGGTTCAGAACCGGAACCGTCTGTGTTCCGTCGGAATACATGATCACATCCTGATCCAGATAAACGCCCTTCTGCAGTTTCTCTTTCCGGGAAAAATACAAAGGCTCCGGGATCAGATCTTCTGACAGCCGGCGCAGATACTCATCATCGTAATTAATGATACATTTTTGCTCCGGCGTCTGGTTTTCGGCGATCCGCATCTTACAGGCCGCGTAGTTTTCAAAGGTTCCGTGCCGATCCAGATGATCCGGCGTCAGATTCAGCACAGCGCTTACCTCCGGGTGAAAAACCCGGATACTTTCCAGCTGAAAGCTGGAAACTTCCGCAACGATCACGCTGTTCTTCGTGGTTTCATCCGCCACGGAAGCAAAGGAAGTTCCGATATTTCCGACCACAAACACCTCCGGAAAGACCGCTTTCATGATCTCTCCCACCAGAGCGGTGGTGGTGGTTTTTCCGTTTGTCCCCGTGATCCCGATCACTCTGCCCCGGGAGGCCTCAAAGGCAATTTCCAGCTCTCCCAGAATCTGCAGGCCCAGATCCTTCGCCATCTGAACCCCCGGTTCCCGGGCAGGAACTCCGGGACTGATCACAAGGGCATCGATCCCTTCCAGATCTTCCTTTCTTAAAGTCCCGGTAAGGATCTGTGTCGTTTCCGGAAGATCCAGTTCTTTTAGAAGTCCCTGTCTGTCCAGATCTTCCTTTTTATCATATAAGACCATGATCACATCTTTGGATTTCAGGAGTCTTGCTGTTCCCTTTCCGCTGATTCCCATGCCATAGATCAGTATTTTCTTATTTGTAAGGTCCATATTGAATTCTCCCGGCGCAATTATAATACAAAGCCCATTCCCGCATAGGCGAGAATGCATCCGATCAGGGTCACAACCGTAAAGATCGTGACCACTCTGGTCTCCGACCAGCCTCCCAGTTCAAAATGATGGTGCAGCGGCGCCATCCGGAAGATCCGTTTCTTCCCGTGGGTCATCTTAAAGCTTCCCACCTGCAGGATTACCGACAGGATCTCCGCAAGATAGATAAATGCGATGAAGATCAGAAAAATCGGCATCTTGAGAGCAAAAGCGCTGGCAGCAACAAATCCTCCCAGAGCCAAAGACCCGGTATCTCCCATAAACACCTTCGCCGGATAGCAGTTATAACACAGAAAGGCGCAGAGGGCTCCGGCCATGGATAACGCCGCAGGGGAGATCCCTCTTCCCAGAACCGCAGACGCCACCGTGATAAATCCGGCAATCACGATGGTCACAGTGCTGGCAAGTCCGTCCAGTCCGTCTGTAAAATTAGCTCCGTTAACGGTTCCCAGAATCGCAAAGACCGCCAGCGGATAGAACCAGCCTCCGAAATTGACCAGTCCATAGAACGGAACCAGCAATGAGGTGCCATTTTCCGTACCCAGAGCGACAAACAGAACCATTGCCGCTGTTACGATGATCTGAAGCCCCATTTTCTGCCAGGCTTTCAGCCCCTCCGACTGATGATGCACGATCTTGAGCATATCATCAATAAAGCCGATCGCACCGAACAGCAGCGTCATAAGCAGGATCATCCAGATCCCCGGATCTCTTCCGACGAACCAGACCGCGCCGATGATCATGGCAATGACAATGGCAATTCCGCCCATGGTGGGCGTACCTGATTTTTTCAGATGGGATTGGGGCCCTTCCTCCCGGACGTTCTGTCCGAACTTCAGCTTCCGAAGTATGGGAATCATGACAGGACACATGATCACACACAGGATAAAACTAATGGCAAACGCCAGTATAACCACAAGATTATTCATGATCCATTCTCCTCATTCTCAATACCATTCTCCGTCCGCATAGACCGGCTCATCGTAATATCCGCCGTAGTCGTAATCTCCGCTGTAATAATCTTCCTCCCAGGCATTCTCATCCCAGGTGTCTTCTTCCCAGGTATTCTCATCCCAGGTATCCTCTGCCCAGGCATCTTCCTCCCAGGCATCCTCCTCCCAGGCATCCTCCTCCCAGGTATCCTCCTGGTACCAGTCCCCGTCTTCTTCGCCGCCGTCCTCATCTTCTTCGTCGGAGGGCTCCCCGTCTTCTTCGGGTTCCACATCCGGCGCATCGTCCTCTTCGTCCGTCTCTTCTCCGCTGTAATCGAGGTCTTCCTCCTCCGTCACATCCGGCGATCCTTTGCCTGTCGGATCATAATCCATGGAGGCCGGCACCGCATTCAGATATGGAAGAACATCCCCCATGATCCTGCTGAAAAGTTCGCAGGCATATTCACTGCTGCCGTCACCGCCGGATGCCGGCTCATCGATCACGACATAACAGACGATCTCCGGATTTTCATACGGCGCAAATCCGATGAAGGACGCAACCCACAGGTCCTCGTTTCGTTTTCCCTTCTGAGCCGTTCCGGTCTTTCCTGCTGTAATATATCCCGGAACCACCGCGTCGGTCCCGGTTCCGTCCGTAACCACGCGCCGCAGGGCCTGCTTGATGAAATTGCAGGTCTCCTCCGAAACAGGCTGGGAAACCACGGTTTTTCCGTTGGATTTGATCAGCTCTCCGCTTGCATTGTATATTCCCTTCGCGACAAAGGGTTTGTAATAGGTCCCTCCGTTGATCAGGGAGCAGAACGCCGACGACATCTGCACCATGGTCACGTTAAATCCCTGTCCGAAGGAATAGGTGGCCAGGTCGATATCGGTCAGGGTATCCCGTCCCCGCATCAGACTCTTGCTGTTCAGTTCATTGGGAAGATCGATATCCGTCAGCGGTCCGAATCCGAACTGGGACTGGTATTTGGAGAAGATATCGATTCCTTCCTGCTCTGCAATATCCATCATTGCAAGATTGCAGGACTCCGCCAGGGCATCCGTCAGGGAAATCTCCCCATGCCCGTCGATCTGGGCGCAATGGATGATATAATCCCGCATCGGGGTACTTCCGTCACAGTAGAAAAACTGATCCTCGTCGATCACGCCCTCTTCCAGCCCGGCAGCCACCGTAAAGGCCTTAAAGGTCGATCCCGGCTCATAGGAATAGGAAATGCAGTAGTTGTCCCAGTTTTCAGCAAGGGTCCGGCTGGCGCGTTCATTATCATCGCTGATGTAGGCGATCTCCTCTTCGGTATACCGGACAGACAGATCCCTCGGGGAATTGGGATCAAAGATCCCCGTATCCGCCATGGCCAGAAACTCTCCGGTATCCGCTTTCTGGATCGTAACCGCCACGGTGCTCGCGCCGGATTCCTCCAGCATGTCCATCATGTGCTTCTCCACAATCGACTCGATATTATAATCGATGGTCAGCTGGATGGTATTGCCGTCCTGCGCATCTTTATACACATTCTCTTTCTGGTTTTCGTCATTCAGATAGGAATATTTTTCCCCATCCGTTCCGGTCAGATCTTTATTATAGTATTTCTCGATCCCGTATTTTCCGATGCCGTTCTCCACATATCCCAGCACGGAGCAGGCAAAGGGTCCGTATGTATAATTCCGGCTGTAGCCTTCTTCCAGCCATGCTCCTTTGGCCTTCAGGCTGTCGGCATAGTCTTCCGGAAAATCGAGAAACTCTCTTCTTTCCTCATAGGTTTTATCACTGAATTCCACAAATTCCCGGACATCGTTATAGGTCAGTTCCTTCAGGAGCGGAACATATTTGCTTCCAGGGGATTCCAGGGCTGTCTGCCGGATCTCCTCCGCCGGAATCCCGAAACATTTCTCAATCAGGGCGGAGGTCACTTCCAGATAATTGGTATTCTCCGTCAGGATGATATAGGGATCCAGGATCAGATCATATTCCATGGTGCTCGAGGCCAGCAGAATATTGTTCCGGTCCAGGATATCTCCCCTTCTGGCGGAGATCGCCGTGACCGTCCGGGTCCGGTTCAGGGTTTCCCTGGCATAGGACTTTCCGTTAATAAGTTCAATCAAAAAAAGGCTTATGACCAGAATAGCCATAGCTCCGACAAAAATAAATGTAATGATATTAAATCTTTTCTTCAGCCTTTCGGCTGTATTCAGGACTTTTGATTTCATATCAATCAGCGGGCACCTTTGCCAGCTGCTGCAGGTACTCGGAATTCTTCGTGCTGTAGGTTACGACCTGGGACAGGTTGCTCCGCACCATGCCAAGTTCCTGGGTAGCCACTTCGATTACATAATTCAGATCTACGGAACTGTCGATTTCATATTCTCTGGCATCATTTGCCACGGTCAGGGCATTCAGCTCACTTTCCTTTGACTCCACTTCCATTGCCAGAGCATTGCCCTTTTCCAGAGAGTTCAGCATCACTGCGCACAAAGCGATAAAGATCACGGAGCCGATGGCCCCCAGGGCGATCAGCCTCCTTCTCTGGCTTGCGAGGGCTTTCGCAGCGGAAATGGATGTTGTTTTCTTTTTCCTTTTTCTGATCCTTACCGGTTCCTGTTTTTTCGGGACGCTCTTGCGTACAACATTTCCCTCCACAGTATGTTCTGTGTGCCTATTCAGTTGTACCTGCCTCTGAGTCATGGTCGCGTAATACTCATTTGCCCTTGTTCTGCATCCCATCTGTTACAACCTGTTTCGTTCAGTAATGCTCAAAAACTCTTAATTTCGCGCTTGAAGCCCGTTTATTTCTGGTACATTCCTCTTCCGTAGGAATGATTGGTTTCCTGGTTATGATCCTTCCTCTGGGAACCGCTCCGCAGGTGCAGACCGGAAATCCTGGCGGACAGGTACAGGGATTTTCATTTTCCCTGAATTTGTTTTTCACGATCCGGTCTTCCAGAGAGTGGAAGGTGATGATCGCCAGTCTCCCTCCCGGTTTCAGCCGTCCGATCATGGTATCAATGGAGGCCTCCAGAACATCCAGTTCCGAGTTCACCTCAATTCTCAATGCCTGAAAGGTCTTTTTTGCAAATCCCGCCTGTCCCTTCCGGACGGCTGCGGGGATCGCGTGTTCGATGATCGTTTTCAGCTGTCCCGTCGTTTCGATGGGGCTGCGGGAACGTTCTTCCACGATATGCTTCGCGATGTTGGAAGCGAATTTTTCTTCCCCGTAATCCCGGATGATCCGGGCCAGTTCCTCCTTGGGATAGGTATTTACAATATCCCTGGCGGTCAGAGCAGATTCCCGGTCCATGCGCATATCCAGTTCCGCATCTTCCCGATAGGAGAACCCCCGGTCAGGATTGTCCACCTGATAGGAAGAGACCCCGATATCCAGCAGGATCCCGTCCACTTTGTCGATCTCTAGCCCGTCCAGGATCGACTCAATATTGACAAAATTATCTTTGACCAGCGTGACCTTGTCTCCGAAGATCGCCAGTCTTCTCAAAGCTGCGTCCAGGGCGTCCTGATCCTGATCGATCCCGATCAGACGGCCGTTTTTCAGCCTTTGAATGATCTTGAATGAATGTCCTGCGCCTCCCAATGTTCCATCTACATAGATTCCGTCCGGATGTATATTTAAACTGTTCAGGGTTTCGTTGATCAAAACCGGCTCATGTTTAAATTCCAAATCCCCACTCTCCCATTTGTTCGGCAAGGTCGTCTACATTATCAAAGGTGGATACATCGGTCCAGGTCTCCTTGTTCCAGATCTCCACTCTGTTGCCTGCTCCGGTAGAAACAACGTCCTTGTCCAGATGCGCATATTCTCTCAGGCTCTGGGGCAGGAGGATTCTCCCCATCTTGTCTGTCTCGACCTCTGTGGCTCCGGCCAGGAAGAAACGGCTGAAATTACGAGCATCTTTTCTGGCAACAGGCAGGCTTGTGAGTTTCTCCGAAAATGCCTCCCATTCGGAAGACGGAAAAACCCACAAGCAGCCGTCAAGTCCCTTCGTCACGACAAACTGGTCTCCCAGCTTCTCGCGGAACTTCGAAGGGACTATTATCCTGCCCTTGGCATCTATGGAGTGATTGTACTCACCCATAAACTTCATGCTTACCTGTTACCTCCCAGCGACTAAAAAACAGTCTATATACTTATGGAGTTCCGTGCCCTTTCCTCAAGGAGGCTTTACCACTTTCCCCCACTAAGTGCTACTTTTCACCACTTTCCATCACTATAACCCCCTATAGCAAAAAAATCAAGCACTTTCTCCCGAAAGCACTTGATTTAAAGAAGTTGTAATGTTTCTGCGGAATAATTACCGTTTATTCCGGCAGTTCTTCACTTTCATACTGCCTGGTAATCGTTTTATCCGTGGCAAAATAGTAAATCGTACACAACAGATTCTGCATGACGGTGGAGATCGGAGTGGCCAGTCCGATCACAAACAGGGACTCTGAAAGGCCCTTCAGAATAAACGCGGAGGTGATCCTCACCACCACTCCCAAAAGCCCCTGAAGCATGGTCAGAGTGGTCCTGCCGCACCCGTTGAAATATCCCAGGAAGCTGAACAGGAAGGAACACAGGAAGCAGTCCACCGCATAAGCCTTCAGATATTCCGCTGCAGCCACCATGACCGCCGGATCCGAGGTAAAGATCCCGGTCAGGACCGTCCCATTAAAATAGGACAGGATCGACATCAGACAGGAGAAGGCCAGATTCATCCAGATACAGTGCAGCAGAGCCTTCTTGGCTCTGTGAAGCCTGCGGGCCCCCACATTGTGCGCCACAAAAGCGGAAAGAGCCTGCACCGCCGCATCCGGAAACAGCATGATAAAGGTAACCAGCCGTCCGGCAACACCAATTCCGGCGGAGGCGATCAGCCCCAGAGAATTAAGAATCCCCTGCAGGATCAGAAAAGATCCGCTGACCACCAGACTCTGAAGCGCCAGAGGAATCCCAAGTTTAAAGACCTGAAGAGCCAACGCCCGTTCAAAATGCAGTTCTTTCCATTTCAGATCAAAGGGAAGGCCTCTTTTTCCTGCTATGGAAACAGCGATCCATACGCTGATTCCCTGGGCAACCACCGTCGCAATGGCCGCGCCGGCGGCTGCCATATGAAAAACACCTACCAGAAGAAGGTCGCCGGCAATATTGACGGCGCAGGCGATTCCTACCGCAATCAGCGGGGTTTTGGAATCACCGATTCCCCGGAAGATACTGCCCATGACATTATAGGCAACAATGAAGATCATTCCCACAGAACAGATCCGGACATATACGGTTCCTTCCCCCATGGCCTCCGCCGGCGTTTGAAGAAGACTCAGGCCGGATCCTGCAAAGAGGAACAAAAGGACCGTCACAGCGACGGCAATCCCCGCGAACAGAAGGATGCTGGTGCCCACCACCCGGCTGGCATCTTTGCGTCTTCCCTCACCGATGTACTGTCCCAGCAGGATCGTAGTTCCCATTGCCAGAGAAGTAATAAAGGACTGGACCGCAAAGGTCAGGGATCCTCCCACGGAAACCCCGGAGACATTCACGGCAGTCCCGAACTGCCCTACGATCATCAGATCCACGGCGCTGTACAGCGACTGGATCATCAGCGCGGCAAGAATTGGTCCCATAAACCGGACTAATGGCCCCAGAACAGGGCCATTAGTAAAATCAGTTTCTCTTTTTTTCGTGCTGTTTTCAGCCATAAACGAATCGGTTACATCATCTGCTTTGCGACTTCTTCCGCAAAGTTTTCCACTTTCTTTTCGATGCCCTCACCAACCTCGAAACGGACGATATTGGTGATCACGATGTTCTTGTCTACGGACTCCAGGTATTTTCCGACGGTCTGCTTGCCGTCTTCTGCTTTTACATACACCTGATCCAGCAGGCAGATATCCTTCAGCTGTTTGGAGAACCGGCCTTCCACCAGTCCGCCGAAGATCTTGTCGGTGACGATGGATTCTTTGTTCTTCATCGCCTGCTCCGCAACAATGGTCTTGGCTTCCTTGGAAAGGAAGTTGAACAGATAGTTCAGATTGTTCTTCTGCTCTTCATAAATCGCAGCATCTTCCGCTGACCATAAGGACTCTGCCAGAACCTGATCGATCATTCTGGTCAGGATCGGTTTTGCAAGGGTCTCCGGAGTATTCAGGGAGCTGTCGATCACCACTTCCTTCAGATCTGCCAGTTCCTTCTCCGACATGTTGTCTCTGCTGATATACTGCGGATTCATGGCTGCGACCTGCATAGCCACGTTCTTCAGGGCTTCTTTGTTTGCATCGTTGTTCTCTGCCTGAGCCTCTACCAGCACGCCGATTCTTCCGCCGCCGTGCACATAACCGACAACCAGTCCGTCAGACATGATCCTGGCGAATCTTCTGATGGTGAGATTCTCGCCGATGGTTGCGATCTGGTTCACCAGTTCTTCTCCGACGGTTCTGGACGGATCGCTGAGCAGTTTGTCGTTCTTCAGTTCATCAACATCCACTGCATCGGAGGCGTAGACCTGCTCTACCACTTCCTTTACGAAATTCTGGAACTTATCTGTCTTCGCAACGAAGTCTGTTTCGGAATTGACTTCTGCGATTGCTGCGTTTTTATCTTCTTTCACAACCAGGGCAACCAGACCTTCTGCTGCGATACGTCCGGCTTTCTTGACAGCCTGTGCCTCACCGCGCTTACGCAGGGCTTCGACTGCCTTGTCCATATCGCCGTCATTCTCCACCAGAGCATTCTTGCAGGCCATGATGCCGGCTCCGGTCATGTCTCTTAACTCTTTTACCATTGCTGTGGTTACTGCTGCCATGTTCTATCTCCTTTATCTTCTTTCGTTTTCAGATTATTCTTCAGCGGCTTCTTCGAATGCTTCTTCCGGAGCTTCTTCCGCAGCTTCTACTTCATATTCCATTCCCTGATTTGCCTCGATCACAGCATCGGCCATCTTGGAAACGATCAGCTTGACAGCGCGGATTGCATCATCGTTGCCCGGGATCACGTAATCCAGTTCTTCCGGATCGCAGTTGGTATCGCAGATACCGATCAGAGTGATGCCCAGCTTATGAGCTTCCTGGATGCAGATTTTTTCCTTCTTCGGGTCCACAACGAAGATGGCATCCGGGAGCTTTCTCATTTCCTTGATACCGCCAAGGTTCTTTTCCAGCTTCTCCTGCTCCTTGCGGATCGCGATAACTTCCTTCTTGGGCAGAACATCAAAGGTGCCGTCCTCTTCCATTCTCTCGATGTCTTTTAATCTTCTGACTCTGGACTGGATGGTCTTGAAGTTGGTCAGCATACCGCCGAGCCATCTCTCATTGACATAGAACATTCCGCAGCGCTCTGCGTCGGTGCGGATTGCTTCCTGCGCCTGTTTCTTGGTTCCTACGAAAAGGATCGTCCCGCCCTGGGCAGTGATATCGGAGACTGCATCGAAGGCATCGTCGATCAGTCCGACGGTCTTCTGCAGGTCGATGATATAGATACCGTTTCTCTCGGTATAGATGTACGGAGCCATCTTAGGGTTCCATCTGCGGGTCTGATGTCCGAAATGAACACCTGCTTCCAATAACTGTTTCATTGAAATAACACTCATTTTTTTCCTCCTTTTTTCTTCCCCACGCCCTTCTTTTCCGGGGACCGGACCGAGTGCATCCGGCAGGGCCCGGCAAGCAGGCGTGCGTGTTTATTTCACAACTTGTGTATTGTACTTGATTCTCAGGCAAAACACAAGCAGTTATTTCTGCTTTTTTCTGTTTTGGGCCCTGTTTTTCCGGAACAGATACAGATATGCCAGGCTCCCCGCGAACAAAGCTGTACAAGCCCCGGAAACCACGATTCCCGCGGTCAGTCCCAGGGGCCAGTACCGAAATTCGATCTCATGCTCCCCCGGCTCCAGATCCACCAGGATAAAAGATTTTTCAAAATCCCGGTAATCCCTCTCTTCGCCGTCCACATAGACGCTCCACCCCTCGTCATAAGGGATCGTTGTAAACAGGACATCCTCTGCCCCCACCGATACATGTCCCCGGACCTTCGTATCCGTAAACTCCGTGATCTGCATATTCCGGGTCATCAGGATCTCCATAGCCTCTTCATACCGGTTATAGTCCATGACTGCGGGATACAGGGTGGAATATCCGCCGTCCTCATAATTTCCTGAAATAATGACGGTATCTTCCTTCTGCACATCCCCGATGTCTATGATCTGCGGAAGTTCCAGGGAATCGAATTTTTTCGTAAAGACCGGTTCCCCGTCTCTTGTGATCTCCACGTCGCAGCTGTCCATATCGCCGGTCAGATATACCAGGCATCTTCCTTCCTTCCGGGTCTGGAACTGGGCGTGATCGCCGCTGTAACTGTCCATAACCTGAAATACTTCTTCAAGTCCCGTGAAATCCTGTATCAGACCGTTCTGAAATCCGAAGGGATTGGACATCGGCGCGACCGCGTCATCGATTTCGTGACTCACCAGAAATCCCAGAGACAGCGCATATTTATTTTCATAGAACCAGGAATCCCCGATATTGGCCAGCGTTGTCATCAGCGGATCCGTCTGGGGTTCCTGGGCGATCTCATAGCGGACGCCAAGCAGTGCCTGGGTAAAGGGCGTATGCCCGTAATAGGAGAACGCGTTGGTTCTTCCCTGCATGCCGAGGCTGCTGTACAGGTCCGAGTTTCCGGATACGGTTGTGGAAGAAAACACAGACGCGCTGCGGTAATCGTTCCAGGTCCCGTCATTTTTGGTCTTCCGGGTCACCTTCTCCACACGGTAGAAGGGCTCGTCAAGGGCCATGGACAGCATCTGGGAAATCTCTTCGTTATCTCTCATATAGGAAGTTCTGCTGGTTGTGGAATAGCCGGTCTCATTGGTATTGATCAGAATCTCCGCGATGGAGACCACCATCAGGGCGATCATGATCAGCGTCTTATAGTCCCTTTTCTTTTTCAGCAGCAGGGAGATCCCCAGATAGAAAAGGATAAACAGTGCTCCGAGAAACGCCTGATTCAGCGTCAGTCCCTCAGACTCATACAGGGCCTGCAGCACGAATACCCCCAGCACTCCCGCCAGGGCGCACAGAACGATCTCCCGGACGCGGAAACGCCGGATACTGATCAGCGCCTGATATGCCATCACCAGCGTCAGAAAAATATAAATAAAGGAATAGCGGCACGGCAGGCTGTTCGGGAAATGGAACCCGTGCCAGATATAGGTCGGAATATTGAACATGAAGCTGAAAGCCAGCAGGAAAAGAAGCGATGTCTTTCCGGCCTTTTCCCGGGCCGGTACGCCTTTGCCGATCCAGTACAGCGGCACCAGCACAAATACGGCCATGGTACTGTATATATTCGGATAATGTCCGCTGAACACCGCAGGTTCCGTATTGATCACCGACTTGGAAAGCATGGCCAGCAGATTGTAATACGCAGTCATGGAATAGGGGAAGGAGGAATCCGAGGATGCGGTAATAAACAGATTAAACAGCGCCGGAAGAACAATGAACATGGCCATTCCGCCTGCGATCACCGAATAAACCAGAAACCGGCAGATACTGCACAGGACATCCGGTCCCCCTGCCCTTCTTTCACAAAGGATCAGATACAGGAAATAAAACACCAGAAAGATACATATCATGATCGATATGTAATAATTGGAAATAATTGAGACCGCCAGCGATATGACATAGAGCCGGAACCGCCCTTCCTTCACCAGGGCCTCCAGCCCGTACAGGATCAGGGGAAACAGCACCAGGCAGTCCAGCCACATAACATTCCAGCTGAAGGCGGCCATATAGGCGCTCATGGCATAAAAGCATCCGAAGACAGTGGCGGTGTAGTCATTTCTTCGGAACTTCCGGATCAGATACCAGGCAAAAAGGGAGGACATCAGTCCGGATTTGAGGATCAGCATCAGATTCATGAACTCCGGAACCAGAGTATCCGGGAGCAGAGGAAGCAGCCAGTTTGCCGGAGAAGCCAGATAATAGGCATAGGTGCTGGCAAAATTGTTGCCCAGACCGATATTCCAGGAATACAGAAGGCTCCCGCCGTTCTGCAGTATACGCTGGAACTCCCGGGTAAACGGAGCATACTGATGATACATATCGCTCCTCAGATACATATTTTCCCCAAACGGAAAAACTTCTCTTCCAATATAAAGGATCAGAAGGATCAGGACTGGGATCAGGAAAGCCATGATCACCGGCAGTTTCCGGATCAGATACGGTCTTATGGAGGAATGTCGCTGCATCGTTTCTGTCTGCTTCATCGTTCGTCTTTATCCCTGTCGGAGTCCTTCTCAAGATTGGTCTCATCCAGAAGATAGAGAGGCCGGTTCTTGGACTCCATAAAAATCCTTCCAATATAACTGCCCAGGATCCCGACAGAAAGCAGTATGATCCCGCCCATAAACAGCAGCACCACCAGCAACGTCGCATAACCCGGCACGTCGATCCCATTGATCAGCGTCTTGATCAGAGTTGCGATGATATAGATCACCGCCAGCAGGCAGATGGCTGCGCCGGCCCAGGAGACGACCCGCAGCGGGATAACGCTGAACCCGGTCAGACCGTCAATGGCATAGGACAGAAGCTTCCGGAAATTCCATTTGCTCCGTCCCACTGTCCGGGGACCCTGCACATAATCCAGCCATTTCACCCGGTATCCGACCCAGGCAAACAGCCCTTTGGAGAACCGCTGGTTCTCACAAAGGCTCAGGACGGCCTGTACGAATTTCCGGTTCATGCACATGTAATCCGTGGCCCCGGTCTGCAGTTTGACTGTGGACATTTTATTGTTGATGCTGGTAAACAGCCGGGAAAAGGTCCCCGGCGCGCGTTTGGCTCCGCATGCATCCCAGCCTTCGCAGGTCACGCTGCCCAGCATTTCCGGGATCAGCTCCGGGGGATGCTGCAGGTCCGCGTCGATCAGAATGGCAAGATCCGCATCGCAATGCTGCAATCCCGCATAAATGGCTGCCTCCTTGCCGAAATTCCGGGAAAAGGAAAGATACTTCACCCTCTCATCCGCTGCTGCCAGCTGCCTGATCACTTCGATGGACCGGTCGCTGCTGCCGTCATTTACAAAAAGATAAGAACAGTCATATTCCTCAAGAGTTTTAAGGACTTCATTCACTGCCTGATAAAAACGGTTCAGTCCTTCTTCTTCATTATATACCGGTACGATAATCTCTACAGTTCTCATTCTTACTCCATGACAGTCAGATCATATTCATCCCAGGCTTTGGTATTAAACCGCATTTTGCTCTTCCGGGCAAATTCATCATAGGCTTCCTGAAATTTATCTCTTCTGGCGTCGGCGATCATCCGGTTTTTATTTGCAATGGATTCGGCGACTTTATAATCCTCCATGCAGAAGATGATATAATAACCATCCCGGGTCTCTATGATCTCGCTGACTTCATTATCCCGAAGAGCAAACGCCTTGGCATCCACGGGGGCCGGCAGATTTCCCTTTGTCTCCGTCAGGTCAACGACCGGAACATACCCGTAGGCGCTGCATACCGAGGCAAAATCCGCGCCGCCCCGGACTTCATTTCTCATCCGCTCTGCTGTCTCAATTCCATCCTCCACAGGGATAAACACATAGCTGATCTCAATCGCCTTGGTATCTGCCTCGCTGATCTCCATGCTGATATTCTCGGAAAGTTTCTCATAGACCTTATTATAATAGGTCCGTTTGACCAGAAGATCGATGGCATCTTCCCAGGTAATATTGTACCGGGCAAGATTGTAACGGCTGTTGAGATCATCAAACAATGCCTGGGCGTCGGTCTCGATCCGGATGCGGTCTTCCTCGCTGATGAACACGGTAAGACTCTGGGCCATCACCTCCGCCGAGGTATACCGGAGCAGTTCATCCGTCACCGTGTCTTTAATATATTCAGCCAGTGTGGTCTCGCCAATCCTTCTGCTCCACAGCAGCACATCATCAGCGTCTTTATAATTTTCCTTAGCCTCGAGAAGTGCCAGAACTCCGGTACCCATCGAGCAGGTCGTATCGTTGATCTCCAACAGAGTATTATTGCCCAGGGAACGGGTCACCCGGATCTCAGTACAGCCGCTCAGAAACATAAGCAGCAGCACTGCGGCCATGCAGATCACGATCCTCAATTTAGCGGAGTTTCGACGCATTGATTCCTCCCAGGTCCTTTCCGGAAACAGTATTTCTGTTAAAACTGCATATAAGATACCACAAATAAAAAAATATTTCTTTACAAAAGTAATTGTTGAAATCAGAAATGAATTATGATATTTTATACAGGTGCTTTTAAGACACGCGTGCATTATAGCACATCTGTTTTAAAAAGTCTCATGCTACTGTAGCTCAGCCGGTACGAGCGCGTCATTGGTAATGACGAGGTCGCGGATTCGAATTCCGCCAGTAGCTTTAGCGAAATGAGATAAGCAAATCGGAAACAAATGATCAGTCGCCATGCTTGCATGAGCGGCTGATTATTTGTTTTTCGATTTATTTGGCGAAAACGGAAACGAGGAGAGCGCAGCGATCCGAGTGTCCTTTTTCGCCAAATGGCTTGCGTCAGCAAGCCGCTTAGCTCATGGAAGTACAACTATTGGTCCGGAAACCGACCTGAGTGCGAGCGTCAGTGAGTGCGAGCGTCCTCCTTTCACTCCAGCACAGCCTTTTGCAGCAAGCCGAATAACTTCCTTTAATACTATTTCATTCTTCATCCGCAATATGTCCCTTACACGTCTTTTCAGTATGCTGTGATTGTGGTAACATTTCCAGCTCCGCTTCTGCACAAGATTCTTCCATATATGAAATGTCATGCGTTTTTTCAAGTTTTCATTTTCCGCATGACTTTTTCTGTCGGAATGTCATGCGTATTTTCAGGTTTTCATTTTTCGCATGACTTTTCCTGCCAGAATGTCATGCATTTTTCGAAGTTTTTATTTTCCGCATGACTATGTGGTCCAAAGCATGAAAATATTAAGAAGCTCTCCAAGAAGTTCTCCCATTTCAGGCAGCGGGAGCAGGGATAAGAAAACTCAAATATTATTTTCAGTCCAATTCAGGCCTTCCGCAGTATTCTGATGACCATATTCAAAAATTACCAGATACTATCCCCTGTTTCCCGGATCGGCACAGGGATAATATCTGGTAATTCCTATTCAGAGCAATCATTGCCGCAATCAGGACGGCCTGGATCAGGAAGTGCCTGGACAAATCCAGGCACTTCCCTGGTGTGCTTATTATGCCTTATTAAACTTTTCTTTTCCCTGCCTGCATCTCGGGCACTTCCAATCCTCCGGCAAATCTTCAAATGCGGCTCCGTCATGCTCCGCAGGATCATAGACATAGCCGCAGATGGAACAGACATACTTGCCGGATGCTGCTGCCTGGCTGAAATCCGCTTCCGCGAACACCGTCGGTACCGGATGATCCAGATCCATCACCCGTTTTGCTTCCAGATTCTCATACCCCTGCGGCGTATGGGTTCCCATATAAACCGTCGGATGATTACGGACAAATTCCCGTACCCGGTCCAGAGCTTCCCGGGCTGCCGGAAGATCGTCAAAGACCACTGAGAGCTTGTTTTCATATAGAGCTTCATCCACATAGGTAATATCCGCCTCAAACATATAGAACAGGTCTTCATTTTCTGCAATTACAAGACTGTTGCCGTTTGTATGTCCTTTTGCTTTCACAAGATAAATGCCGTCCCGGATCTTCTGACTTTCCGGAAAATTATAATAAGCTCCATCCGTAAAGCTGACGGGCACAACATTGTCGATTCCCTTCAGTTCTTCCGCCTCCAGCTCCTCTTCATTCACATAAATCTTTGCATTCGGGAAAGACCTCAGTTCTCCGGAATGATCGCCGTGCTTATGGGTGAGGAGGATCTTCGTCACCTGCTCCGGCTTATAGCCCAGAGCAGCAAATGCCTCCATGTAGCTGCAGATGTCTTTTCCCGTATACAGGGCACTGGTCTCATCTGGGACCTCTTCCGGTGTCCCGGCCGGAAGTCCCGTATCCACAAGGATCACTTCATCGCCGGTATCGATCAGATAGTTCTGCAGACTGCCGCGATACCTCACCCCGGGATCGAATTTGTCCGGACCTTCTTCCCCGCCAAACACAAACGGCTGGGTATAGAATCCGTCTTTTCTGAATTTTACTGCTTTGATCTCCATATTCATTCTCCTTCCTGTGATACGGGTTCCTGTTTATTTTTCCTTCCGGGTATTCCGGTAATCATAGAATCCGATCCCGGCATTGACTCCGGTTTCTCCACGGTCTATTTTTTCCTTAAGAAGCTGGTTCAGCCTGTAAATCGTGGAGCCCTCCACCTGTGCATCCGGCTTCATTTTATTAATGGCATATACAGTATCCAGCCCGATCACATCAATGTGTTCAAAGGGCCCAAAGGGACATCCCAGCCCCACCTTCCAGGTGAGATCCACCGTTTCCGGATCCGCGACTCCGTTGACCCATAAAGCTTCCCCGGCAGCCAGCCAGGGAACGAGAACAGAATTCAGGATGTACCCTGGCTGCTCTTTATGCAGCTGCAGCGGAATCATGTTCAGCTGTTCCGCAAATTCGACCACCTTTCTGTAGACCTCCGGGTCTGTCCCGGAATGGCCCATGATCTCTGCCGTATTGCACCGCCAAATCGTATTGGCGAAATGCAGGGCGCAGAACCGCTCCGGCCGCCCTGTGTGCTGCGCGAACCTGCTGGGCAGCAAGGTGGAAGAATTCGATACCACGATGGTTTTCGCCGGCAGCAGATTCCGGATCGATTCGTAAAAATCAGTTTTTATTTCCGGATTCTCGGTTACCGCTTCCACGACAAAATCCGCATCCTGAAACAGATCCGCGGAAAGTTCATTCACAATCCGAAGATCCGCATGACACCTCTGTCTGGTATCCCCGATCATCTGCGCAAGCTTATCCCTGTTCAGATCCTTCCAATCCCGGATCATCCCGTGGGGATAAACCGCCTGTTCCTCCGGCACTCCGAGAAACAGTTCCGCCTGGTCCAGATCCTGCAGCATCATTGCCGCATATCTGGCCAGCTTGGTCCTGGTCTGCTCTTCGGAATCTTCTTTCCGGATCAGGATCGTCACATCAATCCCGGCATATGCGCACATCAGACTGATCTGGGATCCCAGCACACCGCCTCCGGCAACAATTACTTTCTTTACTGTCATTATACATCCTCCTGTCTGTCATCCATCCGTTACCGGGATCTGCGATAGCTGCGGCGACTTTCGAAATACCGGTCGTTCTTCGCCATCTTGTTCACCAGGTAATAGGAAACTGCAAAAAGCACCGCAATAAACAGGATAAAGCCCCATTCTCCGCTGGTCTGTGATGTCGCGATATAATCGTAGGTTCCATGGATCAGGGCTGGGACCACGACGCTCAGGACCAGACAAAGCTTCGACTTCGACCGGTCGTTCATAACCTGATATCCTTTGGCCAGACCATAAAAAATCCCCATAAACACTCCGAAGCAGGCATGGCCCGGGATCGCCGTTACCGCCCGTACAAGGGCCGTGCTGAACCCAAAATGCAGCACATAACTGATGTTCTCCCACAGCGCAAATCCCAGGGAAACAAACACAGCATAGACGACTCCGTCGTACTGGCAGTCAAATTCCGGGGACTTCCAGGTTCGGATCCGCAGTGCGGCATATTTGGTGCCCTCCTCCGCAAACGCAACGATCACGAAATACAGGATCACCTGATATGTTGTAGATGATTCCGAAGCAACAGCTCCCAGGATCCCCTCTCCGATCCGCTCCAGCACCATCGCTGCCAGCGTGGCCAGGATCCCTGCCAGCACCAGACTCCGCAGCATGGGGCCGCTTTCACTTTCCAGACGGTCGGATCTGTACACCTTGATCATCAGAAAAACCGCCGGCACCAGGGCGGCCAGAATCAGGATCCACCTGTAAGCCATATAGGGCATCATTAAAAAATAAAACATCTCAGGACTCTCCTTCTATCTCATCATAGACGAAACCGTTTCTGGCTAATGAGGAATTCGTATACCGGTCATCCTCCGTTACTTCCTTTATGATACTCAGACAATCCGGAAATACAAATTCCTGATCCTCGTTTTCCAGTTCGACCTCGGCAAAGGCCCGGTCCGTCCATTCCGGAAAAATATCGATCTCGAAGCACAAATCCCCCGACGGCAGGTCATACCGCGTCTTTTGGATGGTCTGCGCATCCGGGATCGCTTCCTTCAGAAGCTCCCGGTACTGCGCTTCTGTGATCTGCCGTTCCCGTTCGATCCGGGTGGTATCCGAAAGCTTTACCTTTTCATTATACCAGTAATCCTCTTCTCCGTTGATAGTCCTTCTGCGGACTCTCCTGGACAGTTTCTTCTCCGACCGCAGATAAGTCTGGCTCATATCCGCTTTCCTGCTGCAGATACGCTCCAGCAGTGAAACATCCGGATACCGGATCAGAAACTTCCGCTCGATCTCCAGGGGTTCTTCTGCTGAAGGTCTGCTCTGCACTTCCTTGTCCATTGTTCCATCAGCCCCTTTGATCCAGCAGTTCTTTCAGTTTCGCAGCCTCTTCCTCCGTCAGGGTCACGCCCTTACCCATTTTTGCCCGGTCCGGAGCCCAGTCCCTGATATCATATTTCGGAGCGTTGCCGTTCCAGGAGATCCTGTTGAATTCCTTTCGCCATCCTTTGGCATTTTCCGAAAGAACTCCGATCTCCTCTGTAATCTCATAAGTAAAATCTGCCATATAGTAATTCCTTTCCACCCGCTTTTTCAGATCGTAGGTGCGAAGAAACTGCTCCGGGTCCGCCCCCTGCTCCAGATAATGCAGCAGGATCTGTGCGCAGGCATTGCTGTCGCTGTCCGCATGGTGATGATCCAGCGCGATATGATAATAGCCGCACAGAATATCCAGATTGTGTCTCATCCCCGGAAGGAGTCTCCGGCCCATCTGTACGGTACACAGATAAGGGACATCCGTTCTCCACCCGATTCCGTAATCCCTCAGGCAGCTTCTCAGGACGCCCAGATCAAACACCGCATTATGGGCGACCAGTACCCCGTCGGACATCAACGGTTCGATCTGCTCCCACAGTTCCGGAAATGTCGGCGCGCCGGCGACCATATGCTCATTGATCCCCGTCAGCTGAATATTAAACGGATCGAATGCCGTTTCCGGATTAACCAGGGTATAGAACTCCCGGATCACCCGGCCATTCTCCAGGACCGTGATCCCGATCGCGCTCATGCGGTTATTATACCGATTGGGCGTTTCCACATCAAAAACGACATATCGCTGCATCTTCTGTACGCTCCCTGACCGCCTTATTTTTCAATCGGCCCATGATAGGACGCGATCCCTCCGATATTCCGGACATGCCGGTATCCCATGCGTTTAAGCGCGATCGCTGCAAGATCGCTGCGTCTTCCGGAATAACAGTACGTATAGATCTCCGTCTCCGGATCCGGAATCAGCTCCCCTGCTTTTTCGATCTCATCTCTGGGAAGATTGACCGCCCCGGGAATGTGTCCGCTGCTGTATTCCTGGGTATCCCGGACATCCAGCAGCACTGCATGCTCCGAAGCCTGAAACTCCTGGATCCCCTGATTGATATCCGGAAGTTTCAAAAATCCAAACAGCCCCATAAATTCACCTTCTTAATGTTCTTTTTGTTTTCCGGAATTATATCACAGGCAGTTTGCTTTTAACAGCCCATGATTTCATTTTTTCGAACATATGTTCGATGTTTTCCTTTTTATCGGACAGGATCTCTGCTACAATCGGATTACCCTGATGATCACCCATCACAGGGAGACGCCCTGATCCTTCCCGGATCACAGGACGGCAGGAAAGGAGGCGGACAGCGACATGAAAGATCCCGACAGGATCCCCGCGGATTTCCCTTACCGGGAAGTCTATCTGAAAGGAAAACCGAAACACGACAGATTTGACCCCTTCCGGATCCGGCATCCGGCAATGGATCTTGTTCACCGGGCGAAGATCTTCAGCCCCTTTGATGCGCTGCGGGGATTTCAGGAAGCCCTCGCCGCAGCGGGCGAACCGGATCCGGCTCTTTTCGAAGGCAGAGAGCCGGAAGAAGATCATCCCTCTTCCGGCTGAATCCGGCTGCTGCCGTCCCAATGGTCGATCACGATCCCCGGCTGTTCATTATAAATGAACACACAGAAGCTGAGCTCTCCCGGATCCTCCGGAGACAGCCCTTCCATCAGGACTCCTCTGCAGCTTCTCTCGGATCCCGCAAAAACCGGCGTGACCCGGTACAGAATATGATGGGAGCGGTGGCTGTACAGATACCGGGCGGCCTGATTCTCATAAGGAAGCATTCCCTCAATATTGAAGGCTCTGGTGCCGGCGATCAGATTCCGGCCGGAGGTCTCTCCGCCCAGCTGCCAGCCCAGCAGATGGCAGCGATGATATAAAAACCGGTGTTCCACCAGTTCCTCCGGATACTCGGTCTGTTGATATCCGGTGGGAATGATGGTCATACGGCTCTCCTCATCATCTCTGGGATTCTCCGGAAGGTCTGCCGCGCAGAGACTGGCTGTGACGCTCCCGCACCGTCCCAGTTCATCCAAAGAAGAATACCGGACCGTTCCCTCCGGGAGATTCCGGTCTTCCTCCGAAAACAGCGGAACATTGTGATTGACCGGCACAGCGATGGTCTTTCCGTCCCACGGCGGAAGATCCTTCAGATCCGGGCTGACGAAAATTCCCTGCACTTCTTCCGTTCCGGTAAGAAGGCGCAGGAAATAAACCGCCGTTTCTGCAAATCCTCTGGAGTTTCGCCAGGCGGAAACCCCGATTGTCCCCGCGGCAAGCGCAAGGATACATAAGATAATCAGAAAAATCCTCCGGATCCTTTTCATGTTCCGTTACGGTTCCTTATCGTCGATTCCGGACAAGCCGCAGCAAGATCCCCGGATCCTGTCTGCGCCGCACTTACCTGGACCAGACAGGAATGCTGGGGATTGGCCCTGGCAAGGGCTGTCGGCCGGGAGGTTGTCAGGGTGTTGACGCATCCTCTGAGATCGGTCCCGTTCTGATCCGGCGTATACCAGGCCCCCTGGGGGATGCAGACCACCCCGGGCATGATCTCCCGCGTCAGATGGGCCCGGATGCGGACCCTGCCCCTGTCATTGGATACTTCTGTCATAGTCTCCTCCCGGATCCCCCTTTCTGCGGCATCCTCCGGATGGATCCACAGACGGTGGGGTTCTTGCTTCTCCAAGACCGGATTCTGATCTCCTACCGAATGGGTCCGCCGCTTCGTATGCCATCCGATCAGCTGCAGCGGATACCTGCTCTTTTTCGGGTCCGTCACCCCTTCAAATCCGCCGGTATATCTGGGAATCCCGGAAATTTCTTCTTCCTTCATCGCATGCAGCTGTGGGGAGAAGATCTCGATCTTTCCGCTCTTTGTGGGAAATTTATGATGCTCCGGATCCCGGATCTCGCTGCAAAAAGCAATATGCTCCGGATGTTCCCGGAACCGGAATCCCCCGGCTTTCTGAAATGCTTCATACTCCGGCAGCTCCGGTTCTTCTTCTCTGGCCCGTTCGTACAGTTTCTGATACCACTCCCCGGTATTTTGAAATCCTTCTGTCGTTCCTTCCGCACCCAGCAGTTCTCCCAGTTCCCGGATCCAGTCCGCTTCGAACCGGCTTTCAAATAAGGGTTCGATCACCTGATCCGCATAGAGAAGATATTCTCCCTGCCCCCAGGGCCTGCACAGATAGGAATCTTCAAACATCCCCGTTCCCGGAAGCAGCAGATCCGCATACCGGGCACTGGCGGTCATATACAGATCTGATACAACGATGAATTCACATTTGGAAGGATCCTTCAGGATCCGGGCAGTCCGGTTTACATCGCTGTGCTGGTTCATCATGGTATTTCCCGCAAGATTAAACAGGATCTTGATATCGCTTTCCAGCTGCTCCCGTCCCCGGATATGATGCTCTTTCCGGTTCATATGTTTTCCGTCCAGGATCGCATCCGTCCAGAGAAAGGCCGGGATCATCCCCCGGTACGGATTGTCCCCTTTCGGAAAGGATGGGTATGCCGGATGGGGAAGATATCCGTTGTAGCCGGTTCCTCCGCCCCTTCGTCCCACGGTTCCCAGCATGCAGCAGAGGGCTGCAATGCTGCGGACGTTCTGTTCTCCGCCGGCGGTTCTCTGACAGCCTCTTCCCGCAAAAACAGCCGGAGGATCTGCTGCTGCCAGATCTCTGGCAAGCTTCCGGATCCTCTCCGCCGGGATCCCGGTGATCGGCTCCGCCCATTCCGGATCCTTGGGCTGTCCGTCCCGGATTCCGAACACATAATCATGGAAGGATTCCTCCTGTTCCATCCCTTCCGGCATATGAGCAGCATCAAATCCCAGACAGTACCGGTCCATAAAGGCCTGGTCACACAGTTCCTCATCCCAGAGCACATAGGCAAGACTGACCGCCAGGGCGGCATCGGTGTCCGGCCGGATCGGGATCCACTGCGCATCCAGCATTTTTCCCGTTTCATGAAAATGAGGATCAATCACGATCACCCGGGTCTTTTTCTCCTGATAGGTCTGAAGCAGCCGGAGCCATTCCCCGCAGTATTCCGTTACCAGCGGATTATTCCCCCAGAAAACAGCCAGACGGGCATCCGAAAAGGAGGACAGCGAGGATCCTGTAGAAACGGTGCCATAAAGATATGGCAGGGTATAGGTGATACAGGCGGAGCTGTAATCATTAAAATGTCCCAGATATCCGCCGGTCTTTCCCAGAAGTCTCTGCATCACCAGATCTCCGCTGATCTGGGATTCCACTCCGGAGGAATAATTCACGTACCGGCATCCCGGGCCGTATTCTGCCGTCAGGGAAGTCAGTTTCTGCGCAATCAGCTGAACCGCTTCCTTCCAGCTGATCCTCCGGAACCTTCCCTCTCCCCGCATTCCCGTTCGCAGCATAGGATAACGCAGCCTGCCGGGATGCAGATAGGTCTGCCGGTAAGCCCTTCCCCTGGCGCAGGGCGGAATGGTGATCGGGTCTTTCTGTTTTACCCCGTGAAGATCAAGGATACAGCCGGCGGTCACCTCTGCTTCCAGCCCGCATTTTCCGCCGCAGTTTCCCCGTCCCGCAGTCAGAACAACGCGACGTTTCAGCCGTTCCCGGATCTGCTCTTCCGATATGGTCTGAAAACCGCTCTTCTCGGGAAGACCGCACCGGTATTTGGCAAGGCTTCCGGGCTGTTCCGCGCAACAGCAAAGTTCCTGAAGCAGTTCCTCTGCCCCGCGGGCCAGTTCCGAATAATAAGGGCAGGAGTCCACGGACCGGATCCCGGAAAGCACATGCTTAAGAAGCACTCCCAGATGAAGTTTAAAAAAGGCGGCAGCCCGGTCATACTTCTGCCGTTCCAGAAGGATCAGGAAGAATTCCAGTTCCAGCCCAAGGTCATCCGCTGGCAGGTGTACATCCGCCGGTGTCAAATGTTCCTGAAAATAGCATTCGAGCACCTGAAGCGTCACCTGATTTAACAAGACCGGATCTTCTTTGTATGCGGATTCCCACAAAGGGATCTGAATGTCCGCGGCGGTCCCCTCAAACAGCCATCCGTACCACAGCCGGATCTCCTCCCCGGCGCTTCTGTCCGGCCCCTGCCGGATCTCCTTCAGCAGATTGATCAGTGTCAGTGTTGTCATTTCTCCTCCGGATCTTTTTGCCTGCCGGACAGGCTTTTGCCCTTCCAGGCGGTTTTTCCCGGAACCTTTGTGCTGTTTTCCGGTTGTTTCCCGGAACATCGGTGTTTTCTTGACATTCCAATAGTGCCATGATATATTTTTTTCAAAGTTCATGCAAGGCCTTTACCGCCCTGCGTCAGAAGATTGGAGATAGTATCATGAAGAGAATTCAGACCCTTGAAACCCGCAATCTGTGTGAAAGTGCCAAAAACGGCGGATGCGGCGAATGCCAGACTTCCTGCCAGTCCGCATGCAAGACCAGCTGCGGCATTGCCAACCAGCAGTGCGAGAAGAAAGAAACAAAATAATCAGAACGGTCTAAAAATGCCGCCTGAGCAAGGCGGCATTTTTTATTCATTAAGAGGTTTTTTATGGTCCATCAATACAAATCCGCAGGATTGAATATTGTACTGGATACCTGCTCCGGTTCCGTGCATGTGGTAGACGACATTGCCTATGAGCTGATTCAGCTGTATCCGCAGGAGAAAGAAGAAGATATCATCCGGATCATGCTGGACCGGCACCGTGAACGCAGCGGATCCGGGCAGGAGGCACTGACAGAGGAGGATATCCGGGAATGTCTGCAGGATATCCGGGAACTGAAATCCAGGGGGCAGCTCTTTACCCCCGACACCTTTGCGCCGGCGGCCGATACCTTCAAGGAACGCAGCGGCGGTGTGATCAAAGCGCTCTGCCTTCATATCGCCCACACCTGCAATCTCAACTGTTCCTACTGCTTCGCAAGTCAGGGCAAATACAACGGCGAGCGCTCCGTCATGAGTTATGAAGTCGGGAAACAGGCCCTTGATTTTCTGATCGCCCACTCTGGAACAAGGCACAATCTGGAGGTGGATTTCTTCGGCGGCGAGCCTTTGATGAACTGGGACGTGGTAAAGCAGCTGGTGCGCTATGCCCGCGGGATCGAAAAGGAACACAATAAGAATTTCCGGTTCACCCTCACGACCAACGGGCTTCTGATCGATGACGACGTCATTGATTTCTGCAATCGGGAAATGAGTAATGTGGTCCTGAGTCTGGACGGAAGAAAACAGATCCATGACCGCTATCGCGTGGACTACGCCGGATGCGGCAGCTGGGAGCGGGTGGTCCCGAAATTCCAGAAATTTGTGAAGGCCCGTCAGGGCCGGAATTACTACATTCGCGGCACCTTTACCCATGCCAATCCGGATTTCGTCAAGGATATCCGCTGCATGCTGGACCTGGGTTTTACAGAGCTGAGTATGGAGCCGGTGGTTGCCGGTCCGGATGACCCGGAGGCTCTGACCGCCGGAGATCTGGAGATCGTAAAACAGCAGTATGAGGAGCTGGCGGATCTGATGCGCCAGCGGCGCAAAGAAGGCAGGCCCTTTACCTTCTATCATTATATGATCGACCTGTCCGGCGGTCCCTGCATCTACAAGCGGATCTCCGGCTGCGGATCCGGAACCGAATATATGGCGGTGACGCCCTGGGGAGATCTGTATCCCTGCCATCAGTTTGTCGGTGAGAGCGATTACCGGCTGGGAGATATCTGGAACGGCATTACCAATCCCGGCAGGCAGGAGGAGTTTCGTTCCTGCAATGTCTATTCCCGTCCGGAATGTGCCGACTGCTGGGCGAAACTGTGGTGCTCCGGCGGATGCGCCGCAAATGCATTCCATGCCTCCGGCAGTATCCGGGGCATCTATCCGCCGGGATGCGAACTGTTCCGGAAACGGATCGAATGCGCCATTGCGCTGGAAGCTGAAAAGCAGCTGTAACTGCCATGAAAGATACGATATCTACTCCGATCTGTGATTTTCTGCTGGATTACGCCGACTCCGGCATTTCCCGCTTTCATATGCCCGGCCACAAGGGAGCCGCCCCGGAGGATGCTGTGTTACAGTATTCCCATGATATCACGGAGATCCCCGGCGCCGACTCCTTATATGAAGCCGCGGGAATCATCCGGGCCAGTGAGGAAAATGCCTCCTCCTTATTCGGAACCGCGCTGACACTTTATTCCACGGAAGGATCCAGTCAGTGTATCCGGGCCATGCTGGCACTCGCGGCGGGATTTTTCTCCCGTGCCTCCAACTCTGTCGCAGCTGCCCTCCGCGCGGGTTCACCCGGCGTCCAGGAGGATCCCTGCTTCATCGGGGAGGGCCGGCCGGTGATCCTGGCTGCCAGGAACGTGCATCGTTCCTTCCTTACCGCAGCCGCTCTGCTGGATCTGGACGTGAAGTGGCTGTATCCGGAAACGGATTCCTGGTCGCTCTGCGCCTGTCCCGTCAGCGCCGCCTCGGTCCGTGACGCGATCCTCTCCCTTCCGGTGCCTCCGGCAGCGGTGTACCTGACCTCTCCGGATTATCTGGGAAATCTGCAGAAGATCCGGGAGATCGCCGCAGCTGCCCACGAATTCGGGGTGCCTCTGCTGGTGGATAATGCCCACGGCGCCTATCTTCATTTTCTGGAAAATCCCGTACATCCCATGGATCTCGGGGCGGATCTTTGCTGTGATTCCGCTCATAAGACGCTGCCGGCTCTGACGGGATGCGCCTATCTGCACATCAGTGCTTCCGCGCCTTCCGCATTCCTCTCCCATGCCCGCAGGGCCATGGCTCTGTTCGGTTCCACCTCTCCGTCCTATCTGCTTCTGGAGTCTCTGGACCGGACCAATGCGCTTCTTTCAGGTCCCTGGAGAGCCTCCCTGGCAGCCTGCGAAGCCAGAGTTCACGGGGTCAAACAGCGGCTGCAATGCCACGGCTTCGTCCTTGCGGAAGACTGCTTTCCCCTTACGCCCGAACCCCTGAAGATCACCCTCTGCGCATCCCGATCCGGATATGACGGCAGAGCTCTGGCACAGATCCTCCGTTTCCGGGGAATCGAATGCGAATATGCCGATCCGGACGATCTGGTTCTGATGGTTTCTCCCGGTAATTCCGCCGGCGAGCTGGACCATCTGACAGCTGTACTGGAATCGCTGCCGGTACCTGCTCTGCAGAGCTCTGGGGCTTCCTCTTCCCCGCAAGAAAAACTGCACTCCCCGGAGCCGGTCCGCCGGCCCCGCTGTCCGCATCCGGAACCGATCCTTTCCATCCGGTC
The DNA here is from genome assembly GCA_017459985.1 of Parasporobacterium sp. Lineage (GTDB taxonomy): Bacteria > Bacillota > Clostridia > Lachnospirales > Lachnospiraceae > RGIG5612. Next base: position 108,296 of record JAFUBX010000011.1, read on the forward strand.
CGCGCTTCTGGCTCCTTCTGTTGAGATCCCGGCAGAAGAATCGGCCGGCTGCATCTGCGCGGATCCCGCGCTTGTCTGCCCGCCGGCCGTTCCGATCATCATCTGCGGGGAACGGATTCCCCGGGAGGCGATCTCCATATTTCGTCATTACGGGATTTCCCGGATCCGGGTCCTGGAATCCGAATGATCTGTCTGTTTGTTCAGTTTACTTCAATGACAACGCCTTCATACGTCGTTCCCGGCTTAACATCCGGCACAATATGGAAGTTTTTCAATTGCGCCGGTTTTCCATGACTGCTATAATAGCGGTTGCAGACTTTATACAGATACAGGAAATCCATTTATGAGAATTGTAATCAAGATCGGCACTTCCACCCTCGCCCATGCGGGCGGAAGGCTCAATATCAGAAGGACCGAGGAACTGTGCAAAGTGATCAGCGACCTGAAAAATTCAGGGATGGAGATCATTCTGGTTTCCTCCGGCGCGATCGGCATGGGAGTCGGTAAACTGTCCCTGACAAAGAAACCTTCGGATATGGCCACGAAACAGGCAGCTGCGGCCATTGGCCAGTGTGAGCTGATGTATGTTTATGACAAGCTGTTTTCCGAATATAACCACACGGTGGCGCAGATTCTGATCACCGCCGCCGATGTCCGGCACGAGGACCGGCACCGCAATTTTTCCACAACCCTGAACCGGCTGCTGGAGCTGGACGTGATCCCGATCATCAATGAAAATGACTCGGTCGCCACCGAGGAGATCGTCATCGGAGACAACGATACCCTGGCTGCGATCGTGGCGACCAGTGCCAGAGCGGAACTGCTGGTTCTGCTCTCCGATATCAACGGTCTGTATACAGCGGATCCCCACAGGGACAAAGATGCGCTTCTGATTCCGGAGGTTCCGGAACTGACGGAGGAGATCCTCGCTCTTGCCGGGGACAAGGGATCCGCCCTCGGAACCGGCGGAATGAAAACCAAGCTGTCCGCGGCCCGGATCTGCACGGAGGCAGGCTGTGATATGATCATTGCGAATGGCGCAGATCCGGCTCTGCTCTATGATATTGCCGACGGAAAGCCGGTAGGAACCCGGTTTCTTGCCGGTGGAAAGTCCTGACAAGGCAGCTGTTTTCACCGGACCTGATATGATTGGAGAATACCTATGACGACAAAAGAAATCTTACTCTCTGCCAAAGAAGCGAAAACCGCCTTTGCGTCGATCACGGCTGAACAGAAAAATGAAGCTCTGGCGGCTATGGCCGATGCACTGGAACAGGAAGCCGAAGAGATCCTGACACAGAACCGGCTGGATCTGGAAGCCGCAAAGGGAACGGTCAGTGATGTAATGCTGGACCGTCTGATGCTGACGATGGACCGGATCCGGGGAATGGCCGACGGGATCCGGGATGTCATACAGCTTCCGGATCCGGTGGGAAGGATCCTGACCGAGAGAACGATCACCGACGGGCTGAATCTGAAGAAGGTTTCGGTTCCCCTGGGGGTGGTGGCCATCATTTATGAAAGCCGCCCCAATGTCACGTCCGATGCAGCCGCCCTGTGCCTGAAAAGCGGGAATGTCTGCATCCTGCGGGGCGGCAAAGAAGCATACCGTACCTCCAAATCGGTGGTTAACGCAATGCGTAAGGGGCTTCGCTCGGTTGGTCTCTTGGAAGAACTGATCAATATTGTGGATGATACGACCCGGGCCAGCGCTCAGGAACTGATGCAAGCACGGGGATATGTGGATCTGCTGATTCCCAGGGGCGGCGCAGGCCTGATCCGGGCCTGTGTGGAAAATGCGACGGTTCCCTGCATTGAGACAGGTACCGGAATCTGCTCCATCTATGTGGACAGCAGCGCGGATCTTCCCAAAGCGCTGAAGATTATCAACAATGCTAAAACGCAGCGGCCGTCTGTCTGCAATGCGGAAGAAACGCTCCTGGTCAATGAACAGATCGCTGCGGCATTTCTGCCGGATCTGAAACAGCTGCTGGTGGATCAGCGGATCGCAGAGGGGAACCCCCCGGTGGAACTGCGGCTGTGTGAAAAGGCACTGGCCATCATTCCAGGAACGCCTGCAGTCAGTCAGGATTTTGATACCGAATTTCTGGATTATATTCTGGCAGTGAAGATCGTAAAAGATGTCAGAGAAGCCGTGGAACACATTGCCCGTCACAGCACGCATCACAGCGAAGCCATCCTGACGCAGGACATGAATGCCGCAGATTATTTCACGACCCATGTGGACAGCGCTGCTCTCTATGTCAATGCATCCACCCGCTTCACGGATGGCGGAATGTTCGGCCTTGGCTGTGAAATGGGAATCTCGACGCAGAAGCTCCATGCCAGAGGCCCTATGGGGCTCGAAGAACTGACCAGCTACAAGTACATTGTTACCGGCGATGGCCAGATCCGCAGCTGATCAGCTGCTCTTTCTCCCTGCGGGAAAGCCTTTTGATATGCCACTCCCGGCTTTGGGCTTCCTGCTTCGTTTCAAACAGTTCATAATATACCAGAGTAACCGGAAGACGGGAGCGGGTGTACCTTGCACCTGCTCCTTCATTATGCGCTTTTACTCTTTTCTCCAGATCATTCGTCCAGCCCGTGTAATAGGTGCCGTCCCCGCATCGCAGAATATAGGTATAATTCATCCCCATGTCCTATATAACTCCGGCTATGACTTCAGGAACCACTGCTCCAGGATCCCGTACATTTCCCGGATCAGACTTGTGGGAAGGAGATACCAGGCTGTCGCTGCCGGCAGTGTCTCCGCATCCTCCAGGCCAGCTTCCCGGGCGTAGTTCTCCGCCCGATAAGCATGATATCCGTTTGTTGCCAGCGCCACATGCGGATTAAGGCCCTCCTCTTCTATGATCTGTCTGGAATAGCGCAGGTTCTCCTGCGTATCCGTCGACTGATCTTCCTGCCGGATCCGTTCCGGGTCGATCCCCTGCCCGATCAGATACTGATACATGACCGAGGCCTCCGTTGCGGTCTCGTTCTTTCCCTGTCCGCCGGATACAATGCAGACCGATTCCGGATACTCATTCAGATACCTAACCGCCTCGTCCAGCCGCCCCTTCATCGCCCGGCTGACCCGATTGCCGTACACCCGCGCCCCCAGAACGATCACGGTGCTTCCCGGTTCCGGGCTGCCCTGAAGCCCTTTAATCATGGCCGCCGTGCAGGCGCCGGCCAGAGCCAGGATCCCGGCACAAACCACGATCAGCAGGATCCCAAGGATCCGTCCAGCCGTATGTTCCCATCCGGACCGGATCAGCGCATTGATCTTTATCCCCAGAATACCATACAGGATCATCAGCAGACTGAGTCCCATTCCGGTCAGCGCGCCGATATTGAAATTATGCAGAAAGACCGCAGGCAGGAAAAACCATAAGAAAAGCAATCCGCCTGCGATCAGAATCAGGATCCTGAAAATTGTAAAACCGTTCATGTTCAAATTGTGTGTGATGCCGCCTTTATCAATACTTCAGTAAATACTTCTCGATCTCCCAGTTGCTGATCCTCTGGGAATACTCGGACCATTCGTTATTCTTGGCGGAGATATACCGTTCAAAAATATGCGCTCCCAGGACTTCTTTTACAAACCGGTCCTTCTCTGCCTTCCGGATCGCCTCATACATATTCAGCGGAAGCATATGAACATGGGACCGGGACAGCTCCCGTTTGCTCATCTCGAAAATATTCTTGTCTACCGGAGCAGGCGGGACCATCTCCCTGCGGATACCCTCCAGGCCGGCTTCCAGACACAGAGCCAGTGCCAGATAGGGATTTGCGGACGGATCCGGGTTGCGCAGCTCGATCCGGGTCGACTGTCCTCCGGAAGTGGGAACCCGGAATAAAGGCGAACGATTCCGGGCGGACCAGGCAATATAAAGGGGCGCTTCAAAATCCGGAACCAGACGCTTGTAGGAGTTGATCAGCGGATTGGTGAAAATGGTGATCCCTTCAATATGCTTCATGATCCCGGCCATGAAGGAATAGGCCTCTTTGGACAGTCCGTTCTTATCCGATTCGTCCACAAAGGAGTTCTTTCCGTTCTTCATAAGGGACATATTCAGGTGCATGCCGTTGCCGGCGGCTCCGTAGAAGGGCTTCGGCATGAAGGTGGCATACATCTGATGCTTCTCCGAAATCGTCTTTACCGCATACTTGAAGGTCATGATATTATCCGCAGCTGCCAGAGCAGAGGCGTATTTGAAATCAATCTCATGCTGTGCGGGTCCGCATTCATGATGAGAAGCCTCGATCTCAAATCCCAGCTTTTCCAGGGCGAGTACGATATATTTCCGGACATCCTCCCCCACATCATTGGGGCCCAGATCAAAATATCCGCCTTCATCATAGGAATCCAGAACAGGTCTTCCGTCAGCGTCGGTCTTCATCAGATAGAATTCACACTCGGGACCGACATTAAAGGAATACCCCATCTCTTCCGCATGCTTTAAAGCCTTCCGCAGAATATATCTGGGATCTCCCTCAAAGGGATTGCCGTCAGGGGTATAGACATCACAGATCAGACGGGCAACCTTGCCCTTTTCCTGATCCCAGGGATGGATCCGAAATGTATCCAGATCCGGATACAGACACATGTCTGACTCTTCGATCCGGGCAAATCCGTCAATGGAAGAACCGTCAAACATCATCTTGTTATTCAGAGCCTTCTCGATCTGGGACGGGGTAATGGAAACGTTCTTCATCGCTCCGAAAATATCCGTAAACTGGAGCCGGATGAATTGAATGTCTTCCTCTTTAATCGTTTTTATGATCTGTTCCTTTGTCATTTATGTCTCCTTTTGCTGTTGTTTCTTTTTCTGACACTGTATCCGAAGGTTCCCAGGATCTTTCCCGGGGAAAGATAGGTTCCGTGGGAATAGGAGGTCAGTGATGCCCGGTTCAGATGGAACGCGCCCTTTTCATCCAGAAGATCCTCATCCACAGTGACCCCCGTAACCCTGGCCAGGAACATGTCATGGCTTCCCAGCTTGATCATCTGCTCCACTGCGCATTCAATACAGACCGGACTTTCGGCGATGGAAGGGGCCTTTACCGTCTGGGAGGGGATCGCTGTCAGATGACATGCCGCGAATTTGTCCACATCTCTTCCGCTCTTCACTCCGCAGTAGTCCATGCTTCCGGTCAGTTTCTCACTCACCAGGTTGATCACAAATTCGCCTGTGGAGCAAAGGATCTCATGACTGTACCGTTCCGGGCGGACAGAGATATACACCATCGCCGGATCAGAGCAGACGGTTCCGGTCCAGGCAACGGTAATAATGTTCGGACGCTGTCCGGGCTTTTGGCAGCTCACCATCACGCAGGGCAGCGGATAAAGCATATTTCCGGGTTTAAAACTGGTTCTTCCCACGCTTTTCTGATCCCTTATTCCACATCCTCGTAGGGTCTGGTCGCATCCCCCACCGGACCTTCCGCATCCAGATTGCCTTCCGATCCGCATACCGGGCATTTGCCGTAATCAGCGCCGAAATCTCCGATCAGGTCGATGGCGTATCTGTATTTCTTTCCGCAGTTTTTGCATGTATAACACATATACTGTGCACCCCAGGTCATTTTCATACCTCCCTTTTGTTAAACACGTATTGATTCATTCGTTCAAAGGCCTCTTCCACCCGGGCACGGGGGAGGGCCAGATTCATGCGCAGATGGCACGGGCCATGGAACATCTGTCCGTCCTGAACCGCTGCCCCCACATCCCAGCAGGCATGCTCCACATCCTCGATCGTTTTGTGATGCGCCCTGCACCAGTCTTTACAGTCGACAAACAGCATGTAGGTTCCCTGGGGCTGACAGACACGGACTCCTTCGAAGTGATCCCGGATATACTGACAGGCAAATGCGACATTTCCGGTGAGGACCTGGTTGAGTTCATCCACCCATTCATAACCCTCCGGGTGATAGGCCCCGATCAGCGCATGCATGGACAGGACATTCATCTCATTGTAAAGGGACAGGGAAGATTCTTTTCTCAGACGTTCCCGCATCCATGTATTATATACGATATGATAACTTCCTACCAGTCCCGCCAGGTTAAAAGTTTTGGAAGGCGCATAAAACGCCGCTGTCCGCATTCTGGCATCCTCCGACACCGACTGAAGCGGAATATGCTGATATCCCTCCAGAATCAGATCCGACCAGATCTCATCCGAGACCACATAGACATCATATCTCCGGAACAGTTCCATCATCTGCTCCAGCTCCTTCCTTTCCCAGACCCTTCCGGTGGGATTATGGGGAGAACAGAAGATCGCCGCGTGGATCTTCTCTTTCCGGATCTTCTTCTCCATGTCCTCCAGATCCATGCGCCAGACGCCCTCCGCATCCACACGCAGCGGACTGTGTACGATCTGATAGCCGTTATTGCCCAGGGAATTGGTGAAGCCGATGTAGGTCGGAGAATGAACCAGGACCTTGTCCCCCCGGGAACAGAAGACATTCAGGGCAGCGATCACGCCTCCCAGGACTCCGTTTTCATAACCAATGCAGCTTCGATCCAGACCTTCCACATGATTTCTGGTACGCTGCCACTTTATGATGGACTCATAATACTCCTCCCGGGGACTGAAATATCCGAAGGACGGATGGGATACCCTCCGGCTGATGGCCTCCGTAATGGATGGGCACACCGGGAAATTCATATCCGCAACCCACATCGGGATCGCGTCGAACCCTTCCTTCGGAGCCCCCGGCGCAAATCCCGGTATCTTTCCCAAAGCGTCCAGAGCAATGGCGTCCCTGCCCTTCCGGTCCAGGATGGAAGTAAAATCGTATTTCATATCAACCTCTGACTGTAGAATTTAAGAAAAGCGGGCCAACAGGCCCGCTGTCTTATGGGTAATCGATTTGCAGAATTACTCGTTGTACGGAGCAAGGTGAAGCAGCTGACGAGCCTCATCCGGAGTAGCGACCTCACGGCCGAATTCCTTAACAACGCGAACAGCTCTTTCCACGAACTGCTTGTTGGACTCTGCCAGAACGCCCTTGCTGTACAGAACGTTGTCTTCCATACCGACACGGATGTGTCCGCCCAGAGCGGTTGCGCCGTAGAGCATTTCCATTGCGGAATGGCCAACACCGAAGCAGGACCATGTGTAGTTTGCCGGTCCGACCAGACGGTCAGCTTCTTCCTTCATGAAGATCAGGTTCTTCATGGTTCCGGAGATACCATTTGCACAGCCCATGCAGAACTGGAAATGAACAGGAGTCTTCAGGACACCTTTCTTGATGTAGTATGCGGCATTGCCGATCATACCGGGATCAAATGCTTCGATTTCCGGCTTTACGCCCAGCTCCTGGAACAGAAGTCCGCACTCCTCAAGGAACTTCGGGCTGTTGATGAACAGGCCGCTGTTCAGCCAGTTCATGGAACCGCAGTCATAGGATGCCATTTCCGGCTTAAGTTCCTTAACATGAGCAACACGGATGTCATCATCTGCGTGAATATCACCGGAGGTGGTGAGATTCAGAACGATATCGCAATCCTTATGAGCCTTGATCAGTTCAACGGTCTTCTTGAATCTTACGGGATCCATTCTTCCGTTGCCTTCTTCGTCTCTCATATGAAGATGAGCAACTGCTGCGCCGGCTTTCCAGCATTCATATACGTCTTCAGCGATCTCTTCCGGATCCATCGGAACGTTCGGATTATCTTTCTTTTTCGGCCATGCGCCGGTCGGTGCAACTGTGATGATTGTTTTGTTCTTCAGTGCCTTTAAATCTGCCATTGTCAAACCTCCATAAATTAACATTTTAAATTAAGCTTAAATTAAAATGCTTCGGCCCGCAGGCCTTAGCCTCTTAACTATCGAATGATAACACTAAACAGTCCCGTTTTCAAGCGGATACTGGAAATATATAAAAACCGTATCCGTCCACGGATCAGATCCGGTGGATAAACAGGCCGCTCTGCAGCTTCGGTTCAAACCAGGTGGACTTCGGCGGCATGACAAGCCCCGCATCCGTTACCCGGAACAATTCCTCCAAAGAAGTGGGATACAGTGCAAATCCGATTTTCATATCTTCCTTGCAGCGCCGCTCAATCTCTTCGAACCCTTTGATCCCGCCGACAAAATCCATCCGCTTATCCGCGCGGATGTCCTTCACGCCCAGGATCGGCTCCAGAATATTGTCCTGCAGCAGGGAGGATTCCAGCGTCCCCACCGGATCCTTCTTCAGGATCTCCGGATGGGCCTTCAGCCGGTACCAGCAGCCCGACAGGTAAACGGCAAATTCTCCTTTGCCCCGGACGGTATTGGCCCCCCGCTGTTTTTCTTCCTCTGTAAACTCCTGCGGCACCCGTTCCACATCAAACCCGTGCTCCGGCAAAGCCGCGAGGAACTGTTCGTCCGTCAGTCCGTTCAGGTCCTTCATAACCCGGTTATAAGGACAGATCACCAGCTGATCATGGGGAAATGCGACAGCCATGAAATAATTGAACTCTTCGGTTCCGTTATAATCCGGATGCTCTTTCCGGCGCTTCAACGCAACGGCCGCGGCGGAAGCGCACCGGTGATGTCCGTCCGCAATATACAGGCTCTCCATCCTGTCAAAGGCCCGGGTCAGGCCTTCAATCTCCTGCGGATCATCCACTTTCCAGACGATCTGCCGCACCTCATCCCTGGAAATAAAATCGTATAACGGTGCCCTCTTCGTAATCTGCCCGATCAGCTCCTCCGGATTGTATTGTTTCTGGAACGCCAGGAATACCATGCCCGTCTGGGCATTGCAGATATCGATATGCTTCGTCCGGTCCGTTTCCTTGTCATGACGGGTAAACTCGTGCTTTTTGATTACATTATTAAGGTAATCATCCACGGAGTAACAGGCGACGATGCCGGTCTGGCTGCGGCCCTGCATCACCTGACGATAGATATAGTAGCATTCCGTCTCGTCCTGCTTCAGGAAATTGCTCCGGATGTCCGCATCCAGTTCATCCCTGGCCTTGAGATAGACCTCATCTCCGTACATATCCGTCCCCTCCGGAAACATGGTTTCGGGACGGACGATCTTCAAAAAAGACCTGGGATTGGCTGCGACTGCCTCCCGGGCCTGCTTCTCTGTAAACACATCATACGGAAGGGTTGCAACCTCCCTGCAATACGTCCTTCTCGGTCTGATCGCTCTGAATGGTTTGACATTCGCCATATTCTGTCTTCCTTATAATCTGTAATATCCCGGATCTCCGCATCATCCGGACCATAAAGGAAAACGAAAAACCGTTCCTTCACGGAAGGGGATGATACGGAAATCGCATGAATTCTATGAATGGATGATCCTTACTTTCAAAATACCATCGACGCAGACGGTATCTTCAATTCCCTCCGGGCAGGTGGTCAGATCAAACATCGAATACGCATAATCGCCCTTTTCCTTCCCGGTCATTCCCTTCAGGACAGCTCCGGCCTTCGTCAGGAGGTTTGCGATCTCATTGGTCTTCACGGAGGATCTGTGGGCAACGCACAGACGAACAGCGCCATCCGCTCTGCCGAAATCCACCGGCGGATAATTCACGGAATTCCTGATATTGCCGTTCTCCATGAAATCCACAATCTGCTGTACGGCCATAACCGCGCAGTTGTCCTCCGACTCCTCCGTGGAGGCTCCCAGATGCGGGATGATGATCGCATTCTTCATGGCAGCGGCTCCCGGAGTCGGGAAATCACAGATGTATTTTCCGACCTGTCCGAGACTCAGGGCAGCCTGCATATCCGGTTCATTGACCAGAGTATCCCGGGCCAGATTGATAAAGATCACCCCGGTCCGGCATTTTGACAGAAAATCCGCGTTGATCATTCCGATGGTACCTGCCATGGCCGGCACATGGATCGTGATCAGCTGGGATCTGGCTGCGATCTCATCCAGACTGTCGGTTACCTGTACCAGACTGTCCAGGGAAGCCCTGGCAGCTTCCGAAAGATACGGATCATAGCCGATGACCTTCATTCCCAGAGAAACCGCCGCATTGGCCACCTTGACGCCGATGGCTCCCAAGCCGATCACTCCCAGGGTCTTGCCCATGATCTCATGACCGACAAACTGTTTCTTGCTCTTCTCAGCAAGGGCGGCAATCTCCGGATTGCCGAATTCTCCCTCTGCCCATCGGATTCCGCCCAGGATATCCCGGACCCCGGCGATGGCGGCAAACAGGAATAATTCCTTGACTCCGTTGGCATTGGCGCCGGGGGTATTGAATACCACGATTCCCTGTTCCGCACAGCGGTCCAGAGGAATATTGTTGACGCCGGCTCCCGCCCGGGCGACACAGACCAGTTCCTTATCCAGTTCCATGTCATGCATCTTCGCGCTTCTTACCAGAATGATCTGCGAAGGCTGATCTTCACTGACCTTCTGATAGTTTCCGGAAAAATGATCCAGCCCTACCTGGGCAATCGGATTCAGGCATTTATATGTATACATCAGGCATTCTCCTTTTCAAACCGATCCATAAACTCCACCAGCTTCACGACGCCTTCATAGGGCATCGCATTGTAAATGGAAGCTCTCATACCGCCGACGGTCCTGTGGCCCTTCAGCTGGACAAGGCCGTTCTGCTTTGCTTCCTCAATAAATTTCGCGTTCAGTTCGTCAGACCCGGTGATAAACGGCACATTCATCAAAGACCGGTATTCCTTCTCCACAGTTCCGACAAACAGCTTGCTCTGATCCAGGAAATCATACAGGACCTTTGCCTTTTTCTCATTGCGTTTCTTCATCTCTTCCAGGCCGCCCATCTCCCGGATCCAGCGGAAGACCTTTCCGCAGATGTAGATACCGTAGGCGTTCGGCGTATTATACAGAGAATCGTTGTCCGCCTGGGTCTTATACTTCAGCATGGTGGGTGTTCCGGGAAGCACATCCTCGGTGATCAGATCCTTGCGGATGATCGCGATCACATTTCCGGCCGGGCCCACGTTCTTCTGGGCTCCCGCAAAGATCAGACCATAGCGGGTAACATCGCAGGGCTCCGAAAGGAACATGGAACTCTGGTCAGAGACCAGGATCTTTCCTTTTGTATTCGGTAATTCTTTGTATTTGGTTCCGTAAATCGTATTATTCTCACAGATATATACATAATCCGCATTTTCCGAGACCGGAAGATCGGATACGTCCGGAATGTAGGTAAAGGTCTTATCCTCGGAAGAAGCGATCTTATTGGCCTGACCGTAAATCTTGCCCTCGGCCAGAGCCTTCTTGGCCCACTGCCCGGTCACGATGTAGTCCGCCACTTTGTTCTTCATCAGATTCATCGGGACAGCTGCAAACTGCTGGGATGCTCCGCCCTGTACAAACATGACCTGATAATTCTCCGGTATTCCGAGAAGATCCGTCAGATCCTGTTTGGCGTCCTGAAGGATTCTTTCAAAATCCTTGCTCCGGTGGGACATCTCCATGACGCCCAGTCCGCATCCCCGGTAATCCAGCATCTCCTCTGCGGCTTCTCTCAATACTTCCTCCGGCAGCACTGCAGGACCTGCAGCAAAATTATACACTCTGTTCATCTGTTTCTCCTTGCCATATAATAATTGATCTGTGATTTTATCACTTTAGTCTGATAAACTATCTGATTACAAAATCGAGGGAATCCTCTCGGATTCCCTCGTGTCTTTTCTCATTCAGGGGTCCGACAGAATGTTACTGGGCACTATCAGATGAGGAATCACTGGAGGATTCGCTCTGACTGTCGGAACCGGACTCTTCCTTTGCGGTTTCGGTGATCTCTTCCGCATCTTTCTTTCTGCCGAAGAACTTCTTCACCGGCGCAGCCTCTGCGCTGGTCGTGCCTGCACTGCCGGCCTTCTCCACCTGGGAAATTGCCTGCTTGGCCATAGGAATACGGCAGTTCTTGTTATTACCGAACTCTACGATCACGGTATCTCCGTTCACGGCCACGATCGTTCCGTAGAATCCGCTGGTGGTCAGCACGCTGTCACCCGGCTGCATGGAACTCATGGTCTCTTCCTGCTGCTTCTTCTGCTTTCTGGAAGGTCTGATCATGATAAAATAAATAAATGCAGCAAAGATCACTACATAAATGACGATAATATACCAGGAGCTTCCCTGCTGTGCAGGAGTCCCGTCTGCGTTGGTTGCGACTTCGGTGGCAGTCTGGCCTGTCAGTCCGGCGCACATCAGCAACATGTTCAATAAATTCATATTCTCCTCCAGTTCCGGCAGTCCGATCAGTCCTCTTCTCCGTCTGCGCAGAATCCATTCAGTTTTTCCCGCTTATATCCGGAGAACCTGTGCTCCAGGATCGCTTCGCGAGCTTCGCACATCATTTTATTATAAAAGTATAAATTATGCAAGACACAAAGACGCATTCCCAGCATTTCTTTCGCTTTCAGCAGATGCCGGATATACGCCCTGGAAAAATGCCGGCAGGCCGGGCACTGACATCCTTCTTCAATGGGTCGTTCATCCAGTTCATACCTGGCGTTGAAGAGATTCAGCTTCCCCCGGTTTGTGTACACATGTCCGTGTCTTCCGTTTCTGCTGGGATAAACACAGTCAAAAAAGTCCACGCCCCGCTCGATCCCTTCCAGGATATTGGCGGGAGTCCCGACTCCCATCAGATACACCGGCTTGTTCTGCGGAAGATGGGGCACCGTCTCATCCAGGATCCGATACATCTCCTCATGGGTCTCCCCCACGGCCAGACCGCCGATGGCATAGCCGGGCAGATCCAGCTCCCGGATCTGCTGCGCATGGGCGATCCGAAGATCCGCAAAACAGGCTCCCTGATTGATCCCGAAGAGCATCTGCTCCGGATTCACGGTATCCGGTTCCTGATTCAGCCGCTCCAGTTCCTGTTTGCACCGGATCAGCCACCTTGTAGTCCTTTCCACGCTGGGAGCCACATAATCCCGTTCTGCGACAGAGCTGGGACACTCATCAAAGGCCATGGCGATGGTGCTCCCCAGATGGGACTGGATCCTCATGCTCTCTTCCGGCCCCATGAAGATCTTCCGTCCGTCGATGTGGGAATGAAAATAGACCCCCTCTTCTTTGATCTTCCGGAGGCTTGCCAGGGAAAACACCTGAAATCCGCCGGAATCCGTCAGCACCGGACCGTCCCAGCACATAAACTTGCGGACTCCGCCCATCTTATGAACGATCTCATCCCCCGGACGCACATGCAGATGATAGGTATTGCACAGTTCCACCTGTGTTCCCACATCCTTCAGATCCACAGAACTGACAGCGCCTTTGATCGCTGCCACCGTCCCGACATTCATAAACACCGGGGTACGGATCGTTCCGTGAACCGTCTCCATGGTCGCTGCCTTGGCTTTTCCTTCCGTGCAGTCAATCGTATATTTCATAGAAACCTCTGTCGTTATTCCTGTTCCTCTTCCGGCAGATCCAGTTTCAGACACAGTTCTTTCAGCTGCTTGTCATCCACTTCTCCCGGAGCTTCGGTCATCAGACAGGACGCGTCCTTGACCTTCGGGAACGCGATTACGTCACGGATGGATTCCGCACCAGTCATCAGCATCATCAGCCGGTCAAATCCGAACGCCAGTCCTGCATGGGGCGGAACTCCGTATTTGAAAGCGTCCAGAAGGAACCCGAACCGCTCATAGGCCTCTTCCGGCGTAAATCCCAGAGCCTCGAACATTTTCTCCTGGATCTCCGGATCATAGATCCGTTCGGATCCGCCTCCCAGCTCCACGCCATTCAGCACGATATCATAGGCAGCCGCATGGGCTTTCCAGGGCTCCGTATCCAGGTATTTCAGATCGCTTTCCAGAGGCATGGTGAAGGGATGATGCATCGCCACCCAGCGTTCCTGCTCTTCGGAATACTCCAGCAGCGGAAACTCCGTCACCCACAGGAAATTGAATCTGCTGTGGTCAATGAGGCCCATCTGCTCTCCCAGCTGCAGCCGCAGGGCGCCTAAGGATGCAAAGACGACTTTGTCCGTATCGGCGCAGAAGAACATCATGTCCCCGGGCTGTGCCTCCATCTCATCGATGATCCTGTGAATCTCTTCCTCCGTCAGGAATTTCGCGAAGGAAGATTTATAGGTCCCGTCCTGATTGATTCCCAGATAAGCGAGACCTTTGGCGCCGTAGGTCTTCACAAATTCTCCCAGCGCGTCGATCTTTTTCCTCGGCATCTCCGCCTGGCCCTTCGCCAGAATCCCCCGGACGCTGCCGCCGGCGCTGACCGCATTGGCGAAAACGGAGAATCCGCATTCCGCGACGCTGTGGGTCAGATCCTTCAGTTCCATCCCGAACCGGGTATCCGGTTTATCGGAACCGAAACGTTCCATGGCTTCCTGCCAGGTCATTCTCTGGATCGGCAGTTCCACATCATGATCCAGGATCTCCTTGAAGATGTGGGCGATCAGCCGCTCATTCAGATCCATGACCACATTCTGGTCCGCGAAGGAAAATTCCATATCGATCTGTGTGAATTCCGGCTGTCTGTCGGCCCGCAGATCCTCGTCACGGAAGCATTTCGCGATCTGGAAATACCGGTCATACCCGGAGCACATCAGAAGCTGTTTATAGATCTGGGGAGACTGGGGAAGGGCATAAAAGCTGCCCGGATGCACACGGCTCGGCACCAGATAATCCCTGGCTCCCTCCGGAGTACTCTTGCAGAGCATCGGGGTCTCGATCTCGAGAAATCCTTCCGAGGTCATGAAACTGCGGATACTCTGTGCAGTCCTGCTGCGCAGCATAATCTTGCTCTGCAGTTCCGGCCGTCTCAGATCCAGGTATCTGTATTTCAGTCTCAGCTCATCCTTGGTCTGGATCCCGTCCTCCACCGGAAACGGCGGGGTCAGGCTCTCTGACAGGACTCTCAGCTCCAGGACTTTGATCTCGATCTCTCCGGTCACCAGATTCTCATTGACGGCGCCGCCCCGTTTCTGGACCAGTCCTCTGACAGCGATGACAAATTCATTCCTCAGTGTTCCGGCTTTTTCAAATCCTTCCGCTCCGATGTTATCCTCGTCAAAAAGGAGCTGGATCAGGCCGCTTCGGTCTCTCAGGTCCACGAAGATCAGACTTCCAAGATTCCGGCGCTTGTTCACCCATCCCATCAGGGTCACCAGTTCTCCCATCTGCGCGTTCACTACTTCCGTACATCTGTGGCTTCTGTTCAGGCCACTCATTGATTCTGCCATGTTCTTACACTTTCCCGGCCAACGCCGATTTATTGATGATGCAGCATTCCGCTTATTAAATGATCACTTCCGCGATACGGTCCACAGGCACTTCCTGTTCCGTTCCTTCCTTCATGTTCTTCACCCGGACGATCCCGCTCTCCAGCTCATTTTCGCCGAGGATCACGGTATATTCCGCCCCGATCTTATTGGCGTATTTCATCTGCGCCTTTACGGAACGGTCCAGATAATCCGTCTCCACCGTGATTCCCTGATCCCGGAGGGATTTCACCAGCTGATATCCCCGGGCTTTGCTGTCTCCCAGAATTCCCAGGTACAGCTTCGGTGCCGGCGGTTCTCCCAGATCGATTTCCTGAAGATCCAGGAAATACAGGATCCGCTCCAGCCCCATTCCGAAGCCTGCTGCCGGAATGTCCAGTTTTCCGTCGATCTCCTTCACCAGATTATTGTAACGTCCGCCGCCGCACAGAGTGAAGCCGTCTTTATTGACAAACTCAAACACGGTACGGGTATAATAATCCAGTCCCCGGACGATCCCGGTGTCGACCTTGTAGTCGATCCCCATCTGCGTCAGCAGACCTTTCAGCTGTTCAAAATGCTCCGCACATTCCTGATCCAGATAATCCAGCGTTCTCGGTGCATTCGCGACGATCTGCTTACATTGCTCGTTCTTGCAGTCAATCACCCGGAGCGGATTGCGTTCCATCCGTTCCTGACAGGTTTTGCAAAGTCCTTCCCGGTGTTCGTTCAGATAGTTCAGCAGGGCTTTGTTGTATTCCTTTCGGCAGTCCTGACAGCCAATGGAGTTGATGTGGACTTCCATATCCCGAAGGCCCAGACTGCGGATAATATCCGTGACCAGACTGATCAGTTCCACTTCCACCAGCGGGCTGTCGGATCCGATGTATTCCACTCCGAACTGATGATGCTGTCTGAGGCGCCCGCTCTGGGGCTTTTCATACCGGAACGCCGGCGTCACATAGCACAGTTTGGAAACACCGGATTCCGCATAAAGGCTGTGTTCCAGATAAGCTCTGATCACCCCTGCGGTTCCTTCCGGTTTGAGTGTAATGCTGCGTCCGCTTTTGTCTTCGAAGGTGTACATTTCCTTCTGGACAACATCTGTGGTTTCTCCGACACCCCTGGCAAAAAGTATCGTATGCTCGAACATGGGGGTCTGAATCTGCTGGATATGATACCGTTTCGCGATCGCGAAACAGAGAGATTCGATCACTTCCCTGCGGTACATGTCTTTGCCGTACCAGTCGGCGGTTCCTCTTGGAGCCTGTGTTATCATTTGTTTCTATCCTCCGTCTGTCTTGTCTAACCTTTATATCCGTGAACCATCCGTTCTTCCCCGATGGTTGTGGTTCCTTCATGTCCCGGGAGCACCACCGTATCCTCCGGAAGCGTAAGGAGCTTCTCCCGGATCGACCGGAACAGCTGCAGCTCATCGCCCCCTGCGAAATCCGTCCTTCCCCAGGAATGCCGGAACAGGGTGTCTCCGGAAAACAGGATCCCGTTCTCCTTCAGGTAGTAACAGGTTCCTCCTTCGGTGTGGCCGGGGGTATGGATGGCTTCAAAGTCCATGCCTCCGACGGTAAAGCGATCCCCGTCGTGCACCATCACATCATCCGGCCGGATCTCGTAGGATGCTTCCACGAATCCGCCCTGATATTTCATCCGGTACGCGTCATCCGCCGGAATATAGACCGGAACCTGATAATAATCCCTGATCCCGGTAAGACCTTTAAAATGGTCCCCGTGTCCGTGGGTCAGCAGCACCGCGGATACACGGACGTCCATTTTTCCGATGCATTCCTCCAGATAGTCCGCCTGATCGCCGGGGTCCACAATCACCGCCTGCCGGATCTCCTTGTCATAAACAATATAGCAGTTTGTCTGGATCATCCCGACCCGGGCACATCTGATCTCGATCTCTCCCATCTGTATTCTCCTTCTTGTCCGGCCGTCATACGGCCTGCAGGTACCGGCGCTTTTCAGCCGGTGGTTCTCTGAATGTCGATCACGCCTTCGATCTGATTGATCTTCTCGATGACCCGGCCCAGTTCATCCGCCGATGCCACCTTAAAGCTCATTTCGATCGTTGCCACATTCTGTTTATTGACGACACAGTTCAGTTTGTTGATATTGAGGCCTCTGCTGGACATGACCTTGGAAACCTCCACCAGCATGCCGACTTTATTTTCCGCGAAGATCGTGATTCCGGCCTCATACCGCTCCTCCAGGAAGGCAGAGGAGGGCTTGTCCCACTCAGCGTCGATAAGGCGGGCCCTGTCCACAGAACTCATATTCAGGATGTTGATGCAGTCTGTCCTGTGAATGGTGACGCCCCTGCCCCGGGTCACATATCCGACGATCTCATCTCCGGGCAGCGGGGAACAGCATTTGGAGAACCGGACAGCCACATCATGGATCCCCTTTACGATGATCCCGTTGCGGTGTTTGGCATCCGAGGGAAGGCTGGCCGCCTGGGCGGCACTTTCCAGCACGTCCTCATCCGTCATCTCATTCTTTTTGTATTTTTTATTAAAATCATCCAGAAGGCGGTTGACGATCTGCCCTTCCTTCAGGCCTCCATGGCCAATGGCTGCCAGTACGGAATCCCAGTCCTTAAAGCTGTACCGGGTCAGGATCTTATCCGTAAACTCCGGAGCAAAGATCCCCTGCTCTGTGATCCCCTTCGCCTTCAGGTATTTCTCCACCAGTTCTTTGCCCCTGGCGACATTATCATCCTTCTGGATGTTCCGGAACCACTGGTTGATCTTGGACTTGGCTCCGCTGCTCTTGACGATATTCAGCCAGTCCAGGCTCGGTCCCCGGGAATTCTGGGAGGTGATGATCTCGACCCGGTCTCCGTTCTGGATCCTGTAATCAATATTGACGATCCGGTCGTTGACTCTGGCTCCGACCATCTTGTTGCCGATGGCGGAATGAATATGATACGCAAAGTCAATGGGGGTGGATCCCGCCGGCAAGGTCTTGACATCCCCTTCCGGAGTAAAACAGAATACCTGATCCGCGAACAGATCCAGGTCGCTCTTGATAAACTCCAGGTATTCCCGGTTATCCGCGGTTTCCGTCTGCCAGTCCAGGATCCTCCGGAGCCAGGCGATCTTCTCTTCCTCGTCCCGGCTCATGGTCCGGTCTTTGAGGCCTTTGCCCTCTTTATATTTCCAGTGGGCGGCAATTCCGTATTCCGCGGTCTTATGCATCTCATAAGTCCGGATCTGCACCTCAAAGGGCTGCCCCGAATGGCTGATCAGCGTGGTATGAAGCGACTGATACATGTTCAGCTTCGGCATGGCGATGTAATCCTTGAAGCGGCCGGGGATCGGCGTATAATCCTCATGAATCGCGCCCAGGGCCGCATAGCAGTCTTTGATCGTTTCCACCTTGACCCGGACCGCAAACAGATCATAGATCTCATCCACGCCCTTATCCTGCATCAGCATCTTCTTATAGATGCTGAAATAATGCTTGACTCTGCCGTCCACCTCGCATTCAATATCGGCGTTCTTCATGCATTCCCGGACTTCCAGGATCATTTCATCAATATGAAGTTCTCCTGCCTGCATCCGGGCCTTGACATCTTCCTTCAGCATATAGAAGGCATCCGGTTCCAGATACATCAATGCCAGATCATCCAGTTCGGACTTCAGTTTGGATACGCCGAGCCGTTTGGCGATGGGAGCATAGATCTCCATGGTCTCCCGGGCCTTTTCGATCTGTTTCTCCCGTTTCATGTACTGCAGCGTCCGCATATTATGAAGCCGGTCCGCCAGCTTGATGATAATGACCCGCAGGTCCTTCGACATGGCCAGGAACATCTTGCGCAGGTTCTCCGCCTGCATCTCGACTTTGTCAGCGGAATACTTAATCTGGGTCAGCTTGGTGACACCGTCCACCAGTTCCGCCACCTCTTCCCCGAACTCTTCCCGGAGCTGGTCCAAAGTGACCGGGGTATCCTCCACCACATCGTGAAGGATCCCTGCACAGATCGCATCCCGGTCCATATCCATCTCCGCCAGGATCAGGGCGACCTGGATGGGATGAATGATATAGGGCTCCCCGGATTTTCTCTTCTGGTCCTTATGAGCTTCCTTCGCAAGGGCATAGGCCTTCCGGATCAGCTCCACATCCTCCTCCGGATACGTGGGACTGACGGTGTTGATCAGCTTCTGATAAAGCTCTTCCTCGTTCGCCGGATCCTCCTTTGGGATCAGCCGGGGCAGAAGCTCATCGCTGTGTTTATTCTTTTTGATAAAATCTAAGGTCGACATGTTCTTGAACAAATAGCAGTTCCTGCGTCTGTCAGAATTAATCATTGACACGGAGGAACCGGTTGTGATATAAAATAACGGTGTCCAGGGGAATCATACAGTGGCAGTATGACGGTCTCCAAAACCGTTCACGGGAGTTCGAATCTCTCTTCCCCTGTTTTAAAGAGTCCATACGGACTCTTTTTTTTGTGATTCCCTGTACGAAGAAAAGGCCTGCTGCTTTCTTTCCGCAAAAAGGGATTATACTTTACTTCTGCATTTTTCGCAACAGTTCTATCGCTTCCGTCACATTGGACACTCCCAGCAGGCGGACATCTCCGAAGCTTTTCAGAAGTTTCAGGGAGGACGCCGGGACGATGCACCGGACAAATCCCATCTTCACCGCTTCCTTCACCCGGTTCTCCATCTGATTTACATTTCTCACTTCCCCGGACAGTCCCACTTCTCCCACCGCCATCACATCAGCGGGAACCACATAGTCCAGATAGCCGGAGGCCAGCGCGATGATCACTGCAAGATCCGGCGCTGTTTCCGAGATCCGCATGCCCCCTGCGATGTTTACATACGCGTCGCACTCTGACATGCGCAGTCCCAGCCGCTTTTCCAGAACCGCAACCAGAAGGTTCAGACGGTTAAAGTCCAGCCCTGTCGCGCTTCTGCGGGGATTATTGAGTCCTGTTCTGGCCACCAGAGCCTGAATTTCCGCCAGGATCGGTCTGGTGCCCTCGATCGTGCAGGTCACAACGGAGCCGGAGGAATTTACAGGTCTTCCGTTCAGCATGTACTCCGAGGGATTGGGGACCTGTTCCAGGCCGGAGGAACGCATCTCAAAAACTCCGATCTCATTGGTGGAGCCGAACCGGTTCTTGACACCCCGGAGGATCCGGTAGGACGCCCGGGAATCTCCTTCAAAATACAGGACCGTATCCACCATATGTTCCAGCATCCTGGGGCCTGCCACCACGCCTTCCTTCGTCACATGACCGACGACAAAGATGGCGATCCCCAGGACCTTGGCCCACTGCATCAGCAGGTTTGTGGACTCCCGGACCTGGGCGCTGCTTCCCGGTGCAGACGGAACATCCGGACGGTACATGGTCTGGATCGAATCAATAATGCATACCTGGGGCTGTTCCTTCTGCAGGATGCCCTCGATCACATCCAGGTCTGTTTCGCACAGAAGCTTCATCTGTTCGGTAAAGCTTCCCAGCCGGTTGGCCCGGAGCTTGATCTGGCTGAGGGATTCTTCCCCCGAGATATACAGGACGCGGATTCCCTGATCACTGAGAGCCTTGCAGACCTGGGTCAGAAGTGTCGATTTTCCGATTCCCGGATCTCCGCCCACCAGAATCAGGCCGTCCCGGATGATTCCGCCGCCCAGGACCCGGTCAAATTCCTCGATCCCGGTGACATACCGCTCCTCCTGCCGGAATTCGATCTCCGTCAGGGTACAGGATCTTGCCTCCCGGAATCCGGTGTTTTTCAGTCCCGGTCCCGGCTGTCTGATTCCTCCGGAAAGGCCGGCGCGTTTCTGGACAGAGGAAGCCGGTGCCTCCACCAGCGTATTCCATTCATGGCAGGCGGGACACTGCCCGGCCCATTTCGGGGATTCGTATCCGCATTCTTTACAATAAAAAACCGTATCTTTTCCTTTTGCCATACATTCCTGTTTCTTATTTTACCTGAAAGACCAGCTGGTCCTTCTTCGCCGTAACGGACACCCGGCTCCCCTTTCTGATCTGTCCTTCGATGATCTGTTCCGCAAGGCGGTCTTCAAACTCTGTCTGGATCGTCCGTTTCAGGGACCTGGCTCCGTATTTTTTATCGTATCCTTTGTCAATCAGATATTCCATCGCCTTGTCCCGGATCTCCAGCCGGATCCCGATCTGTTCCTTTGCCCGGGTCCGGATCTCCTCCAGCATGATCTTCGCGATCCCCTTCATATCCTCTTTGGTAAGGGCCGCAAACACAATGATCTCATCGATCCGGTTGATGAATTCCGGTTTGAACAGATGCCGCACTTCATTCATAACGGCATCCTTCATCCGTTTGTAATCCGCTTCCTCGGATTTGTCCGCAGCAAACCCCAGATTCTTCGGCTCCATGATCTTCGCGGCTCCCGCATTACTGGTCATGATGATGATCGTATTCTTGAAATCCGCGGTTCTTCCGTGGGAATCCGTGATCCGGCCTTCATCCAGCAGCTGCAGCAGGATATTGAAGACATCCGGATGGGCCTTCTCGATCTCGTCAAACAGCACGATGGAATAAGGATTCCTTCGTACCTGTTCCGTCAGCTGCCCGCCGTCATCGAACCCCACATACCCCGGAGGCGATCCGATCAGTTTGGAAACGCTGTGCTTCTCCATATACTCCGACATGTCGACCCGGATGATGGAGCTTTCGGTACCGAAAAGACTCTCCGCCAGGGCTTTGGATAATTCTGTTTTCCCGACGCCGGTGGGTCCCAGGAACAGGAAGGAGCCGATCGGCCGGTTCGGGTCCTTGAGCCCGGACCTGCCTCTCCGGATTGCCTTGCTCAGGGAGCTGATGGCTTCCTCCTGGGCAATGACTCTTTTATGGAGCTCCTTCTCCAGATTCCGGAGCTTCTCGCTTTCCTCCCGGGCCAGTTTCTTTACGGGGATCCGGGTCCATCCGGAGACCACATCCGCAATATCTTCCTCCGTCACCTTCGGAACGGCTTTTCCGGAAGCGGCCGCATGCTTTCGCTCCATCTGGGCGATCTGGGTCCTGACGGCGCTGAGTTCCTTTTTCAGATCCGACGCCTTCTCCAGATCATTTTCCCGGATTGCCTGTTCCATGGCCCGGAGTTTCTCTTTCTGCTCCTCTTCCAGCTTTTTATGCTTCGGCGGAAGCAGATAGGAAGACAGTCTGACCTTCGAAGCCGCTTCATCCATCAGATCGATGGCCTTATCGGGAAGATACCGGTCATTGATATACCTCATGGAAAGATCCACCGCAGACATCAGCGCCTCATCTGTGATCTGCACCTTATGGTGTTCCTCGTAATCCGCCCGCAGTCCTTTCAGAATGGAAAGGGCTTCTTCTCTGTCCGGCTGCTCCACATAAACCGGCTGGAATCTTCGTTCCAGAGCGGCATCTTTTTCGAAATATTTCCGGTATTCCTGGGCCGTCGTTGCGCCGATGATCTGCACCTCGCCCCTGGCCAGGGCGGGCTTCAGGATATTGGCGGCATCAATGGAACCTTCGGCTCCGCCGGCTCCGATCATGGTATGGATTTCATCCATAAACAGGATAATATGGCCGTCCGCCTCCACTTCCCGGATGATACGCTTGACCCGTTCCTCAAATTCGCCCCGGTATTTGGACCCGGCCACCATTCCCGGAAGATCCAGGGACAAAATCCTTTTCCCGGCCACAGGGCCCGAGACCTCTCCGGATACGATCCGCTGGGCCAGTCCTTCCGCAATGGAGGTCTTGCCGACGCCCGGTTCTCCCACCAGACAGGGATTGTTCTTGGTCCGGCGGGAAAGGATCTGTATGATCCGCTCAATTTCCTTCTGTCTGCCGATCACAGGGTCCAGCTTCCCGTCTCTTGCCATGGCACAGAGATCCTTGCTGAAATCCTCCAGGATCGTCTCTTTTTTCCGGCTGCTCTGGGATTTGTCATTTCCCAGTTCCGCTTTATGATCCTTCAGGTCCTCTCCCATGGAAGTATAAGTATCCGCCAGGATCTTCTGCCGGTTGCCCCCCAGACCGTTCATCACCCGGGATGCCGCGCAGTCCGTGATCTTCAGAAGCGCCAGCAGCAGAAGCTCGGTACCCACCGTCCGGGAACGGACGTTTTCGGCTTCTTTCCCGGCAAGCTCCAAAAGTTCCTGTGCCTTCGGAGAGAAGCTCTCTCCTTCGGATACAGCCACCGAAGCTGCGGTTTCGAAGGGCCGGCTCAGCATCTTCCGGATCCCCTCTGCGGTAATCCCGTTATTTGCAAGAATCTTCTGGGCGGTACTGCCGTCCGTATCGGCAAGTCCCAGCAGGATATGTTCCGTCCCGATGTAGGTCTGGCCGGCGACAGCCGCCGCTTCGCAGGCAGCCTCCAGCACATCGCTGGCAAGCCTGGTAAATGGTTTATTCATATGATTACTCCGTCATTTTTTATTTTCTATCCGCTGCTATCCGCTTTCTGAGGAACCATTTCAGATTCCGGAAAGAAACAGGGATCACAGCTCCATCCCGTCGTAGATATCGTCGATCAGCTTCTTGGCTTCTTCTCTGGAGACGCCCTTCACGATCCCGCTGGCGATCAGCGGTTTCATCATACACCTCATTTTATTGATCGTATGCATCTTGTCAATATCAACGGCGACCACAGCGCCTCTTCTGCGGTCCACTTTCACAAATCCGTCCTGCCTCAGGGAAGAATATGCCTTGTTCACGGTATGCATGTTCACCCCGATATCATCTGCCATGTTCCTTACGGAAGGAAGCGATTCCCCCTCCTTCAGCTGCGAGGTGGCAATCGCAACGATGATCTGGTTTCTCAACTGGACATAGATTGCTTCTTCACTGTTAAAATCAATTTCTATGAACATAACAAACCTCTGTTTCCGGGCCTCAGGAATCGGCTCAAATTGGTTTCTCCTCAGTGCTAACTGTTATATTAATGATATAACAGTTAGCTGTTTCTGTCAATCTACGGCCTGCATTCAAAGATCTGTAACAAATATGGGGGCATGTATGATATTCAGGCCATTTTCAGGCAATTTATCACACATACCCCCCGATTTCGCTGCAACGTGTCCGGGTTGCCGATATCCGGTCAGTCGGCTCCGTACATGTTCTTCTTTTTCATTCAGCGATTCCGAACGCCCGCTGAAATCACAGTCCCGCGGTTTCCTGCTCCCTGTAGTTTTCATAGCGCTTCTTTGCGTCAGCATCCGCCATTGCAAAAAGCGTTTCCGCATTTTCCGGGAAGGTTCGTCTTAATGCATTATAACGTGTCTCTCCATCCAGAAACTCTTCATAACCAAGGGTCGGCTCTTTTGAATCAAGCGTTAACGGTTTTTCCTTCTTCGGATCGTATCTGTAAAGCAGCCAGTATCCTGAATCCACCGCGCGTTTCATCTCAGCCTGCACATTCGCCATTCCGGCTTTTATGCCGTGGGAGGTGCATGGAGTGTAGGCGATGATAACCGAAGGACCCGGATGTGCTTCCGCTTCCTTAATGGCTTTTAACAGCTGGGGCATGGAAGCTCCCATGGCAACCTGAGCCACATACACCGTTCCGTACGCCCGGCAAAGGGCTCCCAGATCCTTCTTTTTGCTTCTTTTACCCGCGGAGGCAAACTCCGCCACAGCTCCGAGAGGCGTAGCCTTGGAACTCTGCCCGCCGGTATTGGAATACACTTCTGTGTCGATGACAAAAACATTGATGTCCTCGCCGGAAGCGATCACATGATCCAACCCTCCATAACCGATGTCATAGGCCCATCCATCTCCGCCATACATCCAGAAGCTCTTTTTAGCCAGGCGGTCTTTTCTTTCAAGGATCACAGATGCAAGCGCTAAGATCCCGGAATCAGTACCGGACTGCTTCCCTTCAGCCCCATCTGCGCCGGCCTTTCCTGCTTCTAAAATGTCCTCCAGTTCCTGTATCAGCTTGTCCGTAGCTTTTCTGGATGCATCCGGATCCTCGTAGCAATCAAGCCACTCTTTCGCTGCAGGACTATTTGTCAGTCTGATGTATTCCTCAACATTCGCTTTTTGTTTCTTTCTCTGCTGCCGCACCGAAAGCGCCATACCCAAAGCCAGCTCTGCATTGTTTTCAAACAGACTGTTTGTCCACGCCGGTCCGAATCCCCGCTTATTTGTGGTATAAGGAATCCCCGGGAAAGGAGCACCCCAGGCCTGGGAACATCCGGTGGCATTTGCCCAGTAAAGCCTTTCTCCGAACAGCTGGGTCAGGAGCTTTGCATAGGGAGTCTCCCCGCAGCCTGCACAGGCCGCTGAAAATTCCACCAGAGGTTGTCTGAACTGGCTGCCCTTTACAGTGTAAGGATCAAACAGATCGCCCTTATCCGAAAGTGAAAGACCGTAGTTCCATATATCGATCTGACTTTCATCGAACTGAGCAGGAACCATATCAAGCGCCTTCACCGGGCAGACACTGGCACAGCTTCCGCAGCCGGTACAATCAAAAGTGGATACCTGGATGGCAAACTTCATCCCCTGAACCTTCGGTCCCTTTGCGTCCGCCATCTCAAATTCTGCCGGAGCGCCTTTGGCCTCATCATCATTAAGCAGATAAGGTCTTATTACCGCATGCGGGCACACAAAGGAACACTGGTTGCACTGGATACACCTGGCGGCATCCCATTTCGGTATTGTGACTGCGATACCGCGTTTTTCGTACGCGGTAAGGCCCATGTCGATATGCCCGTCCTCATAACCTGCAAAAGCACTGACAGGCAGGTCATCCCCCTTCTGCCGGTTAACGGGGATCAGGATGTTCTTTACGACATCCGGAATGCAGTCCTTCGCGCAGCCGCTGCATTCTGACGGGCAGGCTCTTCCCCTGCCCGCAGCGATGGCAAGATTGATATCCATTGGCTGCCCCTCATCCGGCGCGCCGGCCCAGTCTGCAGGTATCTCCACCTTTACGACCCCTTTCGCTCCGGCATCAATGGCGGCGAGATTCATTTCCACCACCTGGTCTCCTTTAGCAAAATAAGTGTCCCTTGCAGCCTGTTTCATAAATCCCAGTGCTTCCTCTATTGGAATAACAGGCATCAGCCGGAAGAAAGCGGACTGCAGGATGGTGTTGGTGTGGGAACCCAGGCCCAGCTTCTGCGCAATGGCCGTGGCATCAATAAGATAAAGATGGATGCCGTTTTCGGCGATATCGCGTCTGGCCTTGGCGGGCAGCATCTGAGAAAGCTCCTCCGCGCTCCATTTTGTGTTTAAAAGCAATGTACCGCCCGGCTTTATCTCTCCGGTGATATCATACTGCAGCATGAAGCTTTCCTTATGGCAGGCCACAAAATCCGCGCTTTTGACATAATAAGAACCTCTGATCGGACGGTCGCTGAAGCGAAGGTGGGATTTTGTGATGCCAAAGGACTTTTTGGCGTCATATTCAAAATAGGCCTGCCCGAACTTTTCCGTATGGTCGCTGATAATCTTCACGGTATTATGGTTGGCACCTACCGTACCATCTCCGCCAAGCCCCCAGAACTTGCACTCTACCATGGACTTATCCTGGCGCTCCCAGTGTTTTATATCCAGGGACAGATGCGTCACATCATCCGTAATGCCAATTGTAAAATGATTCAGAGGGTTTTCCTGTGTCAGGTTGTCAAAGACTGCCACAATCTGTCCCGGGTCAGTATCCTTGGAGGACAGTCCGTATCTGCCTCCGATCACCCGGATATTCTTTCCGCCGCACAGAACGGCAGTGCAGACATCCTCAAACAGCGGCTCTCCGATCGAACCCATATCCTTGCAGCGGTCCAGAACCGCAATGCGTTTTACGCTCTCCGGCAATGCCTTCAGGAAATATTCTGCCGAAAAGGGCCTGTAAAGATGTACCTGAAGCAGGCCCGCTTTTCTGCCCTGAGACTGAAGATATTCCACAGCCTCCATGGCGGCTCCTGTAACAGAGCCCATGAGGATCACAACATCTTCCGCATCAGGATCCCCGTAATAGTTGAACAGATGATAATCTCTGCCTGTCTTTTCGTTTATCATACAAAGATATTTCTCGACAATGTCCGGCAGTTCCTCGTAAAAGCGGTTGTTGGACTCGCGTACCTGGAAATATACGTCCGGGTTGATCACCGTGTTGCGCAGCGTAGGGTGCTCCGGATTCAGCGCGTCATCCTTAAAACGCTTTAATGCATCCTGATCTAACATGTCCAGGTACATCTGCTCCGGGAACACTTCTACCTTGCTGATCTCGTGGGAAGTTCTGAAACCGTCAAAAAAGTGCATGAACGGAATCCTGCTCTCGATTGCCGCCAGATGCGCCACCGGAGCCAGGTCACTTACTTCCTGCACACTGGCACTGCAAAACTGTGCAAAACCGGTCTGTCTGCAGGCCATCACATCCGAATGGTCTCCAAAGATGCTCATCCCATGTGTTCCCACTGTCCGGGCTGCCACATGGAGCACCGCAGGCTGCCGCTCACCGGCGATCCGGTAAAGTACAGGGATCATCAGCATCAGTCCCTGGGATGAGGTAAAGGATGTGGAAAGAGCTCCTGTCTGGATCGATCCGTGCACAGCCCCTATGGCCCCCGCCTCGGACTGCATCTCTATCAGCCGCACAGTCTGTCCGAACATATTCTTCCTGCCCCGGGCAGACCAGGAGTCCGTACGGCTCGCCATGGGTGAGGATGGCGTGATGGGGTAGATCGCTGCTATCTCCGTAAAAGGATAGGCACGGTTTGCCGCCGCCTCATTTCCGTCCATTGTTGCAAATGTTGGTTTAATCTTTTCCATATTATTTCTTTTCTCCACTTAATCCCAGTTTTTCTATTGCTTCCTCACGCATTTTATATTTCAGTATTTTTCCGGCTGCATTCATCGGGAATGCGTCAACAAATCCGATATATCTGGGAACCTTGTGTCTTGCCAGGGATGCTGCGATAAAGTCATGCATCTCTTTTTCGGTACAGGTTTCGCCTTCCTTTAAGATAATGCAGGCCATGGCCTCTTCACCGTATTTTTCGTCCGGAACTCCGATCACCTGCACATCCTGTACCTTAGGATTGGTGTAGATGAACTCTTCGATTTCCTTCGGATAAAGATTCTCGCCGCCCCGGATGATCATATCCTTCAGGCGTCCGGTAATACGGAAAGTTCCGTCCTCGTTCATGCAGGCCAGATCCCCGGAATGAAGCCAGCCCTCATCATCTATTGTTTCACGGGTGGCGTCCGGCATCTTGTAATAACCCTTCATCTGGTTGTAACCTTTGGCACAGAATTCGCCGTTTACGCCCGGAGGAAGTGTTTCTCCGGTTTCCGGGTCTACCACCTTGCACAGCACATGGGGGAATGCATAACCCACTGTTTCCGTGCGGACCTCAAGGGAATCTGTCCATGCAGACATCGTGTTTCCGGGAGCTGTCTCGGTCTGACCGTAAACACTCACAATCCCTGTCATGTTCATTTCGTCCGGGCGGGCAGCCCTTCTCATAAGCTCCGGCGGACATCCGCTTCCCGCCATGATCCCTGTTCTCATATAAGAAAAGTCAGTCCTGCGGTAATCCGGATGGTTAAACATAGCGATAAACATGGTCGGTACGCCATTAAAGGCTGTGATCCGCTCCTGATTTATGCAGGCCAGAGATGATTTTGCCGAAAAATACGGCATCGGACAAATGGTAGCTCCATGGGTAATAGATGATGTCATCGAGAGCGTCATCCCGAAACAGTGGAACATGGGAACATGAATCATAAAGCGGTCTGCGGTGGAAAGTCCCATTCGGTCTCCTATGCACTTGCCGTTATTCACCACATTGTAATGAGTCAGCATCACGCCCTTTGGAAAACCCGTGGTTCCGGAAGTATACTGCATATTACAGACATCATTGGGCTTTACCCTGGCTGCCAGACGGTATATTTCCTCTGCCGGAACCAGATCTGCTCTCTCAAGGGCTTCCTCAAATGTCAGGCATCCCGGCATTTTAAAATCCACTGTGATCACATTTCTCAGGAATGGGAGTTTCCTGCAGTGCAGAGGTTCGCCGGGCTTATTCCCTGCGATCTCGGGGCACAGATCATTGATTATCTCCCTGTAATTGGAATCCAGCTGATTCTCTATCATCACGAGGGTATGGGTGTCGGACTGTCTTAAAAGATACTCTGCCTCATGGGTCTTGTATGCAGTGTTCACCGTTACCAGTACCGCACCGAGCTTAACCGTTGCCCAGAAAGTAATGTACCAGGCCGGTACATTTGTAGCCCAGATAGCCACCTTGCTTCCGGCGGTTACACCCATGGAGACCAGGGCTCTGGCGAAATTGTCAACATCATCCCGGAACTCAGAATAAGTCCTGGTGTAATCTAAAGTCGTATATTTAAATGCATACTGATCAGGAAACTCCTCCACCACCCGGTCCAGGACCTGTGAAAAGGTCATATTCAATAGTTCATCTTTCTTCCAGATATACTCGCCCGTCCCATCGTGATTTGGATAAAGAGCTTTCTTCTGGGTCCTGGTATCGTCAAAATGACGCATATAGTTGATAAAATAGGGCATGATGATGCTCAGATCATCGAAATCCGGGAGCCACTGGCTCTTCCACTCCATGGAGATCATGCCGTCATAATTGATGGAAGAAAGCGCCCGCATCATATCGTCTATCGGGAGAGTCCCCTCACCGATCAGATTATAACTCTTGTCATCATTGGAATCTCTCAGATGCACATGTTTTACATAAGCGCCAAGATTCTTTATGGTTGTATCCGCACTCTCACCAAAATCCCTGTAGGGATGATGCATATCCCAGGAAGCTCCCAGCTCATCCGAGGCGAAACTTTCCATCAGGTCGCGCAGGCGCTTTGTGTCTGCGTAGATCCCGGTTGTTTCCATAAGGACCACCACGCCGCGCTCTGCTGCCGCCGGGAGCAGGATATCAAGTCTTTCCCGGATCCGTTCCTCATTATCCGTAAGAGCGATACAAACCACATAGGGTACCTTCAGATTTTTCGCGATATCCATCTGATCAATGAGGATCTGTGTGAAATCTTCGGCTACACTGATATCGCAGGCAGTATCTATGCAGGGGATCTCGATATGCTTTTCCTTCAGTTCCCTGACAGTCGCAGCCGCATTGTATTTATGGAACAGTCCCCCGCGTCCGGTGAGTTCCGGATGTTTGTAAAGATTATAGAATTCTACGCCGTCGTACTCGGCATCGATGGCAGCATCTATAAATACATTCGGGTCCACATCTTCCCATCCCCGGGTTAAAAATGAAAATCTCATACCTCAGCCTCCTCATATACAATCTTGTTGAGCGCATTCACATAGGCTCTTATACTCGAGCCTATGATATCTGTGGAGATACCCCTGCCGGGATAGATCTTTCCATTTGAGATAAGCCTGACCACCGTCTCGCCCACAGCCTCCTGGCCTTCTGTCACGGATCTGACCTGAAAATCATCCAGCTCGTAGTGACAGCCTACGATTTTTTCTATGGCAAGAAAAGCGGCATCTACAGGACCGTCTCCTATCACTACGCTCTCCATTTGTTCACCGTCCTTTGTCAAGGTAATATGGGCGGTGGAACCGATGGTATTTCCATGATTGATCACATATTTCTCAAGCGTATAGGTAGCCGGCACCTGCATGGCGACGGAAGCGACTATGACATCCAGTTCTCTGCTGCTGATGGAATCTTTTTTCGCTACAATACGTTCAAAAGCCTCCCAGACAAGCTGTCCGTCCTCATCGCTTAAGTCATAACCCAGCTTCTTAACGGCTGCAAGCACAGCCTGCATATTGTCCGAAGAGGAAAGCAGCATGCTGTCCTCCTCGTCATTTACACCGTTTTCAAATGGTGTTGTCTTGCTCTTCTCCGTATTACAGAGCCAGTTGATCTGCCTGATTACCCTGCCCAGTTCTACTGTGCGCACAGGGCAGCTGATCCCAAGTGTTCCTCCTTTTGCAGAGAGGATCCTTGCCATATCAGCATATGATGCAATGTCCCCGATACACGCGGTCGTTTTGATCTCCCTTGCGCCCTTACTTACAGCAACTACAGCACAGGCGTTTGCTACAGAAAGACCGTTTGAGCATGAAACTCCCAGCGTCACATCTTTCAGGGACGGAATATTCGCATACAGTTTATCCAGAAAAGAATGGAATTCCACCGGGAGCATGGTGCCCGCAGTATCACACACGGTGATCGTGGAAGCTCCGGCATCGATGGCCGCGCTTATCATATCATAAAGAAACTCCTCGTCTGCTCTGGTGGCATCATCCGCGATAAATTCCACATCCGCAGTGTACCTGCGGCAGCTTTCTATTGTATCCGTGATAAGCACTTTCATATCGGGAGCTTTTTTATGATACAGATACTCCATCTGCACAGTACTCACCGGAGCCGGAACCTGAAGTCTGGGATGTTTCGCGCCTTTTAAGGCGTTCCAGACATTATCCACAGACTCTTCGCTGAAATCCACCGGAACCGCCACAACGCTGTCCTTTGTATTTCCCGCGACTGACTTGATCAAAAGGGAATCCACCTTCACATTTTCCATTGGTTCCATCTCTATAACAGAGGTTCCCAGCCTGTCAAGGAGCCTGGCCAGTTCCAGTTTATTTTTAAAAGAAAGCTTTCCCATTCCTGTTTTTTTGTGCATCGTCATTGAAGCATCGCTTATCTTTACAATACTCATTATGGATCTCCTTTATGATTAAAATTCCCTGAAACCTTAACTGAAGTAAGATTTCAGGGACGAATAAACAAATACACTATCTATCCGCGGCACCACCCTGCTCTCCGCCTTCATTCTCTGAGTGGAATGTCAGATTTTCACTCTCCAGCCGTACTTATCTTCCAGTTTTCCCAGCTGGATGCCTGTCACCGTCTCATACAGCCTGTGACTGATTTCTCCTGTGTTGCCGTCACCGATCGTCATGACATCATCCTTATACCTGAGTTTTCCCACAGGAGAGATGACAGCTGCGGTGCCTGTACCAAAGACTTCCTCCAGTTTTCCGTTCCGCTGAGCTTCAAGCAGTTCGTCAACACTGATCTTACGCTCTTCTACTTCAAATCCCCAGTCCTTACAAATCCTGATTACAGAGTCCCTGGTAATCCCCGGCAGGATACTTCCGTTCAGCATAGGTGTCACGATTTTTCCATCTATTTTGAAGAAAATATTCATGGATCCGACTTCTTCTATGTATTTGCGTTCTACTCCATCCAGCCACAAAACCTGTGCATATCCATCATCGTGAGCCTTTTCCTGACCTATGAGGCTGGCTGCATAGTTTCCGCCGGTTTTTGCAAATCCCATTCCGCCTCTTACTGCCCTGACATAATCATCTTCGATCCAGATTCCCACAGGATCCAGACCGCTCTCATAATATGCTCCGCTGGGGGAAAGGATTATCATGAAAAGGTAAGTTTTTGAAACAGCAACACCCAGGAAATCATCCGTTGCGATGATAAAAGGTCGGATATAAAGCGATGTCCCAGGCTCCGTCGGAATCCAGTCTGCATCCACGGAAACCAGAGTGGTTACAGCCTGTACAAAATCTTCCTCAGGTATCTGCGGAATACACAGTCTCTTGTTGGTAACATTTGTCCTTTTGGCATTCATATCCGGCCGGAAACAGTAGTTATTTCCGTCTGCTCCTCTGTATGCCTTGAGTCCCTCAAACATTTCCTGGGCATAATGGAATACCATGGTAGCAGGAGACAGGGAAAGATTGTGAAATGGCTCTATTCTGGGGTCAAACCATCCTTTTCCCTCTTCATAATTCATGATAAACATATGATCTGTAAAGATTTTTCCAAATCCAAGCTTTCCTGACGGCTTCTCTTTGGGATTTTCCGTTTTTGTGATCCTGATATCCAGCATTTTATTTCCTCCTGATCTTAAATCTTCTGTGCCTTATAATATGCCTGCGCATCAGGCAAGCACAGCACCCTTATCCGCTGATGTCACCAGCTTTGCATATCTGGCTGCGTATCCAGTCTTGATCTTTGGTTCCGGCTCTGTCCATTTGGCTCTTCTGGCTGCAAGTTCTTCATCGGAAACTTTCATTTCCAGCTTGCAGTTCGGGATATCGATGGAAATAATATCGCCTTCCTGTACCAGAGCGATATTGCCGCCGGATGCTGCTTCAGGGCTTACATGGCCGATCGCAGCGCCGCGGGTAGCGCCGGAGAATCGTCCGTCTGTGATCAGGGCAACGCTGGATCCCAGGCCCATGCCCACGATGGCGGAAGTCGGATTGAGCATTTCTCTCATTCCCGGGCCGCCTTTCGGTCCTTCATAACGGATAATGACCACATCACCCGGATTGATCTTCTTGTTGTAGATGGCGCTGATGGCGTCTTCCTCGGAATCAAAGACTCTGGCAGGGCCTTCGTGCACCATCATCTCAGCTGCCACTGCAGACTGCTTGACGACGCTGCCGTCCGGAGCCAGGTTGCCCTTCAGAACAGCGATACCGCCGCTCTGAGAGAAAGGATTGTCGATAGAGCGGATGACTTCCGGATTGATGTTCTGTACATTTGCCAGATTTTCCCCCATTGTCCTGCCGGTAACGGTCATAACATTCAGGTTCAGGAGATCTTTTTTGGTCAGTTCTTTCATGACAGCGTAAACGCCGCCGGCCAGATCCAGGTCTTCCATAAAGGTGTCTCCTGCAGGTGCCAGATGGCACAGGTTCGGAGTCCGTGCGCTGATCTCATTGGACTTGTCCAGGCTGATGGTAAGTCCGGTCTCATGAGCGATGGCCGGAAGATGCAGCATGGTGTTAGTGGAACAGCCCAGAGCCATATCTACGGTCTCCGCATTATCAAATGCTTCCGGTGTCATGATATCTCTCGGCTTAATGTCTTTCTCGACCAGCTTCATGATCTGCATGCCGGCTTCCTTGGCCAGACGCAGTCTTGCGGAATAGGGCGCCGGTATGGTGCCGTTGCCCGGAAGAGCCATACCGATGGCTTCACACAGGCAGTTCATGGAGTTGGCGGTATACATACCGGAGCAGGAGCCGCAGGACGGGCATGCATTCTTTGTGTATTCATCAACTCCGGCTTCATCCAGCGTTCCTGCATGGAAAGCGCCGACTGCTTCAAACATATGACTCAGACAGGTACGTCTTCCGTCTTTCAGATGGCCGGCCAGCATCGGACCTCCGCTGCAGAAGATCGTCGGAATATTCAGTCTGGCGGCTGCCATCAGAAGACCCGGAACGTTCTTGTCGCAGTTCGGGATCATGACCAGACCGTCAAACTGATGCGCGATTACCATTGCCTCTGTGGAATCCGCGATCAGATCTCTGGTAACCAGTGAATACTTCATTCCGACATGTCCCATGGCAATGCCGTCGCACACCGCGATGGCCGGGAACATGATCGGCGTTCCACCTGCCAGTCTTACACCGGCCTTAACAGCTTCGGTGATCTTGTCCAGATGCATATGGCCCGGAACAATCTCATTGTGAGAACTGACTACACCGATCAGCGGGCGGCTGATCTCCTCATCCGTCAGACCCAGTGCGTACATCAAGCTCTTATTCGGTGTTCTCTCGACACCTTTTTTCGCATTATCTGATATCATAAAATGTCCTTTCATGGTGCGGAAGCAATGATTTTTATCCATCTGCTTCCAATCATTACCTGCCAGTCAATTAGTTGGAAGCGGAGTCCAGATCCGCGTCATTTTTCCACAGCATTTTTTCTCTCAGCTCTTTGCCGACGATCTCCATCTGATGTTTCGCCAGCTGCTCTCTCTTGGAGTTAAAGAAGGTACGGCCGTTCTTGTTCTCAGCGATCCATCTGCCGGCAAAGGATCCATCCTGGATGTCATTCAGGACTGCCTTCATGTTAGCCTTGGTCTGCTCGTAAGGAAGTACTCGCGGGCCGGATACATACTCGCCGTATTCTGCGGTATCGGAGATCGAGTAATTCATGGCTGCCACGCCGCCCTTGTTGATCAGGTCGATGATCAGCTTCATTTCATGGATGCACTCGAAGTAAGCATTTTCCGGCTTGTAACCGGCTTCGACCAGCGTCTCGAAACCGCATTTCATCAGGTCAACCACTCCGCCGCACAGAACAGCCTGCTCACCGAACAGGTCCGTCTCGGTCTCTTCATTCATCGTGGTCTCAAGAACACCTGCTCTTGCACCCCCGATGCCGGCGATGTAAGCCAGCGCGATATCCTTGCAGCTGCCGGAAGCATCCTGTTCAACAGCCACCAGGCAGGGAACGCCCTTGCCTGCCACGAACTGGGATCTGACGGTGTGGCCCGGTCCCTTGGGAGCTGCCATGAAGACATCGATATCTGCCGGAGGAACGATCTGTTTGTATCTGATATTAAAACCATGGGCAAATGCGATTGCCTTGCCGGCTGTCAGATACGGGGCAATGTCCTTTCTGTACATATCAGCCTGCTTCTCATCATTGATCAGGATCATGATAATATCAGCTGCCTTGGTTGCTTCTGCAACGGGCATAACATCAAATCCATCCTTAACTGCCACCGGCCATGACTTTCCGCCTTCTCTCAGGCCGATGATCACATCACATCCGGAATCTCTCAGATTCAGCGCATGGGCATGTCCCTGAGAGCCGTAGCCGACGATGGCGATCTTCTTGCCGTTCAGTCTGTTCAGATCACAATCCTTCTCATAATACATTTTTGCCATAGTTAAATTCTCCTTTCTCTTTCGTGTCATTATAGATAGTATCCAGGCCTCTCTCCAATGCCACGTATCCTGTTCTGACCAATTCTATTACTTCAAATTCTGATAAAACATTTTCAATCCCGTTTATCTTATTCTCATCACCGATCAGAGCGATCGTCAGGGCCCCGACCGAAACGTCCACGATCTGTCCCCGGAAAATGTTGGTGATCTGGATGATCTCGTTCCGGATCTCGTTGGTGGGAGCCTTCACCTTGATCATGACCAGCTCCCGGCGGAAGGATTTCTCCGGCTTCAGGATATTGACCGAATGAACCGGATAAAGCTTCCGAAGCTGATTGGCCAGCAGGATGATGTGATCATCATCCGCCAGCACCTCGATTGTAATACGGGATACCTCCGGACGGTGGGTCTTGCCCACAGCCAGGGATTCAATATTGTAGCCCTTGCGGGAAAACAGTCTGGAGACCTGGGATAAGACACCGGATTCATTATCCACCAGAACAGCCAGTGTATACATTTTCTGATCTTTCATATCCCTGCCTCCTTAACTGATAATGAAATCTGTGATATGGCTTCCGCCGCCTACCATCGGACGGACCATCTCATCTGTATCGATCATGCAGTCCACCACATACCCCTTCTTCCATTCCCGGGCTTCCGTAATGGCAGCTTCCAGTTCCTCCACAGTAGAGACACGCTTGCCCTTGAGGCCATAGGCATCCGCCAGCTTGACGAAGTCCGGTCCTCTGTCCAGGGTTGTCTGGGAATAATGCTTGTCATAGATCAGGGTCTGCCACTGGCGGACCATGCCCAAAGTCCTGTTGTTGAAGATAAATGTGATGACAGGAAGACCGTAATGTTCTTCCGTAGCCAGTTCATTGCAGTTCATACGGAAGCTGCCGTCACCGGTAATATGAATGACAGCCTTGTCGGGATTCCCCACCTGGGCACCAATGGCTGCGCCAAGGCCGAAGCCCATGGTGCCGAAGCCGCCGGAGGTCAGGAGCTGTCCTTCATAATCGAAGTGGAAATGCTGGATTGCCCACATCTGATGCTGACCGACATCGGTAGAAACGATGGTATCGTCCGGCATCATCTGAGCGATCGTAGAGAGAACCTGTTTCGGAGTCAGCTTATCACCGCCCTCATCATATTCAGCCTCTCTGGGATAGGAAAAGACATATTCCTTCCATGCCTTATGATCGCACTGTTCCATCCGCCCGATCAGGATCTCCATCACCTGCCTGGCATCGCCGACAATATGATGATCTGTCTTGACATTCTTGTTGATCTCGGCCCGGTCGATATCGATCTGGACGATCTGGGCCTGTTTGGCAAAGGATGCCGGATTCAGGGCAACCCGGTCAGAGAAGCGGCAGCCGATGGCGATCAGGAGATCACAGCCGTCGCAGGCCATATTGGAAGCCTGGGAGCCGTGCATACCGATCATTCCGGTGGTCAGGGGATTCCGTCCGTTCATCCCGCCGGCGCCCATGACCGTCAGCGCAACCGGAGCATCCAGTTTCTCGGCAAACGCCGTCAGCTGATCCTGTGAACGGCTGCGGACCACACCGCCGCCGCAGATGATCAGAGGTTTTTCGGAATTGCGAATCATATCCAGAAGAATGTCAATATCATTATCATCCACCTTCGGAGGTTCAAACCGGAACATGGACTTTCTGACCAGCTGGGCAATTCGTCCCGAAGTATAATGTTCCGCCTTCGGAAGGGGAACATATTCCGCCTTTTCCGCCGTGGCATTCTTAAGGAAGTCGATCAGCACCGGCCCCGGGCGCCCTGATCTGGCAATCGCAAATGCTTCCCTGACCACATCCGCGATCTGCTCCGCATGCTTCACCAGATAATTGTTCTTGGTGATCGGCATGGCGATCCCGGTAATATCGACCTCCTGGAAGGAATCCTTTCCGATCAGCGTCTCTCCCACATTGCAGGTAATAAAGACGACCGGCGAAGAATCCATATAGGCGGTTGCAATTCCCGTAATCAGGTTGGTCGCTCCCGGTCCTGAGGTTGCAAAGCAGACCCCGACCTTGCCCGTGCTTCTGGCATAGCCGTCCGCAGCGTGGGCAGCTCCCTGTTCATGAGACGTCAGGATATGTCGGAATGTATCCTGATAATCATACAGGGCATCGTACACGTTCAGGATCGTACCTCCCGGATAGCCGAATATGGTATCCACTTCCTGTTCCCGCAGACATTCCAGTAAAATCTGTGCTCCTGTAAGCTGCATGTTATTTCCTCCTGGTTCTAATACTGATTTTTTATTATACAGTGTCTCTGAAAAAGAATAAACCACTAAGATTATCTGAACCTTAAATATTTCCTAAAAAAATCCTACGGCTAAAAGATTTACCGTAGGATTTACAATCTAAGATTCGTACGTCTTTGTGTAATCAGGTATCACTTTTAGCACTAGCTGAATTCTGCTTACGCAGGACCAGGATAGCGCTGACCAGCAATATAACGAGAACTGCACAATTACGTATCATAAATAACACCTCAAAATTTGGTTGTTTAGTGTTATATCACTTTACCATAGCAGTGTCAACAATAAATCCGCAGAATTTTTGTGGGATTTTGCAGATCCTGCTGCTTACCGCCCTTTGTTTCAGAAAAGTCCCAGAGCGGATCCGGTGTACGGGCCTACGATGCCGTCCACGTACAATCCGCTTGCTTCCTGATACAGAAGAACCGCATTATAGGTCATATCTCCGAAATAGCCATCCAGCGGGCCCGGATTGAATCCGGCTGCTGCCAGTGCGTTCTGCAGGGCAAGGACTCCGTCTCCTGTCATGCCGTAGACCAGATCAGCGGCTGCCTGCGGTGCGGCGGGTGCTTCCGGGGCCGGCTCTTCCGGAGCGGCTGCCGGAGCCTCTTCCGGTGCGGCTTCAGAAACTGCGCTGCCGTTCAGGGCTGCCATGGTATAGGGCCCAACAATGCCATCCACGAGAAGTCCTTTGTCTGTCTGGAACTGAAGCACTGCATTGTAGGTCATATCTCCGAAATAGCCGTCCAGCGGGCCCGGATTGAATCCGGCTGCTGCCAGGGCGCTCTGCAGGGCAAGGACTCCGTCTCCCGTCATGCCGTACACCAGATCTCCCGACTCTGCGGACGGTGCCGGCGCAGGTTCCGGTTCTTCCGCCGGTGCAGGTTCGGAAACTTCTTCTGTATTTTCCGGTGCCGGAGCGTTCAGAAGCGCATCCACTGTCTGCGCGTCAAGGATCCCGTTATCCGCAAGACCGTGATCTTTCTGGAACTGGCTGAGGGCATTCTTCGTCATATCGCCGAAATATCCGTCGATCTCTCCAACCTCATAGCCCAGGGAGCTCAGAGTGCTCTGCAGAATCATAACTTCGTCAGCGGAACTGCCGTATACGGCATTGGCCGGCAGGGATTCCCTGGCCCATTTCTGATAGGACAGCTCATTGACAGCCTGATTGGTCACAGGACCTGCCACGCCGTCCACGTAAAGGCCGTGATCCTGCTGGAACGCGACCACTGCTTCATAGGTGGAATCCCCGAAATACCCCTGTGCATCGGTAATCGTATATCCGGCATCCTGAAGTCCCGACTGGAGGAAGAATACCTCAAGGCATTCCATCCCTTTGACCAGTTCTGTGGCACCGGAGGCTTCCGGAAGAGCCGGCGGATTCTGGGTCTCCACGATATTGCCCTCTTCATCCAGCATGCTGGCCGGAACAAAGGTATGGGTTCCGTCTTCATTTTCCACTCTGACGATCTCCACAAAGTCAATTCCGTGTTCCTGCGCATAGGTCTGCGCATAGGAATCCGCGTATCCCTGGATCTGAAGATGGGCAGGAAGATTTCCCTGGGCATTAACAAACGCCGTGTCTGAGATCGCCGTTACGCTTTTTCCGATCAGGATATTCTGAAGGTCTGCCACCGGAGTGAACAGATAGTTTCCCAGATACGTAATGTTCTCATTAATAAACGCAAAAGTTGCATCTGCCCTGACTGGCGAAACATTGCCCGTAGGAGAATAATCATAGGTCGCTCCCTCTCCATAGAGATTGATCATCTCCTCCTCATGAACAAATACATTCTCCCCCACTCTGGTCGGCTCTTCCTGAACTTCCTCTGCAAACACTGCGCCGGTTCCCAGGATGCCCGTCACCATCATTGCAGCGATAAGGACTGCTGCGATTTTTTTGATTTTCATTTTTTCCTCCTGAAACAATAACTGAAAAACAATATAGCGTTACTTATAGTATATTTTAAAGCTGCTGTTTACAAGCCTTTCTCTTCCATGCACTTTAAAAAAACAATCCCGGTTCCGGACTACAGTCCGATCACCAGGATAAATGCGACAAACAGCCAGATCACGATATGGGAGATCAGGCCGGTCCAGGAAAAGGTGTAGATCGTATCCGTTCTGCGAAAGCTGAGGGCCGTTCCGATGATCCCGGCGGAAGAAATCAGAAGGGCGGCAAACGGAAGCCACCCCACGATCCGGGAGCCCTGTCCCTTCTGCATCGTAGCCAGCACAAGCGCCAGCACGATACAGGCGAGGGCCGGTACCGTCAGGATGGTAAACACGATTCCGGTGACGGAATGATGCTTGTCCGAAAACTTGTATTTGCGTCGGCGGCGTTTATCTGCCCTGCGGCGCTTCTTTGCTGTTTTCGGGTCTTCCAGCAGGATCTCGTGTTCCGTCCGGGCCTGTTCGATTTTACTGTTTTCAAAATCCATCGTATCTACTCTGAAAGGATCTCCTCCACAGCCTTGCGGTCATTGTGGGGGATCCGGTATCCATTCATGATAATGTACTCCTCATGCCCTTTTCCCAGAATCAGGAGGGTATCCCCGCTCTCCAGAAGGGAGATCCCGCGGCGGATCGCTTCCTTCCGGTCCAGGCATACTTCATAATTTTCAAGTGTATTGCCCTCCAGCATATCCTCCACGATCCTTTGCTCCGGTTCCGTGTGAACATCATCGTTGGTAATCACGGCATGAGTGCAGTTCTGAAGAACCAGCCGGGTCATCACCGGCCGTTTCTCCCGTTCCCGGTCTCCGGTGCATCCGAAAACGACATAAAGATCTCCGGCAGTGAATTCCTTCGCGGTCTCAATGATGTTTTCCACCGCATCCGGAGTATGGGCATAGTCGATCACGATACAGCAGTTCTTCCGGTAAGGGATCACATCACACCGGCCGTTCGGAGCCTTAAGATCCCGGATCCCTTCGCAGACCTTCTCCGGAGCGTATCCGAGGATCTGCAGGATTCCGATCACCGCCAGGGTATTGTATACATTGTATCTGCCGATCAGCCGTGTCCGGGCGTGGTATTCCTGCTCCGAATCCGGACAGGTGAAATCAAGATCCGTCCCTGCGCCAAAGGAAAATCGGAGAGCGCGGTACTCTCCCGCATGGATCCCGTAGATCCGGGTTCGATTTTCCGGAAGGATAAAATAACGGGCTCCCGGATCGTCACAGTTTACCAGCGCGGTCCCTTCCGGCTTCAGCTGCCGGAACAGCTTTGCTTTGGCGGCCGCATAGTTCTCCATTGTTTTATGATAATCCAGATGGTCCTCCGTCAGATTCGTGAACACAGCCAGATCAAAGGAAAGCGTCCGGAGCCGTCCCATATCCAGTCCCTGGCTGGAGGCCTCCAGCGCGACCGTATCGTATCCCTTCTCATGAGCTTCCAGAAGCAATTCGTACAAACTGCACAGATCCACCGAAGTATTCGGCAGATCCCGGACCTTTTCTCCCAGATAAAACCCGATGGTTCCGATATAGCCGCAGTTTCTTCCCAGACGGTTCAGGGCCTGGGCTGTCAGATAACAGGTGGTGGTCTTTCCGTTGGTTCCGG
This sequence comes from Parasporobacterium sp., assembly GCA_017459985.1. Classification (GTDB taxonomy): domain Bacteria; phylum Bacillota; class Clostridia; order Lachnospirales; family Lachnospiraceae; genus RGIG5612. Next base: position 150,010 of record JAFUBX010000011.1, read on the forward strand.
TAACTGCGATCAGGGTCATACCCCGGATCACCTCTGCGTAAGTCTCCTGCAGCAGCTGTTCCAGGCAGGCCCGGGGATCCTCCACCCGAAGGCATTCCACATCAGGAGGAAGAGACTCCGGCAGTTGGCTGTCCTTCCCGCAGATGATCCTCACGGCTCCGGCCTGCACGGCCTTTCCGATATACTGATCTCCGTTGCTTGAGATTCCGGGCAGGGCAACAAAAGTATCTCCCTTCTGTACTTTTCTGGAGTCTGTCCGGATCATTATCTCAGCGCTCCTATCCGGTTAATCGGCCAGTAGCAGAACAAGGCCTTGCCCAGAACATAATTCCGGGGAACAAAGGTATTCTTCCAGAACCGGGAATCATGGGAATTGTTCCGGTTGTCCCCCATTACGAAATAGCAGCCCTCCGGAACCTCATAGGGGCCGTAGTCTTTATTCTTCGGGGTTTCATTGAGATAGGGCTCATCCAGTACCTCTCCGTTTACATAGGTAACGCCGCCTTTGATCTCGACGATATCCCCCGGCGTTCCGATCACCCGCTTGACAAAATTCTGGGACGTATCATCCGGGTATTTGAACACAATGATATCTCCCTGCTGGGGATCTGAGAACCAGTAGGTTACCCGCAGTCCCATCATCCGGGAATTGGTCATGATGGTCGATTCCATGGATCCGGAAGGAACCACGGAATTGATAATAATGACAAAATTGATAAACAGCGCGGCTGCGACTGCGATGACAATAATCAGTACCCATTCCAGGAAGGGATTCATTTTCTTTTTCCCGTCTTTCTCGGAAGATCCGCTCCGGATCTCTTCCACCTCGATTCTCGCTTTCTCCTGTGCCGGTTCCGTCTGGCCGGTCTCAAATTCTTTCATATATCTTTCTCCTGTATCAACCGTTTCTGTCAGTTCTTCAGATAATCCTGGATCATCCGTCCCCTCACAGGATTTTTCAGTTTCTTAAGCGCCTTTGCTTCGATCTGCCGGATCCGTTCCCTTGTGACATTGAATACCTGTCCCACCTCTTCCAGGGTTCTCGGACGGCCGTCCTCCAGACCGAACCGCAGAATAATGACCTGCCGTTCCCGTTCCTTCAGATCCTGCAGCAGGACCTCGATCTGCTCCTTCAGCATGATATTTTCCACGCTCTGCTCCGGAGACAGGGAAATCTCGTCCTTGACCGTATCCGCCACAACACCTTCTCCGTCCTCACCCTTCGGTGCCTCCAGGCTGGTGGGTTCTTTGGAGATCTGCATGATCTCCAGGACCTTGCTTTCAGGGATTCCCATTTCTTCCGCCACTTCCTTGGCACTGGGCTCATATCCCAGCTTCAGGGTCAGATTCCGCTGGATCTTGGTCATACGGTTAATGGTCTCCACCATATGGACCGGAACCCGGATCGTTCTTGCCTGATCCGCCAGGGCCCGGGTGACAGACTGCCTTATCCACCAGGTCGCGTAGGTGGAAAGCTTGAATCCCCGTTCATAATCAAATTTCTCAACGCCCTTCATCAGACCCAGATTGCCTTCCTGGATCAGATCCAGAAAACTGAGGCCCCGGTTCGTGTATTTCTTGGCAATATTGACCACCAGACGCAGGTTGGATTCGATCAGCTTGTTTTTGGCGGCTTCATTGCCCTTTGCCTTTTCCATGGCCAGTTCCTGTTCCTCATCCGGAGTCAGCAGCGGAACCGTTCCGATCTCCTTCAGATACATCCGGACCGGATCATCCGTTTCGATCCCGTCAAGAAGAGTGATGGGATCAATCTCCAGATCCTCCTCTTCTTCCTCCTTCAGCACCTCAATCCCGAGGTCTTCCAGATATTTGTAAACTTCCTCTGTTTCCTTGATATTCAGAGGCTTCTCCGCAAACATCTCTTCGATCTCGATTACGCTGATGGTCTTCTGGGCGGATTTCATCTCCGCAGCAAAATCGTCTAATATTTTCTTTGTTGTCTTCTTCAATCTGACGCCTCGTTTTCTCTGGGCCGGACCCTGCTCTCCGGGTCCGGTTATCGGTGATTAAGTTTCGTTTGTATTTACCGGTCCGGCAGGGCGGACATGATCGTTACGGCCTTCTGGATCACTTCAATCTGTGCCTGTTTATGCTTGCCTCCGTTTTCTCCGTCTCTCACCCACTGTACCGGTGTCTTTGAACTGAATGACAGTTTTTTTGTTTTGAACCGGACGACCAGATCGTCCAGGACCTCACGGTCTTCTTTGTTATGAATCAGCATCTGGTCCACTTCCCGGCTGAATTCCAGGATATTATGGGGACGCCTCAGAAGCGCCACCTCAAAAAGCCCGTCCTGCAGATCCACACAGCCTCCGGTGATTCCTTCAAATCCTCCCACGGACATGGAGTTGGTGACCAGGCCCAGGAAGAAATCCCCCTCTATGGTCTGTCCGTCAGTTTCCACCCGCATCTCATAGGACTCCATCCGGATCAGCTGCTTGATCCCTTCGATCAGATAGGCTCCGTGCCCCAGGATTCGTTTCATTTCCTGGGAGGTGAAGCAGGAGACCGCCGATAAAGACCCCAGGGAAGCCACATACGTAAAATACTCATCATTGAATCTGCCCACATCGGCCTGGAAGGGGGTCCCGTCCACACATACCCCGGCGGCGTCCAGGATATTTCTGGGAAGTCTGAACCCGCTCCGGGTATCATTGGTGGATCCCGCCGGGATAAATCCGATGGGAGGCCTTTTCTCCAGCTGCATCATGCCGGATACCACTTCACTTAAGGTTCCGTCTCCCCCCGCGCAGATCACCAGATCATACCGTCCGGCATCCGTCTGGACCTTGTTCATGCCGTCCAGGGGAGCCCTGGTCTGATACACCTCCAGGTTCCCGCAGGAAGGGGAAAGGGTCTTTGTGATCTCATCCAAATAGTTTGTAATCTGTCCCTTTCCGGAATTCGGATTGTAAAGGAACAGGACATTTCTGTATTTCTTCATACGGTCTTATCTTGTCAGGGGACGGGTATATTCCTTCAGCCACATCCGCACTTCCTCCGGTACCAGGGGGGCGATCCGGTCATAGGTGGCCTGATGATAACTGTTCAGCATCTCAAGGTCCTCTTCGTTCATATATGCAGGATCGATCGCATCCAGGTCGATGGGAATAAAGGTCAGGTTCTCAAACTGGAGGAAGGTGCCGTCCGGGGTCTCCAGATAGGGAACCACCAGAAGTTCGTTCTCGGTCCGGACCCCATACTGCCCTTCTCTGTATACGCCGGGTTCATCGGTAACCACCATGCCCGGTTCCAGGACCGCCGTCGGATGTTCATAATTGATCTTCCAGCGGATATTGTGGGGTCCTTCATGAACATTCAGCACGTGTCCGACCCCGTGACCGGTCCCGCATTTATAATCCCAGCCCACCTTCCACATGGGCTCCCGGGCCATGATATCCAGGTTTTCTCCGGAGCATCCCTTCAAAAACTTCGCATGCATCAGTCGGAGCATCGATACGGCGGTCAGGGTAAAGGCTTTCTTCTCCTCCTCCGTCAGAGGTCCAAGCGCGAAGGTCCGGGTGATGTCAGTGGTTCCGTCACGGTACTGACAGCCGGAATCCACCAGCAAAAATCCCTCCGGATGAAGCTCTTTGCAGGCTCCCCGGGCCGGACTGTAATGCATCTGGGCCGCATTTTCCTTATAGGCGGAAATGGTTCCGAAGGACAGCTCGATATATCCCTCCTGCGCCATTCTCATCTCCTGCAGGTAATCCGCTACGGACACCTCGTCCATCGGGATCTTTCCGATCTGATGCTTCAGCCAGTACATGAAATTCACTACCACGGCACTGTCTCTGAGCAGCGCTTCCTTCAGGCAGCGGATCTCCGTCCCGTTCTTAACCGCCTTCATATGGGTGGAAGGATTCTTCACCTTCAGGATCCTGGTTCCCTTCTCCTGATAATACTTCAGCGTGTCGTAGCTGATTCTTGCCTCATCCAGCAGAACCGTTCCGCAGCCGTCCATTTCCAGGCAGTGGGGAGCATAGTCCCGTACTTCAAGGGAAACAGCCTGTGCCAGTTCCTGCTCTACCTGTTCCGGGATCTTCGCCCCGGTAAAAAGCAGCACCTTCGTCCGGCTTATGGCGGCGTAAGCATAAGCCACAGGATTGTCCTGAATGTCATTGGCTCTCAGATTAAAGATCCAGGCGATATCATCCAGGGAATTCAGAAGATAGAGATACTCCTCCTGTGGCGGTACCGTCTCCTCCAGCTTCTGACGGATCCGCCGGATCTTGTCCGCAGCGCTCTCGCCGGCGGAAGACAGCGGCAACTCAAAGATCTCCGTAAACATCTGTTCCGGACGATCTTCCCAGATCTCCCCGGCCAGATCCCGTCCGCACAGGACCTTCCCCGGGAACCTGGCTCCGAAATCCGCCGGAACCACGCTGCCGTCAAATCCCAGCACCTTTCTGTCCGCCAGTTCCTTCAGGAACTCCTGCAGTTCCGGTACCTCCGGTTGTCCGATCTTCATCAGCTCGATCCCGGAACCCTCGATCTGCCGGGCCGCCTGGATATAATACCGGCCGTCCGCAAACAGCCAGGCCCGTTCCCGGGTCACCACAACAGACCCTGCGGATCCGGTAAATCCGCTGATAAACTCCACACAGCGGAAATGCGCCGCCACATATTCACTGTTGTGGCAGTCGCTCATGGGAATATAATACACATCGATCCCGGCTTCCCGCATTCCTGCCCGGAGCCTTTGGATCCTTTCCTGATAACAATTCATTCTGGTTTCTCCGTTTCTTATTTTAAAAAGCCGGCAATGATCTCCTGCTCCGCTTCTTCCTCCGTAAGGCCCAGCGTCATCAGCTTGACCAGCTGCTCCCCTGCGATCCGTCCGATGGCGGCTTCATGGATCAGGGCCGCATCCAGATCGTTGGCCGTGATCTCCGGAGTCGCGCTGATCCGGGCTCGATCCATGATAATGGCGTCGCATTCCGTATGGGAGGAGCATTTGGCATTGCCCACGATGGAGGCCCGGAAGGTCTGGGTGGAGTCATCCTTCGCCACCGCCCGGGAGATCAGGTCACAGGTGCTGTCCTGTCCGTTCATCTCCACATCAAAGATCGCATCCGCGTGCTGATCCTTATGGGTCATCAGTTTATCCCGGACCACCAGTTTGGCTCCAGGGCCGTTCAGATACGCCTTTGTATCCCGGACCGTGGAATCAATCCCCTTAATCTGGGTGGTCTCCATCTCTATATATCCCCCTTCTTCCACATAAACTACAGTGGTGGGGTTCATGATATTGGATCCCCTGGCATCCGGACCATTCTCTCCGTAATGCTTCTCGATATACTTCACTTTTGCGTTCCGGCCCACATGAAATGTATGGATCCCGTCATGTCTGCTGCTCTGGTCTCCGCAGTTGTGGATCCCGCAGCCGGCAACGATCACCACATCGGCCTCTTCTCCGATGTAAAAATCATTGTACACCATATCCGTCAGTCCGGATTCGCTGATGATCACCGGAATATGAACGCTCTCATTCACCGTCCCGGGTTTGATAAGAATATCAATCCCCGGTTGATCCTTTTTGGTGACAATGTCGATATTGGCTGTGGTGGCTCTGCCTCCCAACGCGCCGTTGGCCCTTATATTGTATGCGCCTTCCGGAACCCCGTGGATATCCGCGATGGTTTCCAGAAGATCTCTTTGTACTTTATCCATTCAGATCCTCTCCATTCCTGATCACTGATAGTACTTGCAGCCCGCCGTACCTTTCAGGAGCTCCGGCAGGATCTTGTCCTTCTTTCCGAAGTCCGCCACCTGTCCGTCACGCATGACCAGGATCTCATCCGCGATATCCAGGATCCGCTCCTGATGGGAGATGATAATGATTGTGCGGGCCCGGTTCTCCCTCATCCTCTCAAATACCTTGATCAGATTGGAAAAGCTCCATAAATCGATCCCCGCCTCCGGTTCATCCAGCACCGACAGTTCGGTATCCCGGGCGATCAGCTGGGCGATCTCAATCCGCTTCAGTTCTCCGCCGGAAAGACTTGCGTCCACTTCCCGGTCGATATAATCCTTGGCACACAGTCCCACCTCTGACAGATAGCCGCAGGCATCCGAAATGGACAGCTCCCTGCCGGAAGCCAGCCGGATCAGATCCTTGACCTTGATTCCCTTGAACCGCACCGGAGTCTGGAATGCGAAACTGATTCCCAGCCGGGCCCTGTCCGTGATCGATATATGGGTGATATCAGTTCCGTTGTACAGGATCTGTCCGCTGTGGGGTTCATAAATACCCGCGATCAGTTTGGCAAGGGTACTCTTGCCTCCGCCGTTGGGCCCGGTGATCGCGATGAATTTCCGGTCCTCAATGGTAAGGCTGATATCCTTGATGATCTCCTTTTCCAGGTCCTTTTCATCCGCTACCTGGAACGAAACATTCTTCAGTTCTAACATAAAAAATAATCTACTCCGTCCTCTTTCCTCTATTCCCGAAGCACATTTTTACGGACACAAAAAATGCCCATATGCAAAATGCGCCGAATAATATATACCACAAATCTTTCGGAATGGGTACCCCTTTTTTATTGCCTTTCCCCTGCAAATGCTATATAATTTTTTGCAAATTCTGAAGGCACTTTGCTGCCGGTTCAAAAGGAGAATGATCGTGAAAAGAACAGAACTGAAAACCTTATTTGACAATTTCCCGGCTGACGGCAGTCAGATTACTGTCGCCGGATGGGTAAAGACCTCCAGGGAATCCAAGAACGTGGGATTTCTGGAGATAAACGACGGAAGCTGCTTCGGCAATCTCCAGATCATCATTGACGCCGCCGCATTTGACAACTTCAAGGAACTGGCCAATCTGCCGGTGGGAAGCTCTGTGATCGTGGATGGCCGTGTGGTACTGACCCCCGGCGCCAAGCAGCCGCTGGAGGTGCATGCCGCATCCGTCCGGATCGAAGGCGGATGTGATCCGGATTACCCGCTGCAGAAGAAGCGCCATACGCTGGAGTTTTTAAGAACGATCCCCCATTTAAGGGCCCGTTCCAACACCTTCAACGCGGTCTTCCGGGTCCGCAGCGAAGCCGCTTACGCGCTGCACAGCTTCTTTCACAGCAACAATTTTGTATATGTCCATACCCCGCTGATCACCGGAAGCGACTGTGAGGGCGCCGGCGAGATGTTCCGGGTCACCACGCTGGATCCCCTGTCCCCGCCCCTCACCGAAGACGGCGCCGTGGATTTCTCCCAGGATTTCTTCGGACAGGAGACCAATCTGACCGTGTCCGGACAGCTGGAGGCAGAAGGATTTGCCCTGGCCTTCGGCAAGGTCTATACCTTCGGGCCCACCTTCCGTGCCGAGAATTCCAACACCCAGCGGCATGCCGCCGAGTTCTGGATGGTGGAACCGGAAATGGCCTTTGCGGATCTGACGGAGGACATGGACACCGCGGAAGCCATGATTAAGTATGTCGTAAAGCACCTGCTGGCGAACTGCCGGGCAGAGCTTCAGTTCTTCAACAATTTCTACGACAAGACACTGCTGGAGCGGCTGACCAATCTCGCTGATTCCGACTTCGGGCGGGTCAGCTATACCGAAGCGGTGGAGATTCTGAAGGCGCACAATGAAGAATTCGAATACAAGGTGGACTGGGGTACGGATCTGCAGACAGAGCATGAGCGGTATCTGACCGAACAGATCTACCACAAACCGGTCTTTGTCTACGATTATCCGAAGGAGATCAAGTCCTTCTATATGCGTCAGAATGACGACGGACGGACCGTGGCCGCAGCGGATATGCTGGTTCCGGGCGTCGGAGAACTGATCGGCGGAAGCCAGCGTGAGGAACGGTATGACCTGCTGGTCAGACGGATCGAAGAGCTGGGGCTGGATAAGGAACAGTATTCCTGGTATCTGGACCTGAGACGCTTCGGCAGCACCACCCATTCCGGATTCGGTCTGGGATTTGAGCGGCTGATCATGTATGTGACAGGAATCAGCAACATCCGAGATGTGGAGCTGTATCCGAGATGTGCCGGCAAACTGGTCTGACCCTATAAAGCATGACAACACCGTCCTGTATCCTCACAGATACAGGACGGTTCCTTTTCCGTTTTTACAGGCAACTTCCGCCATGGCCCCGTTGATCATCACAAACTGGGGCCCCTTATGACCGATATCCGCTCCTGTAATCACCGGGATCTGAAGGGAATGCAGCCGTTCCTTCAGCACCTCTTCATAGGTAGGCAGCAGATTTCCGTCCCAGTCCTGGGTCTGATAGAACAGCGGCCGGCCGAAAATAATCCCCGAGGCATGTTCAAACCATCCCAGGACTTTCATCTTCCATAAGCCCTCCATCATCTGTTCCATATTGAGAGCGAAGCTTTCCAGATACCAGAGGATCCGGTCCTCTCTGTATTTTTCGATAAATTCCAGAGTCCCGTCAAACCGGGTTCCCGCCAGGTTCAGCAGCACATCCATGCAGCCCCCCAGAAGCCGGCCTCTCACCCTTACTTCCCCGTCAGTTCCGGTCGCCGCCTTTTTCCGGCCCAGGATACATTTCCAGAAGACCCGGGCATCCTCCCGGTATCCGTCGAAGGCGGACTCCCGGTCCGCAAATCCGTCCTGGTAGCGGGCGAAACTGTTCTGGACTTTACAGGTTCCTTCCAGCACCTGAAGGCCCCTGAGGACGCTGAGATCCCACGGTTCCATGCCGAAATCGCCGAAGTTGGCTCCGTAGGCGGTCGCAATATCCCCTTTGGTCGTCAGATAATACAGAAGCGAGGTATTATCCGAGTATCCCTGGATCCATTTCGGATGGCGCTTCGCCAGTTCCAGATCCACATAGGGAAGCATCTCCGCCAGGAAATCCCCGCCGGCTGCAGAATAAATCCCCCGGATCTGTTCCTCCCCGATCAGGGAGTGCAGTTCCTCCGCTTTGCGTTTCGGGGAGGCGCTTCTTCCGAACCGGTCCGCCTCTGCGAACACGTTTGGGGTAAATACCACCTCATACCCCCTTTCCTTCAGCTTCTGCGCTCCGTGTTCAAACCGTTCCCGGTCCGGTTCCCGGTCGATGGGATGGGACGGAGCGGTCACTCCGATTCTGCACCCCGGTTTCAGATATTCAGGTATGATCATATACTCGTTCCTTTCTTACAATTCCTTCTCCCGGGTCAGACAGATCTCCTGTTCCAGTTCGAAGGAATAGATGATTTGCTCCGCCACCTTGTACCCGCTGCTTCGTTCCAGCGCCTTCGCATAGGCGGCAAGCTGCGGCGCGTAGGTCAGGCGGTAATATTCCTCGTCCCGGATCCGGTCCGTTTTGTAATCCACCAGAATGATCCGCGGGATCTGATCCTCCTTCGTTTCCGTAAACCAGGCGTCAATGATGCCCTGGGTAAGGATCAGTTCCTCATCCGGAACCCCGGATCCGGGGGCGTTGACATCTTCATAATCTCCCATCACAAACTGCTGTTCCCGATACAGCCGGCCCTCCAGGAAGGCGTCCCTCATCCGCTGACCGACAGGGGACTTCAGAAATCCCCGGATCTTTTCCGGATCAATGGACTGCGCATATTCCGGTCGGAGCTTTCCGTTCTCCGCGAATTCCTCCAGCTGCTGCTCAAAGGGACGGTCATATTCCAGAAGTTCCAGGAACCGGTGATAGGCATTTCCCCGTTCCGCTCCGATCAGCTGCTGCGTCTCCTCCTCCGTATAGATCCGTTTCTCAGGGGGAAGAATCCGGTACCGCTGAGCAACCTCCCGGTTCTCCAGTGCAGACGCGGTCCGTTTGCCGGCAGTTACGGACGCCCGTTCGAAGGGATACTGATAGCCGCACTGAAGTTCGGCCTCATTGGTCTCTTCCGGTTCGGCAGCCCATGCAAGAAGCCGTTCCCGAAGTTCCATGTGATCTGCAACTTCCTCTGCCCGTTCCTGCTCCAGTTCGGGGGCGTCCACACAGTCCAGCCGGTACTGGGCGGTATGGTCCCGGCCTGCATACAGGGATAATCCCAGAAGACTCAGATGGCTTTTGGCTGACATGGCATCCGACATTCCCGGGATGTCCTTTTCCCATTTTTTGATCCGGCTGTTGAGAAACCGGTCGGTTCCGGTGATGATGAGTTTCTCCTTTGCCCGGGTCATCGCCACATACAGAAGCCGCATTTCCTCGGCCCGGTTCTCGTTTTTCTGTTTCTGACGGATCGTCTGCATCAGCACTGTCCTGCGGATCCTCCGGCTCTCCGGATCCCGGTATTCGATTCCGAGTCCCAGCTGTCTGTCCGCGATCACATTGAATCGAAGATCTTCTTCATTATATTCTTTTCCGCAGCAGGCCAGAAACACCACAGGGAACTCGAGGCCCTTGGATCTGTGCATGGTCATCATCCGGACCGCCTCCGCGGCCTTCTCGCCGGCAGCATTTCCGAAGTCGATGCCTGTTTCCTGCAGAGCTTTGATATACCGGATGAACTGGAACAGACCGATATAACTGCCTTTTGCGAAGGCCTGAGCCCTGGATTTCAGAAACTCCAGGTTGGCTTTGCGGCTTCCGCCCTCCGGCATGGCGGTGAGGATCATCCATAATCCGGAATCCTCCAGGATCTCTTCAATCAGATCATACAGGCCGGTATAGGTCGCTTTCCCCCGCCAGAGTTCCAGTTTTTCCAGAAACCATCGGAATCGTTCCCCTCCTTCCGGATTCTCCCCGCAATAGGCTTTCAGGCATTCATACATGCTGCCGGTGCCCTGCCCTGCGATCCGGATCCGGGCCAGATCTTCGGAAGATGCGGAACACACGGGACTGTACAGAACGGACGTAAAGGGAATGTCCTGATAGGGATTGTCTATGATCCGGAGCAGATCCAACACCAGACGGATCTCAAAGCTGTCAAAAAAACCGGACCGGGAGGTTTTGAGTACCGGGATCCCCCTCTGCCGGAGGACCTCCTCCAGCTGCGGATTGTCAGATCTCTGGGTCAGGATCGCCATATCGCTGAAGCGGTAGGTTCCTTCAGAAACCAATTCTTCGATCCGGGAGGCGATCCGGTAGGCCTCCAGATATTTTTCCTGCTCCGAACTTCCCTGGATCATCAGAATCTCCGGGAGATACTCCGGATCCGGTTCCTTTGTGTCCCCGAACAGCCCGCCGTATACCAGCTGATGTCCGCTGCTGTAGTCAATATTGCCGGAAGTTCCTGTCATGATCCGGGAAAACACGAGATTCGCGGCATCCAGGATCTCCTTCCGGCTGCGGAAATTCCGGTCCAGAATGATCAGCCGGCCGGGAAGAAACGGCTTTCCTTCCTCTTTTCTGACATAAGATGCGTATTTTTCCTGAAACAGTTCCGGACATGCCAGCCGGAACCGGTAAATACTCTGCTTCACGTCCCCCACCATAAACAGGTTCGGACGTCCGAACCGTTCCCCGGAAAGCGCCTGGACCAGGTATTCCTGCAGATAATTCGTATCCTGGTACTCGTCCACGATGATTTCTTCCAGGGATCCGGCCATCTCCTGCGCAGCCTCTGTGCAGCAGGGAGCACCGGTTTCATCCCGCAGGATCCTTCCGCTGTCATCGTACCGGAGCAGGATTCGCAGCGCATAATGGGCGATATCGGAGAAATCGGCGATCTTCCGGTTCTTTTTCACAAGGGTCAGACGCTGGTCAAACCGAAGGACCAGATCCGCGATGGTCCGGACCACCGTCCTGCATTTTCCCATCTGCCCGAAGATTGTTTCCAGGTCATCATACAGATACTGCTCCTTCAGATCGGACAGCTGTTTTTTGATCTCCTTATTCAGTTCCATCGCCGCGTCCTTCAGCGCCGGATCCACATCCGGATCCGAGTTCCGTAACGGCGGGGTTTTCGGATACTCCGAAAGGAGAATCTCCAGTGCCTCCGCCCGGTAGTCAAAGGGTTTTCCTTCCATCTGCCGGATCTGTTCCAGAACGGTACCGAACAGGGCGGCGTACGGCGCCGGGCCAAAATTCTGCTCCGCGATCCGAAGTCCCTGCTCCGCCATCTGCGCGATCCTTTCCAGAGACTCCTCTACAATTCCGGCATACACCTCCATCCAGTTCGCTATCAGGGACGGATCTTCCGGAGTTTCTTCTTCGCCATACAGAGTCTGCGCCTGCAGATAGGGATATTCCAGGGCTCTCAGCCAGGGCTCCGGCTCCGGATGACTCTGGGCATACCGGTACAGCCGGAGCAGGATATCCTCCAGTCTGGCATCGTTTTTGTCCACATAGTACTCCGCAAATTCCAGGAAGTCTTCCCTTCCCTCCTGATACTGCTCCTCCAGAAGTTCTTTCAGGGTATCCGACTGGAGCATCCGGATCTCCGCTTCATCCGCCAGACGATATCCCGGATCCAGATCAATATCCTGGATATGATCCCGGACGATCTCCGCGCAGAGGGAATCAATGGTACAGATTCTGGCGGTCTGTACCTTCATCATCTGCTGCCTCAGAAACCGGTTTTCCGGCTGGCTGCGGAGCCGTTCCCGGATCGCGTCAAAGATCCGGGCCCGCATCTCGGCGGCTGCCGCCCGGGTGAATGTCATGATCAGAAACCGGTCCAGATCCGACGGTGCCTCAGGGTCTGTGATCCTCCGGATGACCCGTTCGACAAGAACCGCCGTTTTCCCGGATCCCGCCGCTGCGGAAACCAGAATATTGCTGCCCCTCGCCCGGATCGCTTCTTCCTGGGCCGGCGTCCATGTCCTATCTGCCATAAATTTCCTTCTCCATCATCTTCGTATCCGTATCCTCCGGAAGTTTTCTTCCATCGCTTCCCCATCTGCCGTCATCATATTTACAGATATTCCGGTACTCGCACCAGGTGCAGCTGCTCCCTGCGGCGCCGGCTTCCATGGGACGAATCGAGGTCTCCCCTTCCCGGATCTGCTGTCCGGCATGAGTGATCTTCTCCTGCACGAAGGACATCAGATGTTCAAATTCCTGATCGTTGGCCACACTGGAGCGGCTGTCAAGTCCTGTCTTTCCGTACCGGATGTCTGCGACGCTGCTCTTCCTGTTCAGAGTCAGCTCATGATCCAGGGCGCTGATTGCCTCCGGTTCGCAATTCGTCAGTCCGCTCATCCGGAACCGGGTTTCCGATTCTTCCTCTTCCCGGATATAATGGTCCTGGATCAGGTAATAGTAGACACCTCCCGGCCGGACGGTCTTCCCGGGGTGTTGATCCTGTACCTTTTTCATTGCCTCCGAAAGATAAGCCGTCAGCTGAAGCTGCTGCCCGGTATAAATATCCCGGATGCTGTATTTCTTGCTGCCGGATTTGTAATCAATTACCTTGACATAGATATCTCCGCCGTCAAAGAGATCGACCCGGTCGATCTTGCCCTTAAAGGCCAGATGGTCCGCCGGCGCGGTCTCAAACTCCCATTCAAAATATTCCGGGTCATAGCTTCCCAGCTTCACATGGGTCCTCAGCACATCGGCGGTTTTCCGGGTCACGTCTCCGATCCGTTTTTTCAGCCAGGCGTTCCGGGAGGATTCCTCCAGGACATCCGTCCTCAGATTTCCGGCAGCTTCCTCCACCGCCTCCGAGACCAGACGGTCGCTCAGCTCATCCGTAATATCCCGGAAGGAGGTCTGATGCTCCTGCAGTTTTCTGGAATACCGTTCCAGGCTCTCATGATACAAAGTCCCGATATCCGCAGCCTCCACCCCGGATTCCGGACGTTCCTCCAGCCGGAGCCCATAGGAAAGAAAATGCCGGAAGGGACACTGATAGAAGGTTTCATACCGGCTGACGCTCCCCTGCAGGACGTCTCCGTACAGATCAAGGACGGTCTGCGGATCCAGCGGAAGCGCCCGGTTCTGAAAACAGGCTCCGGAAAGGATCTGCCTGAGGATCCGGGGGTCCTTCCGGTAAAAATACCGGAGCAGCATCCGCATCTGTTCATCCGGGTCTTCCTTCCGCTCTCCCACCGCCCGGGCAAGGACTTCCGCCGCTTTCCTGTTCCATAGTATGGAAGGATCCGGCTGCACCGGCTGGGGCTTTAGTCCCGGGAGAATCTCATCCATATCCCGGAGGAGATAGGACGGAAGGAGTTCTTCTCCATCCTCTTCCCGGGCGCAGGTCAGAAAAATCTCCCGGGATGGTTTTGTAAACATCAGATACAGATAAAAATGCTGAGTAAACAGATGTTCCATGACTGTCGGAGCCAGTTCGAAATGTTCCTGTTTCAGAAACTCCCGTTCCTTCAGGGTCAGCAGTCCCGCATGGGCTGCCGGCGCCGGAAGTCTGCCGTCATTGGCTCCCGCCAGAAACAGGATTTTGATCTCATTCAGCCTGGTCCGGGTCAGATCGCCAACCGCCACAGCATCCAGGGAAGGCGGTATGATCGAGACCTTGATCTCCTCCAGGGCACCTGCAAGCAGATCTTCATATTCCGCTGCCCGGATCTGTTCCTGTCCCATCAGATCCGTGATCTGATCCAGAAGATCCGTGATCAGCCCGCAGATCTGTTCATATTCCTTTCCCAGGGACATCTCCCCCTGTTCATAGAATGCCTGCGATTTGCGTTCCATCTTCTCTTCGGCATGGCAGCGCACAAGAAGCCGGCTCAGGGCCTGTGAGAATTCTCCCGCCGTCCGGTCCGCTTTCGCCGCCTCCCGGTAATATTCCCCCGTCAGCAAAGTCACCTTCTGCCGGATCCGGTTGATCTCTTCCAGATCCCAGAAATACCGGTTGTTTGCCTCCTGTTCCGGATCTTTGTACAGGATCCGGTTCTTTGTAAACTCCTTTTTCCAGGTCGCTGCTCCCCGGATCCCGAATTCCAGACAGTAGTTTTCCAGCTGATTGATCTCATCCTCGGAAAGATCTGTCATGCCGCTCTTCAGAAAGGAGAACACACTGTCAAAGGAAAACCGTTCGGACACCAGCTGCACGGCACAAATCACAAATCTTGCCAGCGCGTTATCACTCAGTTCTTTTTTATAATCGATAAAACAGGGGATCTGCGCCTGACGGAAGGTCTCCCTGAGAATCTTATGATATCGTTCCATATCACTGCAGATGACCGCAAAATCCCGGAACCGACAGCGGCCGGAACGGACATTCTCCAGGATCCGTTCCGCGATAAAACGGATCTCCTCCCGGATATCCGCCGCCTGGCAGACGAAGGCATCCGGAACCTGAAGCCTTCGGTCCGAGGTCACAAGCTCTGAGGGGACCTCCGCGTTCTTTGCCGTTTCCCGGAGTTTTTTCAGAGTCTGATTACTGAGACAGAACTGATCGTATTCTTCCGGCTGCTCCAGAATCCGGTCCGAGGGGATCGTGACTGTAACCTGCAGCTGCGCGCAGGTTTTCAGGAGCTCTCCGATCAGCCGGTACTGAACCGGGGTAAATCCCGTAAATCCGTCCAGATAGATGTAAGAACCCCGGATCATCTCCGAGGCGGATACCAGCCTGGCCAGAACGGACAGCACTTCCTCCTGGGTGGTGTACCGGTCGGAGATGGACTCGTTGAATCTGCGGTAGATCAGCCGGATATCCTGCAGCTTGGCGGATAAGATCCGGTTGCCGGCCTGCTGCGCCGCCTCCTGCATCAGAAACAGATCGTTGTCATCCACGCCGTACTGCCTCAGTTCCGTGACGGAGGATTTCATCTCCCCGGCGAAGCCGCTCATGTGCACTTTCTTTTTGTAGAGCACCAGATCCTCATGGCTTTCTTCCAGGACTCTTCTCAGGATCAGGACTTTCCCGGTATCGTTCAGGATCTCGGATTTCCGGCAGCCCAGTTCTTCGAACACCTTATGGGCGAGCCGTTCAAAACTTACGATATCCAGATTCATGACCGAATGCCCCGGATGCTTCTCCACCACCATGCGCTGCATCCGTAGGGTGGCCTGTTCCGGAACAATGGCAATAAACGAAGCCCCCGGATCCTTCCGGGATGCTTCGATCATATTCATACAGATCTGTTCCGACAACCCGGAGGATGCCGGACCCGTCATTATTTTCAGCATAGGACCTCTCAGATAAAGCGGAAGCTCTTCAACAGAAATACAAACAGGGTCAGTGTCAGAATGGAGCCGAGGGTGGTCAGAACCACCGCGCTGGCGGTCAGCATTCCCTCGTGACCGTATTGTTTCGCCATGATATAGGTGGAAGGCGTCGTGGCCCCCGCCAGCATAACAAAGATGGCAACCAGGGACTCATTCCTGAATCCCATCAGGACCGCAATGGAGACGAAGACCACGGGAAGCACGAAGATCTTTACGACCGCCGCTGTAATGGAGTATTTCAGCACAGATCTGGCACTCCGGAAATTAAATTCGCCTCCGATGCAGATCAGGGCCAGCGGCGAAGCCATCCGGGCGAGATAATTCAGCGAGCTGTCGATCAGTTTGGGATACTGAATCCCGATCAGAGAAGAGACCAGGCCAAGGACCACGCCGATCAGGATCGGATTCTTCAGAACCGCCAGGGCTGTCTTTTTGAGATCTCCCTTCTTTCCCTCCGGAGAGGTGGCCTGCAGCAGAATCACCGCATAGATATTATATAAAGGAACACAGCCCAGGATCATCATGCCGCTCATGGTGCTGGAACCGTAAATGCTCTGTATCAGAGCGATCCCCATGACCGCCGCGCTGCTGCGGTAACAGGCCTGGACAAATTCCCCCTGCAGGGATCTGTTTTTGATCACAAAACGGGCAATTCCCCAGGTTCCCCAGAAGGCCACGGAGGTTGTGATGGCGCAGAACAGCAGGAATTTCAGATTGAAGGATTCCACAAAATCCGCAGCCGCCAGGTCAGTAAACAGAAGGACCGGCAGTGTGACCTTAAAATTGAATTTGTCTGCGGCCTTCAGAAATCCCTCCGTGAGGATATTGACCTTCCGCAGAAAAAATCCGAAGGCGATCATGATAAACAGCGGCATGGTCGCATTCAGGGAGAAAATCAGATTACTCATGTGATGCACCTCTCCATGGACATTTCCTCATAACAGAATGAATAAAAAAAAGTTTGGGGATTCACTTTTTTTTAACAAAAATTTCATACTTATTATGCTAGTATATTATCAGTTATTTTGTCATAATAATCAAATAGATTTTTATATTGGAGAATTATGGGCGCGATCGCTTATGTAGACGGAAGTTATAATATCAGAACCGGTCAGTTCTCCTACGGGATTGTTTTTTTTACCGGTGCTGTGGATAGGGACGGCAACCGGCAGGAGCTTCATTACAGCAAGGCTTTTGAGCACCCGGAACTGGCGGAAATGCGCAATGTCGCAGGAGAGATCATGGGATCCGCCCAGGCGATGAAGATTGCCGATACGCTGCATATTCCTGCGCTCACCATTTACCATGATTATGAAGGGATCGCCAAATGGTGCACCGGGGAATGGAAGGCCAAAAAGACCTGGACTCAGAAATACCGGGATTACTACAAAGAGATTTCGCAAAGGGTCGCGGTCACATTTATAAAAGTCAAAGGCCATTCCAACGACAAATACAACGACATGGCCGATGAACTGGCAAGAAAGGCTGTAGGAAATTGAGCAATACAGATAACAATAAAGAAATCAAATCAGAGATCAGAAATCGTTCCGTCAAGGGGATCCTGAAGGGGAATGTCACCTCCTCCAGACTGAAATCCAGCAAGAAGGCAAGTATCCGGAGCGCAAAGGAGCATTCTGCCAATCTGGAGCGGAAGATGCCGGAAGAGACCGTCAAGGAATCCCCGAAGGCAGCCGCTGCGGAGCCGGTCTCCCCGCAGAAGGAGATCGCTGAGCCTGCGTTTCTGACAAAAACCGCCCCCTCCGGCGGCAAGAAAGCCTCCGCCCTGAATTTCCGGTGGAGTCTGATCATCCCTGCCATTGTGATCGTTTTATGCCTTGCTGCTTTTGTAGTTGCGTCCCAGGCAGGATGGATCCAGACCTTCCTGACTCCGGATTCCAAACGGGAGGTTCTGCAGGCCACGACTCCGGAGACCACGGCTCCCCCGGAAACCACAACTCCGCCGGAGACCACCACAACAGAAACCACCACGGAAGAGACTACCACGGAATATGTCCCTTCCTATTATGTGATTTATGTCAATCTTGCCTATAACCGGGTAACGGTCTATACCCGCGGGGAAAAATACAGTGACGGCGCGGATCCGGATGATCCCTATGACGATGAATATGACCTGATCCCGGAGATCGCATTTACCTGCTCTCCGGGCGTGGATGCCTCCACTCCGACCGGTGTTTATTATCTGCAGAACCGGGCAGCCTGGTGCGCCATGATTCATGATGTCTACACCCAGTACGCAACCCGGATCGTGGATGATGTAATGTTCCATTCGATCCCCTATCTGTCCGAGAATCCCGGAGATCTCGCGACCTATGATTACAATATCCTGGGTCAGGACGCCTCCTCCGCCTGCATCCGTCTGAATGTGCGGGATGCATACTGGATCTTTGCAAACTGCGCGGAAGCCACCGAGGTCGATATCTATTATGACTGGACCTATCCCGGCCCCATTGAGCCGGAACCGATCTACCAGATCCCGGATGATATGGATCCGCTGAGCAGATGGGATCCGACGGATATCTATTCTCCCGGGAATCCCTGGATGAGCTATGAGCCCTTCCTGTCCAATGACTCCATCGTGCTGCCCCGGTATTCTTCCGTGAACTCCCTTCTTGCAGCGGTAGCTCCGACGGATGAATACGGGAATAACCTGATCTCCTACTTTTACACTGCCGGCGGCTATGATCTGGAAGAGCCCGGCACCTATGAGACCTACGCCTACATCACGATTGCCAATCTGACATTCTCCTATCCTCTGACCATCACTGTCACCGAGGAATGGGCGGACGAAGCATTTTACGATGAGGAATATGATGAGTACTCGGAGGGCGATTACGAAGACGAGTACTCCGATGAGGATGACGACTATTCGGAGGATGAGTATTCTGAGGATACGTACTCAGAAGATGAATACTCCGAAGACACCTATTCTGAGGATGCGTACTCGGAGGACGAATACTCCGAAGACACCTATTCCGATGCGGGCGGAAATCTTGCGGATGAATATTACTGGGACACTTACACCGGGGAGGATACCTATTCGGAGGATACTTACTCCGAAGATACCTATTCGGAGGATACTTACTCCGAAGATACCTATTCCGAAGATACTTATGCGGAGGATACCGGGTATGAAGATGCCGGGTACAGTGAAGAAACTGACTGGTAAGGTACCTTGTTCTTACAGATATAAGATCAGTGCAATGATCCCCAGATGAACCGGATAGAACAGATAGTAAAACATTTTGGGCAGTTGTCTGCCCTTTTTTCCGTTGTAGAGGAAGATCAGAGGGAAGGCCAGCAGTCCGAATACCTGGATCCGGTCCGTCCGCATCAGATCATTGATCAGCGTGGCACTGTGTCTGCTGATCCAGTTGACTGCTCCGTTCATCACCAGTACATGGGCGATATAGCCAACCGTCATGACAAGGGCTCCCGCCAACGCCAGTTTGGGAAACTCATAGCGCCAGAGATAAAATACCAGGATCAGCAAAATCCCCATCATCCCGTATTCAAAATGAAGTACCTCTGAAATAGCGCAGGCTGCCGCTGCAGCCAGGATTCTCAAAGCCATCGACAGGATCTTTGATCCGATCCTTCGCTCCAGCCACTCCCAGGCATAAAGGGTAATTAGTCCCAGAAACAGCAGGAAAAAGATATTCTGCGTTTCAAAATCAAGAACTCTTCCGGTATTCACATAGCTGTACGGAACAACAGAAATCACCGCAAGCGCCAGCAATCTTCCCGCATACTTGATTTTATTCCGGGTCTTAAGCGCTCCTTCTGCGATCATGAAAGCATACAGCACAAACGCGATCCGGCCAATAACCCTTCCCAGAACATACCAGTCATTTGAATAAACATTCAGGTTTCCCTGCTGATACAGATAAGCTTTCAGCAGAAAGGCCGTGACATGATCGATGGTCATCGTGATCACTGCGATATTTTTTAATACGGCTGCTGATAATCCTTTTCTTGTTGTTTCCATAGAATCTTCCTGCTTTATTATTTTGAGTTTCCTGTTGTATGCTGCCCTGCCCGCTGTCTTCTTCCGGATCCGGGCCCTCTGCTGGATCCGCCGATTCCTACAAAGTTTATTGAACTGTGTCCGGATTGTCAACGCAGTTTTACCGCAATGCTGCATTTTTTCGGCAGCTCCTGACGAAAAATTGCAGCATTGCGTGAGATTTTCGGCAAACAGCCCTCCAGGACCCGGATTATGCCGAAAAAATGCAGCAATGCGTGAGATTTTTGGCAGAAATGGCTCTCTGAAAGCCTCATTGACGAAAAATTGCAGCAATGCGTGAGATTTTCGGCAGCCTTGACGAAAAAATGCAGCATTGCGGTAAACTCCGCCTGATCGGACCATGTTGGCGGCGTTGGCAGTAATCTGCAACGGAAAAAAGCGGCCGCAGAAGCAGCAGCGGCTTCAGAAGTAAAAGCAGCGACAACAGAATACATCGTTCCCATTCTGTATCCGTATTCAGGCATTTTTTCGATAATCGGATACATTTAACGACAGCTGTATCCGCAATTTCCTGTTTCCGAAAAATAACGGATATAACGCCATCAGCGGACGGCTCAGACGTTCTCACTCAAGGAGCACTTCAGCGGACGCCGGAAAGCCTAAAATTGTTGGATGGTCGATGTATTATATTTCCCGCGAAAAGAAGCGAAAAATGAAGCGGTAATCCTATATGGCTGTTCCGCATGATGGCAGTAAAGGAACTTTCATCAGATCGCATCCCGTTGTTGCGAATCCGTCAAAGGGTATGGTATATTGCAGTAACAGGCCTTCCGGAGCGCAATCTGGAAGGCGGGCAGACAGGAAGACAGGCAGAGAAAACGAGGTGGATGATCTGATGATCCGGGAAATTGATGAAACGCTGATAACCAGGGATAAACTTCTTTCCAGTTCCGATCTGGCTAGGCTGGGCTGCGGAAACTGTCAGGGATGCAGCGACTGCTGCCGGGACAGGGCTTCATCCATAATTCTGGATGCCTGGGATATCCGGCTGCTGAAGGAGGGCCTGAATTATTCTTTCGAAGGGCTGATAGATCGGGGCCTGATCGTCCTTGGTATTTCCGATGGTGTCGTTCTGCCATCTCTGGCAGTGAAGCCGGAGGCTGACGAATGCGTTTTTCTGGATGCGCAGGGCAGATGCAGCATCCATCCCTTCCGCCCCGGGATCTGCCGGATGTTTCCTCTGGCAAGGCTCTGGCATGAAGACGGAAGCTTTTCCTATTTTCTTCAGCAGGGAGAATGCAGCCACGCAGGCAGGGTCAAGATCCGGATTTCCAAATGGCTGGAATATCCCGATATCCGGGAATATGAGCTTCAGGTAAGAACCTACCATGACGCGTTAAAAGATCTGCGCCGGAAAATAAAAACCGGCCTGTCCCATGAGGAACAGGTCGGCCTTCAGCGTCAGTTTCTGGAAGACTGGTTCGTCAGATAGAAATCCGACGGATCGATCACCCCGATTCTGCGTCAGATCGCACTTCTGTCTGAATCTCCCGGTCTGTGGATCACTTTATCTGTACAGCAGGGATCCTTGGCAGGATCGGCGGGATCATCCGTTCCCTGTGCTGTGACATCCCCCAGTCCGGCGGTCTCCGAAAAAATCACATTTCGTTTCACAGACTGGGCCACATCGGTGGGGATGATGATCTTGGAAGCCTTGCCATCCGACAGCTTCTGCAGCGTCTCGAACCGTTTCAGTTCCAATACTGCATCATCGGCGGCGGCGTCTTTCAGGGCGCGGATTCCGGCAGCTTCTGCTTCCTTGGCCAGTCTGACGGCCTGGGCTTCACCCTCTGCCCTGGCGATCCTGGCGTCTCTCTCACCTTCCGCTGCCAGTACCAGAGCCTGTTTGTCACCTTCTGCCCTGGTGATCACGGCCTGTTTGTGGCCTTCTGCTTCCAGGATTGTCTGTCTTCTGTCACGCTCTGCCTTCATTTCCTTCTCCATCGCATGACGGATCTCATCCGGCGGAAGAATATTACGAAGCTCCACTCTGGTAACCTTGATTCCCCAGGGATCCGTTGCGACATCCAGAAGTTCTGTCAGTCTGGCATTGATCACATCTCTGGAGGTCAGGGCCTCATCCAGCGTCATACCACCGATGATATTACGAAGGGTCGTTGCCGACAGGTTGGCCAGCGCGATCACCGGTTCCGCGGCACCGTAGGTGTACAGCTTGGAATCGTAAATATGATAATATACGATCGCGTCGATCTGCATGGTAACGTTATCCTTCGTGATAACCGGCTGGGGCGGCGTATCCAGCACCTGCTCCTTGACGGTGACCCGGTTCGCGATCCGGGAAATAAACGGCACCTTTACATGGATTCCCGCTTTCCAGGTGGCTTTGTATTTTCCCAGTACCTCCAGAATATACTCGTGGGCCTGCGGAACGATCCGGATATTTGTAAAGATCAGGATCAGCACCACCACGATCACAACGATCAGGATCACTGTACTGACTGGCAACATATTCATATTTCTGCTCATATTCTCCTCCATTCTGCCGGCGGATATTCCTCCGTCCGCAATTCGGCTGCTGTAAATCTCTTCCAGGTTTCCTTTGTTCAGTTCCTCCAGGAGACTCTCGATCTCCTTCAGAGAACTCCCTGAAAAAATGTCTTCATTCATCGTTCCTCATTCCTTTACCCATACAGGGTTTTCAAAACAGGATACCGTCCCGAGATGACAGGCGGGGCCGTCTGGTTTTACCATGACCACCAGGGCATCTCTGTCGCAGTCCGCAGTAATCGACAGAATATGCTGATAGTTGCCGCTGGTCTCGCCCTTCAGCCACAGTTCCTGCCGGGACCGGCTCCAGAAGCAGGTCAGTTCTTTTTCAATAGAGATCTGAAGACTTTCTTTGCTCATATAAGCCAATGTCAGAACCTGCTTCGTCTGCGCGTCCACAACGATCGCCGGGATCAGTCCCCGTTCATCATACTTCAGTGTCTCTATCTCTATCATCATTAGTTCCCCTTTTTTTCTTTTTACTACAAAAGATTTTCTCACAGCCCGGAACTCAGATCCGGACAGAATTTCGGGTGCGTTCCTTCCCGGAATCAGATCCGGGCCGGGATCCCATGGGCCTTCATTTCCTCTTTCAGATCCCGGATACGGACTTCTCCAAAATGAAAGATGGAGGCTGCCAGACCGGCATCCACCCTGGGCAGGGCCTGAAACAGGGTAATAAAGTGTTCGATGCAGCCGGCTCCGCCGGAAGCGATCACCGGAACGCTGACCGCATCACACACTGCCTCCAGCATCTCCAGGTCGAATCCCTGCTTTACGCCGTCGGTATCAATTGAGTTGACCACGATCTCGCCGGCTCCTTCTCCGGTACAGCGGCGGATCCACTCGATGGCCTCCATGCCGGTGTTTTCCCGGCCGCCCCGGGCAAACACCCGGAAGACACCGTCGACCCGTTTGATGTCCACAGACAACACCACGCACTGGTCTCCGTATAATCTGGCCGCTTCTCCCACCAGGGAAGGATTGCGGATGGCGCCGGAATTGACGCTGACCTTATCCGCGCCGCATTTCAGCACTCGGTCAAAATCCTCTACGGAGTTGATCCCTCCGCCCACCGTCAGGGGGATAAAAACCTGACTGGCGGTTTCTTTCAGTATATCCGTAAAAATCGTCCGGCCCTCCGCGGATGCGGTGATATCATAAAATACCAGTTCATCGGCTCCGGCACTGCTGTAGAATTTGGCCAGCTCCACCGGCGAGTCCACATCCTGAAGACCCAGAAAATTCTTTCCTTTTACAACTCTTCCGTCCCTGACATCCAGACAGGGGATAATTCTCTTTGTTATCATATCCGCTCCAGCTTCACCGCTTCCCTCAGGTCAATGGCCCCTGTGTAGTAGGCCTTCCCGATAATCACTCCGTACAGATTCATGCGGGCAAGATATTCCACATCCTCCAGGGTGGAAACTCCGCCGGAGGCTGTGATCTGCAGATCGAACCGGGCGGAAAGCTCCTGATACAGCTTCCGGTTGGTGCCCCGCATGGCGCCGTCCCGGGAAATATCTGTGCAGATCAGGGTCCGGACTCCATACCGCTGCATGGTTCCGCAGAATTCAAAGGCATCCAGATCCGATTTCTGGGTCCATCCTTTGATCGCGACTTTCCCGTCTTTGATGTCTACGCCCACCGCGATCCGGTCCTGGTATTTCTCCACAGCTCTTTGCACCAGATTCTCATCCTGTACCGCGGCGGTTCCCAGGATCACCCGGTCCAGACCCGCCTGCAGATACCGGTCGATGACCTCCATGGTACGGATCCCTCCGCCGATCTCGCAGAACCCTCCTGTCGCTTCCCGGATCTTCAGGACGGTTTCCAGATTGGGGGTCTGGGCGCTTTTGGCACCTTCCAGGTCCACAATATGAATATGGGAAGCCCCGCAGTTCATAAAATCCATCCCGATCTCCCAGGGACGGTCACTGTATACAGTCATCCGGCTGTAATCTCCCTGATACAGCCGGACAGCCTTTCCTTCAAACAGATCAATTGCAGGAAATAAGATCATTTCGTTCTCCTCAAAGGTTTTATAATTCGCAGAATGCCTGCAGAATCTTCAGTCCCGTCTCCCCGCTTTTTTCGGGATGGTACTGGCACCCGTAGACATTTTCCCGTTCCACGCCGGCGGTCAGCAATGCGCCGTACTCCGCCAGGGCGGTGACGGATTCCTCACAGTCCGCGGCATAATAGGAGTGCACGAAATACACATACTCTCCTTCTTTTACATATCGGTACAGGGGGGATTTTCTGCAGAAATGCAGGGCATTCCACCCGATGTGGGGGATCTTCAGGGACGGATCGATCACTTCGGATATCGGCTTTACATTTCCGGGGATAAGTCCCAGCCCCTGATGTTCGCCGTATTCATAGCTTTTATCGAAAAGCATCTGCATTCCCAGACAGATTCCCAGAAGAGGTTTTCCTTTCTCTGCCTGCTCCTTTACCACATCCTCCATCCCGGTGGCTTTCAGTTTGGCTGCCGCATCCCGGAATGCGCCGACTCCCGGAAGGAGGATCTTATCGGCCTGTTCGATCACAGATCGGTCGCCGGTCACGACTGCTTCATGTCCGACCGAAGCAATGGAGCATTTTAAAGAAAACAGATTGCCGACTCCGTAGTCAATAATTGCGATCATGGTCATTTCCCTGTCTTTCTGATCTTCTGACGTTCCCGGCTGCCAAAGCCGTCTCTTTCCGGATCACAGGATCCCCTTCGTCGAGGGAATCGCGTCCGGCGCTTTGTCGTCAATACTGACGGCTTCCTTCAGGCTTCTGGCCGCTGACTTGAAGGCGCCTTCAATGATATGATGGGAATTGATCCCCGCCAGCTGCCGGATGTGGAGCGCGCAGGCACACTGCCGGACAAAGGCCAGCCAGAACTCCTGCACCAGTTCTGTATCGAAGCTGCCTACTTTCTGGGAGGGGATGGTCAGATCATAACCAAGGCATGCCCTTCCGGAAATGTCCACCGCCGTCAGGATCAGAGCCTCATCCATCGGAAGGATCGTCTGGCCGTACCGCCGGATCCCTCTTTTATCGCCCAGAGCCTGCGAAAAGGCCTGTCCCAGGGCAATTCCGATATCCTCTGTGGTATGATGATCATCCACCTGGGTATCCCCTTTGCAGGTCACCTTCAGATCAAAGCTCCCATGCCTTGCAAACAGTTCCAGCATATGGTCCAGAAACCCGCATCCGGTATGGATCTCATAAACTCCGGTTCCGTCCAGATCCAGTGAGATCCGGATATCCGTTTCCGTTGTGGTTCTGATGATTTGCGCTGTTCTCATACTCGTAACTCCTGTCCTTCTCATGATTTCCGGCTGTCCAGGATCTCACGGACTTCCCGGATCAGAATATCCATCTGTTCTCTGGTCCCGATGGTGATCCTGTTGTAATCTCTGATCCGTTCTTTTGAGAAATGACGAATCAGCACGCCCCGCTTTTTCAGTTCCAGATATAGTTCCTCCCCCGGAATCTTCGGATGCTTTACAAAAATAAAATTGCTGGAAGATGAGGTCATGGAAAATCCCAGGTTCTGCAGCTCTCTTTCCGTATAGGCCCGGTTCTCCATGATCACAGCACAGTTCCGGATCCGGTACTCTTCGTCCTCCAGGGCCCCGATTCCTGCCGCCATTGTCATGCTGTTGACATTATAGGGATTGACCGAATATTTCACGGTCCGCAGATCCCGGATCAGTTCCCGGTTTCCCACAGCAAATCCCAGTCTGGCGCCTGCCAGGGAGCGGGATTTGGAAAAGGTCTGCACCACCAGCAGATTGTTATATCTGTGAATCAGAGGAATGCAGCTTTCCGCTCCGAAATCCACATAGGCCTCGTCGATGACCACCACATTCTCCGGATGGCTCTGAAGGATCTCTTCGATCTGCTCCAGTGACAGCGCGATCCCCGTGGGGGCATTGGGATTGGCAAGAAAAACCGTTCTTCCTGGCTTTTGATAGGATTTAGGATCAATAGAAAAATCCTCTTCCAGCGGGATCTCCTCATAGGGAACCCGATTGATCTGGGCAAACACCGGATAAAATCCATAGGTGATATCCGGAAACACCGCCGGGTGTTCCTCATCGCAGTAGGCCATGAAAATGAAATCCAGGATCTCATCCGATCCGTTGGAAAACAGGATCTCCTCCGGGGAGATCCCGTACAGCCCTGCTGCGGTCTGCACCAGTTCCGTGCATTCCGGATCGGAATACAGCTGCAGCCGGCCGATCACCTCCTGCGCCCTTTTGCGGGCTTTCTCCGAGGGGGGAAAGGGAGACTCGTTGGTATTGAGTTTGACATACTGCATATCCCGTGGCTGCTCGCCCGGGGTATATGGCTCCAGATCACGGTATTTCGCACTTAAAAACGTACTCATCAGAACAGATCCTCCGGATAATCTCAGGATATTACTTTCCGCTTCTGATCAGAGCGGATCTTGCATGGCCTTCCAGTCCTTCCTTCCGGGCAAAATACGCCACATCCTGCGCAAGATCAGCCAGTGCTTCCCTGGTAAAATAGGTATACTGAGTCTTTTTGACAAAGTCGTCCACAGACAGCGGACTGGAAAACCGGGCGGTTCCGCTGGTGGGAAGGGTATGGTTCGGCCCGGCCATATAATCTCCGAGGGCTTCCGGGCAGTTCCGTCCCAGGAATACAGATCCTGCATGGCGGATACTGTCGAGATAGGCGAAGGGCTCATCCACACACAGCTCCAGATGCTCCGGAGCAATCTCATTGGCAATCTCAATCGCCTTGTACAGATCGTCCGCCACGATGATCTTGCCGTTCTGATCAATCGAAGCTCGGGCAATCTCTTCTCTGTCCAGCTGCGGGATCTGCTTTTCCAGTTCCTCCTGCACCTTCCGGGCAAAGACTCCGGAATCTGTCACCAGTACAGCGCTGGAATTTTTGTCATGCTCCGCCTGGGAAAGTAGATCCGCCGCAATATGAGCCGGATCCGATTTGTCATCCGAAACAATCAGGATTTCGCTGGGTCCGGCGATCATGTCGATGGACACCTGTCCGTAGACCTGCTTCTTGGCTTCCGCGACGAAGGCATTTCCGGGACCGACGATCTTGTCCACCCGGGGAATCGTCTCTGTTCCGTAAGCCAGCGCTGCGATCGCCTGGGCTCCACCGACCTTGAAGATACTGTCCACGCCGGCCACATGAGCCGCTGCCAGGATATAAGGATTGATCCGGCCGTCTTTGACCGGCGGAGTCACGATGACCACCTCTTTCACTCCGGCGATCTTCGCGGGAATGGAGTCCATCAGAACCGTAGAGGGATACGCCGCCGTTCCTCCCGGCACATACAGTCCCGCCCGGTCCACCGGGATCACCTTCTGTCCCATTACAATCCCGGGCTGGTCGTTGATAATGAAGCTGCTGCGGACCTGGGCACTGTGAAACTTCCGGATATTGGCGGCGGAACGCTGAAGGATCCGCAGAAATTCCGGTTCCACGCTCTGAAGGGCTTGCTGCATTTCTTCTCCGGATACCTTCAGGGAAGTCAGTCTGGCTCCGTCAAACCGTTCGGTGTATTCCAAAAGCGCCTGATCCTTTCGTTCCCTTACATTCTGTATAATCTCCGTCACCACATCCTCCACATTGGCCGTGGGGTTGTTTCTTGCAAAGATCTCGCTGTCCGGCAGTTCTCCGTAATTTAATATCCTGATCATAACTCCTGCTATCCTTTATTTTGACATTTCCCGCACGATCTTTTCGATCTGGGCCTGTTTGAACTTGAAGCTTGATTTGTTGGCAATCAGTCTCGCACTGATGGGAACGATGGTCTCGATCACTTCCAGGTTGTTCTCCTTCAGTGTCGTTCCGGTCTCCACGATATCCACGATCACATCCGAAAGTCCCAGGATCGGCGCGATCTCAATGGATCCGTTCAGATGGATGATATCGATATCCCGGCCGATGGATGTATAGTATTCCCGGGCGATCCGGGAAAACTTGGTGGCCACCTTCAGGGTATACCGGGAATCATCCTGATAATCCTTCGGGGCGGCTACCGCCATTCTGCATTTTCCCATCTGAAGATCCAGAAGTTCATAAACATCCGGTTCATATTCCAGAAGAATGTCCTTTCCGGCCACGCCGATATCTGCGGCTCCCCGTTCCACATAAATTGCCACATCCGAGGGCTTCGCCCAGAAATACCGGACCTGTGCCTCTTCATTTTCAAAGATCAGTTTGCGGCTTCCGTCCAGGAGGGAAGGACAGGGAAATCCGGCCGCTTCAAACAGACGGTACACGTTTTCTCCGAGTCTTCCCTTCGGAAGCGCCACATTCAGCATTTTATCCAATCTTCCTACCTCATGATTCCCTGCAGTTTATTCAGATATACGGCAAATCCGCAGGCTCTGGATTTTCTTCCCATCTTCTTCATCAGCCGGTCATACTGGCCGCCCGAGAGAACCTCTTCCGGAACTCCGGAAATGAACCCCCGGAAAATGATCCCGTTATAATAATTCAGGTCTGAAACGGCGGAGAAATCGATCAGGATCCGGTCTTTATACGCAGACTCCCGGAACACCGAAATGACCCGCGTCAGGCGTTCCACCTCTTCTTCCAGGCCCTTCTCCGCGCACAGATCCCGGAGTCCTTCCATTACATGATCGGGACCGCCGTACAGCTCCAGCACCCGGATCAGATCCTGTCCGTACTGTTCCTGCACTTCATGGGATCTTAACAGATGCAGGATCTCGTGCCGGTTCTTCTCACTGACACATTTGAGCAGTTCCCTGCGGACATCTCCGGACACAGGGATCCGGTCAAGGAAGAAGGACAGGATCTCCAGATCCGAGATCTCCAGCATAAAATCCGGGCTGATCAGATCCAGGCTTTTGGCCGCCAGCATCAGAACTTCACTGATACAGGCAGGATCTACGGCGCCGAAGCATTCCAGTCCGGCCTGCATGATCTCCTTGAAGGAATCGCTGCCCTTCTGCACCCTGTAAACATTTTCGTTGTAATAGAGCTTCTGGATCTCCTCCGGCTTATCCTTGTTGTTCTTGATCAGGGACAACGTCACATCCGGCTTCAGGGCCATCAGCTTCCCGTTCAGATCCATGAACGTAATAACAGAATCAGAAACAAGAAAATCCTTGTTTCT
Organism: Parasporobacterium sp.; assembly: GCA_017459985.1. Taxonomy (GTDB): domain Bacteria; phylum Bacillota; class Clostridia; order Lachnospirales; family Lachnospiraceae; genus RGIG5612. The sequence continues at coordinate 179,729 of JAFUBX010000011.1, forward strand.
GCTGTAAAGATCATACTCTTCGAATTTACTCATCCGGTAACGCCGGTACCCTTGGCTCCGGTAAAGAGTTCTGAGCGCAAATATTATTTTTTCCGACTCATCCAGTACATCGATATTAAATTCCATCCATCACTCCGTAAAAAACCGACTGGCATAAGAAAGCTGCTGTTCAGCGGAGGCTTTCGAAGGTCCTCCTTCGCTGATCCGCTTCTCCACACAGTTTTTCAGATCGACCGCTTCATAGATATCCTGCTCGAACAGATCCGAATAGGACCGGTAGGAATCCAGCGGAAATGTCTCAAGTACCAGGTTCTGTTCCATGCAGTCTCTGACGATCCGGCCTGAGATCTTGTAGGCATCCCGGAACGGCAGTCCCTTGCGGACCAGATAATCCGCAAGATCCGTGGCGTTGATAAATCCCTTTCCCGCCGCTTCCTTCATATGGTCTGCCCGCACGTTCATGGTGGAAACCATGCCGTCGAAGACATCCAGGCACATCTTTACCGTGTCCACCGCGTCAAAGACCGCTTCCTTATCCTCCTGCATATCTTTGTTATAGGCCAGGGGAAGCCCCTTCAGAGTGGTCAGAAGCGCCATCAGATCGCCATAAACCCGGCCGGTCTTGCCTCTTACCAGCTCCGCCATATCGGAATTCTTCTTCTGGGGCATAATGGAGGATCCTGTGGTATAGTCCGGTGACAGTTCAATGAACCGGAACTCCCAGCTGGACCACAGGATGATCTCCTCGGAAAACCGGGATAAATGCATCATCAGGATCGACAAGGCACTCATGAGTTCCACACAGAAATCCCGGTCGGAGACGCCGTCCATGGAATTCAGGGTGATCCCGTCAAATCCCAGGGCACCAGCCTCCATCCGGCGGTCGGTATCATACGTCGTCCCTGCCAGGGCACAGCTTCCGATGGGAGAGAGGTTCATCCGCCTCCTGCAGTCCTGCAGCCGGTCCAGATCCCGGGTCAGCATCATTGCGTAGGCCAGCAGATGGTGGGCAAAGGTGACCGGCTGCGCCCTCTGCAGATGGGTATATCCCGGAAGGATCGTCTCCATATGGGAGGACGCCAGGGTGCAGATGCTCCGGCCCAGTTTCCGGATCTTCGGAAGGATCCGGTCCGTCTCATCCCGCAGATACATCCTCAGATCCAATGCGACCTGGTCATTCCGGGACCTGGCGGTATGCAGTTTCTTTCCGGCATCTCCGATCCTTTCGGTCAGGACCTGCTCCACGAACATATGGATATCTTCCGCTTCCGGATCCACCGGCAGAGTTCCTTCCCTCAGGTCTGTAAGGATCCCTTCCAGACCGCTGATGATCTGATCCGCATCTTCCCGGGAAATAATCTCCCGGGCCGCAAGCATGGCCGCATGGGCCATACTCCCTTTGATATCCTGTTCATACATCCTCGCGTCAAAGGAGATGGAGGAGTTGAAATCATCCGCGATCTTACTCGTTTCCCCGGAGGTAAGTCCCGCCCACATCTTAGCCATAGAACCGTTATCCTTATTCTTTATTTGCCTGATCGACCATCGCCTGCACCTTGATCGGGAGTCCGTACAGATTGATAAATCCGTTGGCGTCGGTCTGATCATAATCGCTGGCACCGAAGGTTGCGATCTCTTCACTGTAAAGAGAGTATTTGCTCCAGATGCCGGCTTTGATGATATTGCCTTTGTATAATTTCAGTTTCACCCGTCCGGTGACCTTTTCCTGCGTCTTGTCCACAAAGGCGGACAGAGCTTCCCTCAGCGGTGTAAACCACTGGCCGTTGTACACCACCTCAGCGAAGGTAATGGCCAGCTTCTGCTTCTCATGAAGAGTCATTTTGTCGAGGCAGACACTCTCCAGGGCTTCGTGGGCCTTATACATGATGGTTCCTCCCGGGGTCTCATAGACTCCGCGGCATTTCATGCCCACCAGACGGTTCTCCACGATATCCGTGATACCGATGCCGTTTCTTCCGCCCGCTTCATTCAGCTTCGTAAGAAGGGCTGCTGCCGAAAGTCTTTCCCCATTCAGAGCGACCGGAGTTCCCTGCTCGAAATCGATTGTAATGTATTCCGGCTGATCCGGAGCGGTGATGGGGGATACTCCCATTTCCAGGAATCCGTCCTTTTCGTACAGCGGCTCATTGCCGGTATCCTCCAGGTCCAGGCCTTCGTGGGACAGATGCCAGATATTCTTATCCTTGGAATAATTGGTCTCCCGGTTGATCCGGAGAGGCACCTGATGGGCTTCCGCGTAATCAATCTCCTCTTCCCGGGACTGGATGGACCACTCCCGCCAGGGGGCGATGATCGGAAGATCAGGAGCAAAATGTTTGAATGCCAGTTCAAACCGTACCTGATCATTGCCCTTTCCCGTGCAGCCGTGGCAGATGGCATCCGCGCCTTCCTTGCGGGCAATCTCCACCAGTCCCTTTGCGATGCAGGGGCGGGCGGTGCTGGTTCCCAGCAGATAATCTTCATATACGGCGCCGGCCTTCATGGTGGGGATGATATAATTTTCTACATAATCATCCACCAGATCCAGCACATAGAGTTTGGAGGCTCCGGTTTTAAGGGCTTTCTCCTCCAGGCCCTCCAGTTCGCTGTCCTGGCCGACATTCCCGGCGACTGCGATCACTTCACAGTTGTTATAGTTTTCCTTGAGCCAGGGAATGATAATGGAGGTATCGAGACCTCCGGAATATGCTAATACAACTTTTTTGATTTCCGACTTATTCATTTACTTCTTATCTCCTGCTGTATTTATAGTATTATACCCGATTGTCCGGACAAAACAATCATATTTATATCAGAACCTTCGAAAGAAATTCCTGCAGACGCGGGTCCTTCGGATGGGCGAAAAACTCCGCCGGCGAGTTCTCTTCCCGGATCTGCCCGCTGTCAAAAAAGATCACCCGGCTTCCGACTTCTTTGGCAAATCCCATCTCATGGGTCACGACGATCATGGTCATGCCCTCCCGTGCCAGCTCCTTCATGATATCCAGAACCTCTCCGACCATTTCCGGGTCCAGAGCGGAGGTGGGCTCGTCAAACAGCATCACATCCGGATCCATCGCCAGGGCTCTGGCAATGGCGATCCTCTGCTTTTGTCCGCCGGAGAGCATGGCAGGATATTCTTCTGCCTTATCCTCCAGGTGAACCATCCGGAGAAGTTCCATGGCCTTCTTCCGGCCCTCTTCCTTGCTGATCCCCTTCAGCTTCACCGGAGCCAGCATGATATTGCCCAGCACGGTCATATGAGGGAACAGATTAAAATGCTGAAAGACCATCCCCATTTTCTGGCGGTGGATATTGACATTGACCTTGCTGTCATTGATATCCTCCCCCTCAAAGATGATCTTTCCTTCGGTAGGAAGCTCCAGCAGATTCAGGCTTTTCAGAAAGGTGGATTTCCCGCATCCGGAGGGACCGATGATTACCACCACTTCTCCTTTCCGGATATCGATATCCACCCCGTCGATTGCCTTTACCGCTCCGTCATTATAGTATTTTTTCAGGCCTCTGACCTGGATCAGTGCATCATTGTCCATAACTTACCGTCTCTCTCCTTTTCGCAGTCTCTTCTCAATGATCCTGAGGATCCTGGTCAGGATGATCACGATGATCAGATAGACCACGGCCACTGCGATCAGAGGCACGAACGCCTCAAATGTCCTGCCTCTGATCTTGTCACCGGCTTTGGTCAGATCCATAACCCCCACATAACCGGCGACCGAGGTCTCCTTGATCAGGACGATCAGTTCATTGAACAGGGTGGGAAGCACCACTTTCACCGCCTGGGGGATGATGATAAAGATCATGGTCTGGATGTAATTGAATCCCAGAGACCGTCCTGCCTCAATCTGCCCTTCGTCGATGGACATGATGCCGCTCCGGAAGATCTCCGCAACATAGGCCCCGGAATTGATTCCGAAGGCGATGACCGCTACCAGCACACCGTTGGTCACATTCACCAGAATGACGAAATACATGATCATCAGCTGGACCACCACCGGGGTTCCCCGGATCACGGTCAGAAACAGGTTGCAGATAAAGTTGCCGATCCGGAGCAGTACATAAGAAAGGCCGCCCTTTTTCTTCATGGACGCGCCATTCATATCATAGGTGGAACGGACTGCTGCAATGATGATTCCCAGAACAATCCCGATCAGAAGCGCGAAGATCGTGATGATCATGGTATTGCCGAGACCTTCCAGCATCCATTTCCACCTGTTGTCCTCTATGAAACACCGGTTAAATGCATCTGCGATGCTGTGAAACCATTCTGCCATAAATATGATTCCTGTTCCCGGAAAGATTATTCTGCTTCTTCCGCAGTGATGTATTTGTCAACGATTTCCTGAAGCGCTCCGGACTCCTGAAGCTGCGCGATCACGCCGTTGATGGCTGCAAGCAGGTCTTCATTTTCCTTGGCGATGCAGATTGCGTATTCTTCGGTTACATATTCGGTATCCAGGATCTTCAGTCCCTGTGCTGCTGCCACATAGGATTTGGCGGGCTCGTTGTCGATGACGACACAGTCCACTTTGCCTGCAATCAGAGCCTGCACGGCTTCCGCACCGTTTCTGTATTCGGTTACCATATCATCGCCGAAATCATCACAGCAGTAGATATCGCCGGTGGTATCCTGCTGCACGCCGATCTTATGGCCTTCCAGATCGTCCACAGACTGGATCTCGGAATCTTCCTTTACGATAATGACCTGAACTGCGGTTGCGTAGGTCTCGGAGAAATTGACGCTCTGCAGACGCTCTTCCGTTTTGGTCATACCCGCAATGCCGATATCGTATTTGCCGGACTGTACGCCGCCGATAATGGAACCGAATTCCACATCATTGACGACGAGTTCCAGTCCCAGCTGTTCTGCGATTGCTCCGGCGATCTCAATATCGATTCCTGCAAATCCGTCGCCTTCCTTATACTCATAGGGCGGGAATTCGGCGTTGGTCGCGATGTTCAGGCTTCCTTCCTGCACCGTCTTCACGGCTGCCGGTTCTGCGGCGAATACGGTCATGGATAATGTCATAACTGCTGCCAGAAGCGCAGCAACGATGGATAAAGATACTTTCTTCATGATTTTTCCTCCGTTTCATGCTTGATGATTTCCGCTTTTTATGCATCCTATTACCATTTTATACACTTTTTATGCATAAATCAGCCATGGTGAACATTATAGCATCATTTCAATTATTATCAACTGTATTCTTCGAATTGAAAATAAACTTTTCATATGATAATATCAAATTGTATTTATTATCATCATACCGCATAAAACGGAGGAGGATTTGCATGAAAAAATTAGTCAAGATTTTTGTATGCCTGACCCTTGCGGCTGTCCTGTGCTTTGGTATGGGAATGGCTGCTTTTGCAGAGGATGCCCAGGGATCTGATTCACTGGATGATCTGCTGAGTCTGCTCGCATCCCTGAATTCCGGTGATGAAACCGAAGAAGACAGCAATGCTGACGGAATGTACCAATTAAGGAACATGACCTTTGCCGTGCCGGAGGGAATGCAGCTTCTTTACGGAAGCGAAGCTGACGACAGTTATACCTTTATGTCGTCTGATTTTTCTTCGGTCCTGACCCTTTCCTTTACGGAAGCCGGCGAAGATGAGAACATTGATCTGCATGACGAAGATAATGTTGCCATCCTGACGGAGATCATCAGCGAGAACGGCGAGATTCTGGGAACGGACTACACCGATATCGACGGCCATACGGTTCTTCTGATCGTATATGAGTCAACGGCAGGCGAACTTACGGGTGTCACCGAGAATGCCCTGGTGGAACTGGAAAACGGAATCGTATCCATTTCCTATTACTCTCCTGCAGAGGATGCCGACGTGGCCTTCGGAGATTTTCTTAACAATATTTACATCGGTGAAACACAGTCCGGCCCGGCCGCTCCGGTTGACGAGCCTTCAAAGGAAGCCCCGGTTCCGGTGGCTGCTGTCGGCGGAGAGATGGTACTGATCGATGATGAGATCTGCACCGTGTCCCTGAAGAGTTTCAGCTCCGAGGATTCCTATTACGGCTATGTGGTCAAGGTCTTTATCGAGAACAAAACCGATAAGAATCTCTACTTTACCACAGACTATGTTTCCATGAATGATTATATTCTGGACTGCTACTGGGGCGAGACTGTCTCCTCCGGCCATAAGTCCAATTCGGAAATGAATTTCTACAAGGATGATATGGAATTAAACGGCATCACCGATGTCCGTTCCATCGCCTTTACCCTGAGTGCCCGGGACGACGATGACTGGTCAAACATGCTGGAGCAGGAGACCTTTACCATCTATCCCTATGGAGAGGATGTTCCGGAGCAGGCTCCCCAGGAGTTTGAGGATAACGATCTGGTTCTGGTGGATGAAAACGGGATCCGGATGATCCTCACCGGATTTGATGACACCGATGATTATTCCTTCAAGGCTTCTGTCTACCTGGAGAACAATACCGACAAGAATCTGCGGTTCAGCCTCGGCAATGCCACCGCGGTCAACGGATACGAGATCGGATCCTATATGTATGAATACATCCCGTCAGGAAAGAAGACAAATGCGTATATGACCTGGTACTGGGATGATCTGCATGAAAATGACATCGATACCGTGGAAGATCTGGAACTGGACATCGACATCAGTGATTACGATGATTTCTGGGCCGATCCGGTCTATGAAGCCCTGGTGTCTGTGACGGTGGAATAATTTCCCGCCGCAGCCCGGAAGACCAATTATTGTGTATTACGAAATACAGCCCGCCGCATATTCCCTGCGGCGGACTGTTTTATTTCCTGTCCCGGTTTTATGTTTTCTTACTGGTTTTCCGCTCTGGAAAATCCGGTCAGCTCCTCCGCTTTGGCGGCTCCGGAATAATACTCTTCTTTCAGACGGTCCGGCCGGGCGGGATCATACAGAAGGATCCACACCTCCGAACTGTCCGAAAGGCCATAGGCCACGATCCTGACTTCAGGACCCTCTCCATTATGCAGCGGCCTTCGGATGTAATAAAAGGACTCCCTTCCCAGTTCCTCCCAGGTTTCCGGGTCATGAAGGATCACTTCCATCTGGTTTCGTTCCACCTTCAGAATCCGTCCTCCCTCCAGGTCCTTCCAGGCCCCCGGAAGGGCATCCGCAGCGGTCTGCGTCAGGGAAGCGCCGGAATCTGCGGTCTGTTCCGCTGCCGCTGATGCCATGATCAGCCGGTTGGAACGGATCCAGCCCTCGCTGCCGTCGGGTGTATAGACCTTGTACCAGGAGACGCCGGTCCCGGGAACCGGCTGAATCTCTTCAAAGAAATGCAGAAGTTCCCCTTCCTTCACCACGGCAGCCACCTTTGTGCTGTTGGGTTCCTTCACAAGCCGCAGGCTTCCCTTCCTGCTGGTCAGAATGATCACCGGTACGGCCTCCTGTGCCGGCTCCTGCAGAACTTCCTGAATCTCTCCCCTCAGGATCGACGCGTCGGTCAGGCAGATCCAACCCTCCAGGCCTTCATATTCACAAAGGCCCCAGTAATGTTCTGTGCCGGCTTCATAGGCCATATCCGTAATATGAAGAATGGTTTTCTCCGGGATCTCCGCCACCTGATACGCCGACTCCGAGGCACTGTTCCGAAGGGGGGACGCGCCATGTCCCGGATTTACCCGGACATAAAAATCCGGAAGCGCATACTCTCCGCCCTCCCCGGCCAGACAGACCGGGCCGGTCAGAAGAAGGATTCCTGCCAGAACTGCCGCTATCATTCGGAAATATTTCATATGTCTTTCACCTCTCCAGCCTTTCCAGAAACCGTTTCCAGATCTGCGTCAGATTTGCTTCTGATTTCCCCAGCAGTCTGCTGATCTCTTTGTTTCTGATCTCCGAGCCCTGCAGAATCACCCGGTCTCTGGTTTCTTTGTCAAAAAATACTCTCCTGCGGATCTCCTCCGCGTATTCTCCTTCCTGATCCCAGTGGACCAGAAGGCTGGTCAATTTGATTGCAAGGAGTCTGCGGGTTCCTTCCCGGGACTCCAGATATGCCTGTTCGCAGTGTTCCAGGAATTCCCGGATCGATTCCCGGGACAAAACCGTTTCCGTAAACTCCCCGCGATCCTTCAGGGTATCAAACAGGGTCAGGGACGCATCCTCCGCCGAAACCGGAGCGTCCCCGGACCGGGAAACAGAATGTTTATAGATCTCCACCGCTGTCTTCAGCTCTTCATGGGTCATGCCCAGTTCCCGGGTACAGGAATCCAGCACCTGCAGCATCCGGTCCGGGTCCACCTCCGGATGGGTTTCCAGATACTTCAGGACCGCCCGGGAGGCGGCTTTTTCCGTTCTGGAAAAATGGATTCCGGAGCTTTGTTCACTCAGCTTTTCTTCTGCTTCCGCGATCCGTATCCTCTTGCGGAAGGCTGCATTATAATAATGCAGAAACACCCCGTCCTGCGGCCGGTAATACTTCAGGCAGTCCGACAGCACTTCCACGATCTCCACGGCGTACTCCGCGTACTTGCCGGATTCTTCCGTCTTATACAGATAAATCATCTCAATCAGCCGGTTTTTCTCCCGTTCATATCCGGACGGATCCTTCTCCGGATCCATGGCAAAGAACGGGGAGCCGTTGATTCTTTCTTCGTATTGTTCTTTCCGTCCCATGATCTGTCCGGTTTACAGTGCAATGATGGATCGCAGCAGGGTCCTTGCCCGGTCCGGGTCATTGCAGCTGAGGGTGTTGGTCAGGGAATGCAGGGAATACAGCGGGCTGAGGTCACAGATCCTTGTTTCCACCAGTTCATTCTTCTCATTAAAAAATCCCTGTCCGTAGATGATATGATCGACATGGCATCTCAGAAACCGCTCTGCAAAGGCCAGGGCGGAAAATTCCACAATCGGGAGGTCCTTGGGTCCGTAGGTCATGTCCAGGATGATGTGGGAATCATTTTCCATCTGTTCCACGATCCTGGCCATCAGTTTCTCATGGACGGATCTTTCTTCGGAAAACTCCGAGTCGGTCCTCAGAAACCGGATTGATGCTCCTGCCTTCTGACTGACTGCGTTCATCTCCTCTTCAAACAGACCCGCATTTTCGTCACTCCGATCATAGCCGCTTCTTTTCAGGATCAGGATACAGGTGATCTCATCCTCTTTTCGGATCTGTTCTTCCAGGAAAGCGATCACCGGAAATGCTACGGTGCGTTCTGAGACCTTCAGGGACGGTTCGCTGCTCTGATATCTTTTTCTCTGGATTGCGATGGTCATCGGAATATTAACAATAACGGTTCTTTTCATCTGTACGTTCTCCTTAAAACAGTTCTCGTGTTTCTTTCTATATAGAACCATTGTTTTCAGAATTCACTTTTCCGGATCTGTTTTTTAATCCAGAACGGAGAAACGGGTCCATTTGCCGCTCCTGTACCGTACATAGATTACAATAGACCGAACCAGCCAGTCAAGAAAATACCCGCACCAGATCCCGATCAGCCCGATGCCCAGCACTCTGCAGAGAACGGTTGTAAGTCCCACCCGGAATACCCACATGGAGATCACGGCTGTGATCATGGTGAAATTCACATCTCCTGCGGCCCGCATGCCGTTGGAGGGCACAAAGGCCAGGGGCCAGAGAACGGGTTTTACGATGCTGATCACCAGCATGACCTGCATGGTCAGTTCCATAGTCGGCGTATCAAATCCTGCCAGAAGACAGACCGGATACGTCACAGCGTAGATGATCCAGTCGGACGCTGCCAAAAGCAGGGCCGCCCAGATGGTCAGTTTCCGGATATAATATTTTGCCTCCCCGATTTTTCCTGCGCCGATGCACTGCCCGGCCACCGTCACCAGCCCGATCCCGACGGCCTGGGACGGCATGGAAGAAATCAATTCCAAGGAGGTTACAATGGCGTTGGATGCGATCGCCATGGTCCCGAGGGTTGCCACGGTACTCTGGACCACCAGCTTTCCGAACTGGAACATGGAGTTCTCAACTCCCGTGGGGATCCCGATCTTCAGAATTCTTCCGATGATCCTCAGATCCGGGCGGATGCTCAGAAAGCTTCCGATTTCAATAGCCTGTTCCCGACGGATCCGGATCATGATCACGATACAGGCAATGGCCATGGAGACCGTCGTAGAGACAGCTGCTCCGGCGACTCCCATTTTTACCAGAAATAAAAGCACGTAATTGCCGATGATATTCAGAATATTACAGGACGCCGAGATCACCATCGGCAGCCGGGAATTTCCTGCAGCCCGGTAAATGGCGGCGCAGGAATTAAACACCGCGGTAAACGGATAGGAGAAGACCGTGATCAGAAAATAATCCAGGGCGGCTGTCATAACCGCCTCTTCCACGGTTCCGAAGATCAGATGCAGCAGAAATCCGCGGAACGCCAGACAGAACCCCATCAGAAGCAGAGAGATCCCGCCGGATACCAGAAGGACCTGCCGCGCGGTTTCCCCTGCTCCTTTCTTTTCTCCTCTTCCCAGAAACTGGCTGCAGATGATACAGCCTCCGGTGGAAATCGAAGTGAACAGGAAGATAACCAGCTTATTGATGGAATCAACACAGGAGACGCCGGAAACGGCCGTGCTTCCGATATTGGACACCATCATGGTATCAATGGTCCCCATGAACGAAGTCAGCACCTGCTCAATAATCAGCGGAATCAGCAGCTTTCGGAGATCCCGGTTGGAAAACATAGTTTGTGTCAGGGTCATTTCATTCCCGTTTCTTTCTGATCAGCAAGACCAGCAGCTTCTCTGCCGGAATCTGCGCAAGAAGGACCGCAGCCATAACCAGGAGGCATCCCAGCAGTTCCCTTCCGGAAAGAGCATGTCCCAGAATCACCCATCCTGCAATCGCGGAAAACACGGATTCCAGGCTCATGATCAGAGACGCCACTGACGGATCTGTATGTTTCTGACCAATAACCTGCAGCGTGTATCCGACCGCTCCGGACAAAAGCCCCGCATAAAGGATCGGCAGCGCTGCCGCCAGAATATGATCTGCCCGGGGCGTTTCGAAGATGAGCATACCAATGGCCCCGATCACCGCCGCAACGGCAAACTGGAGATTCGACAGAAGCACCAGATTTTCCAGCTTCGAGGAAAAATGATCCACGCACAGGATCTGACATGCAAACAAAAGGGCGCACAGCATCACCAGAGCATCTCCGGATTCGATCCGGAATCCTTCCTTCACGCTGATCAGATAAAGCCCGGCCAGCCCAAGGATCACACAGATCCAGATCTTTTTTTCCGGCCGGATCCGGAAGAGGATTCCGATCAGCGGAACCAGCACCACATAGAGGGCTGTGATAAATCCCGCTTTTCCTGTCGTGGTATACTGTATCCCGGCCTGCTGCGCAATACTCGCGAGCCCCAGGAAGATTCCGCAGCAGATCCCTCCCTTCAGGTATTGCGGGACGCCGGACTTCCGGGATTGCGGGTTGCCGGGGGTCCGGGATTGCGGAGCATCGGACTTTCGGGATTGCGGATTACCGGGGTTCCGGCGGGCCGGCTCCTTTTGCCTTTTCCCGGAATACCAGGATACCGGAATCAGGATCAACGCGGAGAGAATGTATCGAAAACACACGAAGGTCCAGGGACCAACGTAATCCATGCCGACGCTCTGGGCCACAAACGCAACACCCCAGATAAATGCCGTCAATAATAGAAGAAGATTGCTGATCAGCCGTATATTTCTTTGTTTCATATTTCCCCGCAATTTCGTTTCTGCCGCAAAGACTTGTGATTCTTTCGGAAATTCAATAAAAAATAATACTCTACCTCCGGAATTTATGCAATGCCGAATCCAGCCCTGGCCGGCGGCCCCCCGGCTCCGGCTGGCGCCCCCCTGCTCCATCCGGCGCCCCCAGTCCCTGTCCGTGAACTCCTGCTCCAACCGGCGAATTACCGCAATGCTGCATTTTTTCGTCAGCCCTTGCCGAAAATCTCACGCAATGCTGCAATTTTTCGTCAAGGAACCTCTCTGAGAGGCAATTTTGCCAAAAAACTCACGCATTGCTGCATTTTTTCGGCAAAATCCATGTTCTGGAAAGCTGTCTGCCGAAAATCTCACGCAATGCTGCAATTTTTCGTCAGCCACTGTCAAAAACATCGAGCATTGCGGTAAAGCAGAACCCGGGGATCGAAGCAGAGCTCCGGCATTGCAGCAACCATCCTCTTTCTGACATAAAAAATTCGTGATCCGGTGGCTGATCACGGATCACGAATACACAAACTTTACAGAAAGGGCGTGGATGCCAAATAACAGATACGCTTTAGAGACACATTATAAGACGCCGCCGATCCAGAGGATCAATAAGATCACAACAGCAAATCCTGCCAGGAGCAGCAAAACGACTAACAATCCGGCGCCAATGGCTCCGAATATATACATCCGGCGTTCTTTCCGGTCCACGGATACATAGCTGCTTACGCTCTTTTTGCTCTGTGTGAAGCTGCTTTGCCCGGAATACTCCTGCGAAGAGTGTCCCGGCAGGGAATGCCCCGGCGCGGAATGCTCCCGCGAAGAGGATGATTGTTCCTCCAAAGAGGACCTCCGCCGGGAGCGCCTCAGGACAGAGTTTTCTGTGGTAAGCAGCCCGCTGAATACGGAGCGGGAGCCTACTTCACTCATATCTGCGATGGTTCTTCCATCATCGTCCTCATATTGTTTACTCATACTCTGTTACGGATCTTCTTCTGCTGCTGCGACTGAATGAATGTTTTCCCCCGGACCGCAAGGCCTTCTCCGCCCTCTGCGCAGACCGGATCGTCACCTGGTCACCTGTCATACAGATGGCATACCACAAAATGTCCGGGTTCAATCTCCCGCTGCTGCGGCTCCTCCACTTTGCACTGTTCCATACAGTGGGCACACCGGGTATGGAACTTGCAGCCCTTCGGCGGGTTGGCCGGAGACGGAATCGACCCTTCCAGGACGATCCTCTTCATGCCGGCTCTGGGATCCGGAACCGGAATCGCGGAAAACAAGGCTTTGGTATAGGGATGCAGGGGATTTTTGAAAATATCCTTCTTGTCTCCGTACTCCACCAGATTTCCCAGATACATGACGCCGACCGAATCCGAGATGTGCTCCACCACAGACAGGTCGTGGGAAATAAAGAGATAACTCAGCTTTCTTTTCTCCTGCAGTTCATTCAGCAGATTGATGATCTGGGCCTGAATGGACACATCCAACGCCGAAACCGGCTCATCACAGACGATAAATTCCGGATTCAGAGCCAGCGCCCTTGCGATGCAGATCCTCTGACGCTGTCCGCCGGAGAACTCATGGGGATAACGACTTTTGTGGAAGGGCTGCAGTCCGCAGTCATCCATGACCTGATCCACATAATCATCAAATTCCGCCCTGGACACCAGACCATGTTCCCGGACCGCTTCCCCGATGATCTCTCCCACCGGAAGTCTCGGAGACAGGGAAGAAAACGGATCCTGGAAAATAATCTGCATCTTCGGACGAAGGTCCCGCATCTCACTTTTGGAAAGATCATAGACCTCCCGTCCGTTAAACAGCACCTGTCCGGCGGTCTTCTCACCGGAAAGCCGCAGGATCACCCGGCCTGTGGTGGTTTTGCCGCAGCCGGATTCTCCCACCAGTCCCATGGTGGTTCCGCGCTTCAGGTTAAAGGTAACCCCATCAACGGCCTTGACATGTCCGACCACCCGGTTGGTCAGTCCGCCCTTGATCGGAAAATATTTCTTCAGGCCTTTGACCATCAGGATATAATCTTCATTATAAACCAGCGGGCTGTCCGGGCTTTGTACCGGATCTCCGGTTTGTTTATTCATTGTACTCATTGCGATCAATCCTCCTGCGTTTCTTCGGTTTCCGTCCTGCCCCCGGCAAGTCCTGCCCGGGCAGTCTGCTGCATTTTCGCCAGCAGTGTCTGGTCTCCGTAACGGCCTGCTTCTTCCTTATATTCCTCATAATACCGGTAGCAGCTCACCTGATGGGTCTCCGACAGGGAGATCATGCAGGGATACTGTCCATCGCAGCAGGGCATCTTCATCTCACAGCGATCCCGGAAATAACAGTACTCGGGCATATCCACCGGATTGGGAACCTTCCCGGGAATGGAATACAGTTCTTCCACCTCACGCCCGACCACGGGTTTGGATGCCATCAGGCCGATCGTATAGGGATGGGCCGGATAATAGAAAATATCCTCCGCCGTTCCCTTCTCCACGATCCGTCCGGCGTACATAACCACCACGTAATCGGCCATTTCCGCGATCACCCCAAGGTCATGGGTGATCAGCATGATCGAAGAATTGATCTTATCTTTCAGTTCTCTCAAAAGATCCAGGATCTGCGCCTGGATCGTCACGTCCAGAGCGGTGGTGGGCTCGTCCGCGATGATCACGCGAGGATTGCAGGCCAGCGCCATGGCGATCATGACCCTCTGTCTCATTCCTCCGGAGAGTTCATGGGGAAACATGGAATAGACGCCCTCGCTGTTTGCGATCCCGACCATTTTCAGCGCTTCGATGGTCCGGGCCTTGATCTCTTCTTTGGATTTTCCTTCCCCGTCATGCAGCGCAATGACCTCGTCCACCTGAGCTCCGATCCGGAAAACCGGATTCAGGGAAGTCATGGGTTCCTGGAAGATCATGGATACCACATTTCCCCGGATCTCCTTCATCTTCTCCTGGGGAACCCTGGCGATATCATAGGCTTTGTCCCCCAGATTCAGCCGGATCTGACCGGATACGATCTGCCCCTGGGGCCGCTGCAGCAGCTGCATCAGCGACAGGGATGTCACGGATTTGCCGCAGCCGGATTCTCCCACCACGCCGATGGTCCTGCCGATCGGGACATCAAAGCTGACGCCATCCACACTCTTGACCGTACCGGAATCCGTAAAGAAATAGGAATGCAGATCGTCAAATTCTACTGCGTTCGCCGGATCCTTCATTGTGGTAAGGTATTCACTCTCCGGTACATTTTTGCGCTTCCACTCTTTTTCCATTTTATTGGTAATCTTACGGTTTGCCCGGGAGATCGCCCGGACCTCCTTCGCCGACAGATACCCTTCTTCATGTTTTCTCTTAGCCATAGTTGTTCCTCCTTACCGCTTCATCTTCGGGTCAAATGCATCCCTCAGGCCGTCGCCGACCAGATTGAAGGCCAGCACGGTCGCCACCAGGCAGACACCTGCCGGGATCCAGATGAACCAGTAATTTGTCAGAACGAACGTATTATTGACATCATTGATGATATTTCCCCAGGAAGCAAATGGGAATTTGACGCCCAGTCCCAGGAAGGACAGGGTGGCCTCCGTGATGATCGTAGAGCCGAGACTCATGGTCATGGTAACGATCAGCTGCGGGATCACGTTGGGGATCAGATGCCGGAAGATCCGCCGGGAAGAACGGATACCGGTTGCCTCGGTTGCCGTCATGAATTCCTGTTCCCGCAGGGACAGGATCTGGCCGCGGACCAGTCTTGCAATACTCGGCCATCCCAGAAATCCCAGGATCAGCATCAGATAGATCATCCGGACCTGGGGATCCATCCGCAGCGCATCCATGGCCGCACCCAGGATAATGATGATCGGCATGGACGGAATACAATAGAAAATATCCACGATCCTCATGATCAGGTTGTCCACCCATCCGCCGAAGTAACCGGAGATTCCGCCGAGGACCACGCCGATCAGGGATTCGATGATCACGACGATGAATCCGATATACAGGGATACTCTTCCGCCGTACATCAGTCGGGTCAGCATGTCCATTCCATTGCGGTCGGTGCCCAGCCAATGCTCGGAGCTGGGATAGGAGTAGGTATCAAATACCTGTGTCTGGGTGGTCTGCAGCACCTGATAGCTCAGGTTCGCAGCGTCATAGGTAATGGAATACTCCGCCGTGGTGCCGTCTTCATCCGTGAAGGTGAATTCTTTCCCGCCTTCTTCCACCACTTCGATCAGTTCGTTTTTGAAGCTCTTGGACAGGAAGACGTCCGACATCAGGGGCTGCACCACATACCGGCTGGCATAGGCGATCTCCCGGCCCTCTTCCAGAACCATGTCCCCGTCAATGGTGTATTCCTGATCCTCGTAAGTAAATCCGCTCTCATGGTTGGTAACCGCCTTCAGGATCTCATACTGCATCATAAAGGGAACTTCCGCATCGGCTTCCATGGAACTGACGATATCAAAGGTGGCAAATGCCGCCAGCGTCTGCACCTTTCCCTTGCCGGTGTAAATGGCGTAAAATTCTTCCCCCTCTTCCCGGATAGTATAATTGGTTCCCTTGGACTCGAAGGTTTCCTGATTGTTTTTCCTTGCCAGGACAAATTTGGCCTGGGCAACCGACGGGAAGCTCTTGGGCGTCAGGGAGGAATACCGGTATTCCGTATTCTCCTTTACAACGGCATACTGCTTGTTCTGCTCCGTATACTTGTAAAAGAGCTGATCCTCGCTGTAGGGCGTGATCGCACCTCCCAGGAAGGAAAATATAAACATGAACGCCAGGATAACAAGGCCTGTGACAGCGACCCGGTTCCGGATAAATCTCCGGAGCACCAGGGCACCGGGCGACAGGGTCCTTACACGGCGGTCGTCGTTGAGGGAAAACTGATTGTCCGTGTTCTGTGTGTTCTGATTCTGATTCTGATCACTCACTTGTCTTTCCCTCCTTTCTAAGAAATCCGCACACGGGGATCCACCACCGCATACAAAATATCCGATATCAGGTTTCCGAGAAGAGTCAGCACTGCCAGAAATACCAGGTAGAACATGGAGAAGGGAATGTCTCCGGCCACCATGG
This sequence comes from Parasporobacterium sp., assembly GCA_017459985.1. GTDB lineage: Bacteria > Bacillota > Clostridia > Lachnospirales > Lachnospiraceae > RGIG5612. The sequence goes on from JAFUBX010000011.1 coordinate 196,532, forward strand.
ACTGGTAGGATACATAACCGATTCCCGGTATGGAATACAGCGTTTCCGTAATCAGGGCGCCGGCAAACAGTCCCGGTAAGGAGCCGCCCAGGATCGTCACCAGGGTGATCAGGGTGTTGCGGAACGCATGATGATAAATGACTTTATTTTCAGAAAGTCCCTTGGCGCGGGCGGTACGGATATAGTCCGCGTTCAGGACCTCCAGCATATTCGTTCTTGTAAAACGCATCAGGGAACCGATGCTGATCACCACCAGGGTCACGATGGGCATGACAAGATGCGCTGCCTTATCCGCAAACTGGCCGGCAGCGGAAAGCTGCTCGTAATTTCTTCCGATCAGCCCGCCCAGATCGAACCAGCCCAGCTTGACGCTGAACACCAGTTTCATCAGGGATGCGAAGAAGAAGGTCGGAAGGGAGAAACAGGCCAGGGCTACGATCGTGATCGTATAGTCCGTTTTGGTATACTGCTTCGTGGCTGCAATGATTCCCAGAGGAATTGCGATAATGATTTCAAAGATAAAGGCGATCCCCCCCATGATAAAGGAGATCCAGACCGAGTCATGGAATTTCTCCACAACGGGAACGGTCCATTTCCAGCTGTCTCCGAAGTCTCCGCGGATGGCATTGCCGCACCAGCCGATGAATCCGGAGAAGATATCCTTGTCCATGCCGTAGGTGGCGCTTAACTGGGCCATCCACTCCTCAAAGCTCTTGGAACCGGGCTGCATGGATTTGGAACGGGCCACCTGTTCCAGATAGGAAGTCGGCAGACACCGCATCAGAAGATAAATGATAAAGGCTACAAAAATAAGGATAAAGACTGAGATTATCAGTCTCTTGATAATGAATTTGCTCACAACATCACCCCAATTATACGTTTCATCAGGAGCAGCCGCTCCGAGGGGTTGCCTCAAAGCGGCTGCTTTCCTCATTTACGGATTACGATCCACAGGTGGATCCGAATCAGTTCAGTTCGATATTCTCGATCTCGTTCTTCCAATCGTAGAATGTGGTGATGTCCGGAGTTACGGTATCCATGTTCACACGCTCGGTACTGAAGATGATGGCGTTCTGTCTCTGGTATACCGGAATCTCGCATGCCCAGTCAATGATGGTATCCAGGCAGGCTTTGTACATGGCTTTCCGGTATTCCTGATCGGTCGAAGCTCTTGCTTCCAGAATCATTTCATCCAGTTCCGGATCTTCGATCTGATACATGTAGTTGGATCCGCCGGCCTGTGCGCCGCCGTTTGCAACATCGCTGTAGTAGATCTGATACATATCCGGATCAACGGTTGCGCCCCAGGCTGCACACCAGATTTCACCCTGGCCTGCTTCCAGAGCGGTCCAAAGATCGCTGGAGTTGCTGAGGTCGTTGACGATCAGGTTGATGCCCAGTTCAGCCAGGGCATCCCGTGCCAGTGTCAGGATCATGAAGGACGGATGATCTCCGTTGCCGTCGCCCGGGATCATGGCTTCATATTCCATCTTTGCGCCTTCCGGAGCTGCGGTGACCTTGCCGTCTTCCACAGTATATCCGGCAGCCTCGAAGAATCCGAGTGCAGCTTCCTTGGCAGCTGCATATCTTGCTTCCGCATCCATGTCGGAGGTGTAGATCGGATTGCCGTCCACATCCGTGGAGAATGCCAGCTGATAGCCGTCATCTGCCGGCTGCGGAGCTGCCCAGGAGGTATTGGAAATCGGATAATTGATTACGGATGCTCTCTCTCCGTAATAGGTATCGATGGCAACATCACGGTATACAGAGAAGATGGTAGCGAGTCCGCGGCGCAGGTTCTTGGATGCCTCAGAGGAAGGATCTCCGCCTACGCTGACATTGTGGGTATTCTGTCCGATGTAGCCATAGCCCAGATTATCCACGGTATCGGTGGTGATCACAGGACCTACGATGTCGTCGTTTCCATTGGCCTGCTTGATCTCATCCACAGATTCTGTGGTGAAGGAAGGATCGGTGACATCCAGGGTACCGGTTACAACGCCGTTCAGCTTATCCTGATCGGAGGACTCACGGAACTGCAGATATTTGGTCTTCGGCGCGCCTTTGAAGTACAGTTCGTTGGCTTCAAAGTTCACAACACCGTTTTCGAATTTGATGAATTTGTACGGGCCTGCACCCATAGGCTCAGTGGTCTTGGCGCGGACGCTGGTCAGATCGCCTTTCGGGAATCCGAAGGAATTGTTGTCATAATCAAACAGAGCCTTGTCTCCATAGTAATGAAGCGGGGCAATGTTGATGGTCAGCTGATAGATCAGGGTGGCGTCTACCTGGGTAGCAACCACTCTCATATGGTAATCATCGATCTTCTGGATACCGGAGATGTTCGGAGCGGCGTTGCCGGTCTCGATACCTGCGGTATACTCATCATAGCTCGGGAATACATCGGTAAATCCCATGCCTGCGGTTTCTGTATCCACCATAGTTTTTACATCCCCGCCATAAGCTTCCAGAATGATATCAAATACTTCTTCCGGAGTGGCATCTGCCGGAACCTCGAAGCCCCAGTTTGCCATCTTCAGATCGATGGTATCTTCTTCTGCATTGGCGCCTGCGGCTACCAGATAGTCCAGGATCTCCTGAACGAAGGGGCCCTTGGCTGCATTCAGTTCGTCAAACAGCTTGCTCTGCTGCTCTTCTGTCCAGTAGGTGAAATCCTCGTTATCCGGTCCGGCTGCCATAATCAGATTGAACAGCGTGTCCATACCGGAGCGGTAATCTTCCATGCCTTCGATGGGCTGGGAGAATAAGGTGGCGGATCCGTCATAGGTCGGGTCACATACCACATACATGGAGAAGATCACGTCGTCGATGGTGACCGGTTCTCCGTCAGAGAACACCAGGTCGTCTCTCAGAGTGAAATCATAATAAACGGTTCCGTCTTCATTTTCAGTAACAACACAGTCTGCCGGTCCGTAGTAGGTATAGTCGGTTCCGTTGTAATTGATGGTCTCGCCTTCGATTCCGTTGTAGACGATCGCGCCCATTCTGTCGCTGGTCAGCAGTGCCAGCTGTGTCATATTCTGCACATCCTGGTCATATGCTGTCTCAGCGAAAAACGGGGAGAACTTGCTGTTGAAATAGGAATACCCTACGACAAGAGGGGTATCCTCACCAGCCTCAGCGGTTTCTTCAGCGGCTGCTTCCGGAGCTTCCTCCGGAGCTTCTTCGGCCATCGCGGTAAATGCACCCAATGACAGGATCATTGCCATTGCAAGTACAAGTGCCAGCAACTTTCTTAATTTGCTCATTGTTTTTCTCCTTTTTCTTGACTTAGGGGATAAAACAAAACAGACAAGCACAGATCCGGTACGGCTCTGTACTCATAGAATTTTTGTTCCCATCCCCTGGATTATTTTGTCTGTTACATTATAAAATCCGCAGACATATTTTGCAACCTGTCTGCGGATTGTAATAAAATCTAAATACTTCTGTTGTGAATTATGACAATTTTTCAACCGGAAAATTATTAAGCCAGGTCATGGCTGCGGTACTGACCTTTTTCAGGACTTCCGGATCAAAGGGACTTTCCAGATCCGCATTCCGGAGGAGCTCCGTAAAGGTCGCCGTCCCGCCCTGCACCGTATAGGCCATGTATTTCTTCCAGGCCTCTTCCCGGTTCTCCTGCAGCATCGCCCAGAATTCCAGGGAAACGGTCTGGGCCAGGCAGTAATCGATATAATAAAACGGAGAGGAATAGATGTGGGACTGCCTCTGCCATCCCTCGCCTTCGCTGTAGAACGGAATCTCTCCGTCCAGCTTCTGCCAGGGCATATAGATCCCCAGCAGCTCCTTCCATACCGCATGCCGCTCCTTCGGAGTCATGCCGGGCTTTTCGTATACGATGTGCTGAAAATGATCCACCATGGTTCCGTAGGGGATAAACTTGATGGCGGATGCCAGATGGCGGTAACGGAACTTCTCCGCATCTTTTCCGAAAAATTCTTCCGCCCAGGGCCATGCCATAAATTCCATGGACATGGAATGGACTTCACAGGCTTCCAGACTGGGCCACAGAAGTTCCTGGGGCACCCGGTCCCGGTTCATGTAGCAGGCGAAGGCATGTCCTGCCTCATGGGTCACCACCTCCACATCGTGGCTGGTGCCGTTGAAATTGGCGAAGATGAACGGCATCCGGTAATCCGGAAGATCGGTGCAGTAACCGCCCCCTTCCTTGCCTTCTGTACTCAGCACATCCATCATCTCATCCTCCAGCATGGCACGGAAGAACTCGCTGGTTTGTGGAGACAGCGCATCATAAAACGTTCTTCCCGCCTGCAGGATCTCCTGCGGAGTTCCCTGGGGTTTTGGGTTGCCGGAACGAAATTCCAGTTCGTTATCCGCAAAGCTCATGGGATATTCCTTGCCGATCCGCTCTGCCTGCTGCCGGAACAGCCGTTCCGCCACCGGTACCAGATAGGTTCTGACGCCTTCCCGGAATTTCTCCACATCCGCTTTGTCATAGCAGTTCCTGCTCATTCGGTAATACCCCAGCTGTGTATAACCGTCATATCCCAGCGCTCTTCCCATCTGATCTCTCAGGTGTGTCAGCCGGTCATAGATGATATCCAGGTCCTTCTGATGTTCTTTATACCAGGTCCCTTCTGCCTTCCATGCCTGAAGGCGCCTTTGATCATCCGGGTCATTTTTGAAGGGAGACAGCTGGGACAGTGTATAGGTTCCGTCTTCAAAGGGGATGGCCGCGGAGGCGATCAGATGATGATAGTCATCCACCAGCTGATTTTCCTCCTGCAGCTGCGGAATGATCTCCGGAGCAAATGTCTTCAGCTGCATTTCCGCATTGGTAAACAGGAGTTTTCCATATTCCGCTTCAAACTCCCCTCTCCACCTGCTGCGCAGCAGGGCAAGGGTCCATTGCTGCTCATACTCCTGCAGCTGAGGGAGCGACTCATTCCAGAAACGGTATTCTTCCTTATAAAAAGCATCCCTCGTATCAATGGAATGGCGGATTGACGCAAGCACCTCCTGCGTCATCACATGCCGGTACAGCTCATCCTTATCCAGGAAAATTTCCCGGCCCTTCTGATAGGATCCGGCCTGTTCCAGATCCGATGTCATCTTTGCCAGGGTCTTTTTTACCGATTCCAGATCCGGCCTCTGGTAGGGTATTTCTGAAAACTTCATGGTTTGCCTCCTGTTTTTCTTAATCTTTCTGATGGCTCATTGTAATGGATTTTCCTCGGGAATACAACCACATCAAAAGGGACGGCCCGCAGGCCGTCCCCCGATCGTCATTTTGGACAGATCCGGTTATTTGAGGGCATCCTCCAGTAATTCCTCGAACTGGCCCATATCCGGAACCATGTTGTAAATGCTGAAACCGCCGTCTTTGTCGATAATGTCGGTGATCACATTCTTTCCGTCCACATTCTCATAGTAGATATAAACGGTGATGTCGCCGGCCATTTCGCTGTAGGTCTGTGCTTCCACAAAATCACCTGCCGGGAGTTCTGCCAGAGCTTCCGGACCTTCCCCTTCTGCCGGAGGAGCCGGAGCGTCTGCCGGTGCTTCTCCTTCCGGAGCTGCCGGAGCTTCTTCTGCCGGAGATTCCCCTTCCGGGCTTTCTCCTTCCGGAGAGTCACCCTCCGGTGCTGCCGGAGCTTCTTCTGCCGGAGATTCCCCTTCCGGAGCTTCCTCTGCCGGAGATTCGCCTTCTGCAGATTCTCCGCCGCCGGATTCACCCGAGGATCCCGGTCCTTCGACATAGACGAATGCGCTGCCGTATTCACCCGGCTCGATGGTCTCTTCTGCCGGAAGGATCAGGATGGTGCCGTCCTCCAGTTCATACAGCTCGCCATAGACTTCTGCGCCTTCTGCCACATTCAGGTAAGTAACCAGGGACACCGATGCCGGCTTCCAGGTACCTTCCACAGTGACATCAATGGTGGACAGTCCGTTGTAGTTGACCATGTTCAGAACATGGCCCAGCAGATAGTATTCTGCCGTGGAGAATTTGGTGAACTGGATCGCAATGGCTTCTTCCTTGTTCTCCGTAATTTCTCCTTCTGCATTCATGAAGACATATTCAATGTCATCGAGGCCTTCATAGTAGCCGCCGATATTGGCATGATAAGCATTTGCTTCATCGATGGCAGCCAGGACTTCATCCACATCCCTGTCAAACAGCCACATACCGTGTACATGGGAGGTCAGGGCGATGTCGCCGTTCAGGGCTGCGCTGTCGGCAATGGAGACTCTCAGGGCATCTGCCGCCTGTGCATAGTAGCCGGTTCCGTTATATACATCGCCGTCATACTCGCCGTTTGCCAGATTGAGCTCGACTTCTCCGCCGCCGGTGCTCTTCTCATAATATGCGATGATGTCCTTGTCATTCGGCTCATCTACAACCGCATAACCGCCTTCCGCATTGACGTCTGCAATGTAGTAGGTCTTTGCCGGATCCGGGACAGCATCCTTGGTAAACTGATAGCTGACGGCATCCAGATAAGCATCCACCGGGAATCCTGCTGTTTCTTCCAGATAGGTTCCGAAGGGATTGAATCCGCCTACGGTGGAGTCGTCATTATCCATCATCTGGAATAAAATGCCGTTGCCCGCATTCACCTGAGCTCCGTCAAAGTTCCATACAGTATTGGCTTCCTTGCACAGAACGATGCCTTCCGCGGCATTGATCTCAGTTCCTTCCAGGACGTTGATGGTGCCGTCGCCGTGGTTCATGAATCCCCATACGGTGTTGATGGTGGTCGGGATATCTTCTTCTGCCGTATAAGCTCCGAGAACCGTGCCGTCCTCTGCGACAGCTTCATAGACTTCCCCGGCCTTTAATCCGGTATATGTGCCGACGCCGCCTCTGAGGATTGCGCCATAAGTAGCTCCGTTGATGGATGCGCCATAGAAATTCTCAACCGCATCGCCGATGAAATAAGTGCCGTAGCCGGAGCCGTATGCATTCTCATCATATCCGAGAATTGCCCATCCGCTGTTCATACCGCCCTGGGAGGCCGGAAGAATATTGAGTGCGGAATTGTAGAAATACAGATACGGAACCTGGCATCCGTCGGTGGATACCACAGCCCAGCCTCCGGATGTGATGGAGGAATCTGCCAGAACGAAGGAGGATCCGGATCCGAGAACATTCACGGAACGGATACCGCCCTGGATACCCAGTACCCACGGAGGCGAGATCATCATCGTTGTCTGTGCGGAGTTATAATATCCATCCCAGGACTCAAGGAGCGGATCCTTGCCCATGGTGGTGATATCCGAATCGGTAATGAAGAGATTTGCATTCTGGATAATGGCAAAGGATCTTGCAAAGCCTTCACTGTAGAAGTTCATATCATCGATATACAGGCTGGATCCGTTGTAGCCGGTAATTGCAACACCGGTTCCGGTAAAGTCAGATGCGCACAGGCCGTCGGTGTCGTCGGTAAGAGTCAGTTTACCGCTGATATTGACCACACTGTCGCCTTCTGCTCTGACGGCTGTAAATCCGGCACCTTCCACGCTTTCATCCAGAACGATGTTGGCGGGATCTCCCTCCCAGTTGGAGTTGTCTGCATCCAGTTCTCCGTCGATGATGGAATAGCCGACATAGATATGTCCTGCATCCTGCGGTCTTCCGGTATCTCCGTTATTTGTTGAGAAGGAGGAGACCTTCATGCCTTCCGGACCAACCTCGCCGATCTCCTGGGTCGCAGCATTTTCCGGACCTGCGGATTCACCTTCTGCAGATTCGCCTTCCGGTGCTGCCGGAGCTTCCTCTGCCGGAGACTCGCCTTCCGGTGCTGCCTGCTCTTCCGGAGACTCCCCTTCCGGAGATTCGCCTTCCGGTGATTCTCCCTCCGGTGACTCACCTTCCGGACTGCCGCCGCCCATGTTCTCTCCTGCGGGTACAGCAGCTTCCTTTACAATGCCTTCCTGGAACTCATCCCAGGTAGAAAGACCGATGGTGGTGAACATCATATCCCAGGGAGATACACTCTGGTCCAGATCTTCCCAGCTGTCAATGGCTTCCACCTGATCGATAAATTCCTGCAGATCCGGTGCGTTGGATCCTGCGGTGTCAATAAGGTACTGCTGGTAATCTTCCCAGGTGACCTCTGCCGGAGCTGCGAACACAGCTGCCGTCAACGTGAAGATCATGGCAAACGATACCAGCACGGTGATCAGTTTCTTCATAAATTCCCTCCTATTCTGTATTTTTCTGTATGGGAGTTTTCCTCCCAGACAATATAAACGGTTTTATTATAGCATCGGATTTGTGTGATATCAACAAAACTGTATGCTAAAATATTGATTTCTTATGCATTTTTACAGTGTTATTCCTTACCGTTTCCCGGTTCCGGCTTTCAGAAGAACGGTGATTCCCGCCAGCAAAAGCGCAATGATCCCGATCACGATAAAGCGGGTGGCGACCAGGGCACTTCCGGTAACGGCTTCCGTCAGATTGGTCAGCAGCGGGGTAATAAAAATTCCCACCGAAGTGCTGGCCATGATAAGGGCCGCGTTCAGCGTCTCATACCCCCGGAGCCGGGACGCCGCTCCCATACAGACCGGCATGATCAGACTCATGGAGGTTCCGGCCAGCATGCAGCCGATCAGCATCGGCGCCAGAGAGGATGCGCTCCCCATCAGCAGCGTTCCGGCCGCCAGTAAAACGGCTCCGGCCGTATTGGTAAACCTTCGGAGCACCCGGGAAATCAGACCGAACACCAGGCCCACCAGCATCCCCGCCAGGGAAAACAGGGTGGTCAGGATTCCTGACAGGGAAGCCTCCCCGATCCCCTTCTGGGAAACCAGCATGGCGATATTGGCCGGGATCGCGCTGTAAAGCATCAGAAACAGACAGGCGATGACCATCTCCCGCCAGATCACCAGCCGGAACTTCGGTTTCGCCGCAGCGGGATTTCCGGTATCCGCCCGGGAATTCCTCTGCTTTGCGCCGGATCTCAGGCCAAAAAGCGTACAGAGGATCCCGGGAATACAGATCAGGTACACCAGGTATCCGAAGTTCCATCCGGCAGCAGCCAGAAATCCGCAGGCAAAGGTCATGATCATGCTGCCGATGGTGGAGGCGCTGTTCTGCCAGCTCAGCATGGTCTGCTTTTCCTGCCCTTCAAAGGTCTCATTGATCAGAGCCGGAGCGATCGGCGCCACCAGTCCCAGTCCGATGCCGATCACCGCCGCCCAGACAAACAGGATCGTGAGGCTCTGATGGAAACAAAACGCCAGGATTCCCCCTGCGCCGACGATCACAAGCCCTGTGACCGACAGGGTCTTTTTCGGAAGCCGCTCCGAAAGCAGGGCGGATGCCAGTTCCAGGATCATGGTAAACAGGATCGGAAAGGTCATCAGAAACTGGATCGTTGTATCGGAATTTCCGGGAAAAGCGGCGGAAATATCCGCCAGAATCGGGGCAACGGCATTGGTCCCCAGCTGTACCAGGGACATGGTCAGGATCGCGCTTTTCAGAGCTTTCTGAGAGGAATGGTTCAAGGTTTTTCTACTTCCTTTCCGGAACGGGAACTGCCTCGTCCAGGCATTCCCGGGTATAAAACAGACGGGCACAGAGCCTTCCATGCCCGCCTGTCACAGTTTGATTCCATCGGTTTGTTACTGAAGATATGCATCCGGAATCGTATCGCTCACGGTAATGCTGTCAAAATAAGTGAACGCAATATAGGTCTTGCCGCGGTTGATCTGGATCTCTTCTCCGTTCTCATCGAAGAAATGGAACCGGTCGCTTTCATTTTCCCGGTACCAGGTAATGTTCTGCACGGTGCCTTCCGATGCGTAATAGCCGGTCGCATATACATCCGGAACCCCGAAGGTGTCCAGCCACTTCCGGTCTGCTTCATCTCCTTCCCGGTCGGAAATAAAGGTATAAAGCGTCAGGACATTTTCAAAGGCCAGCTGTTCGCCGTTCATTCCGTCGATCTGGGGATTCTCATTGGCGTATTTCAGATATTTTCCGCTTTCAGCATCATAGGTGAACTGCCCGGTCTGCTCGCCGAACTGGATATCGATGAAATTGCAGGCCTCCTCGCCGGGAACCCGCACGGTTCCGTAGGGCACGAAGTTGAATGCCAGACCCTGATGGGCCTCATCCAGCTCCAGACGTTTCCCGTCCGCATACAGCTGATCCGGCAGCAATGTCCCGTAGAATGTGGAGGTATGCTCCAGGTCATATCCGGCATCCAGACGATTCTGGTCACGGCCGAACAGATAGGTGTTGGAAAGGCCGTCATAGGAATCCAGATTGAGCTCTCTGTAGTAATCCATCATGGTAGTATCCTCGCCCCAGTGGATATAGAAAGCATCAAATCCGTTGGAAATTGCCGGGAAATAGTATCTGTAGCTTCTGACCGAGCACAGGTTCGGAACCTGGGTATAGTCCGCGAAAAGGGCCAGCATACGGGTCAGGGTGTGCTCCACCACCACTTCGAACAGCACATCCGCCTGGCTGAGATTCAGCTGCGGGTAGCTCTTCGGGTGGTTGTTGATCATAACGGCCACCGGACGCTTTCCGATGCCCTCTTCGGACATTCCCGGTTCCCCGGTCAGCGGATTGACATCCGCCGGCTCCGGTACGGCCGGCTCTTCCGGCACAGCTTCCTCCTCCTGGGTTCTGCTGGTCACAACGGAAGCGCTGGGGAGCTCCTCCTGGGACTCCTCTGCCAGGGCGCTGCCCGCAAACAGCATGGATGCCAGTAATCCGACGATTAAAATAAGTGAAATCAGTTTTTTCATTTGCAACTCCTTTATCTCTTTTTATTTGATCTTCATCAGCAGCTGTCCGGCCTTGACGGTATCGCTCTCGGAAATCAGGATTTCCTCGATCACACCTGTCATACGGGCCACCACGCTGGTCTCCATCTTCATGGCTTCCACCACGGCGAGGGCCTGGTTCTCCTCCACGGTATCTCCCACCTTGACGTTGATCTTGGAGACCGCGCCGGGGATGGAGGCTCCGACCTGGCTCTTGTCGGACGGATCTGCCATCGGTACCTTCACCACATTCTGGGAGGCGGTATTATCCATGACGTCCACATCCCGCAGGGATCCGTTCAGTTCGAAATGCACCGTCCGGGTGCCATCCTCATGGACATCGCCCTTTCCGAGATATTTGATAACCAGGGTCTTGCCGTCTTCGATGTTGACCTTATTGGTCTCGCCTTCGGCCAGTCCGTGGAAGAATACATGGCTTCCCAGCCGGGTGATATAGCCGTATTCCTTACGCTTTTTGTAGAAGTCTTCCACGACCTTCGGGAACATGACCCAGCTCACCAGATCTCTGTCGGTGATATCCTTTTCTTCCTTGAAGTCTTTGATATGCTCCTTCACAGCCTCAAAGTCAATGGGCTCCAGCAGATCGCCGGGACGGCAGGTGATGGGCTCTTCCCCCTTCAGCACCACCCTCTGGATATCTTCCGGGAATCCCCAGGCCGGCTGTCCCATCATTCCCTTGAAGTAGCTGACCACACTGTCCGGGAAGGAAAGGGCTTCGCCTTTCTCCACGATATTTTCCGGCGTCAGGTCATTCTGCACCATGAAGATGGCGAGGTCACCGACCATCTTGGAGGACGGGGTTACCTTGACGATATCTCCCAGCATCTGGTTCACTGTCACAAACATTTCCCGGACCTCATTGAACCGGTGTCCCAGACCCAGGCTCTGTACCTGCGGACGCAGATTGGTATACTGGCCTCCCGGGATCTCATACCGGTAGATATCTGTCAGCGGCGTCTTCAGGTCGGACTCGAAGGTGTCATAACGGCCCCGGATATCCTCCCAGTACTCGGACAGCGCTTCCAGTCTGCGGATATCCAGTCCGGTATCCCGCTCCGTTCCCTGCAGGGCGGTGACCACCGAGTTCAGGGACGGCTGGCTGGTCAGGGAAGACATGGACGAGATCGCCAGGTCCACGATATCCACACCGGCTTCCGCAGCCATAATGCAGGCGGCCACCTGGTTGCCGGAGGTGTCATGGGTGTGCAGATGCAGCGGAATGCCCACTTCCTGTTTCAGGGTGCGAATCAGTTTTCCTGCGGCATAGGGCTTCAGAAGGCCGGACATATCCTTGATCGCCAGGAAATGGGCGCCCCTCTTCTCCAGTTCCTTCGCCATATTGACATAGTATTCCAGCGTATATTTATCCTTGGTCGGATCGGAGATGTCTCCGGTATAGCACATGGTGGCTTCCAGGATCTTGTTCTGTTTCAGGACCTCATCCATGGCAACTTCCATGTTCGGGATCCAGTTCAGGGAATCAAAGACACGGAAGACATCGATGCCGCCCTTTGCGGACTGTTCGATGAACTTGCGGACTTCATTGTCCGGATAGCTGGAATATCCCAGAAGGTTGGAGCCTCTCAGCAGCATCTGGAAGGGAATGTTGGGGATGAGCTTTCTTAACAGATCCAGTCTCTCCCAGGGGGATTCATACAGGAACCGGTACGCGGTATCAAAGGTTGCCCCGCCCCACATCTCCAGGGAGAAGCAGTCCGCCAGGATCTCTGCCATGGCGTCGGCTCCCTTGGCCATATCCCGGGTCCTTAACCGGGTGGCAAGCAGCGACTGCTGCGCATCCCGCATGGTGGTATCCGTAACCATCAGCCGTTTCTGGGCCAGGACATAATCCCGGACCGCCTCCGGACCATCCTTGTCCAGCAGCTGTTTCAGGCCGTCCTTCGGAGGTTCTCCGGAGGTTTTGACAAACCGGGGCGTATCGAACATCTTGCTTCCTGCCAGCGGATCATTCACGCAGAGATTGCCGATGTATTTCAGCATCTTGGTGGCGCGGTCCTTACTGTCGGGCAGATCGAAAAGTTCCGGTGTGTCATCGATAAACTTGGTATAGCAAAGTCCGTTCAGGAACCGTTCGTTCCGAAGGATATTGCTGATAAATCCCACATTGGTCTTGACTCCCCGGATGGTGGTCTCCCGCAGGGCCCTCAGGGCCTTCCGGGCCGCTCCGTCGAAAGTGGAATCAAAGCAGGTCACCTTGACCAGCAGGCTGTCATAATACGGGGTGATCTCAGAACCCACGTAGGTGTTGGCGCCGTCCAGACGGATCCCGTTGCCGCCGCAGGCCCGGTACGCTGTGATCTTGCCTGTATCCGGGGCGAAATTGTTGGCCGGATCCTCTGTGGTGATCCGGCACTGGATCGCATAGCCCCTGGTGGTGACATCCGTCTGGCTGTTGATGCCGATCATCGGATGGGACAGCGGATACCCGGAAGCAATAATAATCTGGGCACGCACCAGGTCAATGCCGGTCACCATTTCTGTGACGGTATGCTCCACCTGGATCCTCGGATTCATTTCAATAAAATAATGGGCTCCGGATTTGTCCACCAGGAACTCCACGGTTCCCGCGTTGGTATAGCCGACTTCCTTCGCAATCTTCACAGCGTCGGCGCAGATTGCTTCCCGCACCTCCACCGGCAGGGACCAGGCTGGTGTGTACTCGACCACCTTCTGGTATCTTCTCTGCAAAGAGCAGTCACGCTCGTACAGGTGCACGGTATTGCCGCATTCATCCGCAAGGATCTGCACCTCGATATGCTTCGGCTCCACCAGGAATTTCTCAATAAAGATATCGTCATTGCCGAAAGCCTTCTTGGCTTCGGACCGCACCAGCTCAAAGGCCGGCTCCACTTCCTCTTCTTTGAAGCAGGCTCTCATGCCGCGGCCGCCGCCGCCGGAGGCTGCCTTCAAAATCACCGGGAACCCGTATTCAATCGCTTTCTGAAGCGCTTCCTTTCCGTCCTTTAAAGGCTCTGTGCTGCCCGGAATGATCGGCACCTGGCACTTGATGGCCATTTCCTTGGCCGAGAGCTTGTCGCCCATCTGTCCCAGCACGGTGGAATTCGGGCCGATAAACTTGATTCCTGCGTCCTCACAGGCTTTGGCAAATGCTGCATTTTCACTTAAGAAGCCATACCCCGGATGGATCGCGTCCACATGTTTCCTCTTGGCCAGGTCCACGATCTCATCAATTGCCAGATAAGCTCCGAGAGGGCTGAGACTTTCTCCTACCATATAGGCTTCGTCCGCCTTGATCCTGTGCTCACTGTAAATATCCTCCTTGGAATAGATCGCAACGGTGCTGATTCCAAGGTCGAAGCAGGCTCTGATGATCCTGGTCGCGATCTCGCCGCGGTTGGCCACCAGAACTTTTCTGATCTTTTTTACTTCCATCTCTTGCCCTCCTAAAAATAAAAACCCTTCCTAAATGTATAGCATTGTCCGCAGAACAGAAACTGCACACGATACAAGTTTATTGTAACACCTGCCTTTCAAATTGAAAATAAATATAGATTCTAAACCTTGCAGAGCGGTTTTGTGCATATTTCCGAAATATGACAAGAAATTTTAGTGTTGTTTTGTTATAAGTTTGGCGATATAATTCTACTGATAAATTTATGTCAAAATACTACAGACGGAGGACCGTGAAATGGCGAAAGTACTGCTTAAAAACATTAAAAAAGTATATCCGAATTCTGTAAAAAGGAAAAAGAAAAAAGGAGAGCCGGAACAAAAGACCGGGAACCTTCTGGTCACGGAAGAAGGCGTTGTTGCTGTCCAGGATTTTAATCTGGAAATCGAAGACAAGGAATTCATCGTGCTGGTCGGTCCCTCCGGCTGCGGCAAATCCACTACACTCCGCATGATCGCCGGTCTGGAGGATATCTCCGGCGGCGAACTGTATATCGGAGACCGGCTGGTCAACGATGTGGAACCCAAGGACCGGGACATTGCCATGGTATTCCAGAGCTATGCCCTGTATCCGCATATGACAGTTTATGACAATATGGCCTTCTCCCTGAAGCTGAAGAAGGCATCCAAAGCAGAGATCGACCGTAAGGTCCGGGAAGCTGCCGAGATCCTGGACATTACCCAGTATCTGGACAGAAAACCGAAAGCCCTGTCCGGCGGTCAGCGGCAGCGTGTCGCTATTGGCCGGGCCATCGTCCGGGATCCTGCCGTTTTCCTGATGGATGAGCCCCTGTCCAATCTGGACGCCAAGCTGAGAAACCAGATGCGGGCAGAGATCATCAAGCTGCGCCAGCGGATCAACACCACCTTTGTCTATGTCACCCATGACCAGACAGAGGCCATGACATTGGGGGACCGGATCGTCATCATGAAGGACGGCGTGATCCAGCAGATCGGAACGCCCCAGCAGGTCTTCGACCATCCCGCCAATCTCTTCGTGGCCAGCTTCATTGGCACTCCGCAGATGAACCTGTTTGACGGCCGTCTGTTACGGTCCGGCGACACCTACAGTGTACAGGCCGGTTCTCTGACGGTGGAACTGTCCGAAGCCAAATGCCAGCGGCTGGCTGCCAAAGATGTGCCGGAGCAGGAGATCACCCTGGGCATTCGTCCGGAGCACCTGACCCTGGGCGACGAAGGAATCGAAGGCGTCATCGATGTGGCGGAGCTGATGGGATCCTCCACCCACCTGCATATCAGCAGTGCCGGAAAGGATATCGTGGCGATCGCCAGCAATGAGACCGGACAGGGGAACCGCTTCCCGGTGGGAAACACCGTCCATCTGAGCTTCTCCGGCAGCAATGCCCATGTATTTGACAGCAAGGGCATGAACCTGGAGTGGTAATTAATTTGTTCCTACAGATCTGTCTCGGATCTGCATAATAAAAACAAAAAAGAAAAGGAGAAACAACAATGAAAAAAGTACTGGCAATTCTTTTGGCCTGCATGCTGGTCATCCCGGCTTTCGCCCTGACCGCATCTGCAGAAGATGCTGCTCCGAAAGGCAGTGTATACTGGCTGAATTTCAAGCCTGAATCCGATGAGGCTCTTCAGGCAATCGCCGCAAAATACACCGAAGAAACCGGTGTTCCGGTAAAGGTTGTTACCGCAGCCAGCGGAACCTACAGCCAGACCCTGACTGCAGAAATGGACAAATCCTCCGCTCCGACTCTGTTTGTTGTCGGTAATCAGGCCGGCGTTGAGACTTGGGGTGATTACTGCTATGATCTGACAGGGACTCCGGTTGCAGAAGAACTGAACACGGATGCTTATAATCTGTATGACGCAGATGGCAAGCTCTGCTCCATCGGCTACAGTGTTGAGGCTTTTGGTATTATCGCAAACAAGGAACTGCTGGAGAAGGCAGGCCACAGCCTGGATGAGATCACCAACTTTGAGACTCTGAAGGCTGTTGCTGACGACATTCACGCCCGGGCAGAAGAACTGGGATTCGACGCTTTCACTTCCTCCGGTATGGATGACAGCTCCAGCTGGAGATTCTCCGGACATCTGGCTAACCTGGATCTGTTCTATGAATCCAGAGATGCCGGCGGCTGGACCGAGACACCTGCCGAAATCACCGGTGCATATCTGGAGAACTTCAAGAACCTGTGGGATCTGTACACCACCGATACCGCAACCGACAAGTCTGCTTTGGCCACCGGCGGATTTGATGCCAGAGATGAATTTGGTACCGGAAAAGCCGCTTTCTACCAGAATGGAAGCTGGGAGTATGCAGCATTAACCGGCAGCGGAGAAAATGAATATGGCATGGATCCCGCGAACCTGGCAATGATCCCGTTCTACGGCGGTGTGGAAGGCGAAGAAGAAGCCGGCCTCAACTGCGGTACCGAGAACTGCTGGGCTGTCAACGCCAAAGCCTCCGAAGATGATATCCAGGCAACTCTGGACTTCATGTACTGGCTGGTAACCGACGGCAGCGAAGACGCTGTTGCAACCTTCGGTCTGATGCCGTATACCAATGCAGTTGCTCCGGATAATACTTTCCTGGCACAGGCAGATCAGTATACTGTAGACGGCAAATATGTCATGACCTGGGCATTCAACTTCACTCCGAACGTTGACGACTGGAGAGCAGGCGTGGTATCCGCTATGAATCAGTATGATGCAGGCGGCGACTGGGCTATGGTTGAAGCCGCATTTGTACAGGGCTGGGCTCAGCAGTACAGTGCAATCAACGAATAAGCAATTCTTTTATACGGAGCAATCGTTACGGTTGCTCCGTATTGATGAAACGGGTTCCGTAAGATCCGGGGAGACCATTCCATCAATGCGGAGCAGACAACAGATAAGCAACTTATAGGGAGGTGTTATACAACTATGAAAAAGAAACGGAGCTCAGCATCAGTCAGCAGCAATCTGATCATCCGGCCCATCCGGCGTTACTGCTGGCTCTTCCTGCTTCCGGTGGTGGCCGCATTTGCCATCGGATTTGTTTGGCCGTTTATCCACGGAATTTACCTTTCGATCTGTAAATTCACCACGACCAGCGATGCAAAAGTGATCGGATTTGGGAACTATCTCAAGGCACTGAGTGATCCGACATTTCTGCATTCCTTCTGGTATACCGCACTGTTCGCCGTGGTTTCCCTGGTCCTGATCAATATCCTGGCCTTTGCCGCCGCCTATCTGCTGACCCAGAATATCCGCGGAACCAATATTTTCCGTACGGTATTCTTCATGCCGAACCTGATCGGCGGTATCGTCCTGGGATATATCTGGTCCATGATCTTCGACGGGATCCTGATGCATTTCGGAACCTCGATCGTACTGGATTCCGGTCTGGGATTCTGGGGCCTGATCATCCTGATGCTGTGGCAGCAGATCGGATATATGATGATCATCTATATTGCCGGGCTTCAGGCGGTTCCGGAGGATATCATCGAAGCCTCCAAGATCGACGGCGCCAGCAAGATGCAGACATTGTTCCGGGTCACAATCCCCAATGTCATGCCGTCCATCACGATCTGTACCTTCCTGTCTCTGACCAACGGGTTCAAACTGTTTGACCAGAACCTGGCACTGACAGGCGGTAATCCGATCATTTCCACCATTGAAAACGGCGTCTTTACACAGATCAAATCCACGGAAATGCTGGCTCTGAACATTTACAACACCTTCTACGGACAGGGCTCCACCGCAAGAGGCACCGCCCAGGCCAAGGCAGTTCTCTTCTTCATCCTGGTCGCCGTAATCGGTATCATCCAGCTTCGTGCAACACGCAATAAGGAGGTGCAGCAGTAATGAAAGGCGATTCCAGAACATTATCCGGTGAGCGGAGAAGAAAAACGATCCTTTCCATCGTGCTTACCGTCATCTGCATCATCTGGGTGCTTCCCGTGCTGGCAGTTGTGATCAACTCCTTCAAGGTCAACACCTTCGTAAAGACCGCGACCTTCGCGCTTCCCCTGGGGGAAATGTGGGCAAGCTTTTCCAACTTTGTCACAGGAATCACCCTGGGCAACTACAATTTCTGGCAGGCAGCTTTCTACAGCCTGTTCATCACGGTGATTTCCACGGCTCTGATCCTGTTATTCTGCTCCATGGCAGCCTGGTACATCGCCCGGGTCAACAGCTTATTCTGCCGGATCGTATATTTTGTCTGTGTCTTTTCCATGGTGGTGCCCTTCCAGATGGTCATGTTCACCTTGTCCAAGACCGCAGACACCCTGAAGCTGAATACCCCCTGGACCATCCCGATCATTTATCTGGGATTCGGTGCCGGCCTGGCCGTCTTCATGTTCACCGGGTTTGTCAAGTCCATTCCTCTGGAGATTGAAGAAGCGGCAGTCATCGATGGCTGCAACCCGGTGAAGACCTATTTCACGGTTGTGCTGCCGATGCTGAAGCCCACCCTGATCTCAGTGGGCGTGCTGGAGATCATGTGGGTATGGAACGACTACCTGCTTCCGTATCTGGTACTCGACCGGACCCAGTATATGACCATCCCGATCCTGATCCAGTTCCTGAAGGGAAGCTACGGTACGGTGGATCTGGGAGCAACCATGGCTCTGATCCTTCTGAGCATCATCCCGGTCATTATATTCTACCTGATCTGCCAGAAGCACATTATCAAGGGCGTTGCAGCCGGAGCTGTCAAGGGCTGAAAGGAATTAATACAAATGAACAGAGCATCAGGAATATTAATGTCGGTTTCCTCACTCCCCTCCCCCTACGGGATCGGGACCCTGGGGAAAGCTGCTTATGATTTTGCGGATTTTCTGCATGCAGCCGGTCAGAAATACTGGCAGATGCTGCCGCTGGGACCTACGGGATATGGCGATTCCCCCTATCAGAGCAATTCTTCCTTCGCGGGCAATCCGTATTTTATCGACCTGGATCTTCTGATCAAGGACAAGCTGCTGAAGAAAAGCGATCTGAAGGGTATTGATTTCGGCAGCGACCCCCGGCATGTGGATTACGGAAAAATCTATGAAGGACGGTATCCTCTGCTGGAGATCGCCAAGAAGAACGGCTGGGAACGGGACCGGGAGGAGGTCCTGAGATTCACCGAAGAGAATAAATGGGTCCATGACTATGCTCTTTTCATGGCCTGTAAACGGCATTTTAAGATGATGTCCTGGATCGAATGGCCGGATAAGAAGCTTCGTTTCCGGGATCCGGAAACCCTGGAAAAATACCGCAGGGAACTGTCCGAAGACGTGGAGCTGTTCACCTATATCCAGTTCCTGTTCTATAAGCAGTGGAATGACCTTCGCAAATACTTAAAGAAGCTACAGATCCGGACCATTGGCGACATCCCCATCTATGTTCCGCTGGACAGCGCGGATGTCTGGAGTGAGCCCCAGTTCTTCCAGCTGGATGAAAATTATACCCCGGTCAAGGTGGCGGGGGTTCCGCCGGATTATTTCTCCAAAGACGGTCAGCTGTGGGGAAATCCCTTATATGATTATGACAAAATGCAGGCGGACGGATTCGGCTGGTGGATCCGCCGGATCGACGGGGCAACAAAGCTTTTCGATGTGATCCGGATCGATCATTTCCGGGGATTCTCCGAATACTGGGCTGTGCCCTACGGTGACAAAACCGCGAAGAACGGCAGCTGGATGAAGGGCCCGGGCATGAACCTGGTGGGACCTGTAACCGGATGGTTCCGGGATACGAAATTTATTGCCGAGGATCTGGGAACGCCCTCCGACGCTCTGAAGCAGCTGCTTCAGGATTCCGGGCTTCCGGGAATGAAGGTTCTGGAATTTGCCTTTGACTCCGGGGAAGAAAGCAGCTTCCTGCCCCACAGTTATATCCCGGGCTGCATCTGCTATACCGGGACCCACGACAACGCCACATTGAAGGAATGGCTGGAAGACGCCAGTGCAAAGGATGTGCTCTACGCCTTTGATTACCTGGGAATTGCGGATGTTCCGGAGGTGAAGCAGCCGGATAAGCCCTCCCGCGGGAAGAAGAAAGCGCAGGAAACCGTGGTCTTGACGGAAAAGAACAAATCCGATTTTATCTGGCAGGTGATCCGGGACGGACAGAAATCCGTGGCGGTACTGTTCGTGGCCCAGATTCAGGATTATCTGGAACTGGGAAAGGGATGCCGCATGAATATCCCCAGCACTGCCGGCGGCAACTGGGCATTCCGGCTGCTGGAGGGAGAACTGACGAAGGACCTGGCAGAGAAGATCCTCCATATCACCAGACTGTACGGAAGATAAGGAGATTATCGAGTTGAATCACGAAGAATCCATTCAGGAATTATATAAGCTTCAGGGCAGATTAAGCGCCTATGAACACGCCGTTTCCTTAATGTACTATGACGGAGTGACCACCGCGCCGAAGGGAACCGCCTCCAACCGGGCCCACAGCACCGGGATCCTCACTGAGGAAATGTACCGGATCTCCACCAGCAGCGAAACCATGGAACTGCTGGAGGCACTGGATCAGGAATACCGGGACAGAGAGGTCACCGATGATCCGGAGGAAACGAAGATCCGCCGTATGATCTATCTGATGCTGAAGGATATCCGGGATATGCAGAAGATCCCGATGGAGGAATTTGTCGCTTATCAGGAGCTCCTGGTGAAATCAGAGGATGTGTGGCATACGGCAAAGGAAACCAGCGATTTCGCGCTGTTTGCGCCGTATCTGGAGGAGATTTTCAGGACTGTCCGGAAATTTGCCGGATACTGTGCCCCGGACAAGAATGTTTATGATTACTGGCTGAACGAATATGAACCGGGGATCAGCATGGCGGTCTGTGACGAATTCTTCCGCACATTGAAATCCCGTCTTGTGCCTCTGATCCGGGAGATCCAGGAGCGACCCCAGGTGGATGACAGTTTTCTTCATGGATATTTTCCGGTGGAACAGCAGGACCAGCTTTCCCGGTATCTGATGGATCTGATCCGTCTGGACCGGGATCACTGCGGACTGTCCACCACGGAGCATCCCTTCACCACTTCCCTGGGATCCCATCTGGACGAAAGGATCACCACCAATTATAAAACGGATTATTTCGCGGCTTCCATGTACAGCGTGATCCACGAGGGCGGACACGCCCTGTATGACACGGGCTCCGACGAGGCCTTTGCCTATACGGTGCTGGACGGAGGCGTTTCCATGGGAATCCATGAGAGCCAGAGCCGGTTCTATGAGAATATCATCGGGCGGAGCCGGGGATTTACGTCCCATATCCTTCCGAAGATCCGGGAACTGTTCCCGGAATCCATGAGCAATGTCACCGAAGAGCAGTTCTACAAAGCCATCAATCTGGCGCAGCCATCTCTGATCCGGACTGAGGCGGATGAGGTGACCTACTGCCTGCATGTCATGATCCGCTATGAGCTGGAGAAGCTCCTGCTGGCAGGAGATCTGTCGGTGAAGGATCTGCCTTCAGAATGGAATCGCAAATACAAAGAATACCTGGGAATCGAGGTTCCGGATGACCGGCATGGCGTGCTGCAGGACAGCCACTGGTCCGGAGGCCTGATCGGGTACTTTCCTTCCTACGCGCTGGGCAACGCCTATGGCGCCCAATTCCTGAAGAAAATGAAGGAAACCGTGGACGTGGACCGCTGTGTCCAAAACGGCGATCTGGCGCCGGTCAATGAATGGAACCGGACCCATATCTGGCAGTACGGATCCTTATATACTCCGGCGCAGATTCTGGAAAGGGCCCTCAAGGAGCCCTTTGATCCTGCCATCTATATGGATTATCTGGAGAAGAAATACCGGGAGATCTACGGGATCTGACCCGAGGGAGATTATAGTCTCCCCTTCGGGCCTGCCGGTCCTTTACCATGCATCTGCTGGACCCCTTTCTGAGGGGTCTTTTTCACGGATTCACTCTTTTTCTGTACGGGAGCTGCGCTCTTTTTCTGGGCTGCGGTCTTGTTGGAGGCCACTGCTCCCATGGCTCTGCTGATCGCGTCATCCGCAGTTCTGGCCGGTGAGGAAGTCCTGGCTGAGGAAACCGCTTTATTGTGGGAAACCGTATTTCCCTGCGGGGTCTTCCTGGCGCCGAAATCCGACGGCGTTCTGGAGGGAGCCTGGTTCCTGTTTACAGGAGATTGCTGCACCGGACGGGAAGAGGAAACGGTTCGCGGAGCGCTCTGTCTCTGCTCCGGCATCTTCGGCGCCGCAGTCCTTGGCTGCACCGGCGGCTGCTGTCTCGGATTCGGAACACTCTGAGGTCTTGTATTCGGAGTCACTGTCCGGTAGGTGGCGCCGGGCCGCCGTCTGGCTGCGGAGTAATTATAGGAATTGCCGCCGAACAGCATACTGCCGAGGCCTAAAGCCCCTGCCAGTCCGCTCAGATCTCCCAGCATACTGCCGGAGGACGAGGTCTCTGTCCTTTCTCTGGAATACTTCTCTTCCGCAGCGGCGGCTGTTTTCTTATTGGACATAGTCAGATATTTTCCGTTGTCCAGTCCGGTCAGATATTCGCTGATGGAGACATTGTAGAAATCCGCCATCTCCTTGATCTCGGATTCCGTCATCTTGTTGCCCAGGGTTTTGGAATCATTGGTATCACTGTCTCCCATCAAGGCTCCGAAAATGCTGGACAGCAGTCCCTCCGAGCCGATGCCCGACAGAGCATCCACCAGTCCGTAGGCTTCATCCGCGCCGGCAAAATTCTTAACGGCCTCATACCGGCTGAAAATAATATCCTGTGCCTCCAGGACCGGATTCGGAATATCCGCCGCACTGGCCACCTGGATCTTACCGGTTCCTTCCTGCAGTTTGGATCCGCAGTATTCACATACATAATGATTCTCCGAATGACCTCCGCAGTAGGGACACACCACCGCGCCTTCGGAAACGGCGGTCCCCGTCACCTCATACCGGCTGATGATCTCATCCTTATGCTCCACACGATAGATCGCATCGATCATCTGCTCTTTATACGGCTGGCATACACTGCAGGCATCCGGCGCGATGCTGCAGTCGCCCGGGCAGTTGGAACATGGCCGTTCTACAACCACTTCCTCCTCACTGCTGTCATCATCTCCGAAAAGCCCTCCAAACAAAGCATCTAAAAGTCCCATGGTTCTCCTCCTGTTAATACGTTTCTATATGGTTTCAATAATCTACTTTCATCAGACACAGTCCCTTTGCCGGCGCGGTCGGTCCCGCCTCCCGGCGGTCCAGCCCTTCCAGAATCTCCCGCACCCGTTCCGGCGGGATCCGGCCTTCTCCCACCTGCAGCAAGGTCCCCGTCATGATCCGAACCATGTTCTGCAGAAATCCGTTTCCGTGAAAATTGAGATACAGCCGGTCCTTCTTCCGGAGGATCTCGATGCTGTCCACACACCGGACGGTGGACTTTTTCATTTTCGGATTGGCGCAGAAGGCCCTGAAATCATGGGTCCCGGTCAGATACCCGGCAGCCTCGCGCATTTTCTCCACATCCGGGCTGAAGTCGAGGACCGTGACATATCTGCGGTCGAACACCGGCTTTTCTTCTCCCACATAGCAGGTATAGGTATAGAGCTTACCCATCGCATTATACCTGGCGTGGAACCGGTCCGAGGCCACCACCAGCTTGTTGACGCAGATATCATCCGGAAGGTAGTGATTCATATAATCCCGGATCCCCTCCGGCGAAAGCTCCGTCTCCAGCCGGACATTGGCGGTCATTTTCCTGGCGTGGACTCCGGCATCCGTTCTTCCGGCGCCGATCACTTCCACGGAAGTTCCGTTTAATACAGACAGGACACTCTCCAGCTTCCCCTGGATCGTGTCCTTGTCAGGCTGACGTTCCCAGCCGTAATACCGGGTTCCGTCATAGCTTATTTCCATTTTGTAATTCAGATATCCGCCGCTGCCCATGACAAGTTCTGCCTGCTTGTGTCTTTTGTATTCCTTGCTTCCGGTATCAGTTTAACATAAGTTTCCGGCGAATAACAGCGGTCCTGCAATTATTTTTCCACATAAACAACGGTTTTTCTCTGCTGTGCTTCTTCCAGGGTCCCGAAGGAACTGAGGGGCAGATACACCGCATAGCCATAGTCCGTTTCCTCATTGGTGACCGTATAGGCTTCATACAGATTCATGCTTCCCTCCGGTGTCTGCACGGCGAGGTAGATCCTGCGTTCCCCGTCGATCCTCTCCTCCGGGACCGTCCCGGAAAAGGCTATATAATTGGCATCCGCCCGCAGGGTCTGCACGCTGCTTTCCAGATCCGGCTGCACCTCCAACAGCGCAGGATCAATATTTCTTCTCGGAGAAGGCACCACCGCAGGATCTGCAGCCAGGTTCCGGAGGTTTCGTTCCACCAGTTCGATAATCACAAAATCCGGAGTATACTGCTGCATATCCCGGGCAATGGGATAGGGCGTGGATTTGGCATAGTAACCGTGCGCAAATGCATTGGACAGGATCGGGATCAGGGTATTGCCAAAAGAATCCCGGTACATTAAAAGCGTATCTTCCGCGGACGGATTCGAGGTCTCAATCCGGAAATCCTCCACACTCACCGGATCCGAAGAGGCCGGTCCCGGCACATACTCATAAAGGGTTTCATAGTCATACGCATAATCTTCCTCCAGAGAGTTGTCGGAGGGATAGATCATATTGGACAAGTCCCCTTTGTGAATCCGGTCGTAACGGACCGGGACCTGAGAATAGGTTTCATGCTCCTTTTCCAGAAGATCCAGGGCACGATTGTATACCATCATGGCTCCTTTATTGTTCCAGTGGGAATCGTGCTTCAGGTATAATGTCTCCTCCTGCGCTCCGATCAGATCAAAAAGATCCAGATAAGACACTCCTGCTGCCTCCAGCTTTTCCCCCAGATGATCCCGGTTGCGGATATCGCTCTCACTGACGCTGTAATAATACGGCATATGCTCCGGATACAGGGAATTCTTATTCGGCGGCACCATAAACAGGAACTTCGCTCCCATGGCGGTGACATAACTCTGTACCAGGGAAAGATTGTGGGCCAGGTTAAAGACGCCCCGTTCCGAAAGGGGATTTTTCCCGAGATAATCATTCAGAGTGGAACTGTAATACAGCCATCCGTCGGATCCGACTGTAACCGAGTCTGTATTGGACACCTGGAACAGGGCGGACTGTATTTCCGCATCCGCGGTGATCAGCTGGGGCCGGAAGGCGTAATGGGTCTCAAAATAGGACCCCATCTGTTCCAGGATCCTGGAATTAAAGGTTCCGTCCTCCTTCGTCACCGAGGGCCAGTCGGTCCTGGATTCGTTTCCGATGGTCTCATCCGAGCGGAATGCCGTCATAAACAAGGACGGTATCACGCACAGGATCAGACACAGAGCAATAAATACAGTAAAAAACAGATTCTTTTTCATAACGATCCATCAGAATTTAAAATAGATAAACGGGTTATATCCGTTGCCGGACAGTCTCAGGATACAAAAGGCAAGTAACAGAAACGCACCGCAGTACAATCCGATCTGAAGGGCCTGCCCTTTCCGGTCCAGACTCCACAGTCCGCTCTTCGCCTGGCTGCGGATCCGGTCTGCAAGCCCATGGACCGGCGCACATCCGAGGATCGCCAGAACCAGCATCACCAGGAACCAGGGGGTCAGCTGTGACACCGCCAGACTCATGGACGCGGAGGTAAAGGAGTATCCTCCGAACATTTTCCCGATCATCCGTACGCCCTGCCCCAGGGAGTCCGCCCGGAACAGAACGAAGCCGACGCATACCACCAAAAGCGCATAGATCCTGCCCAGCCAACGGGGGAATCTGCGCACCACCGGGACGTATTCCTCAAAGAGAAGAAACAGACCATGATAAATGCCCCATAAGACAAAGGTCCAGTTTGCGCCGTGCCAGAAACCGGTACAGACGAACACGATCATCTTATTCAGCACGGTCCTGGGACGGCCTTTCCGGTTGCCGCCGAGGGGAATATACAGATATTCCTTAAACCAGGTGGACAGGGAAATATGCCACCTTCTCCAGAATTCCTGAATACTGAAGGCTCCATAGGGGTACTGGAAATTCTCCCGGAAATGGAACCCGAACATCTGCCCCAGTCCGATGGCCATATCGCTGTAGCCGCTGAAATCATAATAGATCTGAAACAGATAGGCAATGGCTCCGATCCAGGCGGACAGCAGGTTGATGCTGCCCTCCGGCGCGTTGAAAATGGCATCCGCCGCCTGCCCCATGGCGTTGGCGATCAGGACTTTCTTGCCCAGACCGCAGAGGAACCGCCGCATTCCCAGGGCAATCATTTCCATATCCCGGGAACGGTTTTCGATTTCTTTCTCAATATCGCTGTACCTGACGATAGGACCTGCGATCAGCTGCGGAAAGAAGGCAATATAAAGCTGCACATAAAGGAAGTTGTGCTGCGCCCTGACATTTCCCCGGTACACATCGATCACGTAGGACAGTGCCTGGAAGGTGAAAAAGGAGATTCCGATGGGCAGTACAATTCCCGGATCCGGCACCTGAGTGCCAAACACCTGATTGAAACTGTTCACCAGAAGCCCGTATATTTGAAGACGCACAGCAGCCCCAGATTGACGATCAGGGCAATGACCAGGCAGGTTTTTCTTTTCCGGTCCGTGCCCTCCGCCACCAGCAGAGCAAAAAAATAATTAAACAGGGAACTGCCGATCATCAGCAGTACGTAGATGGGCTCGCCGTAGGCATAGAAAATGAGGCTCGCCAGCATCAGCAGAATATTCCGCGCCTTCAGGGACGGAATGATGCCGTACAGCACAAAAACTGCAGGCAGAAAGATGCACAGAAAAATAAGAGAACTGAATACCATTAATTACTCCCTGGGATTTCTCCCTAACGAAAGTGCCGGCACATATTTTCATAGGTACCGGCACTTCCTGCCGCCATCTGCATGGCGAATCATTCCCTCAGGAAACGCTCTGAACGGATCCTCAGATTTACTTAGAAGTTCGGAGCTTTGATGAATCGATAAGAGCCTTCGTCACTGCTGTCCATATATTCGAATCCGGCCCCCAGAAAACCGTTATTGGCAATGGCCTTATCATAGGTCCATCCGTAAACCAGTGTGTTATAGGAAGAATCCCTGAAAACCGGATCATATACAAGACCATCAATATCGACCCAGGCATGATATCCGTTCTGGGCCCAGTGGACATTGTCATAACCGCTGAGTACGGCTGCATATCCGAACAGGGAGGAATATCCGTGGCAGTAGCTGCCGCCCAGATACATCATATCATGAGCATAAACCACCGGCCAGTCTTCCCCGCGGTAATACGGGATCCGGTTCTGGATGTATGGATAATTTCCCCGATCAGCGATATAGGAGAAGGTTGCCCACAGCTTCTCTGCCGGGGTCATATCCTCCGTTGTCACGCTGGCCACCAGGTTCTTCATATATGCATCGATATCTTCTGTCAGAGTGATGCCGTCATAGACGACTTCCGGCCCTGTATAGACAACGGGATCATTGGCGAGTTTATAGGTAGTCTGTGCGCCGACCACACCGTCCACATACAATCCGTTCAGTTCCTGGAAGGATTTCACGGCATTTGTTGTCTGTGCGCCGAAGACGCCGTCCGGCTCCACAGAATATCCCAGCTCCGCCAGTTTGGTCTGGAGAGCAAGAACTTCCTCCCCGGTCATTCCTTCGGTGAGATCACCGGTTTCTTCGGTCGTATCTTCCTGATCGTCCTTGGAATCTTCTTCGGTGGTCTCCTCAGCCGGATCCTGCTGTTCCCCGGACTGGGGCTTTGACTCTTGCTGCTCTTCTTCCGGCTTCTGCGCTTCTGTCTTCTGGGTTTCTTCGTCAGCAGCATTTGCTCCGGACAGTGTCAGCAGCATTCCCATTGTCTGCGGTCCGACCACGCCGTCGACCCAGAGGCCTTGTTCCTTCTGGAACCGGATCACAGCATCCTCTGTAAAGGCGCCGAAATCTCCATCCAGGCTTCCCTCATAGTAGCCCAGCTGCGCCAGAATCTTCTGCATATCTGTCACAGCCCCGCCGGTTGCTCCGCGGACAAGATCTGATCCTGCTGCCAGCTGGGCCGGAGCGGGTTCCTGAGTCTGAGCCGGTTCCTGGGCCGGGGCAGCTGCTGGCTGGGCCTGCTGTCCGGCCTTACTCTGGAGCGCATCCATGGTATAATCTCCGACGATTCCGTCCACCAGCAGTCCATTATCCTGCTGGAACCGGATCACGGCGTCCTCTGTAAAGGAGCCGAAATCCCCATCCAGAGATCCTTCATAATACCCCAGCTGGCTCAGCATGACCTGCATGGTGTATACATCGTCATTGACCTGTCCGGACTCCAGCCAGATGGCAAGGGCGTCGAAGCTCTCTTCCACAGCCTCATCAGTATAGACTTCCGAGATCGCAGTCACTTCTTCTATTTCTTCTGCCTCTGCTGCCGAAACCAGGATCGGGCAAAGAGCGAGACTAAATATCATCAACAGTACGATTGCTTTTTTCATAACGCATTTCCTATCTCATTCTTAGTACTCTATGGTCTGGGTTGTACCGTCGGACCATTCAATATAAGTAACGCCATGGCTTCCGTCATCGCAGCTCGGATAATCTTCCTGGAATACGATGTACGGAGCTTCGTAAGCCGGTTCTTCATACACAGGCTCTTCGTATACCGGCTCCTCGTATACCGGTTCTTCATACACAGGCTCCTGGTATGCAGGTTCTTCATAGACGGGTTCTTCGTATACCGGTGCTGCATAAGAGGCGTCATAGTTGTAATCATAGGAGGTATCGTAGCTGTAATCGTAGGCTGCATAAGCATCCTCCGTCACCACGGTCTCCGGTACTTCCGGAGCTTTAAGGGCCTCGGCAGCAGCTTTCTCTGCCTCTAAAGTGGAAACCTTCACCTCATCCACTTTCGTCTGATAGGAGATATACGCGGTTTCTCCGTCCAGGCACAGCTCTGCCAGATCCATGCTCTCTGCCGGGAAAACATAAAGATCATAGACTTTTTCTGCATCCGCAGCCCGGAAGCTCAGCACGTAGGTCGGAACTGCATCGAATGCTTTCAGAGCCTGCGTCAGCGCATTCTCTGCATCGGCAGCATTTTCTGCCTTTAATGTAGGAGCTGCAACATAAAGCATTCTGGTCTCGCCGGCTGCGAACACATCCCCTTCTTCCAGAAGATTTCCATCCCAGCCATTGCCCAGAAGGAGCTTCAGCATTTCTTCATCGGCACCTCCCTCTGCGGGGAGTCCTTTGTCCTCTCGGAATGCAGCGATCGCAGCCTGGGTCTTCGGACCTGCGGAACCATCCGCAACGTCATCCAGAAATCCCTGTTCGATCAGTGCCTTCTGCATCTTCACAATACTGTCGTCCGCCATCGGCTCTGCACTGTATTTGTTCACAGATAAGTAACTGATGTCCTTTCCTGTATTGTTGGTGAGTTCCACTTTGAGTGACTTGATGTTTTCCTCACCAATCACCTTTAACGGCTGTGCGGCAACAACCGTCTCAACTTCCGCCGGAATCTCCTGCTGAGGTGCATCCGCTTCTTCCGGGACTGCAGCTTCTTCTGCGGCTGCAGTTTCTTCCGTGGCTGCGACTTCTTCCTGAACAGCAGCTTCCTGCGCCGGTTCAGCGGCCTGCTCTTCCTGCGCAAGGCACAGTCCTGCAAAGCACATACTGAGAACCATCACAATTGCCGACAGCGTCCATATAGATCTGGTAAATTTCATTTGTGATACTCCTTTGTAAATCTTTTCTTTCTATTATCAAACGACTGCAATAAAGAATTATATCAAAACAATCAGATTCTGAAAAGAACCATTGTACAAATGCATCGGAAAAAGAGCATCTGCCTGCTGCACCGCAATGCTCGATGTTTCTGACAATGGCTGCCGAAATATTGCAGCATTGCGTGAGTTTTCCGACAGCGCCTGCCGAAAAAATGCAGCATTGCGGTAAGATTCCCTGCATCAGAAAATCCCGGGACAGCTCCCGGGATTTCCCATGTTACATATTCAATAGAAAGCGCTCGGAGCAACAACTATCCGGTTTTTACCGAAGTCCCAATGCTGCCAGAGTGTAGTCGCCTACCTCGCCGTCAACCAGCAATCCCGAGTAGTTCTGGAATGCAATGACTGCATTATAGGTGTAATCCCCAAAATAGCCATCCACAGCGCCAACCTCAAATCCAAGTTCTGCCAGGCGGGACTGAACCGCTGTCACATCGTCGCCGGTCATCCCATACACCAGGTATCTTGTGGCAGAAGCTGCTTCTGCTTCGGGAGCTGCCGGGGCGGGATCTCCAGACGGAGCAGCTGCATATTTCGGAACCGGATTATTTGCCAGGGCTCCCAGAGTCTGCGGACCTGCCACGCCATCCACCCAAAGGCCATTAGCCTGCTGGAATTCATAGACTGCTGCCTCGGTCACAGCACCGAAATCCCCATCAAGACCACCGGAGTAATAGCCTAGGTCTGTAAGCTGTTTCTGAAGATTCAGAACCGCCGTTCCTGCGGCTCCATATGCCAGCTGGTTTACCTCTGTGGAAACAGGCTCCTGAGACTCTTCTTCCGCCGGTGCCTCCGGAGCTGCCGGAGCAGCTGTTTTCAGGGCTTCCATAGTCATCGGACCTGCAACCCCATCGACCCACAGATCGTTTGCTTTCTGGAAAGCAATGACGGCTGCTTCCGTCATGGCACCGAAGTCTCCGTCAACTGCTCCGACCTCGTACCCCAGGTCTGAAAGCTTCTGCTGAAGGGCTGCAACGGCCTCACCAGTCATCCCTCGAACCAGAGAGCCATCCGCTGCCGGAGCCTCTGCCTGCGGAGTTTCCGGGACTTCCGGGATCTGCTCCTGCGGCTGCTCTTCTGCCAAAGTTTCCGGAGTCTCTTCCTGCTGCTCTTCCTGTGGTGTCTCCGGAGTCTCTTCCTGTGTCTCTTCCTCTGCTACTGCAACAAAATTGATCTCATGAACCGCTGCGTACTCTTCTGCGGCAGTTCCTTCCGGTGCATAGATGGTTGCAGAATGACCGGTAGGATTGAAACTGTCCTGTTCAGAAAATCTGACATTGAAAGTTGCAAGAATTCTTTGCTGATCATAAAGGGCATATTTATCCAGTTCTGTTACACTTTCCGGAATAGTGATACTTTCAATACTGGTTCCTTTAAATGCGTTAGCCCCAATATAAGTTATACCGTCATCAACTACCACATTTGTCACCTTTATATTTTGTGCCCATCCAATCGATCCATCCGGATTCATCAGTCCTACAAAATAGTGATTCATTCCATCTCGTGACGATTTCACCCCCACTGCAGTGCCTTCATTATTGTAAAGAAGTTCTCCACTTCTGGCCCAGTCTTCCGGTCCGCCTATTGCTGCCCCTGATGTCACCAAATCCCACATTGCACCAGTTCCGGATATTTCCAGTAAACCATCATTATAAATAGTCGCAAACACATTGTCGCCAATTTGCCTGCTTCCAGCCACATCCGCAGCCTGTGCGCTGAAGGTTCCTCCAAGCAATC
This sequence comes from Parasporobacterium sp., assembly GCA_017459985.1. Taxonomy (GTDB): domain Bacteria; phylum Bacillota; class Clostridia; order Lachnospirales; family Lachnospiraceae; genus RGIG5612. The sequence continues at coordinate 228,251 of JAFUBX010000011.1, forward strand.
CCATCAGCAATGCAGCTGTCACCAGGATTATCATCGCTTTTCTTAGTTTCATTAATTCATTACCTCCTGTTCTTTAACAAAAACTATTGTTCCGGCGGCATTGGAACCTGCAGAAATGTACCTTCACAGCGATTTCCAAATTTGAGTCTGCATCCAGGTTGTTTTCAAATATCTGATTCCCCTGAATGAACATTTTTCCTTAATAAGCCGCAGCAAGGATTGAAGCAAAATAAAAATATGGCGGATTAAGAAGCTTCTCATCTGCCATATTTTCTATTTCTATCAATAT
>JAFUBX010000053.1 GCA_017459985.1 Parasporobacterium sp.
ATGCGATTCCTCTGTTTCAGCTGCTGTTTCCGGACTACCCGTCTCCGCGACTTCAGCAACGGATTCAGGAGATGTTTCCGGAGCAGGGTCTGCATCCGCATCCTCCGATTCACCGTCGGACGCATCATTCTCTCCGCCGCCATTTCCTTCGGCAGATGTCTGCGCTTCCGTCACCGGTTCCTTCACGGTGATATTGCGGCTAATCCGGTACACCGGGTGCAGCTCATTTGTCGGCTCGACGTAATAGACAGCCTTATAGGTTCCAGCCATACCGGTTGAAAAATCGGCTTTGTCCGCGTTCTTTGCTTCATAGAAGTTCACCTTTACCTTATCCTTGTCCGGGATCTCCAGGTTGGTGAAATCCTTCTTCAGATCGATTTCCGCATCGAAATCCACCTCATAATCCTTTGCCGTGACAATCTCTTCCGGATCCAGCTGATCCTTCACCTGGTCCAGCTCCGGCAGAGCTTCCACATAGACCTTCAGTTCCTCCTCCGGGTTCATCTCCGATGCGAAGGCTGTAATCGGAGTCACCGCTGCCTGCAGCACCATCACTGCGGAGAGCAGCCCGGAGATCATTCTTGACGTAAAGCTTTTCTTCTTCATTCGTTCATCGTTCCTTTCGTGAGTATTTTTGTTTTGCCTTGCCATCCTGCTGTGCTTTCTCCTAAGTTTTCATGGAACCGGTCCTCCTTTCTGAAACGGCTTCAGCCGCTCCTTCCACTAACCCCAGAAAAAAGGGTCTGAAGGGAACCACCCGGAATAAAAAAAATTGCCGGAAGAAGCAGTTTTCTTCCGGCAGAGCCCTCGCTGCATATTTTATGGCCGTTTTACCGGCACTCATTCATTAATCCTGCGGGTTGTAAAACCTGTTGTGGTGAAAGGGACGCTCCTCTACCCCGAAGCTGTTTCTCAGTCTGGCAAGAGATCTCCGAAGGGATTTTGAAACATTCTCCCTGCTGGTCCCCATTTCCCTTGCCACATCCAGATGCATCCTTCCCTTCACCACACACTCGACCAGAATAAAGCGCTGCTTCTCCGTCATGGCATCCAGGCAGTCATACAGTTTCTGCAGTTCCTCCTCATGGGCTTCCCTCTCACACAGAAGCTTCAGAGGATCCAGCTCATCGTCTGCCAGGCAGTTCCCGCCTTCTGCAAATCCGTCATAGGAAATTTCATTCACAAATCTACGGCGGTTGTTGCTGTTATGGACCAGCCTGCGTTCTCCTTCCATAAAAACGCGGATCTGCCAGGGCTGATCCGCAAATGCGTCAAAGGAAAGCGCATGCTCCATACCCATCTGGTCAACCTCCACGTATGCCTTGAGACAGTCCGTAAGGGAGAAAACGGTAGCGCGGTTACCATTCTGGTAAATGACATATCCGTTCTGGAATGCTGTTGCTTCGATGTCATCCTTCATTCTCTCCGATGTGATCACCGGGCTTTCGGATTCCATCAGCGCCATCACGGTCGGTACCTGCTTTGTGTATGCTGCCCTGTCTGCTTTGTTCATGAGTTCGCGTAATGTCATAATGACCACC
>JAFUBX010000012.1 GCA_017459985.1 Parasporobacterium sp.
AGAGACTAACTATTAAAAGTCAAGCCTAATTTTAAGTAAATTCGCAGAAATGCGTTTTACATATAAGCACATTGAAAATCGCATGACAAACAGAGTATCAAGGATACCCTCAAAAACACATATGGGAGAATAAGAGCCTGGATCAGCTCTTTACGGTGTAAGGTCTACCGGATTTTTCCATCGCGTAGATCAGCCGTGTAAGCTTCTTTGCAGCATGTGATACTGCAACATTGTAGTGTTTACCTTCTGCCCGTTTCTTTGCCAGATAGGACTTGAATTCCGGATCCCAGATGCACACGTATTTGGCGGCATTGAACAGGGCGTAGCGGAGATATTTTGAACCTCGCTTCTCCATGTGGGCGTGCGTGGACTGAAACTGCCCGGACTGGTAAGTGGTCGGAGATAATCCGGCATAAGCAAGAAGTTTGTTGGGACTGCTGAAACGGTTGATGTCACCGATCTCCGCCAGGATCATCGCACCCATGCGGAAGTTGATCCCAGGGATCGTGGTGATCAGGGAACCCCTTTTATCCATGATGGATCCGATCATTTCCTCAATAGTATTGATCTCGTTGTCAAGTTCCCGGATCAGTTTGATGGTGTGTGTCAGTTCCAGAGACTTCGCCGTCATGACAGAACCGACAGAGTTCCTGGCAGCTTCACGAATCTCGATGGCCTTTTCCTTATCGTAGTGGCCTCGGGATGTCTCTTGGATCAGGTTGTTCAATCGTGTGAGATGCACATCAGCGATGAAGGAAGCACCTGGATATTCACATAACAGCTGATAGACCGTGTTCATGTGAAGGGTCGGGACCAGCTTTTCCAGTTCAGGGAACAGGATGTTCACCAGCCTGGCAATGGAGGTTTTCAATCTGGCTCTTTCCCGGACTTTCTCGAAGCGGTAACGGGTTAATGATTTTAACTCTTCGTTATGATATGATGTAGAGGAATAGGACTGGAAGTCCAGGCCAGACATCAGCATCATGGCGATGGTTCTAGAATCAACCTTATCCGTTTTGGTTTGCCGGAGGCTGAGGCTCTTTCTGTACAGGTTCGTGTGCAGCGGATTGATGACGAAGGTGGGCAGACCTTTATCAACCAGAAATCCGAGGATGTTGTAAGAGTAATGGCCGGTAGCTTCCAGTCCTACTTTTACGTTCTGCACGGGTTCGCCGGCAGACTGGATCTTTGACAACAGGTCAAGGAAGCCTGCCTGGTTGTTAAGAATGGTAAACGGGGCGAAGAGGATTTCGCCCTCAGAGTTGGTGATGCAGCAATCGTGCTTGTCCTTTGCCACATCGATGCCTACGTAGATCATAATAAAATCTCCTTTGTATTATATTTTTGATACTGTCTGGGACCCACAGGACTCGATGTTCTGTAACCTCGTTCTAGATAAACCGTCATGCGGTGTCTAACTAATTAACAGTGGAACAGGGAGCTGTGGTTGAAGCCTCTATGCAACCATCAGGTGGTAGGTGAGAAAACCAACCCACAGTATCCCCAACAGCATAGCCGAAACCTATGGAAGAGGTAAAGAGTGGCTATGACTATATAATACGAGGTCAAGAAAGCTGATCACACAGGTATCGGTATATCCGGCCAGAGCCCTGCACATGTCTGCGAATACGGCAATATGCTTTTCTGCGGTCCAGGTATCGTTGATGAGAATCGGGTCATACCGCCATCCGATGGATGGGATCCCGATCTGTTCCGACAGGCGGCGAAAGGAGTCCATCACCTTTTCCTTCGGCGGAACATTTGGCTCCAGATCAGTTCCGTAGGGAGTGATGGTCACAAACCAGTACTGGCCATAGGGGGCCAGCAGATCCCGGTACGAAAACATGGGCTCCGGATTCTTCGTACAAAATACGATCAGATCCACGACGCGGGGATTCAGTTCATACCGGGTGACGGATGTGGGGTTATATGGATTCCGGACAAGGACATATCCCTCCCGCAGCCGGTTGGCAAACCACCGGGAATAAAATGCGGGGATGTCTGTCCTCATGCCTGTCTGGATGATCATCGGCGGTCCTCATTTCTGTCAGCTGACAAATATCATAGCATAATCAGCCGGCCATGTCATTTGTCACACGCTGCGGGTTCTTCTGTAGTATTACGTGTGGTGCAACGCGTCATAAGGTTCTTCTGCATGGGGACTTCTGTACGAAGCCCTTCTGCGGCCTTCGGGATTACAACTTTCCGGATCCGATAGGAAACCAGGCTGCTCTGTGGTAAAATCCTATGGCAGATAATATAAGAGAGAAGAAACGGAGAAACCATGAAACTTCTTGTATTGTCCGATTCCCATGGACATGATGAACAGCTGGTCAGTATCATATGGGAACACCCGGAGGCAGACGCCCTCATTTTCCTCGGCGACGGAGAACGGGATTTTGATACCGCTTTATTTGCCTGCCGCATTGGAAATGACAAAATTGTCTGCCAGGTCCGGGGCAACTGTGACCTGGCCAGCCGGGAACCGGATAAGATCGTCCGGACCTTTGGCGGGGTCAGCTTCCTGATCACCCACGGACATGAACAAAACGCCAAGCTGGGCGTCTGGGGACTGATAGAAGAAGCGAAGAAGCAGCATTGCAATGCAGTTCTTTATGGACATACACACCGGCAGTCATTTCTGGAAAGGGAGGGGATTACTCTGATCAATCCCGGAAGCGCCCGGGAAGGCCGGTATCTCATTGTTGAAGTAAGTGACGGGAAGGTCAGCGTCCCGGAGCAATAATCTGATGATCCAATCATATCTTTGAGAACACATCGGCCGCCCCGGAATTTTACAGTTTTCAGCGGAAGGTCGGGTATGGAGCTTATAGGCTTTTTCTGAAATTACCTTCCGGATTTTCGACGATTTGCCCAAAAAACGGAAGGTAACGTGTGGAGTTTATAAGCTTTATCTGAATTTACCTTCCGAATTATTTTTCTGCGTCATACGGATACAAGACGCCGTGTCTTGCCCATATGAGGGATGCAAATTCCCTGTATATTTTTATAATTAGTATATTGTAATACATAATAGTGCGTGATATAATACAGTCCGAAGGAGGATCCAAGGATGGATGCACAGTTTAAGAAAGGCGTATTGGAATTGATTGTCCTTGCTTCTTTGCTGGATGCGGACCGATATGGGTATGAACTGACCGAGCAGATTTCCCGGGAGATGGAAGTGACGGCCGGCACCCTGTATCTGATCCTGAAGCGGCTGAAGGATGCGGGATATCTGACCACTTACCTGCAGGAGTCTTCCGGAGGACCTGCCAGGAAATATTATCGCCTGACAGAAGAGGGAAGACAATACCATGATCATAAAAAGCAGGAATGGATTTTATTTACCAGAAAGGTTGAGAAATTGATATGAGCAGAGATGAATATTTAAAAAAGCTGCAGCAGGACCTGGATGGCTGCGAAAACACGATGGTGCAGGAGGTCCTGCAGGCGTTTGAGGAGCATTTTGCCGAGGGACTTTCCCGGGGAATGACAGAGGAAGAGATCGTGCAGGAACTGGGGGATGTCCGGGACGTGGCAGCACAGCTGCGGGAAATGGAACCGGCCTCTGCCGGAGCCGGGGACGCAGCGGATCCGGAGAAGGAGCCTGTGAATTCTCAGAAGCCGGAAAAGGGGACCGGGCCGGAATCCGGATCCGAGCTGAGAAATGGGTCTGAGCCGGAACGGGGACCCAGGCCGGAAGTGAGCTGCCTGATCGTTGAGACCCTGCATTCCGGTACGGACGTTCATCTGTCAGAGGGAAGCGAATTTTCCTATCAGATCGAACCAGTGCAGGGAATCACCCTGGGATCCGGACTGTTTCTGCCCTCCCGGATCTTTGGTACGAAACAGGAGCCGGAAGTGGCCTGCGAAATCTTCGGAAGAGAATGCCGGATCAGCGTTCGCAGAGGCGGAGGGAAGCTGGAGATCTCCGTACCGGCCTCGATCCGGGAGGTTCGTCTGCAGATGAGTTCCGGAGACGCGAAGGCGGCCGGCCTGAAGCTGGAGCGGCTGAACGGACGGAGCAGCTCCGGCGATCTCACACTGGATCAGTGTGAAGCGATGGAGAGCCATTTGAAAACCGTATCCGGGGATGTCCGTATCAGGGACTGCAGGATCCGTAAGATGGAAATGGAATGTGTCAGCGGAGATATCACCGTGGATTCCTGCAGGGGAGAACTGATGCTGCAGAGTGTTTCCGGCGATATATCGGTGAAGGAACACACCGGCGGCGCGGTTGAAGGAAAAACAAAATCCGGTGATGTGGAATTGTCCCTGGCGGATCCGGAGCTTAACGCAGATGTCTCTTCCATGTCCGGAAATGTCGGATGTACTGTGACCGGGTGCGATTTCACCGCAGTTCTTTCAACAAAATCAGGAACACTGAAAAATAAAACCAGCATTCTCGGCAGAGGTAATGGAAAGGAACTACAGGTCGGAATGGGAACAGCGAAGATTCGGCTGAAGAGCATTTCCGGAAATGTGATCCTCTCTTGACATTCCTTCTCATCCGGAATATGATGCAAATATGAAGAATACTTCGTACGAAGTATTCTTCATATATTATAATTCTCCAAAAGGATGGACGGGCTTGAAATCATATAACAATATTCTGAAAACAATCTGCAAATATCTCATTTCTGCGGTGTCGGCAAGTGTACTTCTGCTTTTATTGACTGGCTGTTCCCTGCAGAAGACGGCAATTTCTTTAAAATCCTATTTTGCGAAGGAGGCAGGTATCCAGGAAGAAACGGCTCCGATAAGCCAGGAAGATCTTCTGGTATCGTCTCCGGTTCTTGACAGTCAGGGAAATCCCCTGAAGCAGGAATCCGGTGAGATCGTGACAGTGCTGGGTCTCCGGGAACTGGCTGAGGGAGGAGAACCGAAGATCAACTCCAGAGGAATGCTGGAAACCTACCCTCTGGGGGAACCGATTACTTATGTGCCGGGGAGCGTCGTAGTCAATGACAGCGGTCAGACAGAGACCTATCAGGGCGGGGAACCGGTCACTGACATTCTGGGATTTTCGGTTACGGATTCCGATGGAGAACCGGTAACCAGAAAACAGGGCGAAATCGTCACCCATGGACCGGAGGATATTGTTTATTCACCGGATGGCTCCATCGTTCGTTATCAGGGGGAATATGAGACTTATCGGGAAGGAGACCAGAAATACAATTCGGACGGAGAACAGGTGACTTATCCGGTTGCCATTCAGACGGATCTGCAGAATGAACCGATGACAGATGAACATGGCGGATATGTGCTGGGAACGATTGAGATCATGACGGATGATTCCGGAGAGCCGTTCCTTGAGGAAAACGGAGAACTGGCAACCAAACAGCTGGAGCCCGCGATGCCGGAAAAGAAGATTCCGCAGGTCCTGGAGGGAGGCATGTATTACATTGGCAGCGACCTTTCCGCCTATCTTTACTTAGCCCCGGCTTCTGAAGATCCGGCAGACCGGAAGGACGATCCGGAGATCGGTCTGCTTCCTGTCGGGAACGACCTGACCTGCTTTGAATTGCGGATCGATCTGGAGGGATATGCCATTATCCTTCCGGAAGGCTCGGAAATGGCACTCGCCGCGCAGGGATTATCCGGATCGGATCCCCGGGTCGTGCTGGAGCCGGCGGAGAAGATGCCGTACGCACAATACAAATACTGGGAGGATCCGGTTTATACCGTAAGTGACAGGCAGAAGTGGATCATCCGTGAAGAAGATGACGGAGTCATTTCCATTGCGTCTTATGCCGATCCGCAGTATGTCATGACCCTGGAATACAGCGAAGAGCTGTCAGATGCCAGACTGTGTCTTCGTGAGTATGAGGGAGGTCAGTCCCAGAGATTCCGGGCCCAGGATCGCCCGGTGATCCCGAAGTATCTGGAAGAGGGCGATTATTATATCCGCTCCGGAATGACCGATCATATGCTGCTCAGTCTGGGGGATGATAATTATGATGATGAGCGGGAGGCCTATATTTATCTTTCCGATCAGGGAGAGGGACAGCGGTTTCATATTACGTATGATGACTACGGGTATGCCATCATTGCCCACGGAGATTCGGATAAAGTCCTGTCGGTATGCGGAAACTATGCCGCAGACGGGCAGCCGGTGATTCAATATGAGAAGGATGGGGACTCCTGGCAGAGATGGATTCTGGAACCGAATCTGTCCGGGGACAACAGTTTTTATATCCGGAGTGCAATGGATCCGTCTAAGGTAATCAGTCTGGAATATGAAGTGGCCAAAAATTCCACACCGGTCATTCTCGATGAGAATGATGGGACAAATACCCAATACTGGTTCCTCGAGAAGGAGACAATCCCCTATGGGGACGAATATAACATGATGGAGGAATATGCCCGGCAGTTCACCAGTAATACAGATTACCTGATCATGATCAGTTCCTCAATTAATCATGTCGGAGTGTATCAGATGGAAGAGGGACGATGGGAAAATCTCTTTTACTGGGATTGCGTGACCGGAGGGTGGGCGACCCCCACGGTGAAGGGAGAATTCATCCTGTACGATAAACTGCCGTTTTTTGATGGAAATTTGGACAGCCCGGAATGGTACACGGTATATTATGCCAATAATTTTTATCCGGATTATTATATTCACAGTACGATCTATCATCAGGGGACCATGGATATCATGGATGCGTCCATCGGATATAACGGCTCCCATGGATGCGTTCGCCTGTATATCGAAAATTCAGAATGGATCTATTATAACGTGCCCCTGGGAACAAAAGTCGTTTCCTATTAAAAGTCAGTTCAGATATGAAAAAAAAAGTCCGGGAATACCGTAAACAAAGAGAAATGACACAAAAACAGCTGGCAGACACCTGCGGTGTTACCAGCCGTTCCATCATTGCCATTGAAAAGGGGGAGTATAATCCATGCCTGATCCTGGCCTTCGCGCTGTCCCGGGCGCTGGAAACAAGCATGGAGGAACTCTTCTGCCTGGAGGAAAACTCACAGGCCTCAAATCATATGTGTCCAGACCAGAACCACCAGGACCAGTGAGACTACAACGAACAGACTGACCAGTGTAACGCCGATACTAAGACCTTTCTTCTGCCGGCGGGAGGAAGAGGATTCCGGGATCATGTGAACTCTGCGAAGAGCCGTGGTGATGGGCTTGTAGATCGCCAGCATGATGGCTGCGTTGATTCCGCCTTTCAGAAGGTTGAAGGGAAGGAAGGTCGGCAGCAGCATCGAGATCACGATCGCCCGGTCAACACCCATGTAGAGCGGGGTGATCAGCCAGTTCCACAGAATCATAACCGCGGTCATGGAAAGCACGCCCGCAACTGCGCCGATGATCGCGCCGGCGAAGGTTCTCTTTTTATGATAAATCAGTGTGATCGGAAGCACGAAGGCACAGGTGGAAAGGACATTCATCAGAAGTCCGATCGGACCGGTGGAACTGATCGTGATCATTTCGATAAAGGACACGATGACGGAGACGATCAGGGCGGGAACAGGTCCGCTGATCAGTCCGCAGATCGCGATGATCACATCCTTCAGGTCAAAGGTGAGAAATCCTGCCACATTGATGGGGATCAGCTTCGACAGAAGCATGACAACATAGGAGATCGCGCAGAACATGCCGATGAGTACGATGGATTTGGTATTGAATTTGCTTGCAGTAGTTTCCATATGAATAAGTCCTCCTTGCATAAAAAATCCCTGACACCAAAGTGTCAGGGCAAAATCTACATAAAAATAGCCGTTTCTTCCATCCGGACTATACCGTCGGTTCAGGAATCGCACCTGATCGGCCCCTAATGGGGTTCGCAGACTTTACTGCCGGTGGGGAATTGCACCCCGCCCTGAAACTTGTTGCCTGTATTGTAGACCGGACGGACAGATTTGTAAAGCATTTTATAATGAAAAGAGAAAAGAATCATGGATTATCAGAATGAGCGGATACAGAAACAGATCGCATTTGCACTTGAAATTGATAAGGAAAAGAACATTTTCCGCCAGACCCATCTGTCGGGGCACGGCAGAAATGAAAACGACGCGGAACACGCATGGCATATGGCGGTGATGGCCTATCTGTTCCGGGAATATGCCAATGAACCGGTTGATATTGCCAGGGTGATGCTGATGTGTCTGATCCATGACATTGTGGAAATTGATGCCGGCGACACCTATGCCTACGATGAAGAAAACCTGAAGACCCAGAAGGCCAGGGAAGATGCAGCCAAGGAGCGGATCTTCTCCCTGCTGCCGGAGGACCAGAAGGAGGAACTGACCGTCCTGTTCGATGAGTTTGAAGCGTTTCAGACCGCCGAATCGAAATTCGCTCATGCCATGGATAATTTCCAGCCGCTCCTGCTGAACAACAGCAATGAGGGCGGGGACTGGGTGGCCCACGGCGTCCATGCCGGGACCGTCTACGGACGGCAGGTAAAGACCAGGCTTGGGTCGGAAACCCTTTATGAGATCACAGACCGGATCCTCAAGGAGAACATCCGCCGGGGAAGTCTGCCCGAATAAAGGGCAGGATGGCAAAAAGCCGTCTTTCATTTGATTTTCATGTTGTGTTCATCGTTTTTTCATACCCGTCGGGTATCCTTTCTCCATAAATAAGAACAGGAGAATGATATGATGAAAAAACGAGGGATCTTAGCGATCAGTGTTCTGCTGATCTTTCTGATTTGCAATGCGGCCTTCGCTGCTGAAGCAAAGGCCGCAGCCGGTGCGCTGGAAACGGACGAGATGTTCACGGACAGGGACCTTATGCAGACAGCCGACCTTACGGAAGCCGTTTCTTATTCCGTAAACAGCGGAGAAGACATTCACATCACACAGGCCGGAATCTATGCTCTCCGCGGAAATGCTTCGGAAGTCACCGTTTATGTGGAAGCCGACGACGAGGATAAAGTCCAGCTGGTGCTTGATGGCGTGTCGGTCACAAACAGTGAGTTTCCCTGTATCTATGTGACCGGGGCGGACAAGGTGTTCGTAACCACAAGTGCCGACAGCTCCCTATCGGTAACCGGCTCCTTTGTTTCCGATGGCGATACTCATACGGACGGGGTAATCTTTTCCCGTTCCGACCTGGTCCTCAACGGAACTGCGACACTGACGATCGACTCCTCAAAGAATGGGGTGGTCTGCAAAGATGACCTGAAGATTACGGGCGGCAGCTACTTCGTCAATGCGGCTTCCAAATGCTTCGAGGCCAATGATTCCATCCGGATCGCAGACGGAACCTTTGCCCTTCAGGCCGGGACCGACGGACTCCATGCCGAAAATGAAGAGGATGACACCCTGGGGTATCTGTATATCCGGGGCGGGAACTTCGTGATCAACGCCGACGATGACGGGCTCCACGCAACCTCCATTGTGCAGATCGACAGCGGCAGCTTTGAGATCTCCGCCGCAGAGGGGATCGAAGGCACCTGGATTCAGATCAACGACGGAACGATCCGCATTTCCAGCTGGGATGACGGGATCAACGGGGCACAGAAGAGCGATTCTTTCCGGCCGACGGTGGAGATCAACGGCGGGGATATTACCGTGAGCATGACCTCCGGGGATACGGACGCCATTGATTGCAACGGCGATCTGATTATCAACGGAGGAACTATCGATCTCACCGGACCATCCGCCTTTGACTACGACGGAGCCGGACAGTATAACGGAGGAACCATCATCGTAAACGGGCAGCAGCAAAGTTCTCTGCCGAATCAGATGGGCATGGGCAAAGGCGGAAGCCGGGGAGGCCGCGGATTCTGATCTTTTCCATTGGATGAAGAGCTGTTGCATTTTTGTTGCGGCAGCTCTTCTTTTTGCCTTCGAAATCCTTCGAAATCTGACGATTCTCCGGATCTTATATCCTTCCGCCGATATCTGTGATACAATGCAAGTGCCTTTAATATTTACAGAAAAACGAGACAAGAAGGAGGAAGGTTATGAAACGATATGGAAAAGGGCTGGCAATTGTGCTGGCATTGGGACTGATGCTGTCGGTCACAGCATTTGCGGCACCGGCGGATGCCGATACGCTGGCAGGAACCTATACCGATGGGGAACACACGCTGATCATTGCACCGGATCATACTTTTATTATGGAAGAGACCGGCCAGAATATGGAAGGGGAAGAATTCCTCTTGACGGTGACGGGCACTGCGGCGGAGGATGGATCCTTCGAAATCACCGGATTGTATGATGGGGAGATCAATCTGGTGGAGGTCGCATCGCCGGAGCAGGTGGCCGCGGATCTGGCCAGGGTCATCGCCGCGTTTGAGGGCGGCAGGGCAGAAGATGGCAATCAGGAGGACAAGGACGGAAAGGCGGAGGAGGACAGACTCCCCGGCACCTATACCGATGGGGAACATACCCTGGTGATTGCGGAGGATCTGACCTTTACCATGGAAAAGACCGGCCAGAATATGGAGGGCGTGGAATTCGTGCTGACGGTAACCGGTCAGTTTGCGGAAGACGGGACCTTCGAAATCAACGGCCTGTATGATGGCGAGATTAATCTGATCGAAGTGGCTTCCGAGGAGCAGGTGGCAGCAGACGCCCAGACAGTCCGGGAGGCATTTGAAGGCGGAAAGGTCAAAGAAGATGAAGGGATCACTCCGGGTACCTATTCCGACGGAGAACATACCCTGGTGGTGGCAGAGGATATGACCTTTACCATGGAGAAAACCGGCCAGAACATGGAAGGGGAAGAATTTGTTCTGTTGGTCACAGGAACCGTGACAGCAGACGGCGCCGTGGAGATCACCGGATTGTATGACGGAGAGATCAATCTGATCGAAGTGGCCTCCGAAGAGCAGGTGGCAGCCGATCTGGCAACAGTGGAAGCAGCGTTAAAAGGCGGACGGAAGTAGCCGGAAAGGAAGGACTCGATGCGTACTCTGAACAAGCTTGCCAAAGACAGGCGTACTCTGCGTGCGCCTTTAAAGATCCTTGCCGCCTGTCTGACACTGGTGCTGATGATCTGTAGCACGGCGGTTGTACAGGGAGCCGCCGCTTCAGCCGGGCTGGGAACAATATTGTCCCGGGAAGAGGAGAAGACGGCCTATGTCATCACCCCACTGACGGACTATGATACCGGGAAAACACTGGCCAGATGCTACGCCCCGTCTGATTATTCGGCCGAGTATGTCTTTATGAACAGCCTCAGCGGGGAGGGGGAATGCTCCGTTGCCTGCCCGTTTCAGGTGCGGCTCATCGCCCGCAATCCGGATAAGTTCCGTAATATGTCGTATTATTCGGAGATGCGGTATCTGTACCCGCCTTCACCCGAGCGGGTGTTTGAAGAGGGAAAACGTTTCGGGATCACGGAAAACACCATGCTGGGATATCCGCTGGAAACCATGATGTATCCCTGCTCTGCGCTGGAATATGCAGATAAAATGGCTCTGGCAATGAATCCGAACAAGGATCTGTACCGGGCCGAAATTGTTTCCGCTACGGATGAAGAGGATCCGTTCCTGGCGCAGCAGTCCCGGACTAATCAGGAATATTTCAATGTGGAGAATCCGTTCAGTTTCCTGTTCGAAGTAGTCTGCGACGGGGTCAAAACCACCTATGCAGAGGTCACCTACTATGCCGATGTCCCGGACGCCGCCTATTACTTTAAGGTGGTCACCTCCACCTGCATCCTGCATTTTACCGGGATCGACCATACCACAGGCCTTTCCTGTGACTTTGCGGAGACAGTGATTCCTTATTACTTCAGCATATTCACCCCGGCCTGGGACGCGGAGGAAGCCTTTGCGGAGTTTGACCTGTTTGTGGCGAACACCAGGGTTTCGGATGAATTTGTCCTGATGAACCAGATGGAAAGCCAGATCCTTCATGAAAGCGTTTCGGGCAATCCTATGGATGATTCGCACATCCTGGATATACTGGGAGACGGCGACGGGAGCTATTACGAAGACCGGTTCAGTGATTATATTCTGGATCAGAATGAGTATCTGGATTCCGACGGAAGGACCTTCAAGGTTCCGACCTCCTATGATTATGTCTATGAAAAGGACGATGGGGAGATCTATGTGACCAACGGTACGGAGCAGCCCGCCGGAAGCAAGCGGCTGTATCCGAGATAACATATGCAGTGCCTCCTGATTGCGGGTCGATTTCCCTGTCATGCATTGTACAACGCGGGCTTTCGGATTTCTACCCGGAATTCATATCCAGCAGGTGCGGTTATCATGTAAATATCAGCTTTCTTGATATTTGCATGATAAAATGACTCGGCTCGTCATGTATATTTCAGCCTTTTTAATATTTACATGACAAAATCCGTAAATCCATCATGCAGAATTCAGGATCTTCGATTTATACATGATGAAATTCGCAAATCCATCATGCAAAATTCTGGATCTTCGATTTATACATGATGAAATTCGCAAATCCATCATGCAAAATTCTGGCTCTCCGATTTATACATGATGAAATTCGCAAATCCATCATGCAAAATTCTGGCTCTCCAATTTTTACATGACAGGACAATAAATATCATCATGTGAAAATTGATGATCTCGTTTTTTACATGAGCCAGTGTAACAAGAAAGATACCGTAAAAAAGGCGGTCCCGTGGGGGCCGCCTCTGTCATACAGACTCTGCCGTACAGATTCTGCCATAAAGAGCTGTCTCAGAAATCAAATCCGTTGAATGCCAGGGATTCGTTTTTGTATCTGGGATCCCGGGTCACTTCCCGGATCTCTTTGAGGATCTCGGGGAACACCACGTTGGCATTCTCGTCCTTCAGTTCGATCTCCACCAGTGCCTGATCGGTCCATTCCGGATAGATATCGATCTCGAAGCACAGGTCGTTGGCGTTCAGATAGTAACGTGTCTTGCGGATCGGCTGTGCTTCCGGGGCTGCATTAGCCAGCAGCTCCTGATATCTGTCCTTTGTGATCTCGGATTCTCTCTCGATCCGTACGATATCGGAAACGCGGATCTTTTCGGTGTACCAGTAATCGGTCACATCGCCTTCTTTTCTTTCACGGACACGGCGGATCAGATTGTCTTCTGTTGGAAGGTAGGTCTGAAGGATCTCGACTTTTCTGACATCCGGCATCTGCTCCAGCTGTGCGACATCCGGGTATTCAATGAGGAACTTTCTTTCAATCTCCAGCGGTTCCCCTCTTTCAATGCTTTCCTGGTTTACCATATGATTCTTCTCCTTTCTGTTGCGGATATATCCCTTCTTATTATATCTATCTTTGCGGCAACTTCAATCACAAATATTGCTCACACGCCGGCGGATCAGCCTGCGAAGCAGAGGCACCGGCATGCGTGGAGGCGCCGGCATGCGCGGCGGCCGGAACGGCTCACACGCCGGCCATGGTTTCGATCAGATCCTTCATATCCCGCGCCTTCTGCGGATCGATCCGGCTGTTCATGGCTTCTTCAATCGGAACATGAATCAGTTCTTCCCCGTGGACGCCGACGGCCACCCCGTGGATGCCTTCGGCCAGCAGCTGTACCGCGTAGTTTCCCATTCTTCCTGCCAGAATCCGGTCCTTCGCGGAGGGGTTGCCTCCCCGCTGTGTATATCCCAGCACCGTTGCCCGGACCTCATGCCCCGAAAGGATCTCGATCATCTGGGCAATGGAGGAACTGGACAGATGGGCGGGATTGATGCCCTGCAGCCGTTCGTCTCCGGCGCAGATCGCTGCCACATCACTGGTCAGGGAGTTGACTGCGCCTTCCGCAAAGATCATGATCAGGGAGCTCTTGCCGTTCATGGCGGCCCATTTCACCCGTTCCGCCGTTTCTTCCAGACTCCAGGGAATCTCCGGCACCATGACGACCTCGGCCCCGCAGGCCAGAGCCGTGCTTAACGCTATCTCGCCGCAGTTTCTTCCCATGACCGTAACGAGGCTTCCCCGCTCATGGGAACCGCAGGTGTCCCGGATCCGGTCGATATTTTCGATGGCGGTATCCAGGGCCGTGTCAAAACCGATGGAGTAGTCCGTGTAGGACATGTCATTGTCGATGGTTCCCGGGATCCCGATCACAGGGAATCCCAGTTCCTTCAGACTGGCAGCTCCATGATAGGTCCCGTCGCCGCCGATGCAGACCAGCCCTTCGATCCCCAGGGAATTCAGGTTGTTCACGGCTTTGATCTGGTTTTCTTTTTCCAGAAAGGCCAGGCATCTGGCGGTCATGAGGAACGTGCCTCCCCGGTGTACGGTTCCGGACACCTCCCGGGAGGTCAGCACCAGAAAATCTTCCTGATTGGAAGCGCTCTGCATGAGGAGTCCGTTGTATCCCCGCCGGAATCCGATGGTGGAAATATTTCTGCTGAGGCCGGTCCTAACGACGGCCCGGATCGCTGCATTCATTCCCGGAGCATCCCCTCCGGAGGTTAAAACACCTATCCTTTTCATTGTCGCATCTCCTGTCTTGTTTTCTGACCGAATTATAGTCTTTCACGAAATCAATGGCAATAACGTTTTGATTTCTGTACAGGGAAATGCTATGATGGCTCCGTCGAAGGCCATTGTAAAGGCGTACAGGATAAGGAACAGAGATATGAAGGTTCTGGTGTTGAATGGTTCCCCGTCGGGGAATCACAGTGTCACGTTATATACGGTGTATTATATACAGAAATATTTCCCGGAATGCAGCTTTGAGATCCTGCAGGTGGGGCAGCAGATCCGGCGGATGGAAGGGAATTTCACTCCCTGCATCGAAAAGCTGGAGGCGGCGGATCTGATCCTCTTCTGCTATCCGGTCTATACCTTTCTGGTGCCGTCCCAGCTGCACCGGTTTATTGAACTGATGAAGGAACATCAGGTGCAGGTGGCGGGGAAATTTGCGTCCCAGATCACCACCTCCCTGCATTTTTATGATATCACTGCCCATGCGTTTGTCGAGGAGAACTGTAAGGACCTGGGAATGCGTTATATTACGGGACTTTCCGCAGACATGGAGGATCTGCAGAAGGAGCAGGGCCGGAGAGAAGCCCTGGACTATTTCCGGTTTGTGCTTTGGAATATGAGATCCGGGGCCGGGATCTCTGCGGGTTCCGCGGGCAGGGAAGGCAAAGGACCGGCTTCCGGGAAACGGATCTGCGTAGTGGCGGATTTTTCTTCGGATACGGAAGGAACGCTCCGGCGGATGACCGGACGGTTCCAGGAATTGTGCAGTCAGGAGGTGCAGGTGACGGACATCGGGGAGTTTCCCTTTGCAGGGGGATGCCTCGGATGTTTTCACTGTGCGTCGGACGGGAAATGCATTTATAAGGACGGATTCGATGACTATCTGCGAACCCGGATCCAGAGCGCGGACGCCACGGTTTATGCCTTTACCGTTAAAGATCATTCCATGGGGTACCGGTTTAAGCTGTTTGATGACCGGCAGTTCTGCAATGGCCACCGGACGGTGACCATGGGCAAGCCTGTGGGATATCTGGTGGACGGTGATCTGAGCCGGGAAAATAATCTGAAGATCCTGATCGAATCCCGGGCCCAGGTGGGAGGCAATTTCCTTGCAGGAATCGCGTCCTCACAGGAAGAAAATGCGGATGCCGGGATCGGGAAGCTGGCCGGGACACTGGAATACGCGATGGAACATGATTACCGGCCGCCGAAGAATTTCTATGGAGTGGGAGGCCTCAAGATCTTCCGGGATCTGATCTATCAGATGCGGGGACTGATGAAGGCGGACCATATTTTCTATAAACAGCACGGCTTCTATGATTTTCCTCAGAAACGCAAAGGCCGGATCGCTGCCATGTATCTGGTCGGGGGCATGATGAGAAATAAAAAGCTGCAGAAGAAGATCGGCGGGAAAATGACGGAAGGCATGATTCTGCCGTATAAAAATATTTTGAAAAAATATTAAGGGAGGTGTGGTTATGACGTTTTGGTATATTCTGCTTCTGATCCTTGCGCTTGCGGCGGCCCTTGTATTTACCGTGCAGAGGGCGATGAAAACCGATGAAAAATCGCTGCTGCTGAAAACGGTGGCAAGCATCGCCTTTGTTCTGCTGGGATTTGTCTCCTTCCGGGGGAGCGACGGAGTGATCTCCGTCTGCCTGCTGCCGGGACTGGTGATGGGGCTGATCGGGGATATTTACCTGGATCTGAAATATGTGCATCCGGGAACAAGCACGACCTACACCTTTGCGGGATTCGGCGCCTTCATCCTGGGGCATCTCTTCTATCTTGCGTTTCTGTTCCGGCAGTACCCCGTAAGCGGCGCCGCCCTGGTGATCAGCATCCTCATCGGGATCGCCGCCGGCATCGGGATCTATGTGACGCCGGAACGGATGCGTCTGAATTACGGGAAATTCCGGGTGATTTCCGCATGTTACGCAGCACTGCTGGTTTTTGTGACCGTGTATGCCCTGTGCCTGTGTTTTGCCGGGTTTACTGCCGCGAAACTGCTCTTTTTCCTGGGGATCGCCCTGTTTTTGTTCTCAGATCTGGTCCTGTCCCAGATCTATTTCGGAGAAAATAAAAACACCCCGCTGAACAGCATGATCAATCACGGGGCATATTATCTGGGGCAGATCCTGATCGCTGCCAGTCTGTTCCTGATCCGGTGATCCGGCCCGGATCAAGCCGCGGAATTGACTGCAGTTTTTTCCGAAGGACCCCGTTTTTTCCGGGATCGGTTCCGAATCTATGATACAGACGGGAAGAAAATGTTGTATATTGACAATCCCGTCAATCATCTGAAATCAAACGGAAAGCAAGAAGGGAATATCAGATTCATGCCTCAAGATCCGGCAGCTGACATTATCGGGATCCGACAAGACGCAGATCTCCTGAATTCATTTATACAGGCCAACCGGCATTTTATCCTGGCCTCTGCCTGCAAGGCGGTCGGGCATTTTGTGATGGAAAGCGATGATGAATATTCCATTGCGATGATCGCGTTTCATGAAGCGGTGCAGGCGTATCAGGAGGAGAAGGGGAACTTTTACTCCTTTGCCGGTCTGGTGATCCGGCGGAGACTGACCGATCAGCTTCGTTCCTCTGCGCGGTTTTACCGGGAGATCGACGTGGAACCTTCGGTCATGGGAGGCAGCGTTGATATGGAGGCACCCCAGGCGGCATTTCATCTGGAGGTGCAGAAAAAGGAAATGGAGATCTCGGAGCAAGATACCGGAAACCGGCCGGAGGGCAATCCGCTGCGGGATGAAATCGGGGCGGTGCAGCAGCTGCTGGAGGGTTACGGATTTTCGTTTTTTGATCTGGCGGACTGTTCTCCCCGGGCGGAGAAGACCCGGAAAGCGTGCGCCGCGGCTGTGAACTGTATCCTGGCCCGCCCGGATATTCTTGCGAAGATCAGAAGCAGCAGGACTTTGCCCGCAAAAGAGCTGAAACAGCGCTCCGGCGTATCGGCAAAGGTCCTGGAGCGTCACCGGAAATATATCATTGCGGCGGTGGAAATCCTGCATGGCGACTATCCGCTTCTTGCGGAATATATGAGTTATATCAGGAAAGAGTTGGAGACAGTATGAAGGCAGTCGTTCTGGAAATAAAAGATGGATACGCTGCGGTCCTCAGAGATGACGGTACGGTGGACAGAATACAGCGGCAGTGCGAAGTGGGCGATGTGATCGAGGTGATCGATGCTCCGGAGACTTCGGGAAGCATCCGGGAACCGATCCGGTTCCGGAAGACGGACGGCAGGAAAGCCGCTGGGACATCGAAGGCTGCCGGTACCAGGAAAACCGCCGGAGTGCTGAAGACGGACAGGTTCCGGAGGGTGGTCCGGGGAACAGCAATTGCTGCTGCGGTGCTGCTGGCAGCGGTTATTGGCACGGGAGGCTATTATTATACGACGGATGCGGCTGCCTCTGTCGTGGTGGATACCGGAACGGCGACTGTGACCTTGTATCTGAATCATTTTGATCGTGTTATTCAGGTGGAGTCGGATGATGATGCCGTAACGCCAAAGTCCCTGGAAGATACGGGAATCCGCTTCAGCACCCTTGCGGAGGCATTGAACAAAGTGGATGCTCTGGTTGCGGCTTCAGAGCCTCTCTCCGGGCAGGACAACCTTTCCGGCTCCGGGAACTTCAATGATTCGGAAACCCAGGATCCGGATTCTGTCAGGGAACTTTGGATCCGGGCAAAGAACGAAACCACCTTTGAGCAGCTGAGCAGGCAGGCGGAAGACTCCGGCTATCAGGTCGGACGTATGGACGAGATTCCGGAAGGACACCCGGACGACACTATACCGGAAGAGCGTCCGGGCGACACCATGCCGGAAGGGTGGCCGGGCGAGAAACCTGAAGAGATGTCGGTAAATGTACCGGAAGATATGATTCAGGGAGACATGGTCCCGGATACTCCCGGTATGCAAGAGGAGTTTAAGGCTGATGGAGAAAGCGCCGGCAATCCGGGAAATCTCGGAGACGGTGGAGAAAGTGCCGGCGATCCGGCGGATTTCGGGGAAGGCGCAGACAGCACCGGTGGTCCGGGAGATTTCGGGGAAGGCGCAGCGAGTGCCGGTGGTCCGGGAGGAGTGCCGGAACATTTTTAATCAGAGAGACTAAGGTCTGTTCAGAAAAAGCCTGTTAACTCCATACCCGACCTTCTGCAGCCCGCTAAAGTGTACTTTGCGTGAGTATGCCTGAGTATTTCTGTTCTTATCTTTCATTAAGCTGTCAGTTTCCATTCATCATCTTAAATGATCCTACGCAGCTATGGATAAATCTTCCGGATATTGCTATAGTACAGGAGGAACTGCCGTGGAACGGATTTTCTGCGGCAGGGAGGCCTTGTGGAAAGAATACTTTACAGGATAAAACGAGCATATGGAGGTGCGCTTATGATGAAGGTGGGCTTGTATTCGATCTCATGCTCGGGCGTGTGGTTTCATGACCGTCCGGCGCTCACTGTGGAAGAGTTTATTGATACTGCCGTGAAATACGGTTATGAAGGCGTGGAAATCGACCTGAAGAGACCGCATGGGTCTCCTCTTGATCTGGACGTGAAGCGCTGCAGGCAGATCAGGGAGTACGCGAAGCAGCAGGGCCTTCCCGTCTGTGCGGTTTCCGCCAACAATAATTTTGCCATGCCGATTCCGGAAACGGTGGAGAACGAACTGCTGATGGTCAGGGAGCAGATCCGGGTGGCGAAGGAGCTGGGAGCGCCGGTGCTGCGGCTGTTCGCTGCGTGGCGGGGGATTGTCATGCGTGACGGCATCGCCACTTATGAAATCACCAGAAATCCGGATTATCTGGGAATGCTGAAATATCAGCAGTTTCAGCAGATTCTGGCGTGCTTCAGGGAATGTGCCAAATGGGCAGAAGACGCGGGTGTTGTGCTGGCGCTTCAAAACCATGCTCCGGTCATCAACACCTATATGGACATGCTGGAATTTGTCCGTCTGGTGGATTCTCCGAATTTCAAATGCTGCCTGGATGCCCCCTGCCTGGGATGGAATGCCACGGTGCAGTCCGATGAGTATATCCGGAAGGCGGTCAGGGACGTGGGGGCACTGCAGGTGCTTTCTCACGCGAATGCAGAATTTGCGGAAACACAGGATGGCAGTGTCGAAATGATTTCTTTTGATACGCAGGAACAGCCGGTTCTCACCAATTATCCCATGTTCATCAGAACACTCAGGGAGATCGGATATGACGGCTTCATCAATTATGAGTTCTGTCATATGCCGTTTCATGATGGCCGGGTCCTGGGATATCAGGATTACATTGATAATCAGATCCGGCTCGCGCGGATTTATTTTAAAAATCTGATTGATCAGGAATAGTGCCGATCCTTTTCCGCTGCTGCGCGATACTCTGACGGCAGGACCGGGACCGGAAAGGCGGGAGACGATTTGACACATCTGAGGAGGGACAAAAATGGAACACAGAGACCATCCGGTCCGTTTTGGGATTATCGGGTGCGGCTTTATCGCCCGCCGCTTCGCAAAGGCATTGGAACAGTCGGAATCCGCCGTTCTTTATGCAGCCGCTGCCAGGAACCGGGAACGGGCGGAGGAGTTTGCGTCAGAATACGGCGGCGTAAAGGCATATGGCAGCTATGAAGCATTGCTCCGGGACCCGGAGGTGGACGCGGTTTATATCGCCACCGTAAATTCCACCCATGCGGAGATTGCCCGGATGTGTATTGAAGCGGGAAAGCCGGTTCTTTGTGAAAAGCCGCTTTTTATGAGCAGGAAGGAGGCACAGGAGGTAATCCGGGCCTCCCGGGAAACAGGGGTCCTGATCATGGAAGGCATGTGGACCCGCTGTTTACCTGCGTATCATCAGACAAAACGATGGATCGCGGAAGGAAAAATCGGGCAGGTAAAGCTGATCCGTGCCGCCTTTTGTTTCCCCATGCCATATAACAGGGAAACAAAGGATTATCGTCTCTTTAATCCTGCCACCGGCGGAGGCTCGTGGCTGGATGTGGGGGTATATCCTTATGAATATATCACGGGAATTATGGGAGGAGCGCCGGAGGATGTCCGGTTTCTGCATGAGACAGGGCCGACCGGGGTGGATCTTTCTGTTGGTATGATCCTGCGGTATCGCAGCGGAACGATCGGCGACTGCCTTTCCTCCATTGCGGGATATATGGATGAGGATGCGGTGGCTGCCGGCAGCGAAGGCTATATTATTCAGCGGAATTTTTTTGGTTCCCGCCGCACTGAATTGTATGATAATCAGGGTAAACTGCTGGATTCCTTTGACGATCCGGAGGAAGAAGGATTTGTCCATGAGATCAGCCATTTCTGCGGGCTTCTGCGGGATGGAAAAACGGAAAGCGACTGGATCCCGATGACTGATTCTCTGGATTTTGCCGGGGTTTACGAACAACTCCTGGAGCGGACCTGTGCTTTGGAAATCTGTCATGCAGCGCCGGAGGATCTGCCGGAGATTCAGCGGATCTACGGGTTCGCCAGAAAATATATGCGGGCCAACGGCAATCACCGACAATGGGTGGGCGGCTATCCTTCCGAAGTCTTGCTGCTGGAGGATATGGAAAAGAAGCAGCTCTATGTAATAAAAGCACAGGGAAGTCTCTGCGGGGTGTTCGCGTTTATCATCGGGGAGGATCCTACCTATGCAAATATTGAGGGTGGCAGCTGGATTTCGGACAGCCCCTACGGCACCATCCACCGGATCGCCAGCGATGGCACACAGCGGGGAATCCTCCGGAAAGCCTGCCAGTTCTGCCGGACCCGGATCGCCCATCTGCGCATTGATACCCATGCCGACAATATCCTGATGCAGCGGGCAATTCTGAGAAATGGATTTGTAAAATGCGGAACGATTTATCTGCCGGACGGTTCGCCCCGGATCGCCTATGAGCTGTGGGAAGATTGATCCAGGCTGTCGGCGATTTCATCCATATTTGCTTCCATCCTGCCATTTGGGCCATCCAGGAAATAATTGCCATTCACCCTCCCTGCCATTCTTGCGGAAACAGGGATATGATTTCCCAATAATTTCATATATGGTCCAGTTCAGGCCCTCTCAGGACCTTTAGATTGGACCATATTTTGAAAAATCATCGTTTTCTATCCCTGTTTTCCGGATCAGCGCAGGGATAGTAATTGGCAATTATTTCGCTGATCACCCAAAGACTTTGGCACTTCTGCACTTTGGGTGGGTCATCTTCCGCAATCTACGTCGGAAATCCCTTTTAATTGCCGCCGGATATCTCATATATTCCAAATGCCTCATTTAAGGATAGTGAATATCCTCTATTTGAAAATTCAAAAAGTTGAGATAACGCTGGATATCCTCAGAGTGTCAGCTAGCCCCGATTGAGGATAAAAACCATCCTCAGATATCCAAGGCCCCTGATCTGAGGATATAGTCGGCTGTCTCATTTTACGAAGAACCTCTGTATGAGGATATTTGATATCCTAAAAACATCCGATTTTTATAATAGCGGAGATTGGATTAAGCTGGTTTGCAACTGCCGCTGTCTGGCGACGCAGGGAAATATATTTTGGAAGGTAAATTCAGAAAAAGCCTGTAAACTCCATACCAGGCCTTCCGTACATTTATTGAAGGCCCGGGATTGCTTCGTGGCAGACGTGGATTTTCTTACAAAAGGGTCGAAAATCAGGAATCATTTTAGAAAACTTCAGCAAATGCATCTTCCACAGCAAATGCCGGATTTGAGATGCATATTAAATGTTCTCAAAATGGCACTTCCGCTGTTTGCGTAGCAGATTTTGTTCTCATTATTCACTCTTCTCTTGTGCGTAGCAAAAATGCAACGTGCAGGGAAAAATTGGAACATAAGAACAAAGAAAAGTGTTCTCAATTTCCAGTTTTTCTGTAGAAGATGCAGGAGGGAGTCTGTCATGGAATTGACTGCAGTACAAGCGTATATGCATCCCAAATTCCATTCATAGACGCGGTTTGCTGCATTACCCGGAGCAGGAAGGTGCCCACCCAGGGTGCAGAAGCGCTAATAATTTTTCAACATCCCCCATTTTTTTCTCTGTGTTTCCGAATAATTAGATGTCAGACAATACCGACGTCGGAAAATTACATTGTAAAAGAAAGGAAACAGACATGAGAAAAATAAATTTTGCAACAATCGGATTAACAGGAGCTATCGCAGTCATTGCCGCGGCAACCGTATTTGCTGCCCCAATGCGGGACTTTCAGGAATCACAGAGCATCAAAGATTCCACAGAAATCGCAGTATCAGAAGAACAATCCTCACAGCAGGAGATCACCGGAGAATTACAGAGCCCTGCTAAACCGGAACTTCAATTGCCGGATAACCGGGAACTGCCGGAAGAGATAACAGATGATCAGAAAATGCCGGAGCAGAAGCAGGAGCATCTCTACATCCCGAAATTTAAACCGGATACAAAACCGGATGATGAAGATCGAATCCCGCCGGAATTTGAGAATATTGAAAATATTGATGTGCTGGGAAGACCGGAATTTCCGGCAGATGCACCGGATTACGGCGAAGAAGGACCGGACTTCATAAACGACAGGCCTGAGTGGACTGATCGGCCGGAGATGGTTGGCCAGCAGGGAGAGCCCGGTCAGCCGGAAATGATCGGCCAGCAGGGAGAACCCGGCCAGCAGGAAATGATCGGCCAGCAGGGAGAACCCGGCCAGCAGGAAATGATCGGTCAGCCGGGAGAATTTGGCCGGGAAGGAACGTCTGAAGGCGACGAGAACTTCGGGAGTGAGATGCCAGACTTCAGTGGTGAGAACTTCGGAGGCGAGATGCCGGACTTCGGCGGCGAGAGCTTTGGCGGCGAAATGCCTCGGAAATAAGCAACAGAGGCAGCGCAAATAAAAGATTTCTTGAAAAAGACCTTCCGATTTGTTGATTTTGCCGATGGATATTATAGTTGTCATTTACAGATCAGAATGGTAAAATTCTAACAAGCATTTGGGAAGCCCATCAAGCATGAATCCATGATCAGTCGTGGACAGTGGTTGATGGGCTTTTTATTTAATCCACTGCTGTCTGTATAATGCCGGGGAATTGCCGCCAACAGGGGTGCAATGGGTGCTTCAGCGAAGAGGGTCATGCGGAAAATCAAAACTTCAAAAAACGCATGACATTTCAATGTGAAAAAACATGTATATTTTTATGTTTCTCTTTTTTACATGATGATTTTGCCTTGTTCATCATGCAAATTTCAGGATATCTGTTTTTACATGAAAAAAATGTCTTATTCATCGTGTATATTATCACGAGCTTTGTTTTTACATGATGAAATTGCCGTTTTTATCATGTATATTTTGAAGCTGTCTGATTTTACATGATGATAACAAGAATTTGATCATGTAAAATTCAAAGAGGGCGTTTTTTACATGATCTGCCGCCCTGAAGCGCCATACGGTGAGGCGGCACGTCGACGGGTACAGGAACGATTGCCATCCGAAAAATAACAACACAGAAAAATCTGGTAAAATTTACGTAAATTCATTTGACAGAATCCGGCCGGTCCGATATCATGAAGTCAGACGCATAGGATGAGCCTGCGCGGGCAGGCGGAATTTCGGGGAGAATGATATGGCGACGATCAGGGATATTGCAAAAGCCGCGGGAGTATCAGTAGCGACGGTTTCGCATGTCGTGAATCAGACAAGGTATGTCAGCCCGGAACTGAAAGCAAAGGTGGAAAGGGCGATTGAGGAAGCGGATTCTGTTCCGAATTTTGTCGCGCGGAAACGGGCGGCGGAGGAAGTGGAAACCAGGGGAGAGCAGATGCAATACGTAATCTTGCTGACTACGGATCTGGAGAGCCCCTATTCTCTCAGCCTCCGGAAGCGGATTCGGGAAAAACTCGCGAAGGAAGGATACGATCTGATCGTTTTTGATATCAGCGGGCAGGACCGGATCCGTCTTCTGCAGGAGATCCATTCCGGCGCGGGAAATCTGAAGGGCGTCCTGGTATCTGTATCCAATCCCTCTGAAGAAATGATCCGTTACATTTCCTCCTATTCCGTTCCCATGGTGGTAATCGGAAATCAGATTCCGGGCATCTCCTGCGACCGGGTCTGTTCTGCCAATTATGAAGGCGCCTACAATGCGACCTCCCATCTGATCCGCTCCGGCCATGAGAAGATCGCTATCTTATGCGGCGCGGACGAAGTAGAATCGAACCGGGACCGGATCCAGGGCTATATGCGGGCGCTGAAAGCCAACAATATCGAATATCTGGATTCTCTGGTGGTCGACAATCTCGGCGGGAAAAAGAGGATCCACGATATTCTGTCCCGCATGCTTACAGGCGCTCATGTTCCGACGGCCATGTTCCTGGCCAATTACGAGATCGTGCTGAATACCTACCGGTTTCTTTCGGAGAACAGTATCCAGTGTCCCCGGGATGTTTCCATTGTCGGATTCAACGATTTTCAATGGGCATCCTATGTGGAACCGGCCCTGACCACGATCCGCCAGGATGTGGACAGTATGAGTGAAAATGCCGTTAGGCTCCTGCTTTCCCGGATCCGGGGGCAGAATAGTTCAAAACACGAACAGCTGATCGAGATCCCGACGGAGCTTTGCATCCGCTCCTCGACGAAAAGCATGGGAAAAGGACCCTTCGGAGAGGATGCGGGGGATATCAGCGATGTTTCCATTTCGGAGGAAGAGAAGAAAAACAGCCGGAAAGGAAAGTATACCGCTGCCATTTCTTTCCATTATTCCGGAAAATCCTGGATGCACCTGCAGGAAATGGGCATCCGGGAGATCTTTGACAAGTTGGATATTTCCATTATTTCCATTACAGACGCCCATTTCGATCCGCAGCTTCAGGTGAAGCAGCTGAAGAGCATCCAGATCCTGGAACCGGATATTCTGATCTCGATCCCGGCGGATACCAAGGTGACGGCGGACGCCTACCGGGGCTTCGTGGGGACGAAAACCAGGCTGATCTTTATTTCCAACGTTCCGGAAGGGATCCTTCCTGAGGACTATGTCACCTGTGTTTCCGTAAACGAGCTCTCCCACGGGCGCAATATCGGCCGGGGGATCGGGGAATATATGCGCAAGCACGGTCTGACCCGGATCGCGGTCATCAAACACAAATCAGAAGGCTTTTACGCGACCCGGCAGAGAGACCAGGCGGGGATGCAGATCATTGAGGAGGAATATCCGGAACTGGAGATCTGCGCAGTGGAAGAATTTGACCGGGAAGAGGATGCCTACGAGATCACCTGCAGGCTCATGAAGGAGCATCCTGAGATTCAGGGAATGTATGTTTCCTGGGAAGGTCCCACGGAATACGTGCAGAACGCCCTGCGGGATGTGGGACGGCCGGATGTGGCGATCTCCACCGGCGATCTGGAGTACAACATGGCAATGAGCATTGCCGCCGGCGGCGCGGTGAAAGCGGTCAGCGCCCAGTGTCCCTACGATCAGGGGCAGGCGATCGCCCTCAGCGCAGCCAAGGCGCTACTGGGAGAACATATCCCTTCCTATATCAGTGTGGAGCCGGTGTTTACCGATAAATACAATCTGGCAAAAAGCTGGAAGAAGGTCCACAAGGAGGAGCTTCCGGCGGATATCCGGGAGGCCCTGAACAGAAGCTTTATTAAGGAAAACAACTAGCGAAATTGCTGAAAAACAGCCTTCAAAAATAGAAATAGTCACGAAAGTGAAAAACAAATTGACAGGGGCATGCATTTGTGTAAAAATATTTATTGTAATTTACGCAAATAATTTAAATTGTTAGATAACAAGGAGAAAACAAATGAAAATCGGTTATATGACGAATGCATTCGGACCGCTGGTGGGATCCGGGGGCGGAGTCACCAGTGTCAAGGACATCCGCTATCTGACCATGGGCGATGATGAAGATGCGCTCCGGAAGATCACGGAAGTGGGATTTCACAGTATTGAGGTTTTGGAGGGCAACCTGACCAACTATGCGGATGACCCGGAAGTCCTGAAGTCCATGCTGAGCAGATATGGTGCGGACATGATGAGCGTCTGCGTCGGAGCCAATTTCATTTATCCTGACGCTCTGGAGGATGAGATGTATCATCTGGAGCAGGTCGCGGACATGGGACAGAAGATCGGCCTGACCTATTTTGTCGTCTGCGGCGGGGCCATCCGGGGCAAGGGCATTCAGGAAGGCGATGTGGATCTGCTGGCAAAGGGACTGGATGAACTGCAGAAAGTGACCCGCAGATATGGCCTGACTGCATGCTTCCATCCTCATCTGGGATCCATCGCGGAGAAGCCCGCACAGATCGACGAGCTGTTTGCGAAGTCGGACATCCCGGTCTGTCCGGATGTGGCCCATCTGCAGGCAGGCGGATATGACCCGGTGGCATTTCTGGAGAAATACTACGACCGGATCGCTTTTGTGCATCTGAAGGACTGGGACGGCAGCAGCTTTGTTCCGATGGGATGCGGCCAGGTGGATAACGACGCGGTGATCCGCTGGCTGAAGGCCAAAGGCTATGACGGAGACTATCTGGTGGAGTGCGACGGCTATCCGGGAGATCCGGTGGAGGCCTGCCGCATTAATTATGAATTCTTAAAGGGAAAATTGATCTGAAAAGATCGAAAATAAATTTATTATTTCAAAGGAGGAGACACAATGAAAAAGAAATCAATGATCCTTGCGGTATTGATGGCACTGGTCCTGACCGTACTGGGCGCAGGCGCTGCACTGGCAGCTGACGGAGAGATCCGTTCCACCGGCCCGAACGGTGAGACCGCTGTAAACGCAGACACCATCGAGATCACCGACGAGCAGATCGCACAGATCAAGGAAGGCGGCTATACCGCAGCCATCTGCCTGCACTACGGCGGCAATGACTGGTCCACCTCTCAGCAGGAAGGTCTGAAGGACACCTTCGGCGAGTTGGGCATCGAAGTACTGGCTGTGACAGACGCTAACTTCTCAGTAGAGCAGCAGGTATCCGATATCGAGACCGTTATGGCTCTGAATCCAGACATCATCGTCAGTATCCCGACCGATGCAACCGCTACCTCTGACGCATACAAGAGAGCAGCAGAAGCAGGCATCACCATCGTATTCATGGACAACTGCCCGATCAACATGACAGCAGGCGAAGACTATGTCAGCGTTGTTTCCGCAGATAACTACGGCAACGGCTATGCTTCCGCTCTGATCATGGGCGAAGCTCTGGGCGGCGAAGGCAAGATCGGTATGGTATTCTATGATGCAGATTTCTTCGTAACCAATCAGCGTGATCAGGGATTCCGTGATGGAATGGCTGAGAACTTCCCGAACATCGAGATCGTGACCGAGCAGGGCTTCACCGATGAGAATGGCTGCAATGAGCAGGCAGACGCTATCCTGACCCAGTTCCCGGATATCGACGGCATCTATGCAACCTGGGATGTTCCGATGGAAGGTGTTCTTTCCTCCGTACGTGCAGCAGGCAAGGAAGGACAGATCGTTCTGGCTACCAATGACCTGGGCAACAACATTGCCAAGGAAATCGCAGCAGGCGTAGTCGCCGGTGTCGGTGCACAGCTTCCTTATGATCAGGGTGTTGCAGAAGCCAAACTGGCAGCTCTGGCACTTCTCGGCGAAGAATGCCCGGCATACGTGGCAGTTCCCGCACAGCCGGTAAGCCATGACAACGTTCTCGATGGATACTTCGCAGTATACCACGTGGATGCTCCGGACTGGCTGGTAGAAGCTTACGCTGAATAATTTATCCGTAAATCCGAATCAATTATATTACGCAGCAAAGGTAAGCGAATAGTGAAAACGCTGCGTCCTGCACCGGAAAATGTGCGTACTTCGTATCACAGGGACGTGCATGACGCAGCGTTCTTGTTTATCAAAGTTCATGAACGGGGATGAAAATGAGCCAGAATATTTTGGAATTAAAAAATATCAATAAATCCTTCGGAGCTGCCAAAGTATTAAAAGATGTTAGTTTCGAGCTGCAGCCTGCAGAAGTGCATGCGCTTGTGGGAGGCAACGGAGCCGGAAAATCCACTCTGATGAAGATCATGACCGGCGTCTATACCAAGGACAGCGGCGAGATCATCATCAACGGGGAACATAAGGAAATCCATAATACCAATGATGCGAAAGCCAATGGAATTGCCATGATCTTCCAGGAAATGTCCCTGGTTCCGACATTGTCGATCATGGAGAACATTTTTCTGGGAAATGAACTGAAAAAAGGTGCTTTCCGGGATGTAGCAGCAATGAAGAAGAGAACACGGGAAGTGCTGGAAGAACTGGGACTGGACCTGAATCCGGATACCCGTGTTTCAGAACTGAGTGTCGGCCTTACCCAAATGGTGGAGATCGCGAAGGCCGTGTCAAAGGATGTACAGATCCTGATTTTTGATGAACCGTCCGCAGCTCTGTCGGATCAGGAAACAGCCAGGCTGTTCGAGATCATCCGGCAGCTGAAGGACAAGGGAGTTTCCATGGTATATATTTCCCACCGGATGAATGAGATCCTGGAGATCTGCGACCGGGTCAGCATCCTGCGGGACGGACAGAACGTGATCACAGAGGAAACCGCCAATCTGACCATGGAAAAAATCGTGGCATACATGCTGGGGGACGCAAACTCCGGACATCAGTTCGAGTGGATCCCCCGCGACTATGATAAAAAGGGCAGCGATGTCCTGGAAGTAAAGAATCTGAAGATCAACGAAAAGTTGGACGATATCAGTTTCTCCCTGAAAAAGGGAGAGATCCTGGGATTTGCAGGACTGATGGGAAGCGGACGGACGGAGATCATGGAGACGCTGTTCGGGATCCGTAGACCGGAGAAGGGAGAGATCCTCGTAGGCGGACAGAAGGTACACAGCAAATCTCCTGCAGAGGCCGTGAAAAACGGTTTCGGACTGGTGCCGGAGAACCGGCGCCGGGAGGGTCTGGTGCTGATCCATTCCGTCCGGGAAAATGCGATTCTTCCTGTCTCAACCCGGTACACCAAAAATAAAATCTTCAATGATGACCGTCGGATCAACCAGGTCGTCACGGACAATATTCAAGATCTGGGAGTCAAGACCAGCGATATGAATCAGGAGATCGGACTTCTGTCCGGCGGTAATCAGCAGAAGATCGTTATCGCAAAATGGCTGAACAGTGATCCCCGGATCCTCATGTTTGATGAACCGACCGCCGGTGTGGATATCGGAGCGAAGGGAGAGATCATCAAGATCATCCGGAAATACGCGGATGAAGGCGGAAGCGTGCTGTTTGCCTCATCCGAGATTGCGGAAATGCTGGCGATCTGCGACAGGATTATCACGCTCTTTGACGGAAAGATCACCGGTGAGTTCAGAAGGGAAGACATCAGTACAGAGGAGGAATTACAGAATGCAATCCAAAGAAAGTAAGAAGAAAATACAGCTGAGCAAATACATGGTGTACATCGTATTTGTGATCGTTTTTATATTCTTCGCCATCATTTTGAATAAGAAGGGATTTGTCAACCCCACCAATCTTCTGAATATCCTTCGTCAGACAGCAATGGTATCGATCATGGCTGTTGCGGGTGTTTTCGTCCTTGGTGCCGGACAGATCGACTTAACGGTAGGTTCCAATGCGGCTATGAGCGCCATGATCGCATCCCTGATCCTGCAGGAAACCGGAAGCATTATCCTGGCCATCATCGCCTGTCTTGCTTTCGGAATCGGGATCGGGTGCATCAACGGCCTTCTGGTTACCAGGCTGCGCCTGCCTGCCTTCCTGGCAACTCTGGGAATGATGCAGGCGGTCCGGGGCCTCGCCATGTGGATCACCAATACCGCCGCAGTGCCGATCAGCAACAATACCTTCAATCAGATCTTCGGTACCGGATTTATCGGACCGATCTCGGTATTGATCCTGTGGACGATCGTATTCTATATTCTGGGATACATTGTATTTAACAAAACAACCTTCGGGAAGCATTCCCTGGCCACCGGCGGCAATGAGACTGCTGCCCGCTATTCCGGCATCCGGGTCGACCGCATCAAGATGTATGTCTTCATGCTGTCCGGCGCCCTGTCCGCATTTGCCGGAATTCTGTATGCAGGAAGAATGCAGTCCGGAAGATATTCCTTTGGTGATGGTGATGAAATGTCTGTCATCGCAGCTGTCGTACTCGGCGGCGCGTCCATGGCAGGCGGTACCGGCTCCATGATCGGTGCGCTGGTCGGCTCCATTCTGATGGGTATGATCAGCAACGCGCTGATCCTGGCAGGCCTGACTTCTGCCCAGCAGAAGATCGTCAACGGCCTGATCATTATTGCAGCTGTTGCTCTGAGCAACCTGGCCCAGAGAAGAAAGAAAAACTAACCATATAATATAATTGATAGTTGAAGGAGTGATTACTATGAAAAAGATGAATGTTGGACTGGTCGGAGCCGGATTTATGGGGAAAGCACACTGCGTGGCATATTCCAATATGCCGAAGCTGTTCCCGGATGCACCGTTCTTCCCGGTCTTCAAGACGGTATGTGATATTGTTCCGGAGATCGCTGAGGATTTCAAGGAGCGTTTCGGATTTGAAAAATGCTGCACGGACTGGCACGATGTCATCAATGATCCCGACATCCAGATCGTCAGTGTCTGCACCCCGAACAATGTGCATGCCGAGATCGCAGCAGCCGCGCTGAATGCAGGCAAGCATGTCATCTGCGAGAAGCCGATGGCCGCTACGGTGGATCAGGCAAAGATCATGTTCGACGCTGCTGAGGAAGCAGCCAAGAAGGGCATTGTTTCCATGGTTGGATATCAGTACAGAAGAGTTCCCGCCATCGATGAGGCAAAGAAGATCATCGAGTCCGGACGTCTGGGCGAGATCACCAATGTCAGAACCCAGTATCTGCAGAGCTGGTCCGCAGATCCCGCATCTCCGCTGTCCTGGAGATTTGTCAAGGCAACCGCAGGATCCGGAACCCTGGGCGATATTGCAACCCACGCCATTGACATCGCACAGTATCTGGCCGGCAATATCACAGACCTGGTCTCCATCGTAAAGACCTATATCCCGGAGCGTCCGGTACAGGAAGGCGGCGTGGACCTGTTAGGTACCGTGAAGCTGGGACCGGATGCCAGAAAAGAGCCGGTGGATGTGGATGATGAAGTCTCCCTGCTGTGCAAATATGAAAGCGGCGCTGTCGGCTCCGTGGAAGCCACCCGTATGGCATGGGGCCGCAACAATTACATCACCCTGGAAGTTCATGGAACCAGAGGCAGCATCAGCTGGTGCTATGAGCGTCTGAATGAGCTGAATGTATGCTATGGCATGGATGATCAGGACGGCGAGAGAGGATTCAAAGTCATTTACACAGGCCCTGCGAATCCGCATGGCGATGTAACCTGGAATATCCCGGGCATGAACATCGGCTACGGCGAGCTGAAGGCAATCGAGATGTATGAATTTGCCAAAGCCATTGAGGGCGGCTATCAGCCGACCACCTGCTTCAGAACAGGCTATCAGCTTGATAAGGTCTGCGAAGCAGTTCTCAAATCCGCAGAGACCGGCGCATGGGTCAAAGTTGATTGATGCTCCTTCCGGAGAAATAAAACGGATCGGGCGGTACGGGTATACAACCTGTACCGCCTGATCTTTTTTCTTGTTATTCCGCCCGGATGATGTTAGTATTTTCAGAGCAGACAGTACCATTATTTCACATCAGGAATTCGAGATGATTAGAAGAGAGGCAAAACTATGCAGAGAGTTGGAATTATCGGCTGCGGCCGGATCGCCCAGACGAGACATATCCCGGAATATCTGGAAAATGAACATGCACAGATCGCAGGTTTTTTTGATCTGAATACAGCCCGCGCACAGCATCTGGCGACAGCGCATGGGTGCAAAGCCTATTCCTCCATAGAGGAGATGCTGGCGGACCCGGAAGTTGACGCGGTCAGCGTCTGCGTGATCAATACGGAGCACGCCCGGGTAACCATTGATGCGCTGAATGCGGGGAAGCATGTGCTGTGTGAGAAGCCGATGGCCACTTCCCTGGAGGAGTGCATCGCCATGGTGGAAGCTGCGAAAAAGAATCAGAAATATCTGATGATCGGTCAGAACCAGCGTCTGGCCAAGGCGCATCGGAAGGCCAGAAAGCTCCTGGGCCAGGGAGTCATCGGAGATGTGGTGACCTTCAAGACCTGTTTCGGCCACGGCGGACCGGAGGGCTGGAGCATTGATACTACCGGATCCCCCTGGTTCTTTGATAAAAGCAAATCCTCTATGGGCGTTCTGGCGGATCTGGGAATCCACAAGCTGGATTTGATCCAGTTCCTGCTTCACAGGAAGGTCGTTGAGACCACCTGCAAGCTGGCAACCCTGGACAAAATGGATGCGGACGGCAATCTGATCAGTGTGGATGACAATGCCTTCTGTATTCTCAAAATGGATAACGGGATCATCGGAACGCTGACGGCCAGCTGGACCTATTACGGCGAGGAGCAGAACTCCACGACCCTCTATGGAACCGAAGGCATCATGAAGATCTACGATCATCCGGATTTTGCGATCACGGTCATTGACCGGGACGGAGACCGGGCTTATTACGATACGGAAAAGATCCAGACCAATGACAACCAGACCAAGTCCGGCATCATTGATGCCTTTATTGACGCGCTGGAGAATGATCATAAACCCGTCATTTCCGGGGAAGATGTGCTGGCGGCCATGCGGGCCGTTTTCGCCAGCATCCGGTCCTCCCAGGAGGACCGGACTATCCGGATCCCGGAAAATGAACTGTCGCCGGAAGAAAAGGAGATCTATGGCAAGATCCACGGAAATGTGATTACAAGAGCCAATCAGCATATGAGGGAGAATCCCTGGGACTGAGTCATCATATCAATGATATTCGGATATAACCTGCGGTTATGGATGGAATGAATTATAAGTATTGGTGATTCCTCCGGAAGTTTTCTATACTCTGATCAGCAACAAAGAATTTGTATGGATTTATCAAGGAGGAGTATTATGAAACGTTTTTCAGCAAAAAGGTTTTGTCGCAATAAGAAAATAGAGATTATGCACCGTGAAGGTTTCGTCGCAATAGACAACAAGGAATCCTCCCCTTGGATGTATAATGAGCATTATCTATACTTGCTGTGTATATTACGGCCAGGAATTAGAAAAGGCTGCCTGCAGTTTTGCCGACAGCCTTTTCATCATAAAGGAATGTGTTTTATGAAACGATCTGTCCTTATCTTGCGACCCACTCTTCCGTGCTGGCTACTGCGTCATCCCAGATCAGCTGGGCATCACCTGCCACAAAGCCGGTAAGATCATAGTCAACACTTACGATACCGTCTTCGATAGTTCCTTCCAGAATCTGATCTTCATCGAAGCATTCGAAAGTGATGTAGAATGCGCTCTGATCATCATTGGTTGCTGCAATGATTTCAGCATCACCAAAACCATAAGTTCCGTCAAACACCTTAACCTGGGTGTAGTCTGCCGGGATATTGCCATAAGCATCATCTGCTGCCGGAACTGCTTCCCCTGCAGCTTCTCCTTCTTCTGATTCGGCGTCTTCCGCTTCTTCGGAAGCGGCTGCTTCTCCGCCGGAGCTGGAAGGTGCTGCATGAATCAGATCAAAGAGTTCTTTGTCAAAATTGTATTTTACTTCTGATACTGCATCAAATACCATCGTTGCGCCGCCATCTTCGGTATAAGCATCCCATGGCAGATCTTCCGTGCTGGGATCTCCGGTATACGCAAATGCTGCCAAAGCTCCGGACATCGCTTTACCTACAGCGAACGCATTATCCCGATCGCCTG
The DNA here is from genome assembly GCA_017459985.1 of Parasporobacterium sp. GTDB lineage: Bacteria > Bacillota > Clostridia > Lachnospirales > Lachnospiraceae > RGIG5612. The sequence goes on from JAFUBX010000012.1 coordinate 34,164, forward strand.
CAATGAATTCCGGAATATCATCAACATTGTTGAACCAGAAAGGAATCGAGCTTGCGGTATGAATCGGAACAATACCACCATACATTGCATAGTCATATGCCACCACACTATTGTATCCCGTACCGCCATTTGCAGTATGCGCATTCAGAAGTCCGATAGCCCAGATCGAAGATACCGAGGTATCAACACCCTGCTGACGATCATGCAGATACAGACCGTCCCGGATGGGGTGGGTCGGGTAAGCTTCCTTAAAGGCTTCCATGATCTGCGGGCCATATTCTTCGCCATATTTTGAAATATACTGCTGCTCTGCCATCTCATCCGACATACCGGCCAGCATGTGATGCACTTCTTCATTCGGGGTATATGGGACTACCTCAGCATAGTTTGTGGTAAACTCACCCATTACATTGCTGGCAATCATCGGAATATCTGCGGAAATCTCATAAGAACCTGTGGGGATATAATCGCCATCGACCACCGGACCAAACTCCACGCCTACTGCGTTGCAAGCCGCCAGCAGATCTTCATAAGGCATATTCACCAGAGTATCCATTATTTCTTCATCGGATCCGTCAAGTCCAAGATACTCTACAAGTGCTGCGGTATCAGCCTGTGCTGCTGCAGTGTCACGGGTCAGCTGAACACTGCCGCCGGAAAGAACAACCGCTTTATGGAAGAGGCCTTTTGCAGACGGCGTGCTCATCAGAGTCGTAACCTTCGTACCACCGCCGGACTGCCCGATAATGGTTACATTGGACGGATCGCCGCCGAATGCGGCAATATTTTCCTGTACCCACTGAAGGGAAAGCTGAAGATCCAGCTGGCCCACATTTCCGGAATACTGATAAGCATCGCCATAAGCAGACACATCCAGATATCCCAAAGCATTCAGACGATGATTGACACTGACAAAAACCACATCGTAAGCTTTTGCCAGGGATTCGCCCAGATAGAAGTTGAACTGTGTGGAAGATCCGCTGGTAAAACCGCCGCCATGGAACCAGACAATAACCGGACGGGTGGCTTCGCCGCCGGTTGCCTGGGTCCAGACGTTCAGATTCAGACACAGTTCTTCGCTTTCCGGTTGCACCAGATTGTATGGAAAGCTGTTGAACAGATCCCGGGTATGTTTTCCCTGCGGAGCGACTTCGCCCATAACATTGGCGCACCAAAGTCCATCCCAGGTGGCTGCAGTCGCAGGCTGGAACCTTTCTGCGGTTCCATAAGGAATATCATAATAAGTGTCCACACCATCAAAACGATAACCCATAACTTCACCACCGGTGGTAGTGACAAATACGCCGGTAACAGGATCATCAATGGTGTCAGATTCTGCGTAAACAGTTATCGCCGTGGCCATAACCATAACTGCAGCTAAAAGAATTGCAAATAATTTGCTGATCTTTTTCATAATTTCCTCCTTCTCTAAATAATGTCAGACATTTGCTACAATATTAGAATACCTTTCTACAGAAGAGTTGCATATGTATTTTTCTTTTACTTTTTCGACATTTCTTTACAATATTCTTGATATATGCGATAATTTCTTACACACAGAAGAATGTCTGACATGTAAAAAGAGGAAGGCATGAAAAAACAGTATTTTGCTACTCCGGAAATGATAAAACATTATCATAGAGAACTGGCGAAGACCCGTCAGGGGATTCCTGATGTTCCAAAAACCCTGGAAGCCATGCGGGATCAGGGGCTCTTATCCGAGAAGCCGCTGCCGATCCCTGCCCTGGATGGACGCATGGACAAGCAGGAATTTATGCAGGCGTTCGACCGGATTCCCTTCCCGGCCAATCCGGTGATCGAAGATTTCCCGGTCGCCAGATCCCAGGATAATCGGGTAGTCTTTTCCAAGGGCATGGATGTCATCTGCATTCAACATATCCATAATTACGGTTATGTCGATCAGACGTTAGGTAATGTCTATGCTTTTACCTATGTTTATCAGGGCTCCTGCAGTTACATCTTCGATGGCACCGAAATCAGGCTGCAGCCGGGAAATATCTTTATCGCTTCGCCTGGATTCAGTCATGAAGTCCATACAACGGCAGATACATTCGCAATCGAAACCATGGTGCGTGACTCTGCCTTTGAAATCCTCTTTCATGATTTCCTCACCATTGATTCCCCGCTTGCGCATTTTCTCCGAAAGCCAAAGCAGGATAGGAAAAATGGATACTATTGTGTTGTGCGTGCAGACCCTGAGGACGAAGAGATTCGGTTCTACCAACAGGCAATTGCCTGCGAATGCGTTACGGAAAATCTATATTCTAATTCCTGCGCCATCAGTATGATCCGCCTGTTTCTGGCCAGAGCCTTTTACAAATACGAAGATACGCTTGAGCTGTATAAGCATGACTTCCATTTTGACAGACCGGATCAAGGGAGCATTCTTCGGTTCATTCAAATCAATTATCAGCATATTACATTGGAGGAAGTAGCTTCCTATTTTCATTATAACAAAACCTATCTGTCCCGCTATATCCATACCCATTTTCACCGTTCGTTTTCGGAGATTGTTACGGATCTGAAAATCACACAAGCCAAATCCTATCTTCTGAAAACAGATAAAAAAATAACCGACATTGCACAGATGGTCGGTTATGAATCCCTGGATCATTTTTCCCGCAGTTTTAAAAAGCAAACCGGTCTCTCACCTGTTGCGTATCGGAAGAATCATATGCATTGATCAATTTTCTGTCTCCTACCGGAGCAGCCATTAATCACAGACAGGCAGGAGAACATCCTGCCTGTCTGCTTCTTTAGGAGAAGTATCTGAGAGAAATCGTTATTCGCCAGATCTTAAATTCTGCATAAACTCGTCTGCCTGGATGGGCCATTCTTTACAGCCTTCTGCTGCGGTGGAAGACTGGCCTACGCCAAATCCATGTTTTGCTCCGGGAACAATGTATAGCTGTGCCGGTACCCGGTCTTTTACGGAGTCATAGGTGATATACGCATTTTCTACCGGAACCATATCGTCAGCATCTCCATGAACGATATAGAATGCCGGGAGGTTGGTATTTTCTTCGGTTACCGGATTGGATCCGGAACCATAGGCAATCAGAGCCACATCCAGATCGCCCGGGATTGCATCCAGTTCATCCGGAATATAGGAGCTGTCCCCTTCTTCTGCCGGAGTCAGAGCGCCATAAGCATAGTTGATTGCCTGCAGGATGGTACCGCCGCCGCCGGAGAAGCCAGCTGCCGCGATGCAATCCATGCCGCCCCAGCCTTCCTGCTCTCCGTAGTAACGAACCAGACGGATGGCCCGCTGCATATCCATGCCGATGTCCTCTCTGGAGAACGGTGCCACACGACGCTGCAGCAGGAAGCAGTTGTATCCCAGATCATTGAAGCACGGGATGGCTGCATAGCCTTCTGCCGGATTACTTCTGGTGGAGAATCCACCGCCGGAAATCAGGATGATATTGCCCTTGGCTGCTGCCGGGTCATCCAGGAGACATTTGATCAGTACCGGTCCCTGACCATAGCTGTCGATCTCGCTGGCATCCAGTGCCTCTTCCGTCAGGCCTTCCTCTTCACCGTCTACCACAGGTCCTACATTGGCTGTAAACCATGCATAACCATTCGCATTATCTTCCGGGCTGGTGCCCCACAGGAACCAGGCACCGTCAGCAATAGACACTTCCTGTACCAGAACCGACTGGGCTTCCACTACCTTCTGGGCATCTTCGAAAGACTGGGTTCTCTTGAACTGTCTGCTGTAAACTTTGGAATATTCCTCGTAAGATTCGTCAGTGAATAATAGCTCAAACTCCTGAATAATACGGAAATTCCGGTTCATCAGTTTGATGTATTCTTCTTCGGAAGCATCGGCCGGGATCTCCCAGAGATAATCGTAAATATCCTGTACTACGCCGTCAATTACGATTTCCTCCGCAGCTGATTCCTCTGCCATGACAGTAAATCCTGCAAACAGGGTCATGCACAGTGCTGCAGCCAGAACCACTGCAAATACCTTTTTCAAACTCATTTTCGTTACCTCCATTTGCTGCAATTATCAGTAGCTTTACTGAAAGATAAAGTTTCTTGCATTTGCCAGAATATACGGGAAGAACAGATCATTATGGGCATATTCGGAAATGGTAAAGTAGAAGTTGTTCACTTCCGGATCGGTACCGTAGGAGAAGGTATCGGTCTGCTCATAGAAATACTGCATCATCGGAACAAAATCTGCCATCATCTTCTGATCCGCGTTGCCGCCTACGTAGCAGCTCAGATAGAAATCCAGATCCGGATGAGCATCCAGGGTTTCTTTTACATAAGCAAACTTTTCTTCTGCCGTCTCAGCAGATCTGCCATCCAGCGGATTGATGCCGCCGCTGCAGGGCATCCAGTATTTGAAATATTCAAAGTCTTCATGCATCACATTCCAGGTACACATGGAGCCTCTGGAATAACCTGCCCAGGCACGATGATCACGGGTTGCCTTGATACCCTCATCCGAGAAATCTTCACAGTATACATTAAACTGGCTCTCGATCTGCGGAATCAGATCTTCCACAATCTCTCTGTAATAAAAGCTGCGATCGCCGCCTTCCACGCCATCGGGAGTAACGAATCCATCTTCCGGAATGTCAAAGTAGAAGGTGGGGCAGATGATGATGCATTTGTCCAGAAGGCCAACTTCATCATCAAACAGGTTGTCAAACAGATTGTTGCAGTTCGCGGATTTCATAATGTGATCCCAAAACTCATTGGGAGAGCCGCCATTGCCATGCTGGAAATAGATGACATTGTATTTGGTGTCCTTATCATTCTCATCATAGCCGTAGGGAAGATAGATCGTCACATACTTGGTATAGGTCTCTCCATCTTCATAGGCATCCGTGGTGTAATGAGTACGGATGACCGTTCCCTTGTTTTCGTTCTCAATCAGATTGTAGCCGGTGGGCAGTACATCCCATACGATCGGAACATCGAAAACATCCTCATTAACAATGGTGTCCCAGGTTTCAAAATCCGGTTCCGGCTCCGCTTCATCAGCGAAAGCAGTCATGACGCCGCACAGCATCGTAAGAGTGATCACCAGGGAGACCACACTCCATAAAATTTTTTTCATTCTTTCAACCTCCGTTTTTTTAGTGGCACTTTTGCCTTTTAATTTCCAATAGGGACTTTTATTTTATATACTTCCTTTTATATTATACACCATCCACCGCAACAAGACCGTGACAGGGACCTCTACGATTTATTGTATTTTTCATTTTAGTACTTTGTCAATCCCACCATACAGCAAATATTCCGGTTGTGTATCGTCGCCGATCCTGTTCCGCACCAAAATTGCGATTGTGTATCATTGCCGATCCTGTTCCGCACCAAAATTGCGATTGTGTATCATCCACCAGAAGATCCCCAAGATAATATGCCATTTTCTTGTAGATAATTGCTGTTGTTTTCTGTTTTTTATACTATTATCGACATTTCAATAACTACTACTGATACACTATCGCAATTTTGGTGCGGCTCCCCCGATATGTAACCGAAAACCTGGTGCGAAAATGATACTCAATTGCATTTTGCTGCTTGCTGCGATACATAAACCGAAGATCTGGTGCAGTAATGAAACACTATCGAAAATCCGGGGCTGGCAGCGACACATGATAGGGATAAACTTCCGTGCTTATTCCTCAATAAATGACGGGATCCCGGTCAGGTACCAGTAGCTGCGGTTGGTCTGGTAGTTCTTATGCGCCTGCATAAATTCATCTGCCTGATAGGGCCAGAGTTCCGTGCCTTCTACAGTTCCGGTAGCAGGCGGCAGGCCGACGCCGAATCCATGGGGTGCACCGTCCACAATGTAAAGCTCTGCCGGAAGTCCGTATTCCAGGGCTTTTTCATACAAGGCTGTGGAATCTTCCGGGCCGTTGCCGTCTTCCGATCCGACACAGATATAAAAAGCTGGCAAATATGGATTTTCTTCCGGAGTAACCACTAACCCCTGCGCTGCACCATAAAGGACCATTTCCACGTCCACATCACTGGAGATCTCATCAATCTCATCCGGGATATAATCAGAATCATAAACTGAGGCATTCCGCATGCCGTAGAGATAATTCACCGAACCTCCCAGAATGGTGCTGCCACCGCCGGACCAGCCAAGGGCCGCATACATATCCTGTCCGCCCAGATCATTTTCCATAATATAATACTTCGCTACCTTTACGAAACGGTTGTAGTCCATGTAGATATCCTCTTCGGAATACGGACCAACCCGGCGCTGCAGCAGGAAATAGTTATATCCAAGATCATTGAAGACGTCAGCTGCCGGATAACCTTCGGAGCCGTTGGACCACACCAGCATTCCGCCGCCGGATACGGCAAAGATGTTGCCCTTGACCTGGCTTTGATCTTCCAACAGATACATAATTGCGAAAGGTTCAAAACCGTAGCCGAACATCTGGGATGTGTCAATGTCCTCCGGGGTAAACTCTTCCCCATCTACGCAGGACATGTCCGTACCGTCCCAGATGAAGAGGATCCGATCCGCCAGGGTATCGTTTTCAATCAGCGCATTCCGGGCTTCAATGGCGGCAACAATCCCTTCCATGGTTGCCTCTTTTTTCATCTTTGTAACCGCCTTATTATAGGCCTTGTAGGAATCTTCTTCAAAAATCGGTTTCAGAGACTGGATATTTTTAAAGTTCCGGTTTTCCAATGCAATCGCCGTTTCCACATCCGCATCCGCAGGGATCTCTGTAATAAACCGGTCATAATCCCGGGGCTGCACTTCCGGTAACAACGTTTCTCCTGCAAACGCAGGAATCGCCATGCACAGTATTATGGTGATACAAATAACTCCTATAATTCCTTTTTTCATATGCGCTCCTTTTTTTACTGCTTTTCTTTATTCGACCGATCCCGATGCCCGAATTCCACATCCAGGAAGGTCTCCAGCTGATCAATCATCTGATCGGATCCGGCATAATTGTAGCCCATGGCAAAGGGGCCGTTGATGCCGCCATACATATGGAGCTCGCATTCGGTAACCGGGTTCAGGGCGAGATATGCTGTGACACAGAATCCAGATGCAAAATGTCCGGATGCTCCGGCGAAAAAGAATGCCGGCCAGGACTGGGGGTAGTTGGGATCCTCCTCTGACAGAATCAAAACCGGATCTGCGATGTCTACAGCAGCACCTGCAGTATCGTGGGTGGATCCTGCAGCATAAACACAGACAACTACGCCAACACTGGCATCCATTTTATCGATATCATCACAGATATAGTCCGGATAGATACTGTCCGGGGTAATGTCACCGGCCAGCATAATGCTTTCCGCATAAACATGCATGGCTCCGGCAGAAAAGCCCATAGCTGCGATATGATCTATGGCTCCGATGCCCTTCTCTTCTGCATAGTACTTGAGATAGCGCACTGCCCGCTGCACATCCAATGTGGCATCCACGCTTTCATAGGGCTGTACACGGTAATCCAGAAGATATGCATTATAGCCAATGGAATTGAGCCATTCACAGCAAGGGATTCCTTCTCCGGGGTTGCTGCGCATCCGGTCGCCGCCTCCGGAGAGAACGATCACATTTCCTTTTGCTGCAGACTGATCCTCCAGCAGATATGCGGTCAAATGCGGCACAAATTCCGCATCGTCCGTTGCTCCCTGAAAATCATATTCAGAAGCTGCTTCTTCCACTGCCATGGCCTCGCCCCAGATGTTCCAGATTTCCTGTGCGTTTTCCTGTGCATCTACCACATCCTCCTGCGCAAATGCCATCACCGGCAGCATCGCCAGAAGCATCACCGCGCACATGACAATCGCCATCCACTTCATCACCTTTTTCATTTTATTCCTCCTAACACAAATTTCTATCACTTCAAGATCGTCCTGCAGCCATTCAGGAAACAGCAAAACAGAAACGATCCAGCATCATGCTGAAACACCGGCATGACACTGAACCGTTCCTGATTATACCTTATATAGCGCAACAATTCCGTGACAAATCAGATCCATTAGTACCGGTCTGTCTGATAGCCCAGATGTGCCTGCATGAATTCATCGGCATGCATGGGCCATTCTTCTGTGCCCGGAGCCTGGCCGGTGGCTGGGGAAAGGCCTACGCCAAATCCATGTTCCGCGCCTTCGATCATGTTCAGTTCTGCCGGAATGTCCAAAGCAGTCACAGCATCGTAAAGATCATAGGATCCCTGGGGATCTACCGTCGTATCTTCCGTACCCTGGCAGATATAGAAGCAGGGCAGGTTTTCATTACCGCTCTCCGGATCCAGGCTGCCGCCGTAGATGGTCATGGCCACATCCAGATCTGCATTAATAGCGTCGATTTCATCTGGTACATAATCGGAATCGTAATCTGCAGGTGTCACATTGCCATAGAATTTGTTGATACTGCCCATCAGGGTGAAACTGCCGCCGGACCAGCCTACACCGGCAAACATGTCCTGTCCGCCATAGCCTTCCTCTTTGGCATGATATTTCACCAGACGGATCAGCCGCTGATAATCCATGAAGATGTCTTCGTTGGAATAGGGCTCTACTCTTCTCTGAAGCAGGAAGAAATTATATCCCAGATCATTAAACACCTGAGCTGCCGGGTAACCTTCCGCATTATTAGCCCAGACCTTCATGGCACCGCCGGAGCAGGCAATGATGTTACCCTTGCAAGCGGACTGATCTTCCACCAGATATTTGATGGCAATCGGCTCATAGCCGTAACCGAACATCTGGCTGGCATCCAGTTCTTCTTCCGTATATTCCTCGCCGTCCACGCAGGGCATCATATCCTCATTCCAGATAAACCAAATCCGATCTTCTACGGATTCCACTTCCACCAGGGCTTCCCGGGCTTCTACTGCCGCCTGTACCGCTTCCATAGTTTCTTCTTTTTTCATGGTAGAAACAGCTTTGTTGTAAGCTTTCAAAGAATCCGCATCAAACAGCATCTGCATTGCGGTGATATGTTTGTTATTCCGTTTTTCAATCTTGATCGCAGTCTCCACATCCGCATCCGCCGGAATCTCCTGGATCAGCCGGGCATAGTCTTTTTCTTCGGTTTCCGGTTCTGCTGCCACCGCGGTCAATGACCCCGCCAGCATTCCCAGACACATGATAACCGTAAGCATTCCACATAAAAATCGTTTCATTGTCTCTTCTCCTGTAATAATGATTTGTAAGTTATTGAGTCAGCAGGTATATGCCTGCTGACTCAGTGATATTAAACTACTACATATTATAATAAAGGAAAAGTTAATATAGGGAAATGACCGGATTTGACAGGAAGCCGGACTATATATGATGTTCTTGAAAGGATTATTATTCCCGCACAATCGGTTCCCAAGGGTCTTCGATGGAGATGGCATCTTCATACATCATCTGTGCATCATCATCTGCAAAACCAATGGCATTATAGGTTACAGTTACCACGCCGTCTTCCACGGTGCCTTCAATCACGTTCTGGCTGTGCATCACGGTATACTCGGCATGGAATTCGGTTTCCTCCTCATTCATGGCGAAATACACATCACTGTTGGTGAAGGTATAAAAGCCATAGAAAGTTTTCGCCTTGGTAAATTTTTCAGGGATCTCAGGATCATTTACCTCTTCATTTTCCGGTGCAATCTGACCACGATTCGCAGAGATATTTGGAAATATCTTGTACTACACCGTAAATTGTTTCAAGATCATCTGCGGCTGTTTCCTGCGCAAAAGTCCTGCTGCCAGTAAACATCGACAGTCCCAGTAGCATAGCTATCAGTATCACTATCATACGCCTCATGATTATCCCTCCATTCTCATTCTGCTTTCCCGCGAAGTAATGCGGGCAATATCCCACTTTCTGTTCATCGGCTACTATAGCAAATAAACCGCAACAACTCTGTAACAATCTGAAAAGTCACAAAATAGCATTACCGTTTTGCTTAAAATAATATATACTGACAATAGCAGGATACCAATTATCGGAATAACAGAATTGGAGGAAATGACGTATGAACATGAAAAGACGCAAACTATGGGGACTGGGGCTGTCCCTGCTTATGGCAGTTATGATGGCCGCCATGCCTCTGACTTCCTTCGCGGAGATCAAATCCGGTGAAGAGGAGGTCGAGATTCTCCCGCCCAGCGGCAATCTGGATTTTAGCGATGCGATCCAGAAGGAGCTGACCGTTCTGGTGGACGGGGAGCAGATGAAGGTGACGGAATATGAGGATTTTTACATTCCGGAGCCTACCCTGGAGGATCAGCGGATCAGTATTTATGTGCCGGAGGGAGCCACCGCGGATTCCCCCATCATCCTGTGTGTGAATAATGCAGGCTGGATGATGAACAGTTATAAAAGCCGCACCAAAGTGGCCAAGGATGATCCCGATAACCTGGCAGAATATTCCAGCAGCGATGACAGTGATAAAGTCGGCATGATTCTGTCCAAAAACTATGTGCTGGTAAGCTATGGCTGCCGCGCCAGAAACGATGATCCGGTGAATGGCATTTATAACGGTCATTCTCCGGCCACGGTGGCGGACACCAAGGCCGTGATCCGCTATCTGCGCTATAATCAGGAAGCGCTGCCG
>JAFUBX010000054.1 GCA_017459985.1 Parasporobacterium sp.
GATGCCTACCGGGAGCTGACGAGGGAGGTGGTGAAGAATGCCGAGAAAAGGCGCAAACGTAACCTTGAGCAGTTACGATGAGATTTTTACCACCGAGGAAGGCAGGTCAGAGAGTCAGCAAGAACACGTACAGATGATTCCGCTATCAGAACTGCATCCCTTTGAAGGACATCCCTTCCGGGTAGTCGATGACGAGGAGATGCAGAAAACCGTTGAGAGTGTGAAACAGTACGGAGTCCTGACACCGGCGATTGCAAGACCGGATCCGGACGGCGGTTATGAGATTATTTCTGGCCACCGCAGGCTTCGGGCGTCCGAACTGGCCGGACTGGATAAGCTGCCGGTCATTGTCCGGGAGATGGATGATGATACTGCAATCATTTTTATGGTGGACAGCAACCTGCAAAGAGAGCATATCCTGCCGAGTGAGCGGGCGTTTGCCTACAAGATGAAACTGGATGCGATTAAGCACCAAGGGGCGAGAACAGATCTTGGTAAAGAATCAACTTCTACGCAAGTTGCGCAGAAGTTATCTGTTGAGAAAGTCGGTGAGGATGCTGGGGTCAGCAAAGATACAGTACGAAGGTACATTCGTCTCACAGAGCTCATCCCCGAAATCCGCGACATGGTAGATGAGAAGAAGATCGCCTTCAACCCGGCGGTGGAGCTTTCCTACCTCAAACCGGAGGAGCAGAGAGAGTTCCTTGATGCGATGGATTATACACAGGCAGCGCCTTCACTTTCCCAGGCCCAGCGGCTGAAGAAGCTGAGTCAGGAGGGGGAGTGCAAGATGGATGCCATGTGCGAAGTGATGAATGAAGTAAAAAAGGATGACATGACCACGATCACGATTCCCCATGATGTGCTGCGGAAGTACTTTCCGAAGTCCTATACACCGCAGCAGATGCAGGATGTGATCGTGAAGCTGCTGGATCAGTGGCAGAAAAAGAGAAACAGAGAACAGGCACGATAAGGAGGACATTTGATATGTGTTACAGAAACGGCTATGGACATACCTGTGACTGCTGTGGGAAAAACGAAGAGCCCAGGAAAATGAGTCAGAGAGAAATGGCCCAGGCGCAGGCGGTTATGGAGTTCCTGAAAATCTGGAACGAAATGATCTCGGCAGTCAGATATGATGACGAGGGGCAGATGCCTTTCATGATTGCAATCACTCCCGGAGAGCCGATGAAGGTCATCACTGAGGATCAGGCGGAGGAGTTTCTTCCCTGCTTCGGAGACGATGAAGTCATCGAGATTGCTCCGGATCTGGATCTTGTCATCAGCTATGACAGGCAGCTCCTGTTTAAGATCGGAGAGCAGAAATATCTGGATGGCCCGGCGCTGATCTATGCGGTTGATGAGGAAGGAGACATCATCTCCTTAACAGCATCCGACATCTATCTTACGCAGCAGATGATCGAGAAACGCACCATGTATGTGGAAGAGGAAGACGAGAAGATGCCGGTACTGTCCCTGAACTGACGGAGGTGCCTATGAAGGAATATGACATCAAAATCACCGAGGTTCTGGAGAAGACCGTGCAGGTGCAGGCAGAGTCCAGGGAGGAAGCGGAGGCGATTGCTTCCGAAAACTGGAACAACTCCATGTATGACATGGATTCTGCCGAGGACTATGCGGATGTCTCTTTCCAGGCCGGTGAAGAAAGGGATATCAGCCCGCCGGAGCTGATGGATGTGCTTTTGGTAAAACCGGGAGAGTATCCGAAACCCGTCCAGATCGGGACGGAGCTGGAAAACCTGCAGGAAGCAGTCGGCGGATATATCCAGTGCGTATACCCGTATGAGGAACCGGTCGGTATCATCTGCAACGAGGAAGGAAAGCTGAATGGCGCTGTTCTGAACCGTGCTCTTTACGGAGAGGATGGAGGCTTGCAGGACATCATCGCAGGGGACTTCCTTGTGGTCGGCCTGACGGAGGATAGCTTCGGATCTCTGACCGATGAGCAGATGAAACGGTTTGAAGCGAAGTTTCATCAGCCGGAGACTTTCGTAAAGATGGGGAAAAGCATTATGGTTCTTCCCATTCCGGAGGATCAGGTGAAGCGGACCATGGCGAAACGGATGAGCCGGGAAGGCCCTGGAAGGGAGGAGTCCCCGAAGGGAGACCATAAGGTGATCCGGTTTCCGGCCGGCCACGAGATGTGAAAGGAGGGATAGGCTTTGCAGGAAGAAGTGGAAAACAGGACTGTAAATCTTGCGGTCACAACAACAAAGCTGACTGCCCGGAGTGTACTGGCCGCCTGCATGAAATACCTCCGGCACCGGGGACTGGTCAAGGAGAAAAAAGCGGCGGAGAAAGCGGCAAAGGCCAAGGAAAACGCGATCCCTCACGGAAAGCAGACGGTCAAGGAACTGATCGGGCAGAATCAGGGCGTTTCCAACATGGATATCGCAAAGACAGATCTTCGAGGGTTCGAGAAGGTCGCCCAGAAGTACGGCGTGGATTACGCCATCCGGAAGGATGCGTCCCAGCAGCCACCAAGGTATATCGTGTTTTTTAAAGCGAGAGATGCGGATGCACTGACGGCGGCCTTTAAGGAATACTCTGCCGCAGTCATGAAAAAGAAAGACCGGCCCAGCGTCCTGAAAGCCCTGAAGAAGATGAAGGAGCTTGTGGCATCCATCCCGGACAAGGTGAGGAATAAAGATAAGGAGCACACGTTATGAGGATCGATACAAAGAAACTGAA
>JAFUBX010000013.1 GCA_017459985.1 Parasporobacterium sp.
AAGCCGTCGGGATGGCTCTTCCGGGAGACTCCCGGGAGGCACTTTAAATGCAAAATAAGAATGAATACAGCCCGCCCTGAAGGAAAAATGAAATCGAATTTTGGAGGGGAGAGGTGTGCTAAGCATCAGAATTGTTGAGTCGTAACCCTCGCCCCGCGGAAATTCGATTTTAGATTTCCTCCCACGGCTGCCACGGCTCCCACGCCCACAAGCCCATAGAGAACGACCTCTGAGGTTGGTTTTAAACCAGCCTCCGGGGTCTTTTTTTGACCTCGTTTTCAGCATTTAACCACGGCCACCACGGCCTTGAAGCCTTGGAAGCCGTGAAGGCCGTGGAAGCCGTCGGAGAGAACAGGAAGAACGGCCTCCTAAACTTAAAATTTAGAAGAAAAAAAGAGAGAAATTGGCCCGCTTCGATGGAAAAATAAAATCGAATTTTGGCGGGGAGGGACGTGCAACGTGACATAGAGTGATTTGGAAAACGTGTTTTTGGAGGAATTGCCAGGAAGGAGTGTGATGCCTGCTAAACGTTGATTTTATAAGGAAAACGGCAATTTGATTGTGCACAATGAATTCCCGAAAAATTCCCAGATTTTTCCCAAAAACGTTTTTGGGAGATTTTTGGGAAGTTTTTGGGGAATATCTGGGAAGGAGACTGTTATGCAAAAGAAAAACTATAAGGGTAGATGTGAACAGAAATCTTTATCAAAATGCAGTACCGTGTGCAGGTTTTATTCCAAAATTCAGTCAGTTTACGCGGATATACTGGAGGCCAATGAGGAAATTGCAGAGTTCCGATGTAATGTTTTGCTGGATGGAGAGGAGACAGGGGATTATTCATCAGACTTTGTCTGCACGAAGTCTGATGGGACTTTACGAGTCAGGGAGTGTGTGGAACGAAAGTATCTAACGAAACCGGGGACAGTAAGGCTGCAGGATATTTCACGGGACTACTGGACCAGACGAGGAGTAGAGGACTGGGGGATTGTGATAGATAAGCTACCGGATACCGTTGATGGTTGAAGTGTTGACATTGTTACAGCTGTTACAGTGTTACAGATTTTGGCGAAAAAATAATTTAGTAAAGCTGAAAGGAAGGATTTATATATGGGTGGAGTGAAATCAGGACAACTATATAAGTCGGAAGGAAATGTTTATAAAGTGCTTGCCTGTGATGCAGGCCGGGTTCTTGTCATCAACTGCAGGAAAGTTTCCATGCCGAAGTGGTTGCCAGAGCCTGAAATCTCCGGTCTGGAAGCTGCTACTGTAGATGATATCCCGGCTAAGGGCAGGGAAGGTGAATTGACCGATAAGGAACATGAAGATTATAGCACATCATGCGATAATATGGCAGAATTTTCATTAATAATAATACTGGCCACAGCCGGCTTTTAAAGAAATACCGCTGCGGCTTATACGGGATCCTCCATTGATGCTTATTTCCAGTATTTGTGAAGTATTGGCTTCATAACATGGAGCAGCTCACAAATAAGATCCTTCTCATCCGGGCTGCATCCATCCAGTAATTCAGGGTTTGTTTTGTGGGGAATACCGAAATCGACCAGGAGGTCATCAACTGGGATATTCAGTGAGACAGCTATATTGATCATGGTGTCAGCACTTGGGCTTTTGTGCCCGTTCTCTATGTGGCTCAGATGCCCGGTGCCGATTCCGACTGATTCTGCAAGCTGTTCCTGCGAGATTCCTTGCTGCTTCCGGGTTCTCTGGATTCGGTTTCCTATCAGGGCAAAATAAACGTTCATATTTATTGCTTTTTCTTTGGACATCCTTTGGACAGGCAGTGCTAGGATATTCTAAACCACAGCCAAAGAGCTGAAAAGAAAGGAGTATTCTATGAAAAAAACGATTATTATACTTTTATCCGCAGTTTTGGCATTTACCATGTGCTTTGCTGCCTTTGCCCAGGAAGAAACCGAAGAAGTGAAAAATGTTTATCCGGTGGTAGGATCCTGGAAACTGGATCAGGTGTTTGAAGTGAAAGAAACCAGTGATCCGATTCTCCTGAAAAAAGAAGAGGCACAGTCTCTGTATGGATCCGGGATCAGCATCTTCAGCTTTGATGAAGATGGATACGCCCGGAATATCATGTTTGACGCCGGGGACATGGTGGATGTGCCGGCAAGCTGGAAATCCACATCTCCGGATGTTTATATCTACACAGAGGAAGATGGTTTTGAACTGAAATTCTCCTATGATGAGAAGGAAGACGTCCTTCACAGAACCTTCCAGGATGATGCTCCGGATGCAACATACAAGAATTTAGACTTTGTTTATACCCGGGCGTTTGTCGGTTCCTGGACATTGGATCAGGTCCTGGCCATCCATGATGGGGATGCCCCGGAAGAACTGGCAAAAGAAGAACACCAGTCCCTGTATGGCACGGATGAAAGCATTCTCACATTGTACGCAGACGGGAAAGTAAAGGAAGAGATCAAGGAAGGCCCCAATGCTTCTGTAAACGAAGGAACCTGGGAGATGCTGAACCCGGATAAAATCGTTTATACACAGGACAGCCTTGAAATGGAACTGGAATACTTCCTGGTTGATGACACACTGTTCCGGGATTATAAAGACGAGTCGCCGGATGCACCGTATCCGCATCTGCAGTTTGTTTATGTCCGTGTAGAAACCGGGGAAGAGGAGCCTGTTCAGGAAGAAACGAAAACGGCAAACCAGCCGGTAGAACAGCCAGCCCCGCAGCCAGCGTCTCAACCAGCAACCCAGGCACCAGCCCAGGATGATAATCCCGGGGAACTGATCGCCGATGGCCAGATCTTCACTGGATATACAATGTACCTGTATGCGCCGGAAGGTGGCGGGGTGCTGATCGAAGTGAGCGAGCTGAACCAGGGCGGTTGGGCAGATCCCAACACAGGCGTTATTTATGAGCAGGAAGCTGGCGGCGGATACCATTTCTATGGAAGCGATGGAAGCGTATGGGTAACCGAAGGATATTTCAACGAATTCCCTGTAGGCAGCAACGGTTTCGATGATAATGCATGGGATGATGGTCTGGATGAACTGATCGCCGATGGCCAGATCTTCACTGGATATACAATGTACCTGTATGCGCCGGAAGGCGGCGGAGTGCTGATCGAAGTAAGCGAGCTGAACCAGGGCGGCTGGGCAGATCCCAACACAGGCGTTATCTATGAGCAGGAAGCTGGCGGCGGATACCATTTCTATGGAAGCGATGGAAGCGTATGGGTAACCGAAGCGTATTTTAACGAATATCCGGTAGGCAGCAATGGCCTTGATGACTGACAGGGGAATCATTATAATAAATACACGAATGCATAAGTGATTATTAAGGATATGGAAGGTTGGCTTTATGTGCGGGTAACACAAGGCCAGCCTTCTAATGGAGGAGGCCAGCCTATGACAATGGATTTAGGCCAGTTGCCTGTGCTGTTTTCATTATTTATTCTTCTGTTTGGGCTGGGATTTACTGTAGTGGCCGACCCGTATATTCGGAGGAAACAGCGGTATATCATGCTTACCATCCTGGCGCTGTGTCTCAGCCTGATTGTTCAGAATCTATGGGAAAATCATCTGTTCATCAGCCACACCCATCTGGCACTTAAAAATGTGTTGTCCGCTTATGGTTATTCGATAAGGCCTGTTTTTCTGGTATTGTTTCTCTATATTATCAAGCCAAATGGGAAAAAGTGGCTTTGGTGGATGCTGGCAGGGATCAACGCTGCGCTATATTGCAGTTCTCCCTTTACAAACCTTTGTTTTGAGATAAGAGAGACCGACTATTTTTCTCAGCGGGGGCCACTCTGGTTTATATGCCCCGTTATCAGTGCAATCCTTCTTGCGCAGCTTTTGCTGCAGACATTTATTTGTTACCGCAGTATGAGAAAAAAAGAATACCTGATCCCTTTTTTTGTTGTACTGATCATCCTTACAGCGATTATTCTGGATTATATGGCCAGGATAGAGCAGCCGGTTTCCTTCCTGACCATCGCCATTGCTGCAGGAAGTGTGTTATATTATATCTGGCTTCATCTGCAGTATGTACGGGAGCATGAGCGTGGCCTTGTGGCAGAGCAGCGCATTCAGATCATGATGACACAGATCCAGCCCCACTTCCTGTTCAATACGCTCAACACTATCCGTGCCCTGTATGCGAAGGATCCGCCACTGGCGGACAGAACACTGGAAAGCTTCAGCATGTATCTGCGGCAGAATCTGGAATCCCTGAGCAGATCAGATCTGGTACCGGTTACAAAGGAACTGGAGCATACGAAGCTGTATGCAGAGATCGAAGTATTAAGGTTTCCCAATATCAGCGTGGAATACCAGATTCAGGATACCGGTTTTGAGATCCCTGCATTGACAATCCAGCCGCTGGTGGAAAATGCAATCCGCCATGGAGTAAGAAGCAAAAAGAATGGTCTGGTGATGGTTTCTACTGTAAGGGAAACAGATGCGCACAGGATTACCGTTCAGGATAACGGTATCGGATTTGATCTGAAGCAGATGGAATCAACAGAGGAATCACATATTGGCATCAACAACGTGAAAGAACGCCTGGAACAGATGTGCGGCGGTAAAATGATCCTGCAAAGTGAGCCGGGAAAAGGCACTATGATCACGATGCTGATTCCGGAGGAGGAACGATGAACATGAAAGCAGTATGTATTGATGACGAACCTCTGGCAGTGGAGTATACCCTGGGCCAATGTGCCAGTCTGTCGGAGATCAGCGAAGCAAAAGGGTTTACGGATGCATTTGCCGCTTTGGACTGGATCAAAGACCATCCGGTGGATCTGGTAATACTGGATATCAATATGCCCCATATGGATGGCATCACGCTTGCCGCCCGTATCAAACAGCTTTGCCCGCAGGCAGCGATCCTGTTCCTGACCGCTTACAAAGAGTTTGCGTTCGATGCCTATGTGGTCCATCCGGCAGGGTATCTGCTCAAACCGGTATCTCTGGAGAGGCTGGCAGCAGAGGTGCGTTATGTATGCGGAGAGAAAAGTGTTGCTGCAACAGATCATATTCGGATCAAAACGTTCGGCTATTTTGATGTTTATGTAGATGGCCGGCCGGTCAGCTTTAAACTGGCAAAAGCCAAAGAGATCCTGGCGTATCTTGTGGACAAGCAGGGTTCCGGGTTACAAGGGCGGAATTGTTTGCCGCCATTTGGGAAGACCGTGGGTATGACCGCAAGATGCAGAAGCAATTGGATGTCTATATCCGTTCCCTCCGGGAATCCCTGCAGGAATATGGGGCAGGAGATATCCTGGAGATAGAGAAAGGGATCCTTCGCGTCAGACCGGAAACCTTTGTCTGCGATGCGTATCTTTTCTATTCCGGCGACAGCGACGCGGTCAATGCCTATCGTGGGGAGTATATGAGATCCTACTCCTGGGCCAGCATCACGGAGAGCATCTTCGACTGGAATAAAATCAACAGCTGAGCGATTGTGGCGGATATGAATATCCGGTGGCCTTTGGCTTCCCGGCCGGCCACGGGGATACGAATTATCCATTGATGAAGTGTAGATATGAGATTTTTTACAATTAAAGCCATTCAGGCCGGAACTCTGACGATGCCTAAGCCGTCCCTGGCTGGGGGCGATGTTGATGAGGATTTGCTGATAGAATTTCCATTTACCTGCTTTTTACTGCGTAATGGGGAAGAAAACATTCTGGTGGATACCGGAATGAAAGAAAGCTATTTGGAGCAAATGGCAATCGGAGAATGTCATCCGACTGGCTCCACGCAGTTTCTGCTGGAAGGCCTAAAGGAAGAGGGACTGACAATTGCGGATATTACTTCTGTGATTTATACGCATCTGCATTATGATCACTGCGCGAATGGAGAACTGTTTCTTGATATTCCGAATTATATTCAGAAAGCGGAAATAGAGAACATGAAAAATCCGTATGATTTTCAGATTGCAAGAAATGATTATTTTCCCGATACCAGAAAATGGGTGGAACGGCTGAAAAAGCTGATCCTTGTGAATGGTAATGTAAAGCTCGCCAACGGAATTGAGCTATACCTGTCCAGAGGGCATTCTCTTGGTGGTCAGACGGTGGTTGTACCCACCGCAAAGGGCCGTTATGTCCTGACCGGTGATACGCCGAATCTTTCGTGGAGCCTGTTTCCGTATCAAGATGAAATGCTGCTTGCAGATGGTTCGAAGATCACTGTCACGCCGGTGACAATCACAAGATTTGCACTCCATAATTATATAACGGATCAGTTCTCTGCATATGATACTTTCTATATGCAGCTGGGCTTAGCGCAAAATCCGGAACCGGAATATTTTCTGGGCTCTCATGATCCAGGCAATATTTTTATAAAATATTGGGGGTAGATGGCCATGCAGGAACTATTGAAGTTAATATTCAATTTATTCCTGATGCTCGCAGCCGGTTTTCTGGTCAGGAAGCTGCATATCATCAATGATGCCGGAGAAAAAGCGGTTACAGATCTGGTCATGATAGTTGTTCTTCCATGTAACGTGTTCTATTCCTTTCTGTCACAGAATATTGACAGTATGGCAGAAGATTGCCTTTGGATCCTCGGTATATCAGTCGCCGTTCAGGTAATTGCATTTTTGTATACACGAATTGTATTCCGCGTGAAGATTGCGGATCATCGCTGCAATCTTTCTTATGCAATGCTGTCCCCCAATACCGGTTTTATCGGCTGCCCGGTCGCAGAAGGGGTATTTGGTTCTTCCGGTTTGATGCTGGCTTGTATTTATCTTATCCCGCAGAGGCTGATCATGTGGTCTGTTGGCCTTTCCATGTATACTGGGGTGAGTGATAAGAAAACAGCTGTTAAAAAGCTGCTGACCCACCCCTGCGTCATTGCCTGCTTGCTGGGTCTTTTCTTCCTGCTGCTACGGATCCGTGTGCCCGACTGGATGTTACTGCCTGTCGCTTCGATCGGCAGATGCAATACAGCACTGGCCATGATCGTCATCGGCATGCTGATCAGCAGAGTTCGTATCCGTTCTCTGGCAAATAGAACAGTGATTTTGTTTTCCGTCCATAGACTGCTGATCATTCCGCTTATCATAATGCTCTTTTACATCTTAAAAAAGGTGTTTTTTTGGACATCCTTTGGACACGGCTTGTTAAAATAACACGTACGATTCTGTAACGCAATTAAACAGTAAAGAAGGCGAGAAAGGCAAAACAATTATGAATGTTATTAGAAAAACCATAGTAATTACAATGATTGCAGCAATGTGCACCGGTGGAACAGTGCTGGCAGCGGAAGAGACAGAAGCTGAAAAAGAAGAACTTGTGTTTGCAACCTTTGGTGAAGCGCTCCAGGAAGCCGGTGAGAATCCTGTCATCATGGGATCCGAAGAGTATTATGTGGTCATGCTGGAAGAAGACGGCACTTTCCTCCGCGTGGTGGCGCAGATGGATGAAACCGGCAAAGAAAAAATGCGCTCGTCCTATAATGAACTGAATTATGACAAACGGATCGCCCTGGATGAAGATCTGAATGAATATATCAAAACACTGCCGATTAGCTATACGGAAGAGATTACTGCTGAACCGCTTAATCAGGAAGAACTGGATGACCTTACTGGAAAAACCATTCTTGAAGTGGAAGAGATGGGGTATGAAAACGAATCTTCCGGTCGATATGGACCGAAGGGCGAACCGGTTTATACCGTGACATATGGACTGTTCAACTACGACCTGCTCCTAAACGAATCCTATGATGTGTATCAGGAGCATGAGGATAATGGGTATTACGGAGACCTGACGGTGAAGAGCGCCTTATATGCCGGACCGTCCCAGAATATGGCGGATCTGGACTATCTTGCAGACGGTACTTTTGCGGGATCAACAGATGATCTGCCTGGCAGTTTTGATCTGGGTGAAGAAAATGAATTCCTGGACAGTCTTTTTGGATCCATGAAAGGAGAAGAGGGAATGGATCCGGATGCTCTGATTGAATCCCTGATTGCGCTTATGCCGGACAAAGAGGAGGAAATCCGGGAACTCATTCCTTTCTTTGCGATTTTTAACGGTTCGGAGGATGAAGTGCCTGAGGATCCGGAACGGTTTGGGACGTTAGAGTGGTATTCAACTTTTACTGCGGGAAGTACCATAAAAGATAGTTTTTACTATTCAGATGACTGGTTCCTGGAAGATCCGGAAATACAAAATAACGCCCTGGCGCTGGTATCCATGCAGCTTACAGCGGCTGCGGTTCCGGGTGACGAAAATGGTACCGGGACAACATTTCTGAAAAACATGGGGTTTGAAGAGACCGGCCTTTCTGGCTTTGGAGAAGCAGACCCGGAGGGCTGCAATTTTACCTGGGGGACGAAGACCATTGGAAGCGGGGAAGATGCATTTACCCTGGTGGTGGTTGCAATCCAGAGCCATTCCCTGGTTCAGGAAGAAAAGCAGACCGGATGGAGGCAGAATTTCCTGGTGAATGAAGAGGACATTACTGTGGAACAGGCTTCCTATGCGAATGCTGCAGATCATGCAGCAGAAGAAATCGCGCAGCTGGGACTAAGCGGAAATGTAAAATACTGGATCACAGGCCAGAGCCGCGGCGGTGCCATTGCGGGGATCCTGGCAGTCCGGTTAAAGGATGAGGGAAACAGCGTTTATGCCTATACCTTCGAAGCGCCTGCCAATGTGGAACAATATGCCATTGAAGGCCATGAACAGGACTACGGATATATCCATAATTATCTCTGCAGTGATGACATTGTGACCATGATCCCGCCCTGGGGTATGACCCGCTATGGCACAGAGCACCGGCTGAACACAGAAGAGACTACGCAGCCTCTGCCGCAGATGCTGCAGAAGATCGGCAGTGACGCGGCAGGTGCAGCCGAAACATATGATCCGGAGGCCATCGAATCTATTTCTGCCGGCCTGATCCAGGTCCTTTCGGACCGGATTCCCACCAGGGAAGAATATTCCTCCCTGCATACGGATACGTTTACCGGGGCTTCCGGAAATGAGGTTTCGGTTTCATATCGGTATCAGGATCTGTTTGTCAGCCTCATGCAGGTTGTATTCGGAAATGTGTTGGAAGGCATTGATACAGACCGGCTGGCGGAGGAGATGCCGCAGCTTCTTCCGGCGGTTTCCGCGCTTTATCAGGCAGTGAAGGAAGAATCGGATCCGATGTATTATGAAGCCGCAACGCAGCTTGCCACATTCCTGGAAAAAGCAGGCATCGAACTGCCCCTTGCTCTGGAAGACTTGTATGCCCTGCTGAAACTGGCAGGTCCTGTGATGATCAATGCGGAGTTTGTCCCGGAATCCGGTACGATTACCCTGGATGATATGTTCCAGTGCATTGGCCCGGTCATTGAATTGTTTGAGAAAAAGAATACGCTTATATTTTCCCATCAGTTTGATACCGTCATTGCCCGTCTCAAGCTGCTGGCGGAAGAGCCGGCAATGGAAAATCTGGAGATTTCACTGGCGGAACCGGTCGCAGGGGAAGAAACAGCTTCCTTTGCTTCGCAGGCAGAGACTGCTGCCTGGGATCTGGGCTATTCCTGGCTGACGGCATCGGCAGAGGTGCTGACGCAGGATGAAACGTTCCGGAATGATAAAAGTTACTATCTTTCTATAACCCTTTCTTCCGCGGGACACAGCATTCCAGGAGATTTTGCGATTACCATGAATGGGGAAGAACCGGTGGAGCCGCTTGGGATTGCCTATGCAGACGGAATTACAAGTATTACAGGAACATGGAAATATGTCCTTGGTACCCCGGAGCAGGTTCAGGTCTCCTTTGACATGGAAGGCCACGGGGAAGCGCCGGAACCTGTGTCTGTTGACACCGGTGCGGTGCTGAAATTATCGACTTTGCCGGAGATCCCGGAATTCATTTCCGATGAAACAGGCTCCTGGTCCTTCGATGGCTGGTATGATGAAGACGGGATCTTTTGGGAAGATGTTAGTGCGGATAAAGACCTGACGCTTCACGCAAAATGGAACCGAATGATCGACAATATAGAAATCAGCTTCGATATTCCGCATCTCGGGGAAGAAACAGTCGAGCCTGACGTTCCGGAGGATGCGCCTTATGAAGCTGGGGATGTATGGATCATGAATGAAGAATGGGAGTTTGTCACGGAAATCTCTGCCATGGGACAATACACAATGAATTTTGAAGTCTTTCCGGATTCGGAAGAAACACAGTTTCTGATTACCCTGAATGAGGATGGCTATGAAATCTATGCCGGGGTACTTACGGTTAATGGGGAGGCTGCAGAGAACTGGTATGATGCAGACGGAAACTGCATTACCGTAAGCTGTTACTTTACACCGCTTCCATAAACGCAGAAAACAGAGCAAATATATGAAAAAAATCTTTATAGTTATTCTTTTTGCTGCCGTATCTGTAATTGCCCCTTTCAGATGTGCAGCGGCCGCGCAGGAGGCAGAGACATTTGTATTTCAGCCGAAGATCTCCTCCGGCTATATGGACGAGATATACGGAGAAACGATCATTGAGGCCTGGTATCATTTGATCGATGCCGTCTATGCGGGGGAGGATACGTTTGCCTGCCCGGATCAGTACACTTATGACTGGGTCATGGGTCAGCTCCCGGACAGGTATTTCCCTGTTTTAACGCAGCTGATTGAATCTTCTTATGGCGGCGCTGTGGAAAACGGAACGGCCCGGTTTGTTTATACGGCTTCGAGAGAAGAAGTAGAGACGAAACTGGCTGATTTTGAAACCCTTGTAGAAGAGATCCTGAATCAAAACATGCGGACGGATTACTCGGATCTGGAAAAGGCGTTGTCTCTATACAGGTATTTTTATTCCACTTATGAGTATGATTATGAAACCTTTCAAAAACAGCAGGAAGCGTATCTGCCCTGGACTTCCAGTTATCGTTTTCTGATGGAGGGAACAGGGATCTGCTCGGAAATATCCACCGCATACTCCTATCTCCTTCTACAAGCAGGGGGTGACGCCACCATTGTGATGGGAGATTCGCAGTTTTTTAACTATGGTCATCAGTGGTCCTATGTGAGAATCAATGGGAACAATTATCATGTCGATCCCACTTATGCCCTGGGAGAGTACGGCAGCCTGGAGTATTTCCTGGTGACAGATGAAAAGCGTTCCGAAGAATTCCTTCCGGAACAGTTTGTCATTGCCGGCACGTATTACCAGGAGCATACGCATCCGGAATATAAGGCGGAGGATGATACCTTCCGCATTCTGTGGGATACCAATATCGAATACTTTGACCACGATATGCACATCCTATACAGCTGGAAATATGCGGAAGACGGAACACCCATAGCTGTGGAATTTGATTACGGAGGATACTGATATTACGTGTTTGATTATCACTCAAGTCTGTAAATGACCCCGGACGATGCCCAGTATCAGACTGTTCAGTGGATATCTTCTGATGAAAGCATAGCGGACGTGAACAGTAACGGTACGGTTTATGTTAAGGGTACTGGAATGGCCGAGATTACCGCCGGATTGAAGTATGGAGAAGAAAAAAAGGTATACTTCAACCAATTAGCCTGATGAATAAGAACAGGCCTGAGGGGGATAATCTTTTTGACATGAAGAGGTAAATAGGATGAAAAAATGGATTGGAATCATATTGGCACTGGTCATGGTGTTCAGCCTGGGAATCACAGGCTGGGCGGCGTGGGAGCCTGCTTCGAAGGAAGAAGAATGGGAGAATGTCTTTGCAGAATGGAATGAAGATGCACCGGCATTAAATTATTTGATCGAGTATGTGGAAGCTGTGACTGACGAGTCGTCAGAAGATTATATCCCGGCAGAAGACCGGATCGCTGTCTTTGATATGGACGGCACCTTGTACGGGGAATTGTTCCCGACGTACCTGGAGTATTACCTGTTTGCATGGAGGATTCTGGAAGACCCTTCCTTTGAGCCGGATGAAGAACTCCTGGAACTGGGACGGGAGCTCCGGGAATCCGTGACCAGCCATTCTTTTGCAGAGGATATACCCATACGCCATGCGCTTGGCGCAGCCCGGGCTTATGCGGGTCTGACCCTGGCAGAATTTGCCGGTTTCGTAACGGAACGGCTGCTTCAGGATGTGGATGGCTTTGAGGGAATGACTTATGGGGAAGCCTTCTACCAGCCCATGCTGGAGGTGATCCGTACCGACAGGCTGCTTGTTAAGAACCTGAAAATGAACAAGGTCTGCCAGATCGTGCAGGATATCGGCAAACAGCCGGTGCTTTCCTTCGGAAACAGCAGCGGAGATGTCAGAGGAACGGGTTCCGATGGAGAAAGCACAAAGCCCGGATGAGTCAATGAAAGAAAACAGCATCGATTATTTGGTATTAGTTAACAAGACTCACCCGCTTCCGGAAGGATGGGAAGAGGCATTGGAAACCGTCCATTTTACCAACTCCGTTGGGGATGATGTGGAAGTGGAACGAAAAGCTTATGATGCATACCTTCAGCTGAAGGAAGCCCTGGAAGCTGAAGGTGTGTTTGTGGACCTGGATTCCGCCCGCCGGAGCGTTGCTGCACAGCAGAAAATCATGGATGATTTTACACAGCTGTATGGGGCGGACTATGCAGCGAAGACCGTGGCAAAGCCGGGATATTCCGAGCATCATACCGGACTGGCACTGGATCTGTACCTCATTATAGAGGGAGAAGACATCGTGGAGAATGAGGATATGATCCAATACCCGGAAGTCTGGGAAAAGATCCATGCGAAGCTGGCGGACTATGGGTTTATCCTTCGTTATCTGGACGGAAAGGAACACATCACCGGCTATGCATACGAACCCTGGCATATCCGCTACCTGAATGACGTTGATGCTGTAAAGGAGATCATGGCACAGCCGGGCATGACCCTGGAAGTCTGGCTTGGGGCCGCTAATGATCCGGAACTGGACATTGATTATGGCGACTCGCAGCTTTATACGCAGGAGGAACTGGAGGAAGCCATGATCCAGGTGAAGTGCCAGTTTGCTTTCTTCGACGGCTGTGAACTGCACAGCATCCGCTATGCCGGGGATGCAGGCAATACAGAGGAAAACCTGGCCTGGCTGAAAGAACTGGGCGAGGAAGAAGATTTTGTCCAGGTGGCAGAATTCCTGACGAATTTCCATACCCCGGCAGAAGCTGCAGGGGCATGGGAGCCGGATGAGGAATACACCGATTATCAATGGTGGTTGGCCCGTACAGCAGTTGGCGGCTGGCAGCTGCTCAGCTGGGGATATTAATGCTGTCAACGCATACCGCAGCGAGTATATGAGTGCTTACTCATGAGGAAGGGAAAAGGAATGCTTTATAAAACGAAAATTCGGTCGGTGAAGGACGAAAGAAAGGGATATTCATGAGAAAACGAATCATTATCTTTTCTGCTTTTATTTTTTCTGCTTTGTTACTCTTTGCAGGAATCACGCAGGCAAGTGATGATATTATTCTGTCGGATGATTTGTCGGATTTTGTCTTGTTATCCGAAGCGGTGCCGGATGCGATCCTGGAGATCCGCTATTATTCTACCTATAATTTTGTAGGTGACAGGATCGACGGATATGAGGAACCTCTAGCTTTTTTAACAAAGGAAGCGGCTGCAGCACTGAAGGAAGTCAGCGATGATCTGATCGGTCAGGGATACCGCCTGAAGATATACGATGCTTACCGCCCCCAGATGGCAGTAATAAACTTCGTGGAATGGGCACAAGATCCGGATGATACTCGCATGAAGCAGTATTTCTACCCGGAACTGGATAAGGATGCTCTGTTCCCGCAGGGGTATATCATGGAGCATTCCGGACACAGCCGTGGAAGTACAGTGGATCTGACACTGTTTGACATGAACACAGAGAAGGAAGTTGACATGACCGGGAACGTAAGTATTGAGACAGTAAGTACCAATGATTTCACTATGAAATACTGTAAGTTCGGAACTGGAGAAAAAACATTCGTGATCCTCCCCGGGCTTAGCATTCAAAGTGTACTGGATTCTGCGGATCTCATAGCAGAGGCATATCAGCTGTTTGCAAAAGACTTTACGGTTTATGTATTTGACAGACGTGAGGAATTGCCAGCGTCGTATTCCGTATATGAAATGGCACAGGATACTGCTGCGGCGTGTCAGACACTTGGCATGGAAGATATCAATCTTTTTGGGGCTTCTTATGGCGGCATGGCTGCCATGGAAATAGCAATACAATATCCGGAGCTTATTGAAAAGGTGGTGCTGGTATCCACCTCTGCTGCTGTGACAGAAGACGAGTATCAAACCATTTAGAACTGGA
Organism: Parasporobacterium sp.; assembly: GCA_017459985.1. Taxonomy (GTDB): domain Bacteria; phylum Bacillota; class Clostridia; order Lachnospirales; family Lachnospiraceae; genus RGIG5612. The sequence goes on from JAFUBX010000013.1 coordinate 14,277, forward strand.
TCCGCCTTGCTGAGGAAGGAGATGCTGAAAAACTATATCTGGATTTTGGAAAGGCAGTATATCCGGAAGAAGTATACGAGCAGTCAAAAGACATATTAATTGACGCTGCTAAGACAGTGACAGAGGAAGATCTGAAAGAGTTTATTATCATGGCTGAGGGAATAAAAGACTTTGATGCTGCGGCTGATCTGGATAAAATCCAATGTCCTGTACTGGTGATCGGGGATATGGAAGATCATGTTCTGGGACCGGCCGCTGTAGAAAACATCGGACAGCTATTGCAGCAAAAGTCTGATTGTGAATTGTATATGTATGATGGATATGGGCATGCTGTGTATGATACCGCACCGGATTTCAAGGAACGGGTATTCCACTTTTTTTATCCGGAGGAGCCTGAATCTCTGATGAATGACGATTCTATCGCAGAGAAGGAAAAGGACATCCAGTATGTCATGTATCTGGGGACTAATGACAAGGATACCAATGAACCGGTTTTTTCTCAGGAAGAAGCAAAACAACAGGCGAAAGAAATCCTGATCCGTTATTTTGGCGGGTACACGATTCAACCGGCGTAGACGAATTTCAAAAGCAGGTTGCTACATAATATATATTCCAGTATAATGCCGTCAGAGGCCGAATTCTCTATGTTGAGTCGTAACCCTCGCCCCGTGGAAATTCGATCTTAGATTTCCACCCACGGCCGCCACGGCTCCAAGCCCACAAGCCCATAGAGAATGACCTCTGAGGTTGGATTAATTCCGACCTCCGGGGTCTTTTTTTGTCCTCATTTTCAGTGTTTTAATACGCCTTCCACGGCTGCCACGGCTCATGCCA
>JAFUBX010000014.1 GCA_017459985.1 Parasporobacterium sp.
TATTGTTGTAAAGGTGCTATATGATAACCGATGGGGCGGGACTCCGTCCCACCGGATCATAAACAAAAATGTGGCCGTTTAATATGGCCCTGTCCGGCCGGGGAAAGCGGCCCTGTCGGCCGCTGAATATGGCCATTTGCAGATTGTGAGGCGGAATCTTCAATGTGCTGTGTTCGACAAATAATCCTATAAAATCCATGAGCTCTTCTGATTTATTATCTGATGACCAGGCAATCGTCATATCCGATCCTGCAACATGAGATATAATTGGAATCTGCAATATTTTATCAGAGTTATAAAAACCGCTTCCGATTGAAACAGCCCCTAAGAGCACGGCGGTTTCCCGAGAAGAGAGATTTTTCGTGTATTGAATCTTATTTGGAAGGAATCCTGAATATTGACACAGCTTGAGAACCATTTGGTTTGCGATTGATCCTTCTTCATCTGGTTCCATCATACAAAAGGTTTCGTCTTTGCAATCAAATAATGTGAGGCTTTTATGTTTTTTTAATAGCGGGTGGTTCCTGGCAATATTAATATAAACAGGAAGCTTTTTAATTATTTTTTTATATATGTGTGCTATTCCATCAAACATAAATTCCGGAGCGATACATACGTCACAGGTCTTGTCTGCAAAAGCTTTCCTTATATCGTTTATTTCTATAATATTGAACGAAAACGTATAATGTGGAAATTCATTCTTAAAACGGAGAATATTCTGCATAAGAAACGGTTCGGTCTGAAATGTATTCAGACAGTACACAGATAAGATTTTTTTATTATTCCCCCACGTCGTTTGAATATTTTTGATGTTTTTACAAAGCTCATCAATAATAGGAAGGCATGCGTTATATAAATGGCTGCCGGCATCTGTGAGAACAACTCCATGGTAAACTCTGTTAAATAGTTTCACTCCAAGGGACTTTTCAAGCTTTGAGATCTGTTTGCTGAGTACTGGCTGAGCAATATACATATGATCAGCAGCCTGTGAGAAATTAGAAAATTCGGCAACAGTAATAAAATAGATCAGCTGCTGAATGGAGATATCATACATTTCGATTCCTCTAAACGGTTAAGTCATAATCCATATTATAGCTATCTTACTTTTTCTACAGAATTATATCATGAAAATCAGAGATAGAAGAATTATTATCCATTATAGTTTTTGTCTATAGTGACAAGAAATTATAACTATTTCCAAAGAAAAAAAACAGGAATTATAATGAAATCAACGATGAGTGTAGTGTGTATTGCTATTCAATTTTATTGTGAATGAAAGGAGTTTTATCATGAAGAAATTTATTGCAATTCTTCTTGCAGCAGTCTTCGCATTCAGCGTAACTGCATTCGCAGGGGAAGCACCCGCTGAGCAGGCTCCGGTGTCGATCGTGTTTGCCAATTCCAATAACGAAACGACCACCACAGGACAGGCTCTGGTTCAGATGTTGGATTATATTGAAGAGCAGACAGGTGGAAAAGTAACTTTCCAACGTTATTTTGGAGGTTCTATTTGCTCCGCAGCTGAGGAATACGGCTATCTGAAGGACGGATCCATCCAGATGGCAGCTCCGAAGCCGGCAGACTTCGCAAGTGAAAATCCTTATGTATATGGAGTTTCCATTAATTCCAGCTGGGATGATGTTTATGAATATTGGCAGTATATCTTTAAAGAGAATGCTGAGACTGCTGACATTATTAATAAACATACGGAAGCAGATGGTATTGAAATCGTTGGTGCGTTAACTTCCGGCCAGGGCTGTGTCATCAGCGCAAAGCCTTTTGAGACTCTGGATGACCTGAAGGGCCTGAAGATGGGCTGTGTACAGTCTGCTGACGTATGGGCAGCCATGGGCCTGAATGTTGTCAATACCATTCCGCCTGAAATGTATGAATCCCTTTCCCGTGGTGTTTATGACTGCGCAGGATTCGCCCTCAGCTATTATCTTCCGATGTCTCTGAACGAAGTGGCTCCGTATGTCATGAATGCCAGCGAGTATCAGACCTCCCTGACCGTTATGGTCCGCAGCGATGTCTGGGATCAGCTGACCGACGAGACAAAGCAGATCTTCTATGATGCCGCTAAGCTGGGATTTGATTTTGCAGTTGAGGATGCCAATACCACAGAAGAGCGCGTCAGCGAAGCAGCAGAAGGTTATGTGATTCTTGATGCAGAGAATGCACAGAAGATGACAGGCCTGATGGAGAAAACCAATATGACAATGCTCTGCGGACTGGCACAGGAAAAAGATGGTGAAGAAGGTCTCAATGACATGATCACGATCACAAAGGCAAGAACTGAATACTCCGGACTGGATCAGGTTCCGGATGAATACAAATAAGTCGTTTGTATCTGAGTCCTGTCATTTCCGAAGAAATGACAGGACTTTTTCATTCAAGGGGTAGAACGTATGAAATCAAATTCAGCAATTGGAAAAATCGACAAAATCATGCAGAAAGCAGCAAAGATCTTTTCCTACCTGGGCGTTATCGCTATCGTGATCATGGCGCTTCTGTGCGTAGGCGATATCCTGGCTGCCAAGCTGTTTTCCGGCGCGATCCCGAACCAGACCCAGTGGGTCCAGTATGGTCTGATCGCCGTTGTATATTGTTTTCTGGCATCTATTGTCCTGGGAAGAGGACTGATGTCCGTGGATATCTTAACCAGAAAATTCCCAAAATCCGTATTGCGGGGAATCGAAGCCGTTTCCTATTTCTGCGGAATCGTGATCTTCGGTTTCATCGGAATCAGAGGTTTTGTTCTGATGGCCAAGCATATTAAGGAAGGAACCCGTTCCGCAACCCAGACCGGCGCCTTTCATATCTGGCCGTTTACATTGATCTATGCCGTGGGCCTTACGCTCCTGGCGATCGCCTGCCTGTGGAGAGTGATCCGGATGTTCGCCCTTCCGGCTCCGGACCCGAAAAAAGAAGTGAAGGAGGGAAAATAATATGCCTATCTGGATTATCGGTATCCTGGCTTTCGTAGTCATGATCGTTTTAACATTGATCGGGGTTCCTCTGGGAATCGCCATCTTCGGGTGTGCCGGACTCGGCCTTCTGGCGGCAGCAGGCCCGGCCATGTTCCTGAATCAGATGACCACCGGTATTTTTTCTCTGAGCGCATCCTATAATTTCGCCGTGATCCCCATGTTCATGGTTATGGGAACCCTGTGTTCCATGACGGGAATCGCGGAAGGCGCCTTCAAGGCAGCCAGGAAATGGCTGGGAGGAACCAGAGGAGGACTTCTGGACACCGTCGTCATCGCCAATATGATTTTCGGCGCCTGCTCCGGTGTATCTTCCGCTGCCAACGTGGTATTCTCCCGGATCGCCCTTCCGGAACTGGAGAAGGCCAAATACGACCGGGGACTGTCCCTGTCTGTGATCTGTGCTTCCAGCTCCCTGTCCGTACTGATTCCGCCCAGCGTTCTGATCCTTTCCTTCTGTATGCTGGTGGAGGTGTCCGCAGGAGCGGCACTGATGGCCGGATTCGGCGCAGGCATCCTGTTCGCGGTGGCTTATCTGATCTTCATCAATATTTATAAGCGGATTTATCCGGATAAGATTCCGCCGAAGTCCACGGAAAAAATTCCGATGAACGAGAAGCTGAGGACTCTGACCCTGCTGATTCCGATCCTGCTGCTGTTTGCCCTGATCGTGGGCGGAAGCTTCCTGGGATGGTTCCCGGCCACCGTCGGCGGTGCCGTGGCCATGGTGGTGGTGCTCATCTACGCCATTGCCAAACGGACTCCCTTCAAGTCCATAACCAAGGCAATCTGGGATTCCCTGCTGCAGTTCGGCAATATCTATCTGATTATTATCGGCGGACAGCTGTTCAGCCGTCTGATTGCCTTCACAGGCCTTACAAAGACCATCGGAAACGCCATTGCCTCCGCCAATGTGCCGCCCATCATTATTTTCGCACTGGTGGTGATCTTCTACCTGTTCTGCGGAATGTTTATGGACTGCGCTTCTATCATCGTAATTACCGCGCCGATCGTATTCCCGGTTCTGACAGGTCTGGGATATAATGAGCTGGTGCTGGTGGCAATGATGGTTATTTCCATGGAGGTTGCTTCCCTGACGCCTCCGGTAGGTCTGGGCGTCTTCTATGTAGCCAATGCGGTCAATGAATCGCCGGCGTTCATTTTCAAGAACGTGGTGAAATTCTTCGTTCTGGATCTGGCGCTGATCTTCGCGATGGCAATCATTCCGGATCTGGTTCTGTGGATGCCGAAACTGATGGGGTATATGTAGAAGAACAGGAGAAGTTATGCAGAACTATCAATGTAATATCGCGGTGGTTGCCGCAGGTCCCTCCGGCCTGGCAGCAGCCGTAACCGCAGCGGAGAACGGCATGGATGTGGTCATCCTGGAGAAATCCTCCGTGACCGGCGGCGCCGCCAATATGGGCATGGGCCCCTTCGGTGTGGAGAGCCGGATCCAGAAAGCCAACATGATCGCGATCCGGAAAGAGGATGTGTTCCGGGAAATGATGGAATATACCCACTGGCAGACAGATGCCAGAAAACTCCGGGAATATATCTGGAAATCCGGCAGCACCATCGACTGGCTGGAGGATATGGGAGTGGAATTTGCAGGTCCCTGTAAATATTTCCCTTCCGCATATCCCACCTGGCATGCAGTGAAGCCGGAAGGCGGCGGGGCGCCGGGACCGAGATGCGCCGGGACCATGAATAAGGTCCTGACGAACCGGGCGACCCAGCTGGGAGCGAAGCTCCTGTTAAATACAAAAGCCGTCTCCCTGATCAAAGAAGACGGCCGGATCCGGGGGGTCCGGGCGCTGGATACCCAGACGGGAGAAGAGGTGGAGGTACGTTCCGATGCCGTCATTGTTGCCACCGGCGGATTCGGGGACAATCCGGAAATGATCGACCGGTATGCCGGCTGCACTTACGGAAAGGATATGTTCAATATCCGGATCCCGGGAGTGACCGGGGACGGCATGCGGATGGTCTGGGAGGCCGGCGGCCGGAAAGGCAGGATCACGATGGAGAAAATCATCTGGTCCCGTATTCCCCATAACCCCATGGAAACCTCGTTCCGCCAGCCCTGTGCCCTGATGGTGAATTCCCTGGGAGACCGGGTGATGGATGAGAGCGTAGTGGAGAATGCTTCCGTATCCGCCAATATCATCAGCCGTCAGCCCGGCGCCAGACTCTATTCCATCATTGACAGCAGGCTGGTCAATTATTACCGGAAGAAGGGCGTGGATTATCCCAGCGGAATCGGGATCGGCAATGACCTGACCCATTTCGAGGAAGAATTCGAATCTCTTATGGCGGAATATCCCGACTGCGTCTGGGAAGCGCAGACTCCGGAAGAACTGGCACGGAAGATCGGTATCGACGAGGATACCTTCTGTGAGACCATGGAGGAATATAACCTGTGTTGTGAAGAGCATGTGGACGATATTTTCTGCAAGAGCTACCATTACCTGAGACCCCTGACCGGAAAACTGTATGCGATGGAATTCTGCCCCGGAGCCTACGGTTCCCTGGGTGGAATCCAGGTGAATTACAAGTTCCAGGTACAGGATGAAGAGTACCGTCCGATCCCGGGGCTGTATGCCTCCGGAACGGATACCTGTGACATTTACGGGGATACGTATCTGTTTGTGTTTCCCGGAAATACCATGGGATATGCCGTCAATTCCGGACGGCTGGCCGCGGAGCACGCGGTGGAATATATTGAGGATTTGGCCGAGGAATAAAGGACTGAATATAGGAGAAGAAAAATGAAGGTTGTATGTATCTTTTCCGGCAGAAGAAACGGCAAGGGGATCAGTTTTGCGAGACTGGCCCTCAGGGCGTGTAAAGAAGCCGGTGCTGACGAAACTGTATTGATCAATCTGAATGATCTGAATATCAAACCCTGTATCGACTGCAAAGCCTGTGTAAGGCGCCTGTCGGATCCCACCTTTGACGGCACCTGTCCGTTAAAGGACGATATGGACTGGCTGGATGAGCAGTATCTGGAAAGCGACGCCATGATCTATCTGTCGCCGATGTACGAGAATTCCGCGCCGGGACCTTATAAGATCATGTGCGACCGTCTGGGACCCTCCCATGATGTGACGTTCCAGAAGGAAGCCTATGACAATCAGCTGGCAAGGGGAATGAAACCCAAGGTGGATGAACGGTTTTTCCGTACCCGGCCGGTACTGTACATCGGACACGGAGGCAGTGAATGGAACTATCTGAGCTATCCGACCATCGCCATTCCGTCGATCCCTCTGGGGCTGCAGGTGGTGGATTATATTTCCATCCCCTGGAGCAACGGCGCTCTGCAGGATGAACGGGCGGATGAGATCCGCAAAGCCGGAAAGCATCTGGTAGAGATGGCAAAGCTTCCGCCGGAAGAACGTTCCTATATCGGGGATCCGGGAATCTGTCCGGTGTGCCATTCCAGAGTCATGTATCTTTCTGATCAGGCAGACGGACTGACCTGCGCTTTGTGCGGCGCGATCGGCACTCTGGTCGTGGAGGACGGGAAGGTCAGGGCTTCCTTTACGCCGGAGGCCATGGCATTGTCCCATGTGCTGGAAGGCGGCCGGGAACAGCATATGAAGGATCTGAAGGAAATCGGCAGAAAGAACGCCACGGTGGATTATTCCAGAGAAAAGGAACTGGCCAGGGAGCTGGCGGAAGAATTCCCGTGCACGAAGCCGGTGAAAGGGGTATAAGATGAAGAAATACGATTCTTTTCCGCATATTCTCCCATATAATGAGGAGAATCAGGATAAATTTAAATTTGAGACCCAGGAGCTCTGCGGGGAGCAGGTAGAAGTTCTGTTCCGGAAAGGGCATCCGGGCAAAACCAAGGAAGAATGCGATGCCATCCGGGCACAGGGCGGAGAGGTACGGAAGTTTTCCATCTGCGGCCCCTTCAATCCCCGTGTTTATGACTGCGGCGACGGGATCTTCTGCATGCAGGATGTCTGTGTGGTGTTAAGGGATGGGACCAAGATGTATGCGGATATTTATCGTCCGGATACGAAAGAGCCGGTTCCGGTCATCGTTTCCTGGGGCCCCTTCGGAAAACGTCCGTCGGAGGGCATGGATGAGTGGAAACTCATGGGAGTTCCGCCGAAGACCGTATCCACGATGGCAAAATTCGAATCGGCGGATCCGGCCTACTGGTGCCGCTACGGCTACGCGGTGGCCAACTGTGATCCCCGGGGAGTGGGACATTCCGAGGGGGATGTGTCCAATTTCGGGGTACAGGACGGAAAGGACGGGGCCGATTTCATTGAGTGGGTCGCAGCCCAGAGCTGGTGCAACGGCAGAGTCGGTATGTTCGGCAATTCCGGCGTCGGTATGGTTCAGTGGAAAGTGGCGCAGGAACAGCCGGAGCATCTGGCCTGTATCGCTGTCTGGGAAGGCACCGGGGATATTTACCGGGAGAGCTTCTGTATGGGCGGGATCCCGAACCCGATCTTCAATGACGCAATCACCGAAACGGTTGCCGCCACCAATTATGTGGAAGACGGCTGCAATATGCTGACCCTGCATCCGTATATGGATGCCTACTGGGAGAGCAAGATCCCCCGCTGGAAGGACATCCGGATCCCGGCTTATATCTGCGGCGGATGGTGTCATTTCCATCTGAGAGGGTCCCTGGAAGGATATCGGAGGATCCGGACCAGCCGGAAATGGCTGCGGATCCACCGGGATATGGAGTGGCCGGATACCTACAGCCCGGAGAATCTGGAGGATCTGCGCCGGTTCTTCGACCGGTATCTCCGCAATATCCGGAATGGATGGGAATTCACACCGAAGGTCCGCTATGATCTGATGGATGCCTATGGATACGACCTGATCCACAATAAAGAAGAAAACGAATTTCCGCTGAAAAGAACGGAATATAAGAAGCTCTATCTGGACGCGGCTTCCCATTCCCTGTTTGACGAAGAGGTCAGCGCAGAAAGCGAACTGGCCTATGACCAGAAGACTGACACGGCGGTCTTTGAATATACCTTTACCGAAGATACCGAGATCACCGGTTATTCCAAGCTCCATACGAATATCGAAGTACGGGGTTATGACAACATGGATATGTTTATCTGGATCAAAAAGATGAAAGCTGACGGCGAATACGTCCCGGTCTCCTGCATGAAGGAGCCCTACCGGGGTGCCTGGGGCTATTTCCGGGGATCCCGAAGAGAGCTGGATGAAACCTGGAGCTCTGATTTTCAGCCGGTACAGGCACACCGCAGGGACGAGCCCATGGAAGAGGGCATGATCTATCCGGTGGATATCGAGATCTGGCCAACAAGCCGGATCTGGCATAAGGGAGAGAAGCTCCGTATCGAGATCACGGGCCATTTCGTAAAATCCGAATGGTATGAAGACGGGCATATGGACTTCCTGGACGATAACGGAGACGGAATCCATGTGATCCACACCGGCGGTCAGTATCAGTCCTACCTGCAGATCCCGGTCATTCCGCCGAAATACACCTCCGGAGATTATATTGTCCGGTAAACGCTTCTGCGATTGCCCATAATAACCCCATGTGTTTTCTTATTCTCTGAGAAACAGCGGCAAGCCGTTCAGGACCTTATTTGCGAGGAACTGAACGGCTTACTGCTGTCAGAGAGATTCGCGGCTCCGGCACCATCTGCGGTCCGGGAGACGTTACAGACGTTCCCGACAGAAGCGGCCGAGCCGGTCTATAAAACGGTCAATGGTCTCATCATCCTGGGCGAAGCAGAACCGTACCATACAGTCTTCTTCCACGCCAAAAGCGGAGCCGGGGATCCCGCCGATGCCGGCTTTCTCCAGCAATTGTTCGCACAGTTGTTCCGATCCCATTGCGGTGTCAAAGCAAACCCACAGATAGAAAGATCCCCTCGGAGCTTTAAACTGCAGATGAGGGACATCCCGGAGTCCTTCGCAGATCCGGTTCCGTCTTCGTTCATAAGCGGAGCGCATCCGCTCGGTCTCCTCCGGCAATTGGAGCGCTTTGATGGCGCCTTTCTGGATAAATGCGCTGGTGCAGCTCATGGAGTGCTGGAATATTTTCTGGATCCGTCCGTACAGTTCTGCGCAGCATGCGAGATATCCGATGCGCCATCCGGTCATGGCATAAGCCTTGGAGAATCCGTTGATCGTAATGATCCGGTCAAAAAGCTCCGGATCTCCGGCAGGGCTCAGGAAGCGGGCGTTGTCGTACAGGATCTTTTCGTAGATCTCATCGGAAATGCAATAAATTCCTGGATGAGCAGACAGATAGGACTTCAGCTCCGCAAGCTCCGGCTCTGACAGAATCTGCCCGGTGGGATTGTTCGGATAGTTGATGATCAGAAGCCTGGTCTTTTCTGTGGTTTTTGCTTCCAGCTGCGCTTTCGTGATCCGATAGTCTGTATTCCGATCCAGCCGGACGGGCACCGGAACGCCGCCGCACAGGGTGATGATGGCCGGATAGGACACCCAGCCGGGAGTCAGCCACAACGCCTCATCACCGGGATTCAGAAGCGCCTGGACCGCCAGATAAACCGCATATTTTCCGCCGGGAGTGATCAGGATCTGATCCGGCGGATAGGGGGCCTTGTTTTCTTCCTTCAGCTTCCGTGCAAGGGCCTGCCTCAGTCCAGGATCTCCCTTGGAATCTGAATAATGGGTGCAGCCCGAAAGGAGCTGCCGGTACACCTCATCGCAGATTGGTTTCGGCGTATCGAAATCCGGCTCTCCGCCGGTCAGATTACAAATGGTCGGATCCGTCTCCTGCAGCTTTCTGACCTTCGCCAGAAGCATGACAGAGCGGGAGGGCTCCACAAGATCCAGTAAGTGATTGAAGTCGGTTTGTTTCATCTGCTGTCTCCTCCTGTATCCGTATCCCTTCGAAAAACGGATTCCCGAATACATTTTCTGTTTGAAATCATAGATTTATGGATTATACTTTATCAGAGTAAAAAGTGCGAGTGTTTCTTTTCTGCCTGGGACACGCCCGCCGGGAATCTTCTTCGAATCACGAAAGAAAAGGATGTTTATATGAGAAGCAAACAAAATGGAAATCATTCTATGAACAGGAAACGGGTCCTGGCAGCTGTTATGCTGATCACCATGCTGATCGGGCTGCTGCCCCGGGAGACCTTTGCCCAGTCCGGGATCTCACCTGCCATTGCATCCACAGACGCAGGGATCGAACTAAGTTGGGAGAAGCTGGAAAGCGCCGGTCTTTACGGGATTTTCCGGAGAAGCGGCGAAGAGAAGTGGGAATGCATCGCGATCCTGGATAATGAGACGGAAGATATGAAAACCTATACGGATTCTCTGGTGGTTCCGGGGACGGACTATCTGTATGCGGTCCGGTATTTTGACCGGAATCTGCAGGGATGGAGCAGTGAAGCGGCCGTACAGACAGTACAGGGTACCTGGAATGTCACGGCGGATCAGATCCGGGCAGGGACGGTGCTGACGGAAGCGGCAGTGGAGGCGCTGGGGACCGACACCTTCTTTTCTGTGGAAGAGATCTCAGATGCGGTCTTTGCCAGAATGTGGCTGAAATCCTTCAAGGAATACTGTACGACGCCCCGGGAGGATCTGCGCTATATAAGGTGCCTGCACAAAGATATTGACGGCAGGATCAAGGTCGGAGAACTGGTGATGAATGTGGTCGTCGCGGACAAGGTGTGTGAGATCTTCCGGAAGCTGTATGACGCCGCGTTTCCCATTGAGAGCATGATCCTGGTGGATGAGTTTGACGCGGACGATGAGACCTCGATCATGTCCAATAACACGTCTGCCTTCAATTTCCGTATGGTGGACAATACCAATCAGATCTCCAATCATGCCTATGGACTAGCGATCGATATCAACCCCTATTACAACGTCTATTATATTCCTTCGGAAAACTATATCTTTCCCTACGAGGGAATCCAGTATCTGGACCGGGACGCGGACTTTCCCTATAAAGTCGAACCGGGGGATCTGTGCTATCAGCTGTTTACAGAAGCGGGATTTGAATGGGGAGGCTGGTGGACCTATAATACCGACTACCAGCATTTTCAGTATGTTTACTGATTTGCTTATCGCTGACAGATCAGGGTGTCATCCCGGCGGATCATGGTCTGATCTCCGGGAATCAGGATCTCGTTCTCTCTCTTGACTGCCAGGATCCGGATATTCTGGGAACGTTCGATCGCCTGAACAGACTGGCCAGCCAGAGGACTGCCGGAGCGGACCGTTTCACAGAACGTGGAAACCGAGCGATTCTCATGGGGCTTTTGGGCCAGCTGGGTATATTCTTCCACAAATCCGGCGGAAATAATACCGGTGGGAATGGCCACGGCACCGACTCCCAGAAATGTGATCAGGACAGTCATCACACGTCCCAGGATTGTGATGGGATAGATGTCGCCGTATCCGACGGTAAAGATGGTGGACAGACTCCACCAGATGCCGGAGAACCCGTTCTGGAAGATTCCGGGCTGCGCCTCATGCTCCGCACTGTACATGCACAGGGAAGATACCAGCATCAGAAGAAAGATGATAAATACCGAGGATATGATCTGATTCCACTTCTTCCGGAAAACGCTGGAAATGACATGGAAGGAATCATAGGTGGCATTGACTTTAAAAAGACGGAAGATCCGGACGATCCGCAGGATCCGGAGCGCGACAAACCCGGACAGGAAAAAGAAGGGAAGGATCGTCAGCAGATCAATCACTCCGTAAAAGGATACCACGAACCGGAGAGCCGCTTTGACGTTCCCCATGCCCGGATAGAGGTACTGCGCTGTCCACAGCCTGAGAAGATATTCCACAATAAAAATACCGATGGTGGCGGCCTCAATCCCCTCCAGAAGAGGATAATAGGGCGAGAACACATCGAAGGTTTCCATGAACAGAACGGAGATATTCAGGGCAATGCAGATCACGATGAAATAATCAAACAGCCTGCTGGGCAGGTCGTTGCGGTTTCCGATCTGAATGATCTCGAAGATTCGTTTTTTCAAAGGCTCTTTCTGCTTCATGATCCCTTTCCTGCTGCCGGAACGCTTTGTCGGACCGGTTCCGGACTGCTATCTGAATTTTATATAAATGAGCCCCGGATTACAAGTCATCAGAGGGAAATATTGCAATCTGAATCCCATAACTTTATAATCAGTCAAAAAGGATCCGTGAGGGGAGAGCGTCATGGGAAGAAAATCAATCAGAGAAAATAAATCGGTCTACATGCTGACCAGAGAACAAAACGGACTGACCCGGGAGAAAGCCAGCGAATTGATTGACGGCATTACGCCGAGCCGTCTGGAAAAGCTGGAATCCGGAAGAACCGTCGTTCAGCCGGAGGATGTGGTCATGATGGCAAGAGCCTACAAGGAACCGGGGCTCTGTAATTATTACTGTACCCATGAATGCGCCATCGGGAAAAAGAGCACGCCGGTGCTGGAGGAAAAGGACCTTCCCCAGATCGCGATTGAAATGGTCAACCGGATCTCGGAACTGTATCAGCAGAAGGAACTGCTGCTGCATATCGCGGAGGACGGAACGGTCTCCGAGGACGAATATGCGGAGTTCTCCGGACTGAAACAGATGATCGACAAACTGACTGTTTCTGCTCAGACCCTGCAGCTGTGGCTGGAAAAAGCCGCTGCCACCGGAGAAGTGGATCAGGATCTGATCTCCGGCTGAGCGCTTCGTATTTACATGGAAGAACGATTGTCCTGAATCTCTTTCAGGACTTTTTCTCTTCGTTTCAGAACTTCTTCGCTCTTCGGCTGGATATCTCCGGATTTTGTGAGGGCGATCTTCGTGATGGTAGGTCCGATCAGCTCATAGACAAGGACCGCGAACAGCGTCAGGGAGCGGACCAGTGTGCCGGTTTCTCCCAGGATCTGGGAGGCGGTCAGAGACATACCCAGTGCGACCCCTGCCTGGGGGAATAGAGTGAAGCCCAGATATTTGTTGACCTGGGGCCTGCAGTGGACCAGACGGGCACTGACCGATGCGCCGACATATTTCCCCAGAGCCCGGAATACAATATAGATCACTCCGATGATCACCACGAACACATCGGAGAACATATCAAATCTCAATGACGCCCCGCTCAGCACAAAAAACAGGCAGTACAGCGGGGAAGTCCATTTATCAGCCCGCTCCATCATCTCTTCCGCCACCGGGCAGGCATTGCAGAAGATCGTGCCGAGCATCATACAGACCAGTAGGGAAGAAAATCCGATCTTCACAGGACCGACCGGGATCTCCAGCATGGACAGGGCTGTAGTGACCATGACTCCGCTGACGATGAAGATCATACGGTTCTTATTGGAGTTGAACCACCGCTCCAGTCCCGCAAGAATGAATCCGAAAACGGCTCCCAGTACCAGGGACATGAAGATCTGGATAATGGGATTGATCACGATGGAATAGATATCGATCTCTCCGCCCAGCAAGCCCTTGACGATTCCGGAGGCGATGGCAAAGCAGACCAGGGCAATGGCGTCATCCAGAGCGACCACGGGAAGCAGGATCTCCGTGACGGCGCCCTTGGCCTTGAACTGACGTACCACCAGCAAGGTGGCGGCGGGGGCTGTCGCGGAAGCAATGGCGCCCATCAGGATCGCCATGGGCAGAGACACCTTTCCGGGAAGGATGAAATACAGGATCAGCAGGATCCCGGTGACGAATACCACAGCAGTCAGGGCTTCGGAAAGACCGATGATCACCGCCTGTTTTCCCACCTTACGGAGCTTCGGCAGCATGAATTCGGTACCGATCGCAAAGGCGATGAATCCAAGGGCCAGGGATGAGATCAGGTCCAGGTTGGAGATTGCTTCATAGGAAGTGAATCCCAGTCCTTCAATCCCGATCCGGCCTAAAAAACAGGGACCGATCAGGATCCCTGCGATCAGATATGCGGTAACATCCGGCATGTTGAACAATTTGGTTACACGGGTCATCATGACCCCGGCAAACATTGCAATCGCAATTGAAATAAATAAAGCCATAATTACTATTCGTCCTCGTAATAACTGTTATCTTCGTAATCGGAATCTTCGCTGTACCAGCCGGCATCTTCCCCTGCGGGATCCTCCCAGTCCATGCCGTCTCCCGCGGGATTTTCCCAGCCAGTGTCCTCCCAACCGGCGTCCTGCCAGTCCGTCTCCTCCCAGCCGGGGGTATCTTCTGAGATGTCCTCTTCTGCGGCAGGATCCCAGTCCGTGCCGTCTCCGGCAGCATCTTCCCAATCGATGTCCTCCCAGCCAGCGTCCTGCCAGTCCATGTCCTCCCAACCGGTATTATCCCAGCTTTCGTAATCCTGCGCCGGAGGATCATAATTCCATCCGCTGTCCACCGTCTCCTCTGTCGGAATCTCCGGGGACTTAATTTCCTGGATCTCCGGATAATTCCCCGAATCTTCTTCCAGATCCGGATTCTCTCCGGCGGCCGGATGAGCGGGCGGCGCCTGGTCCAGAACTGCAGCCTCCAGGTTGGAGTAAGTAATGTATTCCAGGAGTTCCGCATTCGTATCGGAAAGGGTGCCGTAACTTTGTGCAAACAGAAGGTCTGTGATCTGCAGCTCGTTGATGAAATTGATCAGGTTCAGCTCAAAGTAACGCAGATCCACGACATAAATCTCTTCATAGGAGCTGGTCAGGAACGGGACCAGAGCATTTCCGAAACTGTCCTTTACCAGAAGAAGCTTCCGGTGATTGTCCACATCCGTAGTGATCCGGATGATCTGGTCGTCTTTTCCGAAAAGCACGTTGTAGGAATCCGAGACAGAGGTATTGAAATACAGCCCGTCTGTAAACAGATACTGAAAATTCCTGTCGTAATAATCCACGGTATACCCGTTTGATGGGATATAATACACGAAATTCTCCGCATCATCAAGAAGTTTAGTATCCCCGGTCAGCGCATACATGGACCCGGTGTAGTCTGCCCGGACTTTCCGGCGGTAAGCCTCCATCCCCGCGAAGGGCACGCCGGCAATCCGCGTGAAATCCCGGGCGGCATAATAGGCCGCCAGACTGGTCCAGTGACTGTCTGTCCGCAGATAGATGGTTTCCGCATTGTGGTTGTTCAGAGTATCGATGAGATCGATGTCCTTCACCCGGCTGATCAGTTTGATCGACAGACTCCGGAAGGTGTCCTTCATGTCCGTATTCTGACTCTCATAATTGGAAGGCGTATAGAACTGAGAGGCGAGAGGAATCGGCATCACGAAGATATTGACATCGGTATTGACCATCTGCCGGATATAATTGATGGTTTCCGCATACAGCGAAGGATCTTCCGCAGTATACAGAGAAAAGGCCCGCCAGTGGTTGTCCTGCTGTACCATGAGGAAGCCGTTCTGCATGTAGGCAGTCCGGTTCTCCACATGATAATTTTTACTTTTCACCACATCCAGATAGGAGTCTTCCGCCTGGTCTGCGGATCCATCCTGAGAAGCGGAACGGCGGATCCGTCCGGAGGCTTCTCCTGCTTCCTCCACGGGAAGGGCATCCATCCCGAGCAGGGAGCCGGCGGTGATCCCGGCAGTCTCAAATCCTTTGAGAGAGGCTGTCCGGGCAGTGTAATACCCGGCAATCTCCTTGGCATAATCTCCGGAAAAATATTCATCAAAAGATAATATCGGCCAGGAAGGTTCCGAAGCGTCCGCCTCTTTCAGGGAACTGAAGGCGGGCAGAACCAGGAGAAGGACCGCGCAGGCGAGTAAAACAGCAAAGAAAACCAGAACCATACCGGTGGTCAGAGCATGGAACTTCTTTTGCCGGATACGGTTTTGGGAGGACCTGTCAGGCAGGTCCGTCAGCGGAAACGTCAGATCAGGCTGACTGACAGGTTCCGTGATCTCTTCCATATTTGAAGGTTTCAGGTTTTTTGCATGTCGAATCATGAGTCTGTCCTATAATTTCCAATAAAGTAAGGAGCCTGCGCTGCCGTCTGCAAGAAAAAGGGTGCAGACCGCCAGAAGCAGGATACAGCCTGCCATCTGCAGGATCAGGGTCCGTTTGTACACGGCATCATTTTTGCTGTTTAAAAAGGGCTCTGTGATCCGTTTTCTGACCGGGGCACAAAGGATAATTGCCGGGATGAGCAGGATGAGACTGCCCGTCAGGGACTGAAGGGCAGCCGGATCTGTCAGGCCGGCACTGCCTGTGAACAGGCTGATTCCGAAGAGATTCCGGAAGAAACCGCCGAGCTTTCGCATATCGTCAAAATAGAGAATTCCGAATCCGATCAGAATCACAAGCTTTGTATAGATATGTTTGATCCATACCGGGATTCTCCGGATCCGTTCCTCCCCGAGCAACTGCTCCAGCAGGAGGAACAGACCGTGAAACAAGCCCCACAAAAGGCCATTCCAGGCGGCTGTATGCCAGAGTCCCATGAGGACCCAGACCAGGCACAAAGCAAGAGATTTATGAAACCGCCGGGCGACCGACGGAAACAGGTAGTCTCCGAAAAAGGTTCCCAGGGATACATACCATCTCTGCCAGAATTCCGTAATGGTCCGGCACATATACGGATGATCAAAATTTTCCTTCAGATGGAATCCGAAGAGCCGGGACAGGCCGATGGCAATATCGGAAAATCCGCTGAGCTCAAAATAAAGATACAGGGTAAAGCAGAGCAGAGCATACCAGGCGCCGAGAACGGACAGGCCGGAAAACGAGCTGTCGAAAAAGGTATCGGCGATCGGCAGCAGATGCCCAGCAAACACGATGATCTTGGTCAGACCCGTAACAAGACGAAGGATCCCCTCATAAATATCGGAAGCGGATATGGTCCGGCTTTCCAGACGGGATTCCATGTCCCGATATCGTTCGACAGGACCGCCCATGATCCGGGGAAACATGCAGAAATACAGCAGGAAAAGATAGAACCGGTCCTGCGGTTCGATCCGGTCCCGGTAACAGTCAATTACATAGGAGATGGCCTGAAGGGTGTAAATACTGATACCCAAAGGGAAGGGATTGACGACCCCGGTGTATTTGAAGACAACCAGCAGAAGAATATCCACGGCTACTGCGAAGATCATCAGGATCCTGCCCAGGGATTCCATACGGAAGCGGTGGGCGTTGACTCCCAGAAACCAGTTAAATACAGCGCTGAACAAAAGGATCAGGATCCACAGGGGTTCTCCCCAGGCATAAAAGATCAGGGAGAACAGGATCAGGATAAGATTCCTGATAAAAATCGAATTGAAAAAATAATAGAGAATCAGGCAGAGGGGCAGAAAACCGTATAAGAATATAAGATTCGCATAACCCATTACATGTACCTCTGTCTTTTAGCAGTAAAAAACAGCAATCATGCTGTTATAGTTAAGTCCTATAATTATAAAATTTTCCTATGCATACGTCAAGGCAAAGAAACAGGTGCCGCCTTCCGGCAGCACCTGAATAATTACTGAAACTGAGATTTCCGGGCCAAATCCTTATTAATCGGCAGTTCCCTTAAATAACAGCCCCCTTAGTTGGTAGTTGCCTTATGCGGCAGTTACCAGGATCTCGCCCTCCCAGGTACCGCCGGCTGCAGGATCAATTTCCTCGCCGTTGACCGTAACGGTTCCGTTGATCGTGCCGCCTTCTTCCACCGTCAGGATGTCGATGCAGGAGTCGCCGGTCACATTCCATACGGAATCCGCATCGATAACCAGGGCTGCGGTCATCCCTTCGCCGGTGAAATAAGTCTCCGGATCCAGGATCCAGTAGCAGTAGGAATCTTCCTTGCATTCCTCTGACCAGAGCGCATCCCATGCGTCCTTGTCCATGGTGACATAGGCGCCGCTCCAGGTGGAATGATCCAGTGTCACAACGCAGTTTCTCTGGTAATCAAAATGTTTGACATCTCCCTGAATCTCCGAATCGGCAATGGTCAGTTCTGTGCCTTTGCCGGTCATGTCGTTATCGGCATGGGCATAGCGGCTCATGCTGTCGGAATTGAGTACTGTCTGCAGCAGGGTATCCGAGTAGCTTTCTGCCGTGACATTGTGCAGGGTGATATAGGAACTGGTGGATTTCACCAGGAAATTGGCTCCCTTTACGAAATCAATGTATTCTCCCAATGCGGGACCGTAGTCTTCATACCAGTCGACGAGAGTTGCATTTGCATCCAGCTCCTCGCTGGTCACGATTCTGGTATCATACAGATCCACGACTGCATGATAATCACTGCCGGCTCCGGAACCCATCATATCCGGGGAGTGGAGCTGGAAATCATTACTGCCGGCTTCCACCAGGTTGCCGCCGTCCCGCTCCAGGTATCCTTCTGATACTTCATAGTCCTCAGGCAGGAATTCCAGAGCTTCCTCACTGGCATCCGCACCGTTCAGCATATGGATCTCGCCATTGTTGGACAGGATCGCCCCGATCTCCGCGCCGGACAGAACAGAAGCATAGAACCAGTCTACGATTGACGTATCCGCATAGGTACCGTAGCCGCCCTTCAGTCCTTTGCCAATGGAGTCATAGCTGTAGAAGGAAAATCCGTTGTTTGCGGAGTCTGTGGACATTGCTGCCCATCCTTCGGTCTCAACATAGGAACCATAATAATAGGTATGGGATCTTCCGTAGGACATATTTGCCCTGGCGTATCCGGAGATGGAAAGTGCGGCATTGGACGGAGGGTCTGCGATGTCGGCGGTATATCCTTCCGGATCACCGGTCAGCCCGGTCTGGATAATATTGGAATTGATTACGACCAGAGTTCCTTCGGATTCTGCATCAACGGTATAATTGCCGGCACGACCGCCCTTTCCGTTGTTGGTAAAATCACAGTTGATCAGTGTCAGCATTCCGCCGGAAACACCGGCGCAGTAGCCGCCGGTGGCATTCGGATCCACATCTTCCGTTACGTTGGCGGTAATCACGCTGTCCCTGATCGTATAGTCTCCGCCGGTCACCTTGAATCCGTTTGCGGAGAAGCTGTTGATCGTAAGGTTGATCCCTGCAGCTTCCTTGTCGCCGACCTCTCCGGTCAGTACATAATCTCCGGCCTCCTCATCGATGGTCAGGCCATCTTCGGAAATGGTGAAGATCGTTGTGGCAGCAGCTCCTTCTGAATCTCCCGGGCCCCCGCCGGAACCGCCGCCGGGACCTCCCGGACCGCCAGTGTTCATGGACATGGAAGCATCTCCTGCGGATTCCTCTACCGGAGATTCCCCTGCCGGCGACTCGCCCTCCGGCGAATCCCCCTCAGGGCCCGCAAATGCGGTCAGTGCAAAGACCATGCACAACGCCAGAAGCAGTGCAAGAAATTTCAGTGCTTTCTTCATTGGTTTCTCCCTTCTGAAAATAATATAATGTGAAAATGCCCGCGGAGTAAACCTCCGCTGCCCTCTTATTATAACAGACGAAAGCCTGTATGGGCAGTCGAAATTTATATTTATAACAGCGATATGAGAAACCATGCGGAAGTTTCTCGGCGAAAGAACCCTGGATCTGCGTTGTCTGCCTTCCACAGTACTGGATTTAAGATACATTTTAAATGTTCTTATACTGACGCTTCCACAAGATTTTTTCATATATAAAAAGTCATGCGCTTTTCGAAGTTTTCATTTTCTGCTCTATTATGTAGTCTAAAGCATGAAAATATTTAGAAGCCCCTGTTTCAGGTATGGGAAGTTTTAGATATTTATGAAAAAGGCAATATCTGATATTATAATATAATATGGAATGCAGATTTTAATAAGACCAGGAGTACAACATGAATTATTCCATCGACAAGAGCAGGAGGATTCCTGCATATATGCAGCTGTATGAGCAGATACGGCGGGATATTGTCAGCGGAATCTTTCCCTATGGAACCAGACTTCCTTCCAAACGGATCATTGCCGAAGAAACGGGAATCAGTATCATCACGGCGGAGCATACGCTGAACATCCTGAATGAAGAAGGATATGTGGAGACGAGGCCAAGAAGCGGAGTTTATGTAATCTACCGGAAAGCGGATTTTCCGGCGGACCTGAGAAACGAAGTGCTGCAGGAAGAAAAATCGGACAGAACCAACGGAAAAGCCTCTGGGGAACCGGGCAGACCCGATGAGGATACTCCCCGCGAGCCGGGAAGAGCCGATGAGCAGGCTCCCGGCAGACAGGAGCAGCTCCGGTTCCCCTTCACGGTTCTGGCCAGGACTATGCGGAAGGTACTGGCGGATCTGGGGGAAGAGATATTTCTCAAATCTCCGGGGACCGGATGCGAGACGCTCCGGCAGGAGATCTGTGCCTATCTGGGGAGGAGCCGGGGAATCCGGGTACAGCCGTCCAGGATCGTTGTCGGTTCGGGAGCGGAATATCTGTATGGGCTGATAGCCCAGCTGTTTCGGGATAATCCGGTATTTGCACTGGAAGATCCTTCCTATCCCATGATCCGCAGCGTGTATGAATCCTTCGGGATCCGATGCGATATGCTGAAAATGACAGACAATGGGATCAGCTCCCGGGAGCTGCTTCGGACGCAGGCCCGGATCCTTCATGTGACTCCCTTTCATTCCTTCCCCAGCCATGTGACTGCAGATGTATCCAAGAAAAATGAATATCTGGAGTGGGCGGTCCGGAGGGAGGGGGTTATCATTGAGGATAACTATGATTCCGAGCTGACCGTTTCAAAGAAGCAGGAAGATCCGTTGTTTTCCATGTCAAAGGGAAAACGGGTAATCTATCTGAACACTTTTTCACAAACCATCGCGCCATCCATGAGGGCCGGGTATCTGGTGCTGCCGGAGGAACTGACTGAAACATTTTATCAGCGGCTGGGGTTTTACTCCTGTACCGTGCCGGTATTCGAACAGTATGTCCTGGCGGAACTGCTGCGGAACGGAGATTATGAACGGCACATTAACCGGGTCCGGAGGGCCCGGAGAAAGCAGCTGCAGGAAAAGCAGTGATTGACAAAACGAGAATTATCAATAGTATTAAAGGTGTCAGAAAACAGACATTAATAATCACAAGTGAATGGAGAAGGAGACAGATCCAATGCTGGAGACGGGAATCAGGAACAGGAAAGAAGAGATGGCGGTAAAGGAAAACAGCGCAGCTGCAGTGGGAAGTGGTCTGCTGGAGGTGTACGCGACGCCTTCCATGATCGCTATGATGGAGGGATGCTGCCATGAAAGCGTCGCTCCGTATCTGGAAGAGGGATGCGGAACCGTCGGTATTTCTCTGAATGTCCGCCATGTTGCCGCCACGCCTGTGGGAATGAGGGTGTTCTGTGAAAGCGAACTGGTGAATGTAAACGGCAGAGTCCTGACCTTTGAGGTAAAAGCGTATGATGAGAAAGGCCTGATCGGAGAGGGCACCCATGAAAGATGCATCATTTTTAATGAGAAATTTATCAGAAAAACCTATGACAAGCTGAGTAAGTAACAGGCTGATCTGACAGAATACCTGGTTGATGACAGGCCTGGAAGAGGAAGGCCTGGTCAATCGGAGAAAGAACAGGGAAAGAACGTGAATTTTGCAGATAACTATTATCAGAAAACACTGGTTGCAAAACTTTTCGGGAAGGACGATCTGCTGACCGTGTTCTGTGCGGCGACCAATATGCCTCTTGTGGAATGCAGTGAAGAGGAATGTGCCGACCGGGTCTTTGTGTTTGAAAAGGAAGAGAATCTGAAGGAGTTTTCCAAAAAATACGCCCAGCGAAAGCTGCCGCTGAAGGGAATCCTGTTTCCGGTCAAGGACAAGATGAAATTCTTTGCGTCCATTGCATGCATCGGTGTGGATGAGCTGGTATACATGGATTCCCGGGGAGAACATGTGATCCCGCTGAATCAGTTTATCCGGAAGAAAGATTTTTCCAATCTGCCCCGGGAGCAGCAGCCCATCGAAAATCCCGCTCTTCAGCTGTCAGGCATCTATTTTCTTCAGGAAGCCTGCCGGATGGTTCCGATGGAGGAAAAGAAGAATCTGAAGGAGCTGGAAGAGGAGATGGCGGCCAATATCCTGAAGGCCACCTTTATTCTGGCGGTCGAGCCCCAGACGGGAGCGGAATCAGAAGAACCGTCAAAGACGCAACAGCCGGGCCGGGAATTGTCAGAACTGGGAACTGAACCGCCGGAGCAGGCGCTGTCACAGCCTAAGCCTCAGCAGCAGGCCCTTCGGATCCCTCTGGTTAAGGCTAAAAACGGAGATCTGCTGCAGCCCCTTTTCACAGACCATATCGAGTTCACAAAATATAATAAAGACAATAAGTACAAAGCTCTGGCGGTCCCCTTTGCCACACTGGATAAGATTCTGGCGAAGGAGGCAAAGGGAT
The DNA here is from genome assembly GCA_017459985.1 of Parasporobacterium sp. GTDB lineage: Bacteria > Bacillota > Clostridia > Lachnospirales > Lachnospiraceae > RGIG5612. The sequence goes on from JAFUBX010000014.1 coordinate 22,241, forward strand.
ATATGATGAATCCGAACGGATTTCATCTGATTCTGACAAGAGAGCAGGTCAAAGCCCTGCCGGCCAGATTTTCGTAAACGATCAATCAGGAGACGCATTATGTTCACAGTACAGGATTTTCGGGATACATTTACAGGAAGGCCTCATGGCATTCAGGGAGTCAAAGGCCGGTTTGCCGTTCTGGTTCCTCTGGTGGAGATCGAAGGACAAGCCCACCTTCTGTATGAACTGCGCTCCGCCCATATTGACCGGCAGCCCGGCGAGGTGTGTTTTCCCGGCGGGGAGATCGAACCGGGAGAAACCCCTCTGCAGGCAGCCATCCGGGAAACCTGGGAAGAAACGGGAATCCCTGCGGACAGGATTGACGTCATCAGCGAGCTGGACACCCTGCATCCGCCTTCCAATATCGTCATTTATCCGTTTCTTGCGGAGATCAGCCGGGACGCTCTTGATGACCTGAAACTGAGTGAATGCGAAGTCGCGGAATGTTTTCTGGTGCCGGTGTCCTTTCTGGAGACTGCGCCGTATATCTATAATTATTCCATCGACAACCGGCTGGGATCCGATTTTCAGTATCAGAAAATCGGGCTTTCAGGCCCGGAATATAACTGGCGTCCGATGAAACATCAGATCATCAGCTGGCAGTTTGAAAACAAATATATCTGGGGCCTGACTGCACAGATCACAAAATGGACCCTGGATATTCTGAAAGAGGGACATAAAGCCCTCGGCAATCCCCTGAAAAATTGAATAAAATTGCCCTTGTTTCTTGACAAATTAGCGCAAGGTAACTACAATACTGCAAAGGTTAGCAAAAGCTAACCTTTGCTCTGCAGCTTGCAGCCGGTTGAATCTATGGCAGGAAAGGAAGGCGTCTGTGAACGAGGAACAGTGGATGGCAATCAGAAACAAGGATGCCTCATATGACGGAAAATTCGTGTATGTGCTGAAAACCACAGGCACGATCTGCAGACCGTCCTGTGAGAAAAAGGTGGCAGCGCCAAATAATATCATCGTGTTTGATTCGACAGAAGAGGCATTAGCTGCGGGTTACCACCTGTGCAAGCGATGCCGCCCGGATCAGGTGGGATGGAAAGGCGCACGGCAGGAGTTAACAGACGATGTCCTGAAACTGATACATGAGAATTATGCCCGGGACTTTTCTCTGGAGGTGTTGGCGGAAGAGCTGCATATCAACAAGTTCCATCTGCTGCGGACGTTCAAACTGGTAACGGGGCAGACGCCGCTTCAGTACCATAACTGGTACCGGTGTGAAAAAGCGAAGGAACTGCTGCGCCAGCCGGAACTGTCCATCTCCTATATTGCTTATGAGACAGGGTTCAATTCCGCCTCTCATTTTTCCCGGGTGTTCAACCGGGTCACCTCTATGACTCCCTCGGAATACCGGAAAGAAGATTTGAAAAATCAGAAAGAAAAAGGATAAGCCATGATGCAAAGTGTTAAGACGAAGAAAAGTCTGATCACCGGGATCGTCCTTCTGGGGATCTCGGTTTTCCTGACAATCGGGGTAAAACTGATCTTTCATGCCTGTGTTCATGAAGACGGCTCCAAAGGATCCTGCTTCTGGGCAGAGCAGGCGGTGCAGGCGGCGGGAATCCTGCTGATCCTTGAATGCCTGATTCTGGTTTTCGCAAAGGAGCGTTCCGCCCAGAGAGCCCTTTCCCTGGTGATCTGCGGAACCGGCATTGTGACGGCATTGCTTCCGCAGGTCTTTATCAGCCTGTGCATGATGCCCTCCATGAGGTGCAATGCTCTCATGCGTCCCTGCACGATTGCCTGCAGTGCGGCGCTGGTGATCGGCGGGATCCTGAATCTGTTTCTGAACCGGAGGACGCAGACATCATGACAGAGAGCCTGTCTTTCAAAAATCTGACAAAACGGCCCGGCAGAGCACTGGCACTGGCTTTGCTGTGCGCGTTCTTATGTTTTGCGGCGCTGGCGGGATCCTTGTTTGTGACCGGCCTGAGACAGGGCCTGTCCTCCCTGGAAACCCGGCTGGGTGCGGATATCATGGTGGTTCCCTACGAGGCAACCAGCAAAAGCAGGCTGTCGGATATGATCCTCCAGGGCAACCCCGGGTATTTTTATATGGACAGCGCCGTGATGGACAAGCTGCGTTCCATGGAGGGAGTGGGAGAGATTTCCGCCCAGTTTTTCCTTGCCACCGCCAGCTCCAGCTGCTGCAGCGCAGCGGTCCAGATCATCGGATTTGATCCTGCTACAGACTTTACCATTCAGCCCTGGGTGAAGCATTCTTATCAGGGAGAACTGGGAAACATGCAGGTCCTGGTGGGAAACGATCTGAATGCGTTTCCCGGGGATGTTCTGACATTTTACGGTTCCGATGTAACGGTAGCAGCGAAGCTGGATCGGACAGGCACCTATCTGGATACCGCAGTCTATGCGAATCCGGAGACTATCCGGACGCTGATCGCACAGGCGATGGAAAAGAAAATCTATGATTTCGGCGACATCGATCCCTACGAAGTGGTTTCCTGCGTACTGATCAATGCGGCGGACGGATACGTGACAGAGGATGTCCTGAACGAGATCAACATTCATGTCAGAAAGGTGGAAGCGGTCCAGACCTCTGCGCTGCTTTCCGATGTCTCATCCAAACTCACGGGACTTTCTTCTCTGATCGGATGGCTGATCGCGGCGATCTGGATCCTGGCCATCGGAATCCTGATCCTGGCGTTTGTGATGATCTCCAATGAACGGAAGAAAGAGTTCGCCGTCCTGCGAACCCTGGGAGCATCCAGGGGGAAACTGGCAGGACTCATTATGAAGGAATCCCTTCTGGTGAGCTGCTTCGGAAGTCTGCTGGGAGCTGCCCTGGCTCTACTGGCAGTCTGGCTTTTCGGAGGAGCCGCGGAAAATGCCATGGGTCTTCCGTTTCTGCTTCCGAAGGCGGGAGGACTGATCCTTCTGAGTGCTGTATCCATTGCCGCGACGATCCTGGCAGGATCCCTGGCGGCAGCCGTCAGCGCCTTCCGGATCAGTGGGATCGATACGGCGTTTATATTACGGGGAGATGACGGAAGATCATGAAACTGACAGCTCTTCAGGCAACGAGAAATTATATCAGAAAGCGGGAAGGATCCAATCTCTTCTGCGCGGTGGAAGAGACCAGTGTGACTCTGGAACCGGGGACCCTTACGGTTCTTTCCGGCCCTTCGGGAAGCGGAAAGAGCACCCTGCTCAATATGTTTGCGGGACTTCTGCCGCCCAGCAGCGGACAGATCCTGCTGGACGATACGGATCTTTACCATCTTGAAGACCGGGAATTGTCCCGGCTGCGCAATCTCCATATCGGGATCATTCCTCAGGGCCAGACGGCACTGGCGGCTTTCAATGTGCAGGACAATATCCTGATGCCCTGGCTGCTGTATGGCAGCAGAAAGAACGAAGCCTTTTCGGAAAAAAGAAAACGTGCGGAAGAATTGATGGAAGCGGCCGGGATCCTGGAACTTCGGCGGGAGATGCCCTCCGGACTGTCCGGCGGAGAGATCCGGAGAATGGCGGTGTGCCGGGCAATGCTTCAGAAACCGGAGATCATCCTGGCCGATGAGCCCACCGGGGATCTGGATGAGGAAAATACAGCCGTGGTGATGGATCTTCTGAAGGAGCATGCGGCATCCGGCGGGACGGTTTTTGTGGTCACTCACGACATACAGGTCCGAACCTATGCGGACCGGATGCTGTCTATGCGAAAAGGCGTCGTTACTGAAGAGTGACGGATCGTGAAGGAGGATGCCGGAGGATTTCGGTTAGCATCTGCAAACAAGTCAATTTCTGTATAAAAATACTGCAATAGAAGTCAATAATGTGAAACACAATCCTCCTGCAGAGTGTATAATTAAACTCGTTCTTTTGGTTAGCAAAAACTAACCGACTGATACGAAGAGGTAGAATGATGACGATCAAAAGGAATGATTTTTCAAAAAGAATAAAGGCGGCCGGAGTTCTTGCACTGATCTTTCTCGTATTAGCGATGACTAATATTTCAGTTTTCGCCGAGGAGGAATATGTTTATTATGAGACTTGGGCGCAGTATCAGGAAGCCGGCGGAACCGCTGCAACCTGGAACGAGAAAGCCGATGTGCTGGAAGGGGTTCTGAGCTATGCAGTTACCCTGTTCGAACAGGGGATCCTGACAAAGGATGACGGTTCTCCGAACGCCTACGATGTGGTCAATAAGGGAGGCTACTACGGCTACTATGAGACCACCGGATTTGAACGGGCCACCAATGGTTTTTCCGGAGCCCGGGTATCGCAGATCGAGCTGCAGTTCAAGACCTGCCGGCAGATTGCGAAAAAAGGAGGATCTCTGGAAGATTTCCGGACGGAGATCACCACGTTGATTCAGTGGCTGCATGAAGACGCCAATACACTGGACGGAGTCAGCGGCGAAACCGCGGATACTGCTTCCGGCAGCGAAGGAACCTCTGCTTCCGCAGCGGCTCTGGTATGGACCTCCAGCTTTACAATCATTCTCCGGGAAGGATTTGAAGCGATTCTGATCGTCGGTGCCATTGTTGCCTACCTGAAGGTGTCCGCCGGAGAAGATAAGAAGGAAAAGAGCAAAAAGGCCCGTCCTGTTTATCTCGGCGCTGTGATCGGTATCGCGGCAAGCTTCGGCCTTGCATGGCTTTTGAATGCTGTGAAACTGGCCAACACCGCTTCCCAGGAAATCATCGAAGGCGTGACCGCACTTCTGGCGGTGTGTGTGCTGTATTACGTCAGCAACTGGATGCTGTCAAAGTCGGAAACCGACGCCTGGACCAGCTACATTAAGAAGAAAGCGACGGCATCCTCCGGAAAAGGAAGCATGTTCGCACTGGCCTTTACCGCATTTCTGGCGGTGTTCCGGGAAGGAGCGGAGGTGGTGCTGTTCTATCAGCCGCTTCTGAATCAGGGCAATGATGCCAGCGTGTGGTCCGGGTTTATCATTGGCTGTGTCTGCCTGATCATTGTATGGCTGATCATCCATTTCCTGAGTATCCGGATCCCGATCAAGCCCTTCTTTACCGCAACCAGTGTTCTCATGTTTATCATGTCGATTTCTTTCCTGGGCGGAGGCATCAAGGAACTGATCGAGGGCGATGTGATCGGAGCTACTTCACCGGCCTGGCTGCAGTGGATCCCCTACACGGATTTCCTGGATATGCTGGGCATCTATCCGGTACTGGAGACGCTGATCCCGCAGCTTCTGCTGCTGATCATTACAGTGATCATCTTCGTTGTTGTTACAAAGAAGAACCGGAGAATTCATGCGGAGGCCGAGGCAAAACGCGCGGCAGAACAGGCGGTCAGAGAGGCGGAAGAAAAAGCCGCCAGGGAAAAAGCCCTTACAGGATATATTACGAACGTAGTAAACCAGATCCTTCTGTCCAATGGCCTGATCGATAAACTGCCGGAGCCGGAAGCGGCCAAAACCGTGCAGGAAATTACACAACAGGCGGGAGATGTGATCCGGAATGCGGGACAGACCGCGCTGGACGCCTGAGAGTTAGTTAATTTACTGGGCTTCGGGCCCAGAAGTTATAAAAAAATAAGAAATATGGAGGAAAACATGAAAAAGAGAATTTTATCAATCGTTCTTGCTGCTGCAGTCAGCATGTTCTGCTTCGCAGGCTTTGCTATGGCGGCCGATGATCAGGCTGCAGGATTCACAGAGATCCCGATCTTCGAAGACGAAGAGCTGGCATTCATCAACCTGAGCGCAGTTTACTTCCAGCCGGTTCCGATGGCTCCCGGCCAGGAAAGCATTGAAGACTTTGATCTTCATCTGGAAGCAGATATCGCTGCTCTCGAAAACGACCTTGGCTACGGCGTTGGTGACTGGGTTCCGTATCTTACCGTTGATTACAAGGTAGTCGGCTCCAACGGCGAAGTTGCAGCAGAAGGTTCTTTCATGCCCATGGCAGCATCTGACGGCCCGCACTATGGCGCCAACATCAAGCTTCCGGAAGCTGATACCTATTCCATCACCTTCACGATCCACAGCCCGGCAGAGAACGGATACCTGATCCACTCTGACGCTGAGACAGGCCCGGGAGGAGTCCTGGAAGATGTCTTCGGTGACGGCAACCTGGAATACACCTTTGAAGGATGGGATTACATTCCGCAGGAGTGGTAAGATCCCGGCGTGCTTGCTGAAAGCACGGAACGTTCAAAAAGAAATAGTTTAAAAACATATTACGCTGTGGCGGCGCGTTCTGCAACGCCACAGCATAATGTGCGTTTAGAGGAAAGAGGAAAATCGTGCTTAAATATCTGGTAGATGCAACCTTACAACTTGTCGCAATGATGATCATTGTGGGAATGATCCTTGGGTTTGTAAGAAACTATTTCGGTGATAAGCCCGGAAAACTGATTCAGATCGCAGTCCTTGCGGGAGTTCTCTGCGCGGCAGCCATGGCGGTGATGAAAACAGTAACCAATAAGATCGATACCGGCGGATGGAACCTGTGGTTTTATTATATTTCTCTGGGATGCTTTCTGCTGTTTCTGGTCAGTACGGTGCTGTTTTGCCGGAAAAAGGTTCTGCATTCTCTCATTCCCTGCATTTTCCTGGGTGTGATCATTGTGATCCAGATGGTGTATGCACTGGCCGACTTCTTCGTTTATCCCCATACGATCATGCTGACAGAGGATTCTTTGCTGTCCACTAATTTCCTGACTAAGATGTCAGGAGCTCTTGTGGGACTGATCGTGACTCTGATCGTCGGATTTTCCGCCAACGCGGTTGCAAAAGCCCTGAAAAGAGGCGAATCCCTGTTCTTTCTCTGCCTGATCCTGATCACGGTATCCTGCCGGCAGGTTGCGGCTTCCTTCAGTACGCTGCTCACCCGCAGGATCATCCCGAATAATCATACGCTGTTTCAGATTGCCAAGTTTTCTTCCAACCACAGCAGTTTATTTAAATACATTTGTCTGGGCATTTTGATGGCAGCGGCCATTCTGCTTCTGATCAGGAGCCTGCGTGAAAATGAGCCCTACAGCAATCCTGCGCAGCGCCGTAAGATTATCTTCAAATACCGGATGATCCGGAGGTGGAGCACAACCGCACTGATCTTCTCCGTGATCTGTATCCTGATGATGACGGTCATTTACGGGATTGCCAACAGGGAAGTGGAGCTGTCCCCAATCGAGGACTGTGAGATCGAAAACGGTGCGCTAGTCATTCCCTTTGAAATGGTGGATGACGGACATCTCCACCGCTTTGGGTATGAGACGGACAATGGAGTTGTGATCCGGGTGATCGTGATCCAGAAACCCAATTCCTCCTCCTATGGCATCGGTCTGGATGCCTGCGATATCTGCGGAGAAACGGGTTATTACGAAAAGGATGGCCAAGTTGTATGCAATCTGTGCGATGTGGTTATGAACATCAATACCATCGGTTTTAAAGGAGGATGCAATCCGATCGTGATCGATTACACAATTGAAAACGGCAGGATCCTGATTCCGGTTGAAGGACTGATGGAATACGAAAGTGAGTTCAAATAAACATGTTTTTGAGAATGGTTCGCGGAACGCTGTTCCGCCAATGGAAAAAAATGCTGATGATCGCTTTTACGATCGCCCTGGGAGCCTCCCTGTGCACTGCCATGCTCAGTGTGGTTCTGGACGTGAAGGACAAAGTGAATCAGGAACTGAAGGCCTATGGCGCCAATATTACCGTGGTTCCCAAGCAGGCTTCCATTCTGAATGATCTTTATGAAGTGGAAGGACAGAGCGCGGGAACGGTGTATCTGAAGGAAGACGAACTGGGAAATATCAAGACGATCTTCTGGGCCTTCAACATTGTGGATTTTGCGCCGTTTGTGAATACAGAGGCGATCCTCGATGACGGATCTTCCGTGGCAGTGACCGGCAGCTGGTTCCATCATCATCTGTCTCTTCCCACCGGGGAGGAACTGGATGCGGGCATGAACAGCCTGAGAAGCTGGTGGGATATTACTGCGGGGGAATGGATCGATGAGGCTTCCATGGAAGAAACGGCTGTGATGATCGGTGATGCGCTGGCAGAACGGACAGGACTTTCCGCCGGAGATACGATCCACCTGAAGGGGACTGAGAAAGAGGGCAATTACTGGATTGCCGGCGTCTTCAATGCCGGCGGAGACGAGGATCAGCAGATTTTTATGCAGCTGAATGAAGCCCAGGCCCTTTCCGGGCTGGATGGCTGTGTAAACAGTATTGAGGTCAGTGCTCTGACAACGCCGGACAATGAACTGGCGGTCAAAGCAGCCCGGGATCCGAGTTCCCTGACTATCGCCCAGTATGAGACCTGGTACTGCACCGCTTACGTAAGCTCCATCTGTTATCAGATCCAGGAGGTGATCACCGATTCAGTGGCCAGCGCAGTACGGCAGGTGGCGGATTCGGAAGGAGCGATCCTTGATAAGACACAGCTTCTGATGATCCTGATCACAATTCTGGCCCTGGTGGGATCCGCCCTTGGTATCTGCAACCTCGTGACCGCCAGCGTCATGGAGAGGAGCCGGGAACTGGGACTGGTAAAGGCACTGGGTGCCTATAACCGCTCCGTGATGTCACCGGTACTGACTGAGATCCTGATTACGGCTGTCGTAGGCGGGGTGGCAGGATTTTTTGCCGGGATCGGATTTGCCCAGATTATCGGACATTCTGTTTTCAATTCTTCGATTGCGATCCGGCCGATGCTGATCCCGATTGTAACGATCCTGGTATTGCTGGTGACATTCGCAGGATGCATTCCTGCTTTCCGGACAATATTGAAACTGGAGCCCACAGTAGTTCTGCACGGAGGTTGAGAAAGATACGATGAAGAAAAGAAAAATGTTTTACCGTATGGTCACAGCCTCGCTGATGAGAAGACGGTCCCGGATGCTGATCGCTCTTCTGGCAGTGGCCATTGGGGCAACGATTCTGTCGGGGCTGATGACGATCTATTTTGATGTGCCGCGGCAGATGGGGGCCCAGTTCAGAAATTACGGAGCCAATATGATATTCACTCCGGCGCAGGAGGAGTTTCAGCAGGCGGACCTGGAGCAGGGAATCTCTCTGATCGATCCGAAGGAACTGGTGGGAGCAACCCCGTTCCGTTATGAGTCGGTCCGGATCCATGAACAGCCTCTGATGGCGGCGGCCACGGATATGGAAAGTGTCGGAAAGACCAGCCCCTACTGGTCTGTGGACGGAGAATGGCCCTCGGTTTCCCGTCAGGCAATGGTGGGAAAAACAATCGCCGAGAATCTGAATCTCTCCATCGGAGATCAGATGACGATCAATTATACTCCGGAGGACGCGGATGAGGAAACGCCGGATAACTGGATCGACTGCAAGGTGACGGCGATCCTGAATACCGGCGGTTCGGAAGAAGAGTATGTATATCTTTCCATGGAGGATATGGAGGATCTCACCGGCGTTCCGGGGGTGATCGATCTGGCGGAGATCAGCGTTTCCGCCACGTCTGAAAAACTGTCTTCCTATGTGGAAACGATCAATGCTTCGGTGGATTCGGTCCGGGCGGAACTGGTTAAGAGAGTCACGGCTTCGGAGACCTCGGTCCTTTCCAAACTGCAGGCGCTGGTCCTGCTGGTAACGATCATTGTGCTGGCTTTGACAATGATCTGCGTTGCAACCACCATGACTGCCGTTGTCACCGAACGCCGCCAGGAGATCGGTCTCAGAAAGGCGATCGGAGCTTCGGACGCCAGCATCATGAAGGAGTTTATGGGAGAAAGTCTTCTGCTGGGAGCCATCGGAGGAATCCTTGGAGCCATCGTAGGATTTGTATTTGCCCAGGTGGTCAGCGTGAATGTGTTCGGAAGTTCGATTTCCTTCCGCCCTCTGCTGGCAATCATAACCATCATTGTTTCTGTATTGATCACGGCGCTGACCTGTGTGCTGCCGATCCGGAGCGCAACCAGGGTGGACCCTGCATTAGTATTAAAAGGAGAATAAATCATGAGTCTGTTGGAACTGAAACATGTATATAAAATCTACGGAGATCTGCATGCGCTGGACGATGTGAATCTGAAGGTGGAAAAGGGAGAATGGGTTTCCATTATGGGACCTTCCGGTTCCGGCAAAAGCACCATGATGAATATCATCGGCTGCATGGATAAGCCTTCCAAAGGAGAGGTCCTTCTGGACGGCGTGGATATCGCGAAGGAAAGCTCGAAGAATCTGACGCTGATCCGCAGGGACAAGATCGGACTGATTTTCCAGCAGTTTCATCTGGTGAATTATCTGAGTGCGCTGGAAAATGTCATGCTGGCGCAGTACTATCACAGTGTTCCGGACAAGGAGGAAGCGATGCAGGCCCTGGAACGGGTAGGCCTCGCAGACCGGGCCCGGCATCTTCCGTCCCAGCTTTCCGGCGGAGAACAGCAGAGAGTCTGTGTTGCCAGGGCACTGATTAATTATCCGGAGATTATTCTGGCGGATGAGCCCACGGGAAATCTGGATGATAAAAATGAAGAGATCGTCGTGGATCTGTTCCATAAACTTCATGCAGAGGGGACAACCCTGATTGTGGTCACCCATGATCCGGAGGTGGCAGAAGTTGCCCAGAGAACGGTGGTTCTGCGTCACGGAAAACTGGAACGGGAAGTGATCAACGAGAATTTTACCGGGACATTTCAGCACTGAGAAGGAAGGAAGCCAATGAGAACAAAGTGGATCATTTTAGGAATTACAGGCATTTTGTGCACAATATTACTTGCCGGCTGCGGGGAGTCTTCCAAAAAGGCAGCCTGGAAGGATGGAACCTATACAGCCCAGAGCAGCGTGTTTACCAACGATGACGGATCAGAGGACGGCAATGGCTATGGCGTTGTTACCCTGACAATTAAAGACGGGGCAATTGCGGAGTGTACGTATCAGACCTTTGAGGTGGACGGAACCCTGAAGGATGAGGAGTACGGAAAGCAGAATGGCTCCATTGCCAACCGGGATTATTACAGCAAAGCCCAGAAAGCGGTTGCAGCCTGCGATGAATATGCTAAAATGCTGATCGCCAATGAAGGGCTGGACGGGATCGACGCCATCAGCGGCGCCACTGTCAACTATAATGAATTTGTGGAAGCGGTCAATCTGGCATTGAAGGAGGCGGCACAGGAATAGCGCATGAAGATCCTTTCCGCGGTCAGGCATACGGGAATCATACTCGCAGGAGTATTCTTGCTCCTGGGAGTTCCTTTGCTGTGCAGCGGCGGTTGGAACCGTCTGTTCTCCGGGGATCCGGATGCGGTTTCCAGTGCTTCGGTGATTCTGGACAAGCCCTCGGGCCGTTATGTGATGCTGATCAACAGAGATTTTCATCCGGATACGGCGACGCTGGATGACTGGATCACGTTTTTTGAAGGCGGGGAGATCCTTTATATCTTCGAGGATATCGCTGTCTCGGTGGCGGAGATTGACGCCGGAGGGATCGAACTGGCAAACAGTTTCAGGTCCAAGCTTCCGGAGAACCAGATGCAGGTGAAAAAGGAAGACATTACGCTTCTTCTGTCCCGGGCGGATCACGGCCTGTATGATATGATCCTTCTGTCGGAGGAGATCGCCCGGGCTTATCATGCGGAAACGGCATATCTGCCTTTCTGCGAAGTCGTTTATATCAGCACGGAGGAAACATGAGAAAGATAAACGCGATACTTGGCCCGGCGATGATCCTGCTGCTCCTGATTCATGTGATCACAGGGGTTTTTCAGCTGACTTCTGTGATACCCGGCGGTTCAATGATCCGGAAGGTGCTGGCGATCATTCTGACGGTGCTGGTGGGGATCCATATGGTGATCGGGATCCTTCTTACGGTTCAGACCCTTACAGCCTGCAGAAAAACCGGAGTATCGTATTTTAAGAATAACGAGCTGTTCTGGCTCCGCCGGATCAGCGGATTTGCCATGCTGTTTCTGATTATCGCGCATATTCTGATCTTTTCCGGCGAATCGGGGGAGGCGTTCCGTCTGCACAGCTTCGGATCGCTCCCTCTGATTTTAAGTCTGCTGCTGGTGCTGGCGCTGGCGATTCATCTGATCACGAATATCAGACCCCTGTTTATCGCCCTTGGCATTGAGAACCGGGTCTTCCTGAAGGACATTATGGTGATCCTCAGTATTCTTCTTCTGGTCAGTGCAGCGGCATTTTTGTTTTATTATCTCAGATGGAATGTGCTTTGGAGTTACAGCAGGTGAGAGCGGATCGGGAGGATGTTCTATGAAGGTCAACATTATCGGGGCCGGGCTGGCGGGACTGTCGGCAGCGATCACTCTCGCAAAGAAGGGGATCCCCTGTAATCTGGTATCGCTTCTTCCTTCGGAACGGGCCCAGTCGGTTCTGGCGGAGGGCGGAATCAACGGCGCTCTGAATACCATGGGCGAAGGGGATACCCCGGCGGAGCATTTTGAGGATACGATCCGGGCGGGGGTTTATCTGGCGGATGAGAACGCGGTCCGTAACCTGACGGAACAGGCTCCGGAAATCCTGCGGGAACTGCGGGATCTGGGAGTCCCGTTTCATCTGGAGAACGAGAGGATCATCCAGAGAAATTTCGGCGGTCAGAAGAAAAAAAGAACCGCGTACGCAAGGAGCAGTACCGGAAAGGTTCTGATGACGGCCCTGATTGATGAGACCCGGAAATATGAGGTCCGGGGACTGGTGACCCGGTATCCTCATCATGAGCTGGAGGATCTGCTGACGGAGGAGCTTTCGGCCAATTCAAAGAGCAGCTGCTGCGGGGCGCTGATCCGGGATCACTATACCGAAGAGGCGATCGTACTTCAGGGCCCGGTGATCCTGGCGACCGGCGGAATGAATGGACTTTTTCCGGGGGAGACCACGGGGACTGTGACCAATTCCTCCGATGCGGCAGCGCTTGTTTTTTCCAAAGGTGTCCGCTTCAGCAATCTGGAGATGATCCAGTACCATCCGACTACGATCCGGATTCCGGGGAAACGATGTCTGATCAGCGAGGCGGCCCGGGGTGAGGGCGGAAGATTATTTACTTTGCGAGGCGGGAATCCCTGGTATTTTATGGAAGAGAAGTATCCGGAACTGGGGAATCTGATGCCGCGGGATGTGGTTTCCCGGGAAATGTATTTTGTGGCCCATGATCCAAACTGCTGCGGACAGGTATGGCTCGATCTGCGTCATCTGGCGGGAGAGACCTGGCGGAAGAAACTGCCGGATCTTCGGGAAGAAGTGATTCATTATCTTGGGATTGATCCTGCGAAGACTCCGGTCCCGGTTGAACCGGGCATCCATTATTTCATGGGCGGGATCGATGTGGACATCAGTCACCGCACCAGCTTCCGGAATCTGTTTGCTGCAGGGGAGTGCTGCAGCCAGTATCACGGAGCCAACCGTCTGGGAGGAAATTCCACGATGGGGGCAATCTATGGCGGGAAAGTGGCAGCGCAAAGCGCGGCAAAGGCTCTTGCAGAATGTTCCGGGAAAATCTCCGGAATGCAGGCGCAGCAGACAGTCAAGGAAGGAAAGGGATTGGTTCCGGTTTCCGAAGAAGCCGCGCAGCAGATCAGCAAACTCCTGCTGGGCGCCCTGGGAATTGTCAGAACGGAAGCAGATCTGGAAGCCGCGATCGGAGAGATTGACAGAATGCTGTCAGGCAGGAAGGATCGTTCCGGAGATTGCACGGACTTCCGGGAACTTCCGGCAGCACATTCGTCGAATCCCAAGGAACTGCGAAGACTCCTGCTGGCAAAAGCCCTGCTGCTGTCTGCCTCCTGCAGAAAAGAAAGCCGCGGCGCCCATTACCGCAGCGATTATCCCGAAACAGAGGATGACTTCCGGACAAAGATGATCAGTTATGCCGCCGGGGCAGAAGTATTTGCCGCTCCGGAGCAGGAACTTCCGCCCGGCTGAAAGGGCCGTCTTTGGCAGGCAGGAAAAGTGCTCAGGCGGGAAACTTGCTAATAATAAACAGAACCTTTTGCCTTGATGATTTATGATGAACTATCAGTTTGACATATTACGAAGAGAACATGCAGATGCGGAGCCATGGCATCAGATCATTGCGTTTGAGACGGAAGATGCAAACGAGACGGTCGCCACTGCACTTCAGAAGATCGGAACCGGCCATTCTCGGGATGTCGCGGGAAGAGAAGTGGCTCCGATTGCCTGGGAGGCAGGCTGCCTGCAGAAAAAATGCGGAGCCTGCGCCATGCTGATCAACGGCCTGCCCAGGCTTGCCTGCGACACCTTCCTGAGGCAGCTGAAGAGTAAAAAAATCACTCTCGCTCCCCTCCGGAAATTCCCGGTGATCCGGGATCTGGTCACAGACCGTTCGGTCATGTTTGAAAATCTGAAAACCCTTGAAGTGTGGAGCGAAACCACCTCTCCGGTAAAGGAGAAGGATCTTGACCGGGCCTATGACGCCTCCCGGTGTCTTCAGTGCGGATGCTGTCTGGAGGCCTGTCCGAACTTCGAGCCGGGCGGATCCTTCTTCAGCGCAGCCGGATTTGCGCCGCAGGCCCGCCTTCTTACTTCCTGCGCTTCTTCCATGCAGGATAACATCAGAAAATTATATCAGCTCCATATCTATGATGGCTGCGGGAAAGCCCTGGCCTGCGAGAAAGTCTGTCCGGCCGGAATCAATCTGGACCGGCTGCTCAGCCGCTCCAATGCGGTGAAGATCTGGCACCGGAAGTGAAATCACTGCCGGTAATCTCATATATTCCAAATGCATCATTCGGAAGGTAAATTCTGAAAAAGCCTGGAACCTACATACTATACCTTCCATTTTCCGGGTCTTCTGTACCTTGGGTGGGTACCTTTCTGATGTCGAATGTGCCGTAAAGTCTATGCCGCCGTTGCCTTCATTCATACTTGCTTCCATCCTGCCATTTGGGCCATCCAGGAAATAATTGCCATTCACTATCCCTGCCATTTTTGCGAAAACAGGGATAAGACTTTCCAATAATTTCATATATAGTCCAGTTCAGGCTCTCTCAGGACCTTCATTTTGGACCATATTTTGAAAAATCGTCACCTCATATCCCTGTTTTCAAAATCGAAACAGGGATATGATTTATCAATAATTTCAAATCTGGTCCAGTCCGGGCCCTCTTCTACCTCGCAATTCGGACTGTATATAAAAAACTGCCAATTACTATCCCTGTTTTCCGGATCAGCGCAGGGATAGTAATTGGCAATTATTTCGCTGATCACCCAAAGACCAACAGATAAGAACAGCTTTCTCCGCAACTTGCGGCTCTCAGAAAATAACGGATAATAAGCCATTAGCGAACAGCTCAAGTTGTACTCACTCAAGGTTCACTTCAGTAGATGGCGGAAGGCCTGGTATGGAGTTTACAGGCTTTCTTAGAATTTACCTTCCGGATTTCCGGTGATTTGCCCGGAAAACGGTAGGTATAGTATGGAGGTTCCAGGATTTTTCTGAATTTACCTTCCACTGTCTGCGGAAATAACTTTCAAAACCGGAAAAATGAGCTGATACAATTCAGAAAACAGAGGCTACAGCGGAAAGGAGGACGTATGCAAATCAGTTATAAACCGGATGTAAATATAGAATTAAAGGAATTAGAGACGCCAGAAGGATATAAACCCATTTATTATAATCAGATCCGATTTTTTTGCCGGAAAGAAAATGTAACGGTGAGATGTACCTATGGCATGGAGGTTCTGAAAAATCTTAACCTGGGACAGCTGGTCAGCATACTGGTTTGATAAAGTGTGGAAACCATTTTCAAAAAACTTAACCCCCTTTTTGTAAACTGATAAAAAAGGAAACGGAGAAAGAACATGAGTAAAAAAGATCTGATCACATTCAAACATTATCGAAACCCCATGAAAATGCAGAAGACCATGAATCAGAGGACCTGTTATGAAGCATCCATTTCCGTTGGCAGTATGTCCCTTTTACGTGTAAAAACAGGACATATTCTGACGAAGGATGATTGCATGGAAATCTATTCGGGGGCTCCGTTCAAAATCGTTGCCGATGGGATTCTCGGCCCCATATTGAATTCCGGGAAACCATTCGGGAAGCCTGATATGGTATTCCGATATTCCAACATAAAGACGATAGAAAAGGGAACGTTTATAAAAAATAACACAATCGTCTTTACCCTGTTTGATGATACCGTCTATACCGTTGGCCTGGGGAAATACAGAGATATTATAGTGAACAGATCACTGAAATTCTGCAGAGACTGGACCTGCTGCAGGACAGGCAGCAGGTGTGAACTATTATCCATAGGAAGCCGGCAGACAGCTGCCGGTCTTCATTCGGCAAATTCAGGGGGTGGGAGCTGCTGCTTGCATCCCTTTTTTCACAATTATTTCATAGATTACAGTTGACTTTGAAAAGGGCGGGTGGTAATATAACCACAGATGTTAGCACTCCACTAACACGAGTGCTAACAGGGAAGAGAAACAGGACGTAAGGGGCTTCTTATGGAACTGGACATCAGGAAGAAGAAAATACTTCAGGCGATCATAAAGAACTATCTGGAGACCGGGGAACCGGTGGGCTCCCGTACGATCTCCAAATATACGGATCTGGAATTAAGCGCGGCAACGATCCGGAACGAAATGGCAGATCTGGAGGAGATGGGGTATATCTTTCAGCCCCATACCTCGGCGGGAAGGATCCCGACGGACGCGGGTTACCGGCTGTATGTGGACGATATGCTGCAGTCCCGGACGGAAGAACTGAATGAAATGTCCGCGGATCTGAAAAACAGATCGGAACTTCTGGAAAGCAGATCCGAACTGCTGGAGAGAAGAGAAGAAGAACTGGACACGGCACAAAGCAATGTGGCGGACCGGGTGGAACGGATCGAAAGCGTACTGAAGGATGTCGTGAAGATGCTGGCCAATAACACGAATTACACCTCTGTGATCAGCATGCCGCAGGCCAACAGAAACAAACTGAAGTTTGTGCAGCTCACCCAGATCGATGAGAAGAAGCTTCTCTGCACCGTGGTTCTGGAAGGCAACATTGTAAAGAATGAAATGATCCGGATTGACACGGACATGGATCAGCAGATCCTTCTGAGACTGAATCTTCTGCTGAACAATACATTGAATGGCCTGACTCTTCAGGAGATCAATTTTGATATGGCTGCCAGGATCGCGGAACAGGCTGAGCAGTACGGACCGCTGGTATCCGATATCATTAACCATATTGCGGCGACCATCGGTTCGGCGGACGGGATCGAGATCTTCACCAGCGGAGCAAGGAACATCTTCCGTTATCCGGAACTGTCGGACTCCATGAGGGCCGGAGAGCTGATCTCCACTCTGGAAGAGAAGGAACTGCTGACGGAGCTGATGACAGACACCGGAGAGGAAAGTCCGGATGCAGGAACCGGGATCCAGGTTTATATCGGTCAGGAGACCTCCGTCAGCTCCATGAAGGACTGCTCCATGATCACAGCAACCTACGAGTTTGAGAAAGGGGTTTACGGAAAGATCGGAATCATCGGTCCGAAGCGGATGGATTATGAAAAGGTCGTGGACGCACTGAATGATGTGACCGACAGTCTGGACAGAAAGTTCAGCAAAAAGAGATAGAAAGGCAGGTGCATGAACTTGTCAAGGAAGAAACGGAAAAACACTCGTGTGCAGGAAACTGCAGAACAGAAAGAAGAACGTATGACAGAGCAGGAAGAAAAGAAAGAAACGCAGATGCCGGAAACGGATCCGGAGACGATGACAGCGAACAGCGCACAGGCAGAGGATGCCACTGAAGCCGAAGACATGACAGAGAAGGACGCAGGACAGGCAAAGGCGCAGGGATCACCGGAAAATGCTCCGGAAGCGGAAGAAGCGGAAGGAAATGGAGAACCGGATTCCGAAAGCCCGGAAGAGCAGCCCGCGAAAAAGGAACGGAAGCTGAAATGGGCGAAACCGGATCCCCTGGAGGAGAAGATCAAAGAGGCGAATGACAAATATGCGAGATTATTTGCCGAATTTGATAATTTCCGCAAGAGGACGGAGAAGGAAAAGAGCCAGAGATATGATTTCGGCGTCCGGGATATTGTGGAGAAGATCCTTCCCGTGATCGACAATTTCGAGCGGGGGCTGGCCGCGGTACCGGAGGAGAAGGCAGAGGATTCCTTTGTAACCGGCATGCAGATGACCTACAAGCAGCTGATGAAGACCCTGGAGGATGCGGGCGTGAAGCCCATCGAAGCAGTGGGACAGGAGTTCAACCCCGATTTCCACAATGCGGTTATGCATGTGGAGGATCCGGAAGCCGGTACCAACATCATCGTGGAGGAATTCCAGAAAGGATACATCTACAAGGATCACGTGGTACGGTACAGCATGGTAAAGGTAGCTAATTAAGACAGGCGCGGGACCTGCCGAAGGCAAGGTCCGGACCTTTGATATAAAGTAAAAAATCCAATACTTCAGGAGGAAAATAGAATGGGAAAAATCATAGGAATCGATTTAGGAACAACAAACTCATGTGTAGCAGTTATGGAAGGCGGTAAGCCGGTAGTAATCGAAAACTCAGAAGGCGCACGTACAACTCCGTCCGTAGTCGCATTTACAAAGAATGGAGAAAGACTGGTGGGCGAGCCTGCAAAACGTCAGGCTGTGACCAACTCCGATAATACGATCTCTTCCATTAAGAGAGAAATGGGCTCCAACTACAGAGCCACCATCGACGGCAAAGGATATTCTCCGCAGGAGATTTCCGCCATGGTCCTGCAGAAACTGAAAGCAGATGCGGAAGCCCATCTGGGAGAGAAGGTGGACGAGGCTGTCATCACCGTACCGGCTTATTTCAATGACGCACAGCGTCAGGCCACCAAGGATGCAGGCAAGATCGCCGGACTGAAGGTCGACCGCATCATCAACGAGCCGACGGCAGCAGCCCTGGCATACGGCCTTGACAATGAAAAAGAGCAGAAGATCATGGTATACGACCTGGGCGGCGGTACCTTTGATGTTTCCATCATCGAGATCGGTGACGGCGTAATCGAAGTACTGGCAACTGCCGGCAACAACAGACTGGGTGGCGATGATTTTGACCAGAGAGTGACCGATTATCTGATCCAGCAGTTCAAGAACCAGGAAGGCATTGATCTGAGCACGGACAAGATGGCTCTGCAGAGACTGAAAGAAGCAGCAGAGAAGGCAAAGAAAGAGCTGTCCAGCTCCACAACGACCAACATCAATCTGCCCTTCATTACAGCAACCTCGGAGGGACCGAAGCATCTGGATATCAACCTGACCAGAGCCAAATTCGATGAGCTGACCCATGACCTGGTCGAGAAGACCGTGGAGCCGGTACAGCAGGCACTGAAGGATGCAGGCCTTACCACATCCGAACTGGGACAGGTATTACTGGTGGGCGGATCCACCCGTATCCCGGCTGTTCAGGAAAAGGTAAAACAGCTGACCGGAAAAGAGCCCTCCAAGACGCTGAACCCGGATGAATGTGTTGCCATCGGCGCTGCTATTCAGGGCGGCAAGCTGGCAGGCGATGCCGGTGCCGGTGATGTCCTTCTGCTGGATGTGACCCCGCTGTCCCTGTCCATCGAGACTTTGGGCGGTGTGGCCACCAGACTGATCGAGAGAAATACCACCATCCCCACAAGAAAGAGCCAGGTATTCTCCACCGCAGCCGACAATCAGAGTGCCGTGGATATCCACGTGGTACAGGGCGAGCGTCAGTTCGCAAGGGACAACAAGACTCTGGGACAGTTCCGTCTGGACGGCATCGCGCCGGCTCCGAGAGGGATCCCGCAGATCGAAGTAACCTTTGATATTGATGCCAACGGCATCGTCAATGTATCCGCCAAGGACCTGGGAACCGGAAAGGAGCAGCATATCACCATCACCGCCGGATCCAACATGTCCGACGAAGAGATCAACAAGGCTGTGAAGGAAGCCGCAGAGTTCGAGGCACAGGACAGAGCACGGAAGGAAGGCATCGATGCAAGGAATGAAGCCGACTCCCTGGCTATGCAGGTAGAGAAAGCCCTGAATGAAGTCAGCGACAAACTGGATCCTGCTGATAAGGCAGAGGTGGAGAACGATCTGAATGCCCTGAAGGGTGTCCTTCCGGCAGACAGCAACGCCGAGATCACACCGGAGCAGCTGGATCAGATCAAGGCTGCCAAGGAGAGACTGATGAGCAGCTCCCAGAAGGTATTTACCAAGATGTATGAGCAGGCAGGTGCCGGACAGCAGGCCGGCGGCCCCGGCGCAGGAGCAGGCTATCAGAATGCCGGACCGTCCGATCAGAATTCCGGGAACAACGGACCGGATGATGTGGTCGACGGGGATTACACGGAGATCTGATCTGCAAAGGAGCTAAGCTCACTGAATATTCGGATATATAAGGTGCTTTTGCGGAACCCGTTCTGCTCGGACAGTTCTCAAAAGCACCTGTCCGTATGATAAAGAGGAAATAATATGGCTGATAAAAGAGATTATTATGAGGTTCTTGGAATATCCAAGACGGCAACTCAGGATGAGATCAAAAAGGCATATCGGCAAATGGCGAAGAAATATCATCCGGACGCCAATCCGGGCGATAAGGAAGCGGAGACCAAGTTCAAGGAAGCAGCGGAAGCTTACGGAATCCTGAGCGATCCCGAAAAGAAGAAGCTGTACGATCAGTATGGCCACGCCGCATTTGAAGCCGGAGGTGCCGGAGCCGGCGGATATAATTACCAGAATATGAATATGAACGACATATTCAGCAATTTCGGTGATATATTCGAAGATCTGTTCGGAGGCGGATTTGGCGGATTCGGAGGCGGATTCGGAAGCCGGGGCAGAAGAAGCTACAGCGGGCCTCAGCAGGGGGCCAGCCTCAGAGCCCGGATCCGGATCTCTTTTGAAGAGGCTGTATTTGGATGTACAAAACCGATCGAGATTAATTATAAGGAAGAATGTGAGTCCTGCCACGGCAGCGGAGCCAAGGCCGGGACATCGCCGGAAAAATGTACCAAATGCAACGGAACCGGTCAGGTGACCGTGACCAGACAGTCCCTGTTCGGGATGATGCGGTCCACGGAGGTTTGTCCGGACTGCCAGGGCCGGGGAGAGATCATCAAGGAGAAATGCCCGGACTGCAAAGGAAACGGTTATAAACAGACGAAGAAAAAGATCGATGTCAAGATCCCCGCAGGAATCGACGCCGGTCAGAGCATCCGGATCGCCGGAATGGGAGAACCGGGAGTGAAGGGCGGCAGCCGGGGAGACCTGCTGGTGGAGGTCGTAGTCACCGGACACAGTGAGTTTCAGCGGGATGGCGTGAATCTGTATTCCGAGATGGATATCACATTTCCGGAGGCAGCTCTGGGCGGACAGATTAAGGTGCACACCATTGACGGAGATGTCCTGTTCCCGATTAAGGCAGGAACCCAGACCGGAACCACGATCCGCCTGAAGGGCAAAGGAGTCCCGTATCTGCGGGACAGCAATAAGCGCGGTGACCAGTACACGATCCTGAATATCGTGGTCCCGAAATCCATGAACGGAAAACAGAAGAAAGCCCTGGAAGAATTCAATGAGATCATGTATAAAAAGAAATAAAGCGGCGCTGCCGCACAGGCGTGGTTTTCATTGACAAACAGATTGGGGAATCGTATAGTTAATAACGGTTATCAGATGATCAGAACCTTGAGAGTCGATTCAACACAGGTTCTGATTATTTATGAAATGGGAATCATTCAGAATGAGACAGCGCAATTCCGGAAATCCGTTTTTTACAATCCTGATAATGCTTGCATCGGTCGTTATGATCGTCGTAGGCATTATTGTTTTTATTCCCTTTTCCCAAAGGACCGGCAGCACGCAGCAGACTGCGCAGGGGATTGCCTCTGTCCGGGATATGGAGGCAAGGGATATCTCCGCCGTGGACTCAGAACTTCGGAAGCAGATGGCATCGGAAGAAACGCAGGACATGGATCTGTGGGAGAAGCTGAATTTCTATGATACCTATATTTTCGGGGATTCCCGTTGTGAACCGTTTTTCTGGAGCGGACTGCAGGTGGAACATGTCTTTGCGGAGAAAAGCGCGACGGTCAAATACGTCGGCGAGCATATCGATGAGATCGCCGCAGCCCGTCCGGGGAATCTGGTGCTGTCCTTCGGCATGAATGACATGGGAATGTATGCCTATGACCCGGCCAATTACTGGGAAACCGGGGATGATTATGTTGTGGCGGTGGATGAATATATCCGGATGATCCATGAAGTGTCGCCGGATACCAATGTGTATGTCAATTCCATTATTCCTGTTCTTGATTTCGCGCTGGACAGCCAGCCGAGATGGGCGGCCGTGGATGAGTGGAATGCGGCATTGAAAGCATACTGTGATGAGAGCGGCAATGGGTATATTGATACCACATTTATTGCATACGACTATGCGGATCTGTTCGATGACGACGGGGTTCATTTCTATTCCCAGACGATCCTGGATGAGTGGGGAGAAGCGATCTTAAAAGCCGTGGAAGCGAAACTTTATTGACCGGATGAAAGGGCAGGAGATACCAATGGCGGGAGTCACAAAATCACAGCTCAATCTGAAAATTAATATTTACCGGATCATCCGGTACGGACTGATCGCCCTGCTGGTTGTGATCGTGATCATCATGCTGTCCGGAAAGAAGGAGAGTTCCGCATCCTTTGAGAGTGTATCCGCCGCTGTGTCGGGCAGTATCACGACCCAGAAGGCGGTGCTGAATTCGGACCGGTATCTGAAGAAATATTTCGGTCTGAATGCGGAGGAGTATGACGGAGTACTGATCTATACTCCTGCCACCAATATGTACGCCAACGAAGTGCTCCTGATCAAACTGAAGGACCGATCCCAGGCTGATGCAGCTGCCGCCGCAATCGAGGAGCGGATCGAATCCCAGAGAACGATTTTTTCGGGTTATGCGCCGGATGCTGTCGGCCTTCTGGAGAATGCCGTTCTGGACGTACAGGGCAATTACATTTTATATATTACCGATGATCAGGCCGACAGGGTCGACGAGGTGTTCAGGAACAGCTTATGATATTCAGCAGCCTTTTCTTTATCTTCATATTTCTTCCGGTCACGCTTCTGCTTTACTATCTCGTTCCGTGGAAGCTGAAGAATTTCGTTCTGCTGATCATGAGCCTGATCTTTTATGCCTGGGGCGAGCCGGTGTATATCCTGCTTATGATGTTTTCCATCGTATTCAATTATGTGTCGGCGCTGCAGATGGACGCATACGGGAAGGCGCGGAGAAAACGGGAACGCAGGACCAGCTTTGTGGTCACCATTGTGGTGAACATCGCCATGCTGGGAGTTTTCAAATACTACGGATTCTTCGTGAATAATCTGAACTCTCTGTTCGGTTCTTCCCTGAAGGCCGCAAATATCGCGCTTCCCATCGGGATCTCCTTTTATACCTTTCAGGCCATGTCCTATATCATTGATGTCTACTGGGGAAATGTCGCGGTTCAGAGAAACCTCATTGATTTCGGGGCTTATATTACCATGTTCCCGCAGCTGATTGCGGGGCCGATCGTCCGGTATAAGGACATTGCCAGACAGCTGAAGCACAGAACTCTCAGCTTCGCAGGCATTTCCGACGGTGTTTCCTGGTTTATCCGGGGATTGGCCAAAAAGGTGCTGCTGGCCAATAATATCGGAATGCTGTATGACTCCGTATTTGCCATCGCTTCCGCTGACCGGGCGGCGCTGACGACCTGGCTGGGGATCATCGCCTACACCTTCCAGATCTATTTTGATTTTTCCGGATACTCCGATATGGCCATCGGACTGGGAAAGATGCTGGGATTTGAGTTCGTAAAGAACTTTGATTATCCCTATACTTCCCGCAGTGCTACGGAGTTCTGGCGGAGATGGCATATTTCTCTGGGAACCTGGTTCCGGGAGTATGTCTATATTCCCCTCGGGGGCAACCGGGTCGGTGTTCCGAAGCATATCTTTAATATTCTGGTGGTCTGGCTGCTGACGGGGCTTTGGCACGGAGCTTCCTGGGCCTTTGTCCTGTGGGGATTATTCTGGGCAGTTCTTCTGCTGCTGGAAAAATATATCTACGGAAGATTCCTGGAAAAAGCCCCTTCTGTGATCGGGCATCTCTATACGATCTTCGCGTTTATTTTCGGATGGCTGATCTTTACTTCTTCTTCTGTAAAGGGATTCAGTAATGATCTGTCCTCCATGTTCGGCGGTCTGCAGAATGGATTTGCAGATGCCACCACCTGGTATTTCTTTACAAGTAATCTGATCCTGCTGATTCTGTGCGGATTCTGCAGTACGCCGGCGGTGTGGCGGGTATTCCGGAACAATGCCAGGAGCAGACATCCGGCTCTCCGGATCCTGTCTGCCCTGAGTTACCTTGTGATCCTGGCGGCCTGTATCGCCAGCCTTGTAAATGCCAGCTATAATCCGTTCCTGTATTTCAGATTCTGACAGACCGGGAAGAAGGACAATTGATTCATGGACAGAAGAGAAGAACAGAAAAAGAGAAGAAAGAAAAACCTGGATACCCATAAAAGGGTCTCCGTATTCAATGCGATCATTTTCTTCGGAGTCATCCTTGCTGCGGACGTGATACTGCTGTTCAGCCACGGAAGGGTGTTTTCGGAGAATGAGAACCGGACCCTTCAGCAGGCTCCGGTGCTGACTTCTTCCAGTCTGACCTCCGGAAAATTCATGAAACAGTTTGAATCCTTCGTGGCGGATCAGTTCTTTTACCGGGACGGCTGGATCTATACGAAATTGAAGATGGATAAGGTTCTTGGGAGAAAGGTGTCGAACGGAGTCTATCTGGGCGAGCAGGGATATCTGTTCGAGGATGCGGCCGTACCGGCGCAGCAGAGTCTGGACCGCAATCTGGATGCCATTAACCAGTTCAGCAACAGTCATTCCGGGATACGTCAGGTCATGATGATCGTACCGAATGCTTC
This sequence comes from Parasporobacterium sp., assembly GCA_017459985.1. Lineage (GTDB taxonomy): Bacteria > Bacillota > Clostridia > Lachnospirales > Lachnospiraceae > RGIG5612. Next base: position 47,177 of record JAFUBX010000014.1, read on the forward strand.
GGAAGTGATCTCGGATCTGCTTCCTTCCGGAGCACCGGTCCGCAGCCAGGCAGAGGATCTGACCGCCATCAGCAGCCGTCTGGGACCACAGCTCCAATTTGTGGATCTGCTTCCGGTACTGAAGGAGCACAAAAACGAAGAACTGTATTACAAAAGTGATCATCACTGGACCAGTCTCGCCGCCATGTATGCCTTTGATGTGGTCGCCGGGGAGTTTGATCTGTCCCCATCGAATCAGTACCGGGTCCTGACCGTGACCGATGATTTTTCCGGAACCATGGCAGCGACTTCCGGGGATTTCGATGTCAGAGACCGGATTGATCTGTATCTGACAGAGCCGGAAGTGGATTACTATGTGGAGTATTCCGGAGACCCGGTCAAATACAGTTCCATCTACAGCAGCAGTGCTCTGGAACAGAAAAACAAATATGAAGTTTTTTTCGGCGGGAATTTCCCGAAGATCACCATCACTACGGTCAATCACTTCGGCAGAAATCTGCTGCTGCTGAAGGATTCCTATGCAAACTGCTTTGTCCAGTTCCTGCTCCCGTATTTCGACAGAATTCTGATTATTGATCCGCGCTATTACAGCGATGATCTGGAGGCGGACATCGCAGCCGCAGGGATCACCGATCTTCTGATCCTGTATAATGAAAACACCTTTGTGCAGGATAATTCCCTGTCCGGTGTGCTGGATCCCCAGGCCTGAGCGTAAAAAACAGGGCTGTCACGATGTGACAGCCCTATCCATATAAATGCTTGTAAAACCCGCCGGCTTAGAACTTGCCGACTTTGGTCAGTTTCTTCGGAAGCTTCGGCAGCTTGCCGCCTTCCCACTTCACGATGGCTTCTTCCTCGCAGGAACTTACGCATTCTCCGCAGTGTTCGCACATATCCTGATCGATCATATGGATGAATTTCTTCTTTCCTTCGATCGCTGTGTAATCGCAGGCATCTACGCAGTCGCCGCAGCCGGTACATTTATCCGGAAGGATAATGTAGGTCGCGCCGGCCTGGAAGCAGACTCCTGCAGGACAGGATTTCTTCTTGGTATGGGCGTCGAATTCTCCGGCAAACAGCTCCAGTGCAGAGAGCAGAGTGTTCGGCCAGTTCTGTCCGTAGGGGCAGTAGGCACCGATCTTGATCAGCGGAGCAATGTCCTTCAGAAGATCAATATCACCGGCTTTGCTCTTGCCAACCGGCATATCATCCATGATCGTCTTAACCTGGAACGTGCCATCCCGGCACAGAACACACTTGTTGCAGCTGTTCATCCAGGTCTTGGTCATCAGATCTGCGGTCACCACCACCATACAGGCCTCGGGACCGAAAACGGTGATGGAAGAGGAGAGGATATCATCTCCGGCTGCATAGTCCGCCAGAGAGGCCGGAAGGATAAATTTACCACGGAGTCCGCCGAGCAGGACAGCCTTAGCGCCGGCAGCATCTTCCACTTCATTTAATTTTGTTCCAAAGGGAACCGCCTTGATCTCAGAGCTTCCGCCCTTTGTTACGGTAATAAAAGCGGTTTTCTGGGAAGCAGCCAGATTGTAGGCGACTTCCGGAGTGATTACAGCCACTTCCTTGCCTTCATATTCAGCGACATAATCGTCCTGAATCATCGGGCGGGGAAGGTTGCCCTTCAGCTGCTGAACGATGGCATAGGGATTATCCATGACAGGAGAAGCCTGTCCGTATGCCACATTCTCCAGACCGAAATCCTTGCTTCCTTCCGGAAGGAAGTATATGATCTCAGAGGCGCCCAGCATGCCGGCGTATTTCTTAATCCCCGCTTTCACGGTATCAAGTTCATTTTCCAGCAGATATGCGGAGCTAATTGTATACGGATCATTTACAGCACAGCTGCATACTAACAATTTTTCCATTATGCGTTTACCTCCTCATCTTCTGCTTTTACATAGTCGTTCCAGAACTTCGGACCGGCGATCTGAAGTCTCAGATCACACTGCAGACATCTGCTGGCTTCACAGTTACCCTGCTCGCAGGTAAATCCTGTGGAAACCGGAGCAAAATCTTCCCGGCGCTCCTCTGCCGGACGGACATCCATCTCGTGGCGTGCGATCTCAGCAAACTGATCGATGGTTCCGATATACGGATCCGCCTTGCGTTCCACAAGCTGCTCATCGATCACACCGTCTCCGCCCAGATACTTATCCATGAGTTCCGCAACTTCACGGCCGCCTGCAATGGCATCAATCAGGAACCGGGTGCCGGTGATTACGTCACCTGCTGCGAAGACGCCTTCGACCGAGGTGGTGTATTCGCTCTTGCCGGTCTTCGGATCGATCGGATAGCCGAACTTGTTCAGTTCGATACCGAAGTCTTCTGTCAGGCCGGTGACCTGTCCTGCTGCAAATACGATACTGTCGCAGGGGATAATATAGGTGCTGTCAGGGATGGCATCCTCCACCAGTGCCCTGGTTTCCGGATGGAAATAGAAGCTGTTGATCTTATGGACCTGAAGTCCGGTCACATGTCCGTTTTCCCCGACGATCGCTTCATTGGAGTGGGAATCAAACAGGTTGGCGCCTTCCTCCAGCGCGGTATCCCGCTCTTCCGGAGAAGCCTGGGATGCATCCTTCTCAAGGCAGACCACATTGACGGTCTTTTTCATACGGAGCAGTGTACCTGCCGCGTCAAAGGCAACATTGCCGCCGCCGATGATGCAGACGGTATCACCCAGATCGATCTCCTGGTTCAGACGCTGTGCCTGCAGCAGTTCCAGAGCGGAGAATACCTGAGGCAGATTGTCCTTGTTCAGATATCCCAGCTTCTTGCCGACGGAAGTACCGATGGCAACCAGGACGGCATCGTAATCCTTTTTTAATTCAGCGGCATTGGTGATCGGGGAATTGCATACGATCTTAACACCGGAATCCTCGATGACCTTTACTTCGTCCAGGACTGCCTGGGTCGGGATCCTGTACTCCGGCATACCGGATGTCATATGACCGCCCGGGATCTTCTTGGATTCGAATACGGTCACATCGTGCCCCTTCTTATTCAGATAATAGCCGGCTGTCAGACCGCAGGCTCCGCCGCCGATCACGGCAACCTTCTTGCCGGTTCTCGGAGCGACCTTCAGATAATTGTCAAGCCAGATCTTATCTTCGTCATGCTCAGCGGCAAATCTCTTCAGATTCCGGATGGACAGGGAACTGTTCAGATGTTTATGCTTGCAGTTGTTCTCGCAGCGGTTGTTGCAGACCAGACCCAGAGCGTGCGGGAACGGAACCTTCTCACGGATGATTCCGACGGAGGTGGAGTACTCGCCGTCGTAAATCGCGCGGATATATTCCGGAATGCTGATATGGGCAGGACATTCGGCGCTGCAGGGGATCAGAGCCTGCTCACGCGGGATATCGTCACGGAATACGCCCACTTTGTCCCGGATGGAACCGGTCGGACAGACCTCCACGCAGGCTCCGCAGAAGCGGCAGTCTGCATCAGCCAGGGAATCGCCGTCAATGACAACCCGCATTCTTCCGTCCACTTTGGCAAATTTCAGGGCGCCGACACCTCTTAATTCGCCGCAGGCACGGACGCAGCGTCCGCAGAGGATACAGCGGTACATCTCATGGAGCATCAGCGGATTGGTCTCATCTGCAGTGACACGCAGCTTCAGCTCTCTCAGTGCCCGGCCGGTATCGCCGACATACTGGGAAATGGAAGCCAGCAGACATCTGCCGTATTTCGGACATCCGGTACACTCACTCGGATGGGTCTTGAACATAAAGTCGCAGGATAATTTTCTGACCTTCTCAGCCAGGTCATCCTTGGTGTTGATCACCATGCCTTCCTGCACCTTGGTGGAACAGGAAGTAATTACTCCATCAACGCCTTCCTGCTTGACGACGCAGAGGCGGCAGCCGCCGTTGGGATGGAGATCTTCGTGGTAGCACAGATGGGGAATATAGATCCCGTTTTCCAGAGCAGCTTCCAGAACTGTCTTGGATTCATCTGCCACGATCTGGCGGCCATCGATTGTTAATTTTACTTCAGCCATGTTTCCCTCACTAAAGAATCAAAGGCAGGGAAAGAACGATCTCACACTGCCTGTACAATGTTACCAGTCATATAAAAGGTCTGTGCATAAACGGATGCTATGCACAGACCATAAAAACGTACGGATCAGTCGTCTAATTCGTCTACGTAGTCAGCAGCGGCTTCACCGGCGAAACGTCCGGTGTTGACGCAGTATCCCATGGTGTTGCCCGGAAGCAGGAACATGTAGGAGTCGCCGTAGATGGTACAGGTGTCAGTACCGCAGGCGAAGAATCCCGGAATTGCATTCCAGTCATCATCCAGAACCTGGCACTTGTCATCGATCTTGATGCCGCCCAGTGTGCCGTATCCTGACGGATGGAAAATGCCGGCATAGAACGGAGCCTTTTCGATCGGTTTCATGAACTTACTAGGTTTGTAGAACAGAGTATCCTGGCTCTCGCACATATCATTGTATTCCTCAACGGTCTCCAGGAAGGTATCCACATCTTCGATGCCCAGCTTCTCCGCCAGTTCCTCCAGAGTGTCAGCCTTAACAACATCCGGGTTGTTCGGGTCATTGATGATATCATCGCAGGCCTGCTCGAAATCGTCGATGTTGTCTACATGGTGTACGAAGTTGACAACGTCGAGACCTTTCTTCTTGTAACCGTTGACGATCTTCTGATCCAGGATGGAGAATCCTACAGCACCCTTCTGGATCTGGATTGCATTGCCTGTGAAGGTGGTGTTCTGCATCATTTCCTCATTGATGAAACGACGGCCCTGAACATTGACCATCAGGTTCGGCTGCATAAAGGTAACAGGAACGCTCTGCGGTCCGAAATCAGAGAACGGAAGAATGTAGATCTTCTCAACGGTCATCTCTGTGGTTGCTGCACCGGCTTCGATTGCCATCTTGATGCCTTCGCCCTTCAGACCCGGGATTACGATGTTGAACAGATCCTTGCCGTAGGTGTAGCCCATACGCTCTTTCATGTATTCCGGTGAATCTCCGGCACCGCCGGTACCGACGATGACAGCCTTGCAGTCAATGTGGATCTCTTCGCCGTCTTTGTCAACAGCGTCAACACCGCAGATCTTGCCTTCGTCGTCTCTCAGGATCTTCTTGGCGGGAGTCTCGTACATCACTTCCACACCGTTCTCCTGTGCTCTGTCCAGCATATGCTTGTTCATGATGGCACCGCCGTTACGGCCGATTCCGCCGTTGACAGCAACGATGTGCCAGGTAGCTTCCGACTTCGGGAAATACTTGTAGGCACCTGCGAACTCTACACCCAGGCTCTCCAGCCATTCGATCGTTCCTGCGGATGCTTCGAAATACCTCTTGACCATGTTGGCATCTACTCTCCAGTGTGTGTACTCCATGAACATCTTGAATGCTCTTTCCACATCGATGTCAACCATCTGATCCTGCTGATGTCTGGTTCCGATTCCCAGAGGTCCCATACCCATGTTGGCAGCACCGCCGGATACATTCTGCTTCTCCAGAGCGATAACGCTCATGCCGGCTTCGGATGCTTCCACGCAGGCGGCAAGGCCGGACGGACCGGTTCCGATAACAACAACATCTGCCTTTAAGTTTTTCATGTAAATAACCCTCCTCAAAAAATACATTTGATCATGCGTTTACGTATTACGCACGATCCGGTTCAGATCCTGTGCATCTCATGATAACGCATAGAATAACAAAAATATTATATTAATAAAGGGTGCGTATGTCAAATAAGAATACAGGGATGAAGCTTGAAAAATTATGGAATTTTCTGTAGCATATTAACCAAATTGTTTGCAGGAGTTTAAATAAGATGATCTGGAACCAGTATGTGATTAAAACGACCACGGCGGACTGTGATCTGGTGTGCGCGGTACTTACGGATTACGGCATCACCGACGTGCGGATCGAGAACAATATTCAGCTGACTGATGAAGAGCTGAATCAGATGTATGCGGATTTTGTCAAGGAACTGCCGGAGGATGACGGCAGCTGTACGGTGACCTTCTATCTGGATGAGAAGGGGTATATCCCCGAAGGCGTAGGAACCGGAGACAGTCCCTCGGCGGCCAACGAGGCGGAAGGATACGAGGGGATCCATGTGGATATCCGGGAAGTGGAGCAGGGCCTTAAAGAGGCCCGGGAGCTGTTCGGAATCGCGCCGGTAACAATGGAAGAAAGCCGTGTGGATACCGAAGACTGGGATCACAAATGGAAAGAGTATTTTAAGCCCTTTACGGTCGGGCGGATCCTGATCAAACCGACCTGGGAGGAGGTCCCGGAGGGAACACAGGCGGATGCGGTCATCAGCATTGATCCGGGGATGGCCTTCGGCACCGGGATCCATGAAACCACAAGACTGTGCCTGTCTGCACTGCAGGATGTGATCCGGCCCGGCATGACCGTCCTGGATCTGGGCACCGGTTCCGGAATTCTGGGAATTGCCGCCCTATTGCTGGGCGCAGACTCTGTGACCGCGGTGGACATTGATGAACAGGCGGTCCGGGTTGCCGGGGAGAATTTCAGTCTGAATGTTCCCGGAAAGAAGAGCCGTCTGATCACGGCCAATATCCTGCAGGATTCTTCGCTGCAGGATCAGTTCGCGCAGGAAGGGTATGATCTGGTGCTGGCCAATATTCTGGCGGAGGTGATCATTCCCCTGTCCGGAACGGTCCACCGGTTTCTGAAGCCGGGAGGCGTCTTCATCGCATCGGGAATCATTGACGGGAAAGAAGAGGATGTTGTAAGAGCCGTCCGGTCCAATCAGGAGCTTTCCCTTCTGAAAACCGGGGCGGACGGGGACTGGAGATCCGTCATTGCAGAAAAACGCAGGTAAAGGAGCCGAATCTTGGAAATCTATTTTGATAATTCTGCAACCACACAGGTGGATGAACGGGTGATCCGGATCGTGGAGGAAGTGATGCGCAGGGATTACGGCAATCCCTCCTCCAGACACAGAAAAGGCGTCGAATCCGAAAAATATCTGAAGGAAGCGGCAGGCATTCTGGCAGGGATCCTCAAGGTGCCGGAGAAGGAACTGATATTCACCTCCGGAGGGACCGAGTCCAACAACCTGGCCCTGATCGGAAGCGCCATGGCAAATCACCGGAAGGGCCGGCATATCCTTGCAACCTGTTTTGAACATCCTTCCGTCCTGGAACCTCTGAAATATCTGGAATCCCTGGCCCTTCCCGACGGAGGATCCTTCGAGGTCCAGTATCTTCCGGTGAACCGGGAAGGCCACATCAGCCTGGAAGAACTGGAACGTTCCATCCGTCCGGATACGATCCTGGTCAGCTGTATGTTTGTAAATAACGAGATCGGAGCTGTGCAGGAGATTGCGTCCATCGGAAAAATTATTAAGGAGAAGAATCCCGGCACCCTGTTCCATGTCGACGCCATTCAGGCCTTCGGAAAGTATGAGATCCGACCGAAGAAAATGAAAATCGACCTGATGAGTGTTTCGGGCCACAAGTTTCATGGACCGAAGGGAACCGGATTTCTGTATAAGAATGAAAAGGTCCGGCTGGTCCCTCAGATCCTGGGCGGAGGACAGCAGAAGGGAATGCGCAGCGGAACGGACAATGTTCCCGGAGTGGCGGGCCTGTCCGAGGCCGCCCGGCTGGCCTATGAAAACCTGGAACAAAACGTGCTTCATATGACCGCCCTGAAGGACCGGATGACCGACGGCCTGCTGGCCATGGAAGAGGAGCTCCGCTTACGTGACCCTTCGGGGAACCGGAACGGGGAGTATGTGAAGATCAACAGCCGGAAAGGAACGGAAAGCGCGCCGCATATCGTCAGCGCCACCTTCTTCCCGGTCAAAAGCGAGGTCATGCTGCATGCCCTGGAAGATAAGGGGCTGTATGTATCCTCCGGTTCCGCCTGCTCCTCCAACAAGCCGGGACTTTCCGGGACACTGCAGTCTATCGGGCTGACGGCGAAGGAGGCGGACTGTACGATCCGGTTCAGTTTCTGTGAAACGAATACGGAGGCGGAAGTGGAGGAAGCACTGAAAATCGTCCGGGAGACCTATGAAATACTGAGAAAATTCACCGCTCACTGACAAAAGCGGATTCAACGGAAAGAAAACGAGGAGGATGGCTTATGGCCGGTATGTTACTGATCAAATATTCCGAGATCGGAGTGAAGGGCAAAAACCGCTATGTATTCGAAGATATGCTGGTGCGGAATATCAAAAGCGCCCTGAAACCCCTGGATCATCCCTGCGATGTGCGCAAGGCGGACGGAAGAGTATATATTTCTTATGAGGAAGAGGATTATGAAGAGGCGTTGGAAGCGCTGTCCAAAGTCTTCGGCATCGCCTGGATCTGTCCGGTAACCCAGATCCGGCCGGTGGGGATCGAAGAGCTGAAGGAACAGGTCGTTCAGTTTGTCCGGGACACCTATTTTTCCAAAGGGGAACCGGAGCCTTTTTCCTTCAAAGTGAACTGCCGGCGGGCGGAGAAAAGCTATCCGCTGAATTCCATGGAGGTCAATATGCTGGCGGGAGAGGCTGTGCTGGAAGCATTTCCGCAGCTTACGGTGGATGTCCATCATCCGGACGTGATGCTGAATATCGAGATCCGCCCGAAGGACATCAATCTGTATTCTGTCTCCATCGAGGGACTGAACGGAATGCCGGTGGGGTCCTCGGGGAAAGCCATGCTTCTGCTTTCCGGCGGAATCGACAGCCCGGTGGCGGGGTATCTGATCTCCAAACGGGGCGTCAGCCTGGACGCGGTGTATTTTCATGCTCCGCCCTATACCTCGGAACGGGCAAAACAAAAAGTCGTTGATCTGGCGAAGATCATTTCCGCCTATACAGGACCTGTAAAGCTTCATATTGTGAATTTTACAGAGATCCAGATGAAGATCTATGAGGTCTGCCCCCATGATGAGCTGACGATCATCATGCGCCGGTACATGATGAAGATCGCCCAGGAACTGGCGGAAAAAGAAGGCTGTCTGGGGCTGGTCACCGGAGAGAGTATCGGCCAGGTCGCCAGCCAGACCATGCAGAGCATGCTGGTGACCAATGAAGTATGCCATCTTCCGGTTTACCGTCCGCTGTGCGCCTTTGACAAGCTGGATATCGTGGCGATCTCGGAAAAGATCGGGGCCTATGAGACTTCGATCCTTCCCTATGAGGACTGCTGCACGATCTTTGTGGCCAAACATCCGGTGACCAAACCGAAGCTCGACCGGATCCTCCGGTCCGAACGGAAACTGGAAGGTGTGATGAAGGAACTCTATCAGAAAGCGATGGAGACCGTTGAAGTGATCGAGATCTGAGAACAGGATGAAAGCAGCGTTTCACACCTTAGGGTGCAAGACAAATGCATATGAGACCCAGGCGGTAAAGGAACAGTTCCTGAAGGCCGGATATGAGATCGGGGATTTCTCGGAATCCTGCGATGTCTATGTGATCAATACCTGCGCCGTGACAAAGGAAGCTGCCCGCAAGTCCCGGCAGATGGCCGGGCGCTGTAAAAGAAAGAATCCGGACGCTTTCGTCGTGGTCACAGGCTGCTATGCCCAGGAGGCCGGGGAGGAACTGCTGTCAGAGACCATGGCGGATCTGGTGGTGGGAAACAGTGAAAAGAGCCGGATCGTCTCTCTGGTCCAGGAGAACCTTCCCGGGGGGCTTTATGTCCGGGATCTGAGGAACAGCCGGGACTATGAAACCCAGGAAATTTCGGAGCAGGAGGGGCACGTGCGGGCCTATGTCAAGATCCAGGACGGATGCGACCGGTTCTGTACCTACTGCCTGATCCCGTATCTTCGGGGCCGGTCCCGAAGCAGAGGATATGCACAGATCCTGAAGGAGTGCCAAAGACTTGCCTCTGCCGGTTATCAGGAGATCGTTCTGACCGGGATCGATATCAGCAGTTTCCGGATCACTGATCCGGAAGAATCCCTTCCGGGGCCGGGGCGGGATCTTGCCCGGCTGATTTCACAGATTGAAAGAATCGGAGGGATCCGGAGGATCCGCCTGGGCTCCCTGGAAGCCGGGATCATTTCCGAAGAGCTGATTCAGAGCCTGAAGGAGGCAGAGAAATTCTGTCCGCAGTTTCATCTCTCTTTACAGAGCGGATGCGACAGTGTCCTTCGCCGGATGAACCGGCATTATACCACGAAGGAGTATGAACAAACGGTCGGGAAGATCCGGGAGATTTTCCCGGAGGCGGCAGTCACGACGGATATCATCACCGGATTTCCCGGAGAGAGCGAAGAAGAGTTCGCAGAGACGGTGGCATTTGCGGAGCGGATCGGGTTTTCCCGGCTTCACGTATTTCCCTATTCCCGGCGGGAAGGAACCCGGGCAGACCGGATGCCGGATCAGCTTTCGAAGGCCGTGAAGGAAGACCGGGCCGCACGGCTGATCGCAGTCGGCGAGGTTCTTCGAAAACGGTATGAAACCCGTCTGATCGGAAAGAAATGCGAGATCCTTGCGGAAGAATGCATCTGCCGGGACGAAGGCTGTTTTATTGCCGGCTATACCCCGGAATATGTGCGGGTGCTGATCCCGGCAGAGCAGGAGCATCCGGAGCGCCTGGTCAATCAGATTCTTGAGGTGATTCCGACAGATTACCGGGACGGAACCCTTTTTGGCCGAAAACCCTGACGGATCCCTGAAAAAAAGCGACTTTTCATGCAGATTGCTTGCAACAACAGGGAATTTGGGGTAAAATCACCGCATGGCCAATAATAATTTACATTTAACACAACATTATAGTATTCCAAAGGAAGAACTTCTCACCACGGAGAAGATCTTTGCCCGTGTTTATGATGCCCTTGCGGAGAAGGGGTATGATCCGGTCAATCAGATCGTCGGTTATATCATGTCCGGAGATCCCACCTATATCACCAGCCATAATAATGCAAGAGGAATCATTGCCAAGGTGGAACGGGATGAGCTGATCGAGGAGGCTGTCCGGTTTTATATTGAACATAAGCTGAAATAGGTGCATGCTCATGAGAGTCATGGGACTTGATTACGGGTCAAAGACCGTGGGGGTGGCCCTGACCGACCCCCTCGGACTGACTGTTCAGCCTTTGGAAACCATCACCAGAGATTCTGAAAATAAGCTTCGGAGAACGCTTGCCCGTCTGGAAGAGATCGTAACAGAATACCAGGTGGGCAGTATCATTTTGGGTTATCCTCTGAACATGGATGACTCTGTCGGCGAACGCGCACAAAAAACGCAGGAATTTAAGATCAAACTTGAAAAAAGACTGGGCCGGCCTGTCATTTTGCAGGACGAAAGGCTCACCACTGCTGCTGCGGATGAAAATCTGCAGGAGATGAACGTGCCGAAATCGGAGCGGAAGAAATACATTGATCAGCTGGCGGCAGCCTTTATTCTGGAGGATTATCTGGCCGGCGGACGGACCCCCGGGAAGGAGAAATGACATGGAAGAGAACGGTAAAATTGTATTAAAGGATGAGAACGGACAGGAAGATGTCTATTATATCGTGGAAGAAACAAAACTCGGAAATACCCAGTACATCATGGTGACGGATACTCCGGACGGAGAGGAAGACGCGGACGCCTATATCCTGAAGGATGTGTCGGAACCGGAAGCCGAAGAGGCGGTGTACGAATTTGTGGAGGACGACAGGGAACTGGAAGCGATCGCAGGCGTATTTGCGGAGCTTTTAGAGGATGTTGATCTCCGGTAAGGAAGTAATACAGGAGACATATGACAGAGAAGAAGACAAAGAAGACAACAAAGAAAGAAACAAAAAAAGTAACAAAGAAGCCGGACCAGGTCCGGATCATTCCTCTCGGAGGAATGGATTATATCGGAATGAACATGACCGCCATTGAATATGGGGATTCCATTATCGTGGTGGACTGCGGAATGGCATTCGCGGATGATTCCCTGCTGGGGATCGATCTGATCATCCCGGATGTTTCCTATCTGAAACAGAACAAACAGAAGGTCAAAGGATTTTATATTACCCACGGCCATGAAGATCATATCGGGGCCGTTCCCTATATTCTGAAGGAGGTGAATGCCCCGATCTACGGGACCAAGCTGTCCATCGCGTTGATCCGGAAGAAACTGGCGGAACACAAAATGGAACAGACGGTCAGGATGAAAGTGGTGGATTACGGCGAGAAGCTGAAGGCCGGCCAGTTCAGCATTGAATTCATCCGGACCAATCACAGCATTTCCGATGCGGCCGCCCTTGCCATCAGCTGTCCGGCGGGGATTATCGTTCATACCGGAGATTTCAAGGTGGACTATACCCCGGTTTACGGAGACGCCATTGATCTGTGGAGACTGGCGGAACTGGGAAGGAAAGGGATCCTGGCGGTCATGAGCGATTCCACCAACGCCATGCGGCAGGGTTATACCATGTCGGAGAAGACGGTGGGTGAGACCTTTGACATGCTGTTCGCCAAACACAGCAAAAGCCGGATCATCGTTGCGACCTTCGCGTCCAATGTGGACCGGGTGCAGCAGGTGATCAATACCGCATGCAAATACAAACGCAAGGTGATCCTGGAGGGACGTTCCATGGTCAATGTCATTGAGACAGCCCAGGAACTCGGTTATATCTCCGTACCCGCCAATACGCTGATCTCAGTGGATGAAATGAAAAATTACCCGGACAATAAGCTTACGATCATCACCACCGGCAGCCAGGGAGAACCGATGGCAGCCCTGTCCAGGATGGCCTATAAAAACCACAAAAAGATCGAGATCCAGCAGGGAGACGCCATTATTTTCTCTTCCTCCGCGATCCCGGGAAATGAGAAAGCGATTTCCAATATCATGAATGAGATCGCCCAGATGGGGGCCAAGGTCATTTTCCAGCAGACCCATGTGTCCGGACATGCCTGTTCGGAGGAGATCAAGCTGATCTATTCCCTCCTGAAGCCCCGGTATGTTATTCCGTCCCACGGAGAGTTCCGGCAGCGGGCCGCCAACCGGTCCATCGCCCTGGATATGGGGTACAACAGCAAGGACGTCATTATGGCGGAGACCGGCGACATCATTGAACTGTCGGAAAAGTCTGCCCGGAAGGTGGGAACGGTACAGGCCGGCGGTATCTATGTGGACAATTCCGGCGTGGAAGATGTGGGAAGAACGGTGATCCAGGACAGAAAGGATCTGTCGGAGAGAGGCGTTCTGATCGTGTCTGTCTGTATTGATAAGGAGAACAACTTCATCGTTTCCGGTCCGGAGGTATTTACCCGGGGCTGGGTCTACGACGGGGATCTGGATATTATCCTTGATGAAATAAAGAAAATCATCTATAATAACCTGATAGACTATCTTGATAAGAATCGTTACAGCAGAGGCAAAGCCAAAATGGTGATCGGAGATTCCGTACGCAGATATACCCGGGTACAGGATCGGAAAGGTCCTATGGTTCTGCCGTTTATTTTGGAAGTGTAACCTTAAGATCCGGAGGATCTTCGGGTCAGGATTGCTTATGGAAGAAACCAGGAATCACGCAGACAGGAAAAGCCAGGGGACAGGAAGATCCCGGATCGTGGATATGAGCTGGGCAGCAAAGTATCTGGACGATGATTGGGAGAACCGCTACGCAGCCGAGGGAATCTATGATACCCGGGTAGCGCTTCCGTCCGCCGGCAAAAAAGACAGAAATAAGGAACCGGAGGGGACAAAAACCAGGTTTTTGTCTGATACTCAGAGATTCCGGCTCCTGGGAGAGAACGGGGAAACGGAGGATCCGTCGGACGGGGATGTCAAGATCCGGGACGCGGTGACAGACGAGACCATCGCAACTCCCAAGTCCATCCGTTCCATGCGAAGCGCCATGTTTACCATTGGCGGGATGGAGGAGGATCTGGACGAACTGTCCCGTATCCGGGATGCCAGGAATTTTATTCCGGCTGCACCATCCCGGGAAACGAAAGAACCGGAGCCCGTCAAGACGGAGCCGGAGGCTGCCGCGAAGGCCGTTTCTTCATCAGGAACACCGGACGCTTCGGCGTCCCCGTCACCGGAGAGTACGATCATACGGCCACGGGAACTGTTTCAGATCGACGAAGAGTTTGAGCATGCCGGGATGACGCCTGCCGCGAATCCGGGCAAAACCATTGTTGCTTCCGAGGATGTCCGGGGCATCCGGAAGGCGGTCTCTAAGATCGAACCGAAGGCAGAACCGGAGATAGAACCTGAGATAGAGCCGGAGATCGAACTTCAGATTGAGACCGGCAGGGAATCCAAAAGCCGGCAGTCCTCCCGAGCGAGGCGTTCGGCCACGAAGAGAAGCTCCGACGCAGCGTCTGTCCGCGCTTCCCGTCAGAGCCGCAGGAAGCAGGCGGAGCCCCGGAGAAAACCGGAACGCTCTTCCGGAAAACGGGGGCACCGGGCGGATTATTATGAAGCGCAGTATGAAAGCCGCGGCCGCAGCGAGAGGTATTATGAAGGCTATCTGCCCACCAAGAGTCCTCTGCGGTTTATCCCCCTGGTACTGGTAATCGCGATCTGTGTGTTCGGATTTATCGCGGCGAAGGAGATCTGCTATGATGTGCCGGTGAATGCCAGCGATTATTCCAAGGTGAAATACACCGTGACCGCGGGGCTGACGGACGAACAGCTGGCCCAGGATCTGGAAAGCCTGGGGCTGATCAATAACCCTCTGATCTTCCGGCTGAGATGCAAATTCTATTCTGCGGATTATGTGGAGGGAACCTATGAACTGAGCCCCTGTTACAGCACGGAAAAGATGATTAACATTCTGTCGGGCTACACCTACGGAAGCGAGGACTGACAGAAACAGGGAACCAGAATGACACAAAGGATTGCATCCCGCAGCTTTAGAGCTGCCATGCAATCCTTCTTTATAGAAATGATTGTTGAACCCAATATTACAACCTATCTGTATTCCATTGAACCGGACGGACCGGAGGATCTGGAACAGCTGCGCAGCTATGCGCTCAGCCGGGGAGTGCCGATCATCCGACGGGAGATGGAACCGTTTCTGAAGGTGCTGCTGAAGAGCAGCTGCCCCGGGACGATCCTGGAGATCGGGACCGGGATCGGATACTCCGCGCTGTTTATGAACCGCATTGTGCCGAAAGCCCGGATCACGACCATTGAGAATTATGAGCCCCGGCTGGAGGAAGCCCGGAAGGTTCTTCATCCGG
This sequence comes from Parasporobacterium sp., assembly GCA_017459985.1. Taxonomy (GTDB): domain Bacteria; phylum Bacillota; class Clostridia; order Lachnospirales; family Lachnospiraceae; genus RGIG5612. Next base: position 62,336 of record JAFUBX010000014.1, read on the forward strand.
AACCGAATATCGAACTGCTGGAAGGGGACGGGGTACAGATCCTGACCAGGCTTACGGGTCCCTATGACCTGATCTTCCTGGACAGCGCCAAGGGACAGTATCTGACCATGCTGCCGGATCTGATCCGGGTGCTTTCCGAAGGAGGGATCCTGCTGGCGGACAATGTGCTGCAGGACGGGGAACTGGTTAAATCAAGATATCTCATTCCCCGCAGACAGCGGACGATTCATTCCCGGATGCGTCAGTTCGTCTGGGAGGTCAAGCATCATCCGGAGCTGGACAGTGCCTTGCTTACGGTGGGGGATGGGGTGATGCTGTGCAGGAAGAAGGGAAAGGAAGAACGTTGAAATCCATGATAAGAAAGAAACCGGAGCTTCTGATGCCGGCGGGATCTCTGGCGGTGCTGAAGGTCGCCGTGATCTATGGCGCGGATGCGGTCTATATCGGCGGGGAAGCATTTTCCCTCCGGGCGAATGCCCATAATTTCTCCCTTCCGGAGATGAAGGAGGGGATCCGGTTCGCCCATGAGCATAATGTCAGGGTCTATGTGACCGCCAATATCATCGCCCATAACCGGGATCTTCAGGAGGCGGAGGCTTATTTTGAGGAGCTGAAGGAGATCGGACCGGATGCGCTGATCATATCGGATCCGGGGATTTTTGATCTGGCAAGGCGGATCCTTCCGGATACAGACATCCACATCAGCACCCAGGCCAACAGTACCAATTACGGGGATTTTAATTTCTGGCACCGTCTGGGAGCATCCCGGGCGGTAAGCTCCCGGGAACTGTCCCTTGCAGAGCTCCGGGAACTGCGGGAGCGGATCCCGGAAGAGATGGAACTGGAAACCTTTGTTCACGGGGCCATGTGCATTTCTTATTCCGGGAGGTGTCTGATGTCTGCCTACATGACCGGGAGAAGCGCCAATATGGGGGACTGCACCCATCCCTGCAGATGGAAATATACTGTGATGGAGGAGACCCGGCCGGGCCAGTATATGCCGGTGGAGGAGAACGAACGGGGGACCTTCCTGTTCAATTCCAAAGATCTGTGCATGATCGAACATATTCCGGAGCTTCTGGAGGCCGGGATTGACAGCTTCAAGGTGGAAGGCCGGATGAAAAGCGCTCTGTATGTCGCCACCGTGGCCCGGACCTACCGGATGGCCATCGACGATTGCCTGCGGGATCCGCAGCAGTACCGGGAGCGGCTGGATTTTTACCGGGAAGAGATCTCCAAATGCACCTACCGGGAATACACTACCGCGTTTTTCTTCGGAAAACCGGACGAAACCTCCCAGATTTATAACGCCTCGACCTATGTGAAGGAATGGGTCTATCTGGGAATGGCGGACGAAGACCGGATTTATCGGGATCCTGACGGCACCGTCTTTTACCAGCTGGAACAGAAAAATAAATTCTCCGTAGGGGAGACGGTGGAGATCATGAAGCCGGACGGAAGAAACATTCATGCCCGGGTACTTCAGATGCTGGACGAAAATCTGGAACCCATCGATTCCTGTCCTCATCCGAAGCAGCGCTTCTTCGTGGATCTCGGGGAAGAATTACATACCTATGATATTCTCCGGATCAACCGGATTTAAGGATCCCCCGCAGACACAGGAAAATTGCCGGGATCCGGAAAGGAACTATAAAGTGATCAAGCTTGACTGCAGTTTTCAATCAATCATTCTCAGAACTCAGGTAAATGTCAAGGTTTACCTGCCCAATCCGGAGGATTTCATGCATCCGGTGACGGATTTTCGGGAGCGGTACACCTTCAAGCCTTTTAAAACTTTATTTCTGCTTCACGGGATGATGGACAGCGCCGAACAGTGGGTGGAGAATACCAGTATTACCCGGCTGGCCCAGGAGGAGGGAATCGCGCTGGTGATCCCCTCCTGCGGGAATAATTTTTATGTAAATACCATCTACGGAGCCCGGTATTCCGATTTTATCACGGAGGAACTGATCGGATTCGTAAGAGGGCTGTTTCCGCTGTCGGACAAACGAGAGGACAATTATATCTGGGGCATCAGCATGGGAGGTTACGGAGCCCTCAGGCAGGGATTTGTGAACAATTCCCTGTTCTCCAGGGTGATCGCCATGTCCCCCACGACGGACATTGAGTTTACCGCAAGATTCGCCCATGCCATGGGGGTGGATCCGTTCCATGTCATCGGTTCCTGGAAGGATCTGCCGGGTTCTGACCTGGACCTTCAGGTGATGGCGCAGAAGGCGGCGGAACATCCGGAAAAGATCCCGCCGATCCTGGTAATCATTGCGGATCAGGACCATATGGTACGGGATAATACCCTGTTCCGGGATACGCTGGACCGGCTGGGGATACGAAATGAATTCCGGACCTATCCGGGAGACCATACCTGGGGCTTCTGGGACAGTCATGTGGAAGAATGCATCCGGTGGCTCTGCGAAGACCTGGAGGAGAATCCCTATGAATGCTGACAGCCTGCTTTATAAGATCTGGCGGATTGCATATGCGCCTGCTCTTTATCTGCTGCTGGATATTCTGATCGTCTGGGCGGTGCAGTCGCTTCTGGTTTCTTATGGAAATCTTCTGCCCGGATCTTTCCTGGCGGTGAATCTGGCCGCGATCTCCTCCATGGTGTTTCTGGCGGTCTCCATCCTGGTACTCTGGAATCTGTACCGGAAGGATATGACGATCCTGCATGACCGGTGGATCCTTTCCAGACCCTGGTGTTTCGCTCTTCTGGCCCTGATCGGAGTCCTGGCGTCCCATGGCCTGAGTATTCTTGTATCCCTCCTCGGGATCGACCGGCTCGCCGGGGATTATTCCGGGATCCAGGACGCGGTATTTGCCGCCAGCCCGGTGCTGGTGGTGATCCAGACAGTGATCCTGGCGCCTCTTTCCGAAGAGCTGCTGTTCCGGGGACTTCTTTACAGCCGCCTCAGGCAGTATCTGAAGGGATTCTGGCTTCCGGCGCTGATCAGCAGCGCGGCATTCGGAATCTTTCATTTCAATCTGTCCCAGGGAATTTTCGCATTTTTATTTGGACTTCTGCTGTGCGCCGTCTATGAGAAATTCCGGAATCTGTGGGCTCCGATTGCCCTTCATGTGGGAGGCAACCTGATCTCCGTGGTCCTGGTGTTCCTCGGATTTGATTATCCGGCGGTCTGGACAGGGGTCCTGGTCATGGCTGTGACTTTGGCGGCAGCCGGGTTTTTATATGAGGTTCTGGTGCGGAGACTACACTTTTAATTGCATATTTCGGATAGATATGTTATATTGCAAGACGGATTAAACTTAGTTTGATTTTGAAAAATTTTGATATGTACAGGAGGTTTTAGTTATGGCACTTTACAAAGTTACAAAAGCAGAAGACGCTTTCCAGTATTTCCCGGCAGGACATTTTGATGTCAGATGTACACGTCTGCACACCGCTGATGATCTGGAAGGCGGCAAGCTGACCCTTGGTCTGTCCCATTTCTTACCGCAGGGCGGCGCTGAGATGGCAGAAGCTACTCTGGAGATGTGCTATTATATCCAGGCTGGCGAAATGACCGTTTCCGTTGGCAACGACAACACAGAGTATGTTCTTCATGCAGGAGATTCCATTCGTTTCATGCCCGGTACCCAGAGAGCACCGAAGAACACCGGTATCCATGTAGCAGAGATGCTGGTTATGATGTTATCCAAATAATTAGATCCACAAGGAAAGGAAACCATTATGGAATTTAGAGAGCAGGTTATTCAGATTCTGGTAGAAAAAGCAGCTAAGATGTTTGGTCTTGATCCGTCCACATTAGGACCGGACACCAAGTTCAAAGAAGATCTGGGATGCAAGTCCGCCAACATCGTTCAGTTCACCACCTCTTTAGAGGATGAATTCGATGTGGAAGTTCCTTACATGGAGTTCAACAGAAAAGCTACATTTGCTGATGCTGCTGAGTACATTGCAGAACTTTGCGACGAATAATTCAGAATGAAATAAGAATGCAGTAACTGCAGATAGCAGCCTGGCGGACCATATCTGCCAGGCTGTTTGCAAAATTAAAGGAGAATTGATTATGGATTTAATGAGTAAGATTTATGAGCAGGCGAAGGCAAATCCCCAGATCGTGGCTTTTCCGGAAGCAGATGATCCCAAGATGATGCAGGCTGTGAATGAAGCAGTAAAGAACGGATACTGCAAGGCTCTGCTGGTCGGTGATCCGGAAGCGATCAAGGCCGCTGCACAGGAAGCAGGCGCTGATATTTCCGGAATGGAGATCTTTGACAACAGCGATGCGGACAAGAAGAATGAGTTCTTCGAAAAATATATTGCAGAATACTCGGACAATCTGTCGATAAAGGCTCTGAACAGAAAGAGCAAAGATCCCATGTACACCGCCATGGTGATGCAGTGCATCGGTCTGGCAGACGTGACCTTTGCAGGACTTACCCATACCACAGGCGATGTGATCCTTGCGGCTACCACGATCATCGGCCTGAAGGAAGGCATTGATACTCCTTCTTCCACCGGTCTGTTTATCATTCCGGGATTTGACGGATCAGAAGGTCAGTATCTGCTGTTCGGCGACAGTGCGGTCTGCACCAAACCGGATCCGGCAGAACGGGCCTCCATCGCCATCGCATCCTGCGATACCGTTAAGGAACTGTTCGGATGGGAGCCGAGATGTGCAATGCTGTCCTTCTCCACAGACGGAAGTATGGAGCATGAGATGGTGGACGATGTCAGAGAGTCCGTCCGGATCGCCAATGAGCGCCGCCCGGATCTTGCCATCGACGGAGAGTTCCAGCTGGATGCTGCCATTGATCCGAAGGTGGCTGCCAAGAAGGTCAAGAGAGAATCCAGAGTTGCCGGCAAGGCCAATATCATTATCTGGCCGGATATCAACGTGGGCAATATCGGCGTGAAGCTGGTGCAGTTCTTTGCTCATGCAGACGCACCGGGACCGTTCATCCAGGGATTCCGCAAGATCGCTTCCGACTGCTCCCGTTCCGCACCGGTTTCCGAGCTGGTCGGCAACATCGTGATGTGCTGCGTAAGAGCTGCTAACAGCAAATAAACGGATCCGCAGGCTCAGCTCATAATTTCGGACAATTATCAGGAACAGAAGGGCTGCTGTATCTTCTATGATACGGCAGTCCTTAATTTATGCCGATGCTTCCCGGTCTGCCGGCGCTTCCCATATTGCCGGCGTATTCCAGTCTCATATGCCGGGAGGAGAAACAGATCATTCAGAATAATCCATAAACCAGGAGCATCACGCACAGTATGATGGTCGGGATCAGAACGGAGACGATGAAAATATCTTTGTAGGATTCTTTATGCGTGCATTGACTTACGATGAGGAGGGTTATGACTGCTCCGTTGTGGGGCAGCTTGTCCAGACAGCCGGAGGCGATTGCTGCGATCCGGTGGAGAAGACCCGGACTGACCTGCAGGGTATTGGCCAGCTGCAGATACTGGTCGGAAAATGCCTCCAGCGCGATGGAGAGTCCTCCGGAGGATGAACCGGTGGCAGCAGACAGCACGCCGACAGACAGGGCTTCTGAGAAATACAGCTTAAGGGGTGATGTGATATTTCCCGTTAAAAGACCGGTCAGAAGAGCAAATCCGGGAACGATCCGGATCACAGTGCCGAATCCGACTGCGCAGGCAGAATTCATCATGGCGGTGACGGAACTTTTGGCACCTTCTGTGAAAGCGGCGGGGATCGTTCTGATCTGTTTCAGATGGAGGAGGCCGCAGGCCAGGATTCCTGCGATCAGGGAAACAACGATCTCCCATTTCAGCAGATTTAAAGTTACAAACACGACCACCAAAGGCAGCAGTCCGCGGCAGATCATCCGGGCTTTCTGCTGTATGGAAACTGGAGACTTCGACTGCCCGGGCGCCGGGGCTTTTTGATCCTCACTGAAAACACTTGCTCCGGAAATTGCGGAGTCATAAGAAAGCCCCTCTTTCTGCGCCCATCGGACCCGGCTGTCAAGGTACAGATATCCGGCGATCCCGGTCAGCACTCCCGTGATGATTCCAAACAAGGGGCCTGCGGAGGCGGTTGTGCCGAAGTAATTCGTGGGAATCAGATTCTGGATCTGGGGAGACCCGGGAAAGCAGGTCATAGTGATGCCGAAGGATCCGAAGGCGATTGCCGGCGGAAGCAGAGTCCGCGGAAGATTGGCAGCCCGGTAGATGGAGGACCCCATCGGATACATGATGAATACGACGACAAACAGTGAGACTCCTCCGTAGGTCAGGATGATGCAGGGAATCAGGACTGCCAGGACCACAAAACGGGACCCCACCAGTCCGACGATCACATCCGCGAGCTCTTTCGCAGAGCCGGTCAGATCCATGAGTTTTCCGAAGATCGCGCCGAGAAGAAAGATCGGAAACCAGGAAATAAAATAGTTTCCGACTCCGGTCATATAATCAACCGTATAGGCAGTCAGCAGGGACCTGCCATCTCCCAGACCGGCTCCCAGCGAGAACAGCACAACGAGAAATGTGCACAGCGGAGCCACCCAGATGATGGAATGCCCCCGGTACGTCAGAAAAATCATCAGTATTAATCCGGCAAAGATACCGGTCAAAGATAATACGGTCATGGAACTATCTCCGTTAAATGAAAAGGCATGGGCGTCACTGACAGTAATACAGTTCTGAAGCAGTCTCCGCTGAACGTAAAACAGTCAGAGCGTTTCCTGTATTGTAACTGATGGCGATGCAGCCGAAAAGAGGAATTTGAAAAACCTCCGAAAAATACTACTGTCTGATTTGCCGGACATTCTCTGCGGGGAGTATGCATTTTTTACGGAAGCAACATTTTTAGAGTCTTCCGCACCCTGAGCGGGTGCCTTCCCGCTGCAGACGATACAGCAAAGCCCAGGCTTTCGGCGGCTTCATCCCTACTTGCTTCTATTATGCCATTTGGACCATCCTGGAAATAATCGCCATTTGCTATCCCCTGTCATTTTTGCGGAACAGGGATAGGATTTCCCAATAATTTCATATATAGTCTAGTTCAGGCTCTCTCAGAACCTTCATTTTGGACCATATTTTGAAAAATCGCTATTTTCTATCCCAGTTTTCAATTTCGAAACAGGGATATGATTTTTCAATAATTTCATATATGGTCCAATCCGGGCCCTCTTCTACCTCTCAATTCGGACTGTATATAAAAAAACTGCCAATTACTATCCCTGTTTTCCGGATCAACGCAGGGATAGTAATTGGCAATTTTTGCGCTGATCACCCAAAGACCTTCGGATTTCACATATTCCTGTACTGGCAGATGCATCTTTCAGCTGTCGGCGGAAGGTCAGGCATGGAGTTTACACGCTTTTTCTGAAATTACCTTCCGGATTTCCGATGATTTGCCAGGAAAATGGAAGGTAGCATATGGAATTTATAGGATTTTTCTGGATTTACCTTCCGAATGAGGTGGTGATAGAGGATAATCAGCGATGTCTCAACTTTTTGAAATTTTATATAGAGGATATTCACCATCCCCAAATGAGACATTTGGAATTTATGAGATATCCCGCGGGAATTAAAAGGGATCTCCAGCGGTGATTTCGGAAGATAGAGTCACCCGGCGCGATCGCTGCGATTCGGAAGAAAAAGTAAAAGCCTCTGAGATCTCCGGATCCCAAAGGCTTTATTAAGTAGCGAGAGGGGGATTTGAACCCTCGACACCGCGGGTATGAACCGCGTGCTCTAGCCAACTGAGCTATCTCGCCATATCCTTCATGCTCTCATCAGCATGCCAACGGATTATATAAAAAATAATCCATTGTGTCAACCGGAAAATCAAGTTTCCCGGATTTTTCCGGCAGCAGCTATTTTCAAATTCCGAAAGGTGTGTATAATAATCAGAGTATCTGTTTCGGGCGAGGAAAGATGCAGCCGGCCGATGTAAATGAGGTACGAAGGTCAGCGGACCGAAGATCAGAGATGCCAGGCCCGAAGATCAGGGCTACAAGGCCAGAGGATCAGGGATACCAGGCCCTGAGATCAGGGATACAGAGAAAGGAAGCGGAACATGAGGATCGGACAGGGCTATGATGTACACAGATTTGCTGAAAACCGGAAGCTGATCCTGGGGGGCGAGGAGATCACGTATGCAAAGGGGCTGGACGGCCACTCGGATGCGGATGTCCTGACCCACGCCATAATGGACGCGCTGCTGGGGGCGGCGGCTCTGGGGGATATCGGCCTGCTATTTCCGGATACAGATGCGGCTTACAAAGGCGCAGACAGCCTGAAGCTGTTGGAAGAAGTGGGACGAAGGATCCGGGCAGCAGGATATGAGATCGGGAATGTGGATTCCACGGTGATTGCCCAGGAGCCAAAGCTCAGACCTTATATTGACCGGATGCGGGAAAATCTCAGCAGAGCACTGCAGATTGACAAAGATCAGGTCAGCGTCAAGGCTACGACGGAGGAGAAGCTGGGATTTACCGGGAGAAAAGAAGGAATTGCAGCCCAGGCAGTGGCGCTGCTGCAGTAAGAAAGGACATCACCGGCGTCGGCGGATCCTGCTGAGACGAAGGATCCGGTGCCGGAAAGAATATACAGAAGGGGAAATCATATGAAGATTTACAACACTTTAAATGCGCGGAAAGAAGAACTGGTTCCGATCCGGGAAGGAAAGATCGGCATGTATGTATGCGGACCTACAGTGTACAACCTGATCCATATCGGAAATGCCAGACCGATGATCGTGTTTGATACCTTCCGGAGATATCTGGAATACAAGGGATTTGATGTGACGTATGTCTCCAATTTTACAGATGTGGATGACAAGATCATCAAACGGGCCATCGAAGAGGAAAGCACTGCCCGGGAAGTGGCGGAGAAATACATTGAAGAGTGCAAGAAGGATATGGCCGCTCTAAATATCCGGCCTGCGACCGTCGCCCCCCAGGCAACAAAAGAGATTGAAGGGATGCAGGAGATGATTCAGACCCTGATCGACCGGGGGTATGCCTACGTAAAGAACGGAACTGTGTATTACCGGACCCGGAAGTTCAAAGGATACGGAAAGCTGTCCAAGAAAAATCTGGATGATATGCAGAGCGGACACCGGGATATCAAGGTGACCGGTGAGGAAGAGAAGGAAGATCCTGCGGACTTCGTGCTCTGGAAACCGAAAAAAGAAGGAGAGCCATTCTGGACAAGTCCCTGGTCTGACGGCCGTCCGGGCTGGCATATCGAATGCTCTGTGATGGCCAAACGGTATCTGGGAGATACCATCGATATTCACGCCGGCGGAGAGGACCTGATCTTTCCCCATCATGAAAACGAGATCGCCCAGTCGGAGGCTGCCAATGACGCCCCCTTTGCCCATTACTGGATGCACAATGCCTTCCTGAATATTGACGGAAGCAAGATGAGCAAATCCGCGGGTAATTTCTTCACTGTCAGAGATATCATTGCTAAATATGATCCCCAGGTTCTGCGGTTCTTTATGCTGTCTGCTCATTACAGAAGCCCGCTGAATTTCTCGGATACCCTGATGGATTCCGCGAAATCCGGACTGGACAGAATCAGGAACGCTGCTTCCAATCTGGATTATATCCTTGCCAATCCGGGGAACCGCTCCGAATCGGCAGCAGAGGGCGAAAATCCGGAATTTGCCGTTCCCTTTATCGAAAAATTTGAGAACGCCATGGATGATGACTGCAATACGGCGGACGCCATCGCGGCAGTATTTGAACTGGTCCGGGAGATTAACAGCACGGTGACGGATCAAAGCTCCGTCGCCTATGTAAAGGCAGCGAAGAATGCCCTTGAGACCTTGTGTTCCGTACTGGGAATTATTCTGGAGGAGGAGAAGGAGGATCTGGACAGCGAGGTGGAAGCCCTGATCGAAGAGCGCCAGGCCGCCCGAAAAGCAAAGAATTTCCAGCGTGCGGACGAGATCCGCAGCCAGCTTGATCAGATGGGCATTGTACTGGAGGACACCAGAGAGGGCGTGAAGTGGCACAGGAAATAAATACACAGATCCGGAATATTTCCTCGGCAGCGCTGGCGTTTCTGGGGGATTCCGTTTTCGAGATCAATATCCGCAGCCGGATTGTCATGGCCTGCGAAGGAAATGCGGAGGAACTGAATAAACGTTCCAAGTCCCTGACTAATGCAAAAGCCCAGTCCCGGATCGCGGACCGGATCGGAGAGATTCTTTCGGAAGAAGAGCTGGCCGTCTATAAAAGAGGCCGGAACCTGAAGTCTCTGACCGCGCCGAAGAGCTGCACCATCAGCGAGTACCGCAGAGCCACCGGGCTGGAAGCCCTGATGGGATATCTGTTTCTGCAGGGAAGACAGGAGCGGATCGATGAACTGATTGATCTGGCGCTGAAGACGATGAGAAGTGAAGATGAGTAGAAATATGAAAAATCAGACAACGGATCCATATCCGGAACCGATAAGAAAGGAGCGGCCCGCCGGGAAGAACAGCAGGCGGGAGCGTCCTTCTGAGAAGCATAATGAACTGATGGCGGAAGGACGGAACGCCGTTCTGGAAGCTTTGAAAACCAATGAAAATGCGGATAAGCTCTATGTACAGGAAGGCCTGGGAGAGGGGCCGGTCAGCCAGATCGTTGCAGAGGCCAGAAGCCGGAACGTCCTGACGGTGTATGTGCCGAAGGAGAAACTGGACCAGATGTCCGAAACCGGAAGGCATCAGGGCGTGATCCTGAATCTGTCCGCCATCTCCTATGCCGATGTGGACGATATTCTCAGAAAAGCTTCGGAGAAGGGGGAAAAGCCATTTCTCTTTGTGCTGGACGGAATTGAAGATCCCCATAATCTCGGGGCGATCATCCGGAGCGCCAATCTGGCCGGGGCTCATGGAGTAATCATTCCCCGCCACAGGGCCGCTTCGGTCAATGCAACGGTTGCCAAAGCCTCTGCGGGGGCGGTCTACCACACCCTGATCGCCAAGGTCACCAATCTGGCCCAAACCATTGAGGAACTGAAGGAGAAGGGAATCTGGTTTGTATGCGCGGATATGGACGGAGAAGTCATGTATCAGCTGGATCTGCGGGGAGCCATCGGGCTGGTGATCGGAAATGAAGGAACGGGTGTCAGCCGCCTGGTCCGGGAAAAATGCGATTTTGCAGCCTCCATTCCCATGAAAGGAGATATCGATTCCCTGAATGCCTCCGTGGCAGCGGGAATTCTGGCATGGGAGATCGTCCGCCAGAACAGTATGAAACCATGAAACAGGAAACAAAGCAGTCCATCAGAGAATTTCTGGACCTCTACTGGACCATGTTCAAGATCGGGATCTGCACCTTCGGAGGGGGATATGCCATGATGGCGATCCTGGAGAGGGAACTTGCAGGCCGGAGAAAATGGATCAGTTCCGAGGAACTTCTGGATTATATGGCAATCGGGCAGATCACCCCGGGGATCATTGCCGTCAACGTCTCAACCTTTGTCGGAAGAAAACGGAAAGGCATTCCCGGAGGGATCATTTCCACGCTGGGGGTGATCAGTCCCTCCATTGTGATCATCATGATCATCGCCGCTTTTCTGGTGAATTTCCAGGATAATGAATATGTCCAGCATGCCTTTGCGGGAATCCGTGTCTGTGTCGGGGTCCTGATCGTAAATGCCGCTGTCGGATTTATCAAAAAGACGGTGGTGGATCTTCTGACACTGTCGGTATTTTTGTGTATTTTCATTCTGGCTGTATTTACCAGGATTGAAACGGTGTATTTTATCCTGGGCATCATCATCGTGAGCGTGATCCTGACGCTGGTCCTTGGGGAAAGGTTCTACAGGGAACCCAGGAAACAGCCGGAATCTGACCGGAACGGGAAGGAGGTGAAGTCATGAGCCTGCTTCTGATGTGTATGGAGTTTATGAAGACCGGCCTGTTCGCTGTGGGCGGAGGGCTTGCAACCATTCCGTTTCTGTACGAGATGGCGGCAAAATATACCTGGTTCACGGGAAATGACATCCTGACCTTTATCGCCATTGCGGAGTCAACCCCCGGGCCCATCGGTATTAATATGGCGACCTATGCCGGATTCAGCTCCTTCGGCTGGTATGGGGCGATCCTGTCCACCTTGTCCCTTGCGCTGCCAAGCATTGTGGTCATTCTGCTGGTTGCCAAGGTTCTGGATAAATTCCGCACGAACCGGTTTGTTCTGGGGGGGTTCCGGGTCCTGAGGCCTGCCAGCACCGCCCTGATCGCCGCCGCCGGATTCAATGTGCTTCTGACCGTGTTTTTCGATGTGGAGAAAGTCACCTTCGATATGATCGGGACACTGGGAGCCGTTTTTACCCATGTGAACTGGCTGGCGCTGCTGCTGTTTGCCCTGCTGTTTGTCGCGATCCGGTATATTAAGATCCATCCGATCTTCTTTATCCTGATTTCCGCCGGACTGGGAATCTTACTGAAGTTGTAGAAGGGGGAACCATGTACGAAAATCCGTATGCCATATCGGAAGAAGAACTCCGGGAGGAAGAACTGGAAGAAGCAGAACGTATGATCCGCAACGGAGCCAATGTCCGTCAGATCATGCGCAGACAGTTTGCCTTCCTGGGACAGAGCGACCTGTATAAGATCTACCGGAAATACGGAATGGATCCGGAGGAGCAGACAGGCCCGGAGTGGTGAGCATACCGGCGCAGGGACGATAGCGGCGTGACGGTCAGAACGCGTTGATGATCAAAAAAGAATAAAAAAAGAATTGTAATTTTCGCCGGATGATTGTATAGTATTGATTGTCAGTTTCCGGAGGGAAACATCTCTTTCATGCGGGTGTAGTTCATTGGTAGAACGCGAGCTTCCCAAGCTTGAGAGGCGGGTTCGATTCCCGTCATCCGCTCTTTTTTTATGCCATGAATCAGGAACGGCAGCCTTCCGCTCAAAGATAAGCATCCTTCAGTTTCCGGACAAAATCCTGCATGGCTCTGGCCGCGGGCTCCGGGCCTGTGATCCGGATTCCTGGGTTCAGACTAGCGATCCAGCCCAGAAACTGGGGACTGAGCGCTACCTCCACCACCGCTTCGAAATGCGTCTCATCCTTTCTGCGGATCGGGATCTCCTTCCCAAACCGGTCGATGATCACACCCACCAGAGAATTCTCCCCCTCAAGGACCACATGAAGTTCATCACCGGAGTACATTCCGAAGAGCTTTCTGGTATAGGAAGCAGGATTGAAAGCCTTCAGTTTGTCCTTCCCGTCCCGGGGAATATCTGTGATGGAAATGCTTTTCATCTTATCGACACGGTAATGGCGGACGCTGTCCGTATGGGAATCATATCCGATCAGATAATAATACTCGTCATCCCAGCGCAGGTGCCAGGGACTGACATAATACCATTCCCCATCCTTACGAAGGCGTTCTGTTTTATCCACGTTCCAGTTGAAATAGCGGAACCGGATCTTCCGGTCCTGGTTGATGGCATTATAAATATCATCCACATTGTAGTAGGTGCTTTCATTCATGCTCTTGATCCTGCCGGCAATCAGAACCTGCCGGTGCAGCTGGCCGGCTTCGTATTTGCTGGTCAGATTTTCAAGCTTCCGGATCAGGATGTTGGATTTCTTCTCGGAAATGAACTTGGAAGACTGCACACTGTCGACCAGCAGCTTCAGTTCCGCCAGTTCAAAATCCCTGGAAACCAGATGGTAGGTCACGGATTTTCCGTTCTGCTGGGCCAGGATATCCATGCCGAAATCCCGGAGCTCTTCCATATCCGCATACAGTGTCTTGCGTTCCGCGCTGATATCCAAGGCAGCCAGCTTTGCCACCAGCTGAGACACGCTCAGTCCATGTTCCTCATCGGTCTCTTCAGAGAAGATCTTTGCCAGATACAATAACTTAAGTTTTTGGTTATTTCCTTTTGCCATCGTTTGTCCCACCTGCAGAAAGTCTTTTTCTCATTATATGCTCCGGCCCCGGAGAAAACAAGGCAGATCTGGTTCTTTCAATTGAAATCCGGACAGAGAAGTTCTACACTTTATATATGAGAAGAATGAAGAACAGGAATCATGCATAAATGTGAGGCAGACCGTGAAGAAACAGATCAATATGACAGACAGCCGGGATGACCTGGACCGGTTCGCTTCCCGGAAGGAGCTGGAAGCGCTGCTGGAGGGATTCGACGGGATCGAACTGATGCATCTGGAAGACGATCCCAGGAACCTGATTCCTTCGGAACTGGTGGTGGGGTATCACATGAGCTTCCCGGAGTACTGGATGGATTTCTGGCGGGGAGACCGGAAACGGTATACGGCAGAATATGACACTTTGGAGAAAGCGGCTGCCAATTATGGGGGGACCGGTCCGGAGGCGCTGATCCGGAGGCTGCGAAGAGAATATGAAAATGCCCGCCGCTGCCGGGCGGAATATATGGTGCTCCATGTATCGGATGCGGGAGCATTTGAAGAGATCACCGGCCGATATCATTATACGGATCGGGAAGTGATCCGGGAGCTTTGCGATCTGGTGGGGGAGGCTCTTCCGGATGACCCGGAGGGTCCTGTGCTGCTGCTGGAAAATCTCTGGCAGCCGGGGCTTACCTTTACGGATCCGGAGATGACAGGGCTTCTGATGGATGGGATCCGGTACCCGGGGAAAGGGATCATGCTGGATACCGGACATCTTCTTCACACCAATCCGGAACTGCAATCCCAGGAAGAGGGGGTCGCATACATTCATCAGCAGCTGGATAAGCATGGGAGTCTGTGCCGGTTTATCCGGGGCGTCCATCTGCATCAGTCCCTGACCGGAAATATCATGCAGCAGTACGCGAAGTCTCCGCCCCAGCCGCTGCCGACCTGGGAGGAACGCATGGGACAGCTTTTTGACTATGTGTTTCAGGTGGATCTGCACAGGCCTTTCACGGCAGACGGCGTAAAGGAGCTGGTGGAGCGGATTGCGCCGGAGTATCTGACTTTTGAATTTATCACCCGGAATCTGCCGGAGCACAGGCGTTTTCTTGAACAGCAGAAAAGAGTATTGGAATGACGATGGAATTTGAACCGTATCATCACTGTACGCTGTGTCCCCGGAACTGCAACGCAGACCGGAGGATCCGGCCGGGATATTGCGGCATGGGAAGTACCGTAACGGCGGCCCGGGCGGGGCTTCATTATTACGAAGAGCCCTTTTTGTCCGGAGAAAACGGAAGCGGAACCGTTTTCTTCACGGGATGTTCCCTGGGCTGCATCTATTGCCAGAACGGCCAGATCTCCAGAGACCTCTATGGTATCGGGATCACGACCGAACGGCTGGCGGAGATCTTTCTGGAACAGCAGGGGCGAAATGCCCACAACCTCAACCTGGTGACAGGCACGCATTTCACGCCCTCTATTGCCGCTGCATTGAAGATGGCGAAAACACAGGGACTGCGGATTCCCGTAGTCTGGAACAGTTCGGGCTACGAAACGCCGGAGACTCTCCGGATGCTGGAGGGGCTGGTGGACATTTTCCTGCCGGATTTCAAGACCTTGTCGGAGGATTTGGGCTGGAGGTATATGAAAGCCCGGGACTATCCGGAAAGAGCAAAGGAAGCTCTGGCCTGTATGGCAGAGATGACAGGGCCTGCGGTCTTTGAGCCGCAGCTGCAGGAATCTTATGAGGGTGAACATGCTCTGATGAAACGGGGCGTTGTGGTGCGCCATCTGGTGATTCCGGGTCAGACCCGGGATTCCAGAGAAGTCCTGCGATATCTCTTTGAAACCTATGGCCACGGGATCTGGATTTCTCTCATGAGTCAGTACACCCCTGTCGGGGCGTTTGCCTCGGGCAACGCGTTTGCTGCGGGCGGAGCGTTTACCGCAGGCGGAGCGGCCCCGGGAGTCCGTGAGGTTCCGGAGGTGACAGATCCTGCATCTGCCGGCGGGTACCCGGAGCTGTGCCGGACGCTGACTTCGGAAGAGTATGACGATGTGGTGGATTACGCCATTGAACTGGGGATCGAACACTGCATGATCCAGGAAGAGGGAACCGCGTCCGACAGCTTTATTCCCCTTTTTGACGGAACCGGCATCCTTCGCTGAACGGCTGATTGCTATTTCACCCCATATTTGCCGCCGCTGTGCCAAAATAAAGAAATTGCAGTAAAAATACATCCTATGCGGAAAAGTGTTCTTGTACGAGATAGCTCGAATCTGAGATGCAAATGATAACTTTATAATGATTCGAAGTCTGTTTCAGGCCAGAAGACGTTCGATAGAGATCGGAGGAGACTATAATTGTCCCGGAAAAGGAAGAATCGACGGAAAAGAAGAAAACGCACAATAAGGGGCTTGATCCTAGTGAGCGTTCTGATTGCAGCTATCGTTGCAATCATTCTGATCTGTAATGGAATACGAAGATCAGAAGAGAATCCCCAGACAGAAGCGTTAGAAAATGCTGATCAGGAAAACAGATTACTGCCGGAACAGCCAAAAGTGATTTCATCTGCGACGATAGGCTCAACCGGAGATATCCTGATCCATATACCGGTGCTGGATGCGTTCCGGACAGAATATGGATACGACTTTACGGATGCATTCACTTATATTGCTCCATACTATCAGGATGCGGATCTGATGGTGGCAAACCTGGAAGTTCCCCTCGTGGATCCTGCGGATGGATATGACTATTCCAGCAATCCTTTTGCAAGTCCGGATGCTGTTGCGGAAGCTTTGAAAGATGCAGGAGTTGATATCTGCCTTACGGCCAATAACCATTCTTATGATATGGGACATTACGGGCTGATGAGGACCCAGGCTGTGCTGGACCGTTTGGAATTGGAGCATGTCGGAACGAGGCAGAGCGAAGAAGATCCCTTCGTGTTAGTGAAAGATGTCAACAACATCCGTCTTGGAATGACCTGTTTTACCTATGATACAGGAGACTATACCAATGATTGGAAATCATTGAACTTTATCCTGCTGGAAGAGGAGGACGCCCCATTGGTTAACAGTTTCAATTACTCCAATCTGGAGGCTTTTTATGCGGATGCTGCAGAGCAGATCCGGACGATGGACCAAATGGGCTGTGAGGTAAAGATCTTCTATCTTCACTGGGGGGAAGAGTATATGGATGAGCCTGATGCGGATCAGGAAACGATTGCACAGAGGCTCTGTGAGATGGGCGTGGATATCATCGTCGGCGGGCATCCCCATGTCATACAGAAACTGGATATCCTGGAAAGCAGGAGCGGGCATCAGACGATCTGCCTTTATTCCATGGGGAATGAACTTTCCAATCAGAGAAAAGAACTGATGAATGAAGACGATTACCGGGGATATACGGAAGATGGCATCGTATTTACGGTGACGATCGAAAAGTTCAACAATGGAAAAGTGAAAATAAGAAACGTGGATGTTCTTCCGACCTGGGTTCAGAAAGGCGAGTCCTACAGGATCATCCCGCTCGATGATTCGACCGCTTCGGAAGAATGGCCGACCTTCGACGAAGAGGCTGCGGTTAATTCTTATGAGCGGACCATGGGGAGGCTGGGCGAAACATATCCAATCCGTTAACATATCTGCTTATTAACTTAACTTCCCATACCAGAAATGGCGAGCTTCTAAATATTTTCATGCTTTGGACCACATAGTCATGCGGAAAATGAACACTTGCCTCCTCATCATCATACGATGGAGCAGCGGTTCAATCCTTTATTGAAGTATGTTCCAACTCCGCTTTAGAATCCTAAAATAAGCGCTGCTGTTTTACTCGTCCCAGTAATCTATAGACTCCTGAGTCCTGCCAGAAAGGCCAAACAGAGTTTTCATAAAGTCCTGTCTTTCGTCAAATAACTGAAGGATAGTGACTGTTGTTTCATCAAAACGATAGACAATGTAATTATGAGTTGAAAACAGATAGCAATAATCCGTCTCTAAACTATAAATGCTTGAAATGCTCACTCCCTTTTCAGGAAAAAGGCCAAGACTGTCCATTGCACTGACAAGAGATGTTATTGCCTTGCCGGCAACATTCTCATCAAATCTTTCCGTCAGATCCTCTTTTAGTGAAAGCAATTTCTTCCTGACGATCCGGGAAATCTCTACTTGTCTCAAAGCGTCATACCCCCAGCTCTTTCTTCAGGGATTCAAGAGATACTGTGCCTTCTTCCTCTACAGATTTTTCTGCTTTGAGCATTTCCAACTCGAATTTATATAACGCAACTCTCTTCTCAATTTCATCCAGCTCTGCAGTATCGATCATTGTGATCGAACCTCTGCCATGCTTCGTGAGATAAACCCGGTTCCCATATGAAACCTTTGTTACAACGTTTGTATAATTTCTGAGATCTGACACAGGTATTATATTAGGCATTGTTTTTCCTCCTCTGAGGAAAGGATATCATTAGCCGTATGTCTTTGCAACATAATTTGTATACAAATTTTACAGCAAAATGATCATTTTGAAAGTTGCTTCAGAAGATCATCCAAGATCCTTTACCGAGTCGCATGTCTGCAATACTCTGTTCCTGAATTTAGGAATAGTGTTTCTGGCTAACCTTGCTTCTTCATAAGACAACCTCAGGATGACTTTATAGTTTTTCTTTGAAAAAATGATGAATACCTGCATGAAATCACGGATAAACTGAATGCTTTTAACAATCCGGGCAGCCCTCAGGGGCCATGTCACCCAGTGTCACCCAGTACAATTCCGTTCAAGACAAAAAGAAAAAGCCCCCGAACTGCGAATTCATAAGGCTTTTCTCTAAAACACTATAATGCGGAAGATGGGACTTGAACAATTTTTCATCTTCAAAAATACTGAAAGAAAGGGGGATGGCGGTGCCAACGCTTTTCGTCACCCAGTTTATTAACAATAATAGCTGATTGTTCCTCCGATCTTAAAAACTTGAGGCATTCTCAAAACCTCCTTCTCTGGCAAGCTGAATGATCACGTGTGCCACCGACCCAATTAATTCCGTGAAATAATCTATTTCCTCCTGGGAGAATCCTGTAATATCTTCCCATCGATAATCCGGCAGATAAACAGTTGCGGAAGAAAAGCCGCCCTTTACAGGTTTTTCAATTTCGACTCTGACGACTTCTTTCCCTTCTTCAAGGTAAGCATCCGAATGAACAATTTCCGTATCATCTTCCAATGTCATGAATGGGTATAGCATATTAACACTTGCCTCCTTTCAGCATACGATGGAGCAGTGGTTTAATCCTTTATTTCTGAGTTTATTATAATCGATAATCAGGCTGAAAACAACGACTGCTTGTTAATATCTCCTTCCGAACAAGATTTCTTCTGCTTAAAAATCTTGCTCGTTGAAGAAGATTTTTTGATAAAAAAAAGGATCCTTTTTTCAAAGAACCCTTGATTTTATGCGGAAGATGGGACTTGAACCCACACGCCCTTGCGAGCACAAGATCCTTAGTCTTGCTCGTCTGCCAGTTCCGACACTTCCGCGCTCCTTACTGGTGTCGCTTTCTGAAGCGACGCCCAAAATTATAAAACATCAAGTACCTGTTGTCAACGAAAAAATAGGGCTCTGTTGAATGACTTATGAACTTTTGCCGGAGATCCGCTATGATCGGATCATACTTCAACACGTTTCAGAAGATTCCAGAAATTCATTCCTGCGATTCCTTCTAATTGTTCCTGAGAGTATCCTCTTCGCGAGAGCGCTTCGAGCAGATCCGGAAAATTTGCAGGGCTGCCAAGGCCTTCCGGCCAGGATTCGATTCCGTCGAAATCGGAACCGAATCCAATGATGTGTTCCGCCCCTGCCTCACAGAGCGCATCGATATGCCGGACCACGTCATCGATCCCGGTTTTCCCGTTTTCCTTCAGAAAACGTGAGTAGAAATTCACACCGATGAATCCGTTCCGGTCGATCAGGGCTTTCACCTGTTCTTTTGTCAGGTTCCTCGGTACATTGCACAGCCAGCGGCAGTTTGAGTGGGAAGCAATAGGCGGCAGGGCAGAGTATTCACATACATCCCAAAATCCCGCGTCATTCAGATGCGAGGTATCTGCGAGAATCCCATACTGCCCCATTTTCCGGAGCAGGGAAATTCCGAAAGGCTTCAGCCCCTGTGAAGAACCTCCGGCAGCCGGATACCCGATTTCATTTTCATGATTCCAGGTCAGTGTGATGATCCGGAGTTTTATGCGGGACTGAAACTCATCCAGTCTTGCAAGGGATCCTTCCAGCATCTCTCCGCCTTCGCAGGAAAAGATGCCGGAGGGTTCTTTCGGAGGATCAGCAGGAAGAGCCTTCGTCAGTATCGGAACATCGACTTGCGCAGCTGCGCGGATCATCTTAAGAGCGTCGAGATAAGGCGTCCCTGCCGGGCCCGTTCTTCCGGTAAAAAGTGCAAAGGTCTGCAGACCTACATGACCGGCCGCCAGAGTTTCTGCTGACACTGCACAGTGCCCCTGCGCTTCCGGGACGCCCTTTTGCAGATCATCGGAAATAGCCAGTCTATATAACGTATCACAATGTGCATCAGCAACAAACATATCAAAAACCTCATATTTTCAGAAACCACGGACCGGATGGGCGTATCTGTACATTTAATATAACACATTTAAGGTAAGGAAAGTATCGGTTAAGAACAACAGGGGTAAAAAACCAACCTGCTCTCCTGGCCAGTGTCTGCCGGACAGGGAAGTCCATATCATCAGTATAAAAAATAATATCAATTTAGTATTAGTGACATCTTCCGCTTACACAGCGAACAGGATATTAATTTTGCAAATTAGATTCTTTTCAAACACAAAAATGCCGGTTACGTTTGACTGGCAGTCGGCCAAGGTACACAAAATTGTCAGTTACGGTTGAATTCTGACACAAAAACTTCGGTTGCGGATGGAATGCCGTGCAATAATTGCGGTTGCAGACGAAGGTAGTCAAACGTAACCGCAAAAAATGTGTCATAAACCAGATATAATTAACATTTAAAAAGTTGAGACATCGCCGATGATCCTCATTCGGAAGGTAAATTTATAAAATGCTTATAAACCCCACACGTCACCTTCCGTTTTCCAGGCAAATCATTGAAAATCCGGAAGGTAAATTCAGAAAAAACCTGGAAACTCCACACCTGACCTTCGCCGTCCGCTGAAGGCCCGAGATTACTGCGTGGCCAGGGAATATGCAGTCCTGATGCCGTTCCCAGACGCGGTTTTTCTGCATAGCTGCAGAAGGAGCGCACCACCCCAGGCAATTCGGGAACTGCATCTGCTTGACACTTCAGAGATGTTTTTGTAATAATAAACGGGTAATAAACCTGGCTGCGAAAAACATCTTATTACAGTACTGCGGTTCGGAGAACAATAGGAGGAAAGCCGATGGAACCTTATATCTTATCATGTGAATCAACGGTGGATATGCCGTATTCTTACATCAACGGAAGAAATATTCCGGTGCTATTTTATTCTTATAACATTAACGGCGAGGAATTTACGGACGACATGCTCCGGGATCCGCAGGCTCTTCCGAATTTCTACAAAGCTCTGGATGAAGGGGCGCTGCCCTCAACTTCCCAGCTGAATGAGTTTACCTATGAATCCTTCTTTGAAGAGCTGCTCCGGAAAGGGGATGTGCTTCATATTGCCTTCGGGACCGGTATGACACAGTCTTATTATAATGCGGAACGGGCGGCGGAAACATTACGGAGCAAATACCCGGACAGAAAACTGATCGTGATCGATTCTTACTGCAGTTCCTCCGGATACGGGCTGCTGGTGGATTATGCGGCGGATATGAGAGATGCGGGAAAATCTATAGAGGAAACCGAAGTCTGGGTCAGAGCCAACTGCCATAATGTGCACCATCAGTTCTATTCCACCCGGCTGGACTTTTACAGACGCAGCGGGCGGATGTCGGGGCCTGTAGCGATGATCGCGACCATCTTAAATATCTGTCCCATCATGCGCCTGGACTACGATGGCAAAATCATTGCGTATGATAAGGTGAGGGGCAAAAAAGCCGCGGTGAAAACCACGGTCAATACAATGGAAAAACATGCGCAGAACGGCAGCGCATATGCGGGCAAGTGCTTTATCTGCAACTCCAACTGCCCGGAGGAAGCTCAGAAAACAAAAGAGGCGGTGTTGGAGCGATTTAAAAATCTGAAGGAAGAGGACATCCGGATCTGTGATATCGGCACGATTATCGCGTCCCACTGCGGACCGGGTACGGTTGCGGTGTTCTTCCTGGGGGATGAAAGAGATCCTTCGTAATGAACGGCGGGGACTGGTAATATGATCATAAAAAACTACATCTCTGTATCAGGCTTTGACTATCGGAATGTTTCCCTGAATCATCCGGATTCCCGCATCTTCAGTATTGGGATCTGCCCGGAAAATCTCGAGGAAGCATCTCCGTACACCCTGTATATCCTCGATCTCAGGGAACGGAAAGAAGATCTGCATCTTCTTCTGAAACATAAATTCTCATCGATTTCCCTGAATGTTTTTAACCTGTGCCTGATCTGTCATAACACGACGATCATACCTGAGCAGATCCCCGGAAACATGAATCTGCTGGTCATTGATTCCGGTGATCCTTTTGCTGAGCTGTTTAACCGGATGTGTTTCCCGTTTTTTGAGATCTCTTCCTTTGAAAACTCCGTTCTGTCACTGGAAAGGGAATCTTACAGTCCGAAGAAAACGCTGCAGATCCTTATTAATGAAGCCGGAAAGAGAGTCGGCAATCCGTTATGGTGCATCTCCTACCGGCAGCAGTTTGTTGCGGAATATCACGATCATAACATGAACTATGAAGAGAATGTTGCCGCTGTAATTCAGGAAATCGTGGAGACTCCGCTTCAGCCGCCGCATGTAGACTTCGGGGCCCTGTTCTATAAGGCTGAAAATACAAATCCCACGCTTAAGATTTTAAACGGGTATCCCTGTCTCATTATTGCAATAGCCGGCAATGAAACGCCGCTGGCCTATCTGGTCTGTCCGTTTCTTCAGGGGGATCCTTCAAAATACGAGGTCTTTTTAAATTATGTGGCTTTTCATGTCAGAAATATATTGCTGAGAGATTCGTATTTCCGAATAGATATGGATATTCTGGACTCGAAATACCTTTCCTCTCTGATTAACGGGCATGTCCAGTCGTCAAAGGAGATCGAAATGATTTCCGAGAAAATGGAACTGGCGGACAAAAGCAGAAACTTTTATATCCTGACGATTTACCCGATCGATAAAACTCCGGTGATCGTCCATCCTGTCGTAGTTGCGGATTTCAGCCGCATGTTCAGTAAGTATCTGTTCTCTATTGAGAATAATTATCTGGTCTGTCTGGTGAATATGCCGCAGGATCAGCATATGCAGTATACCATCCTAAATGAATTTATCAGTAAATGCGCCAAAAGAAGCCGTTATTACTGCGGAGTCAGCAATTCGTTTAATAATCTGTCCACATGCCCCGGAGCCTATTATCAGTCCAAAAAGGCCCTGGCCATTGGAAAGAAGCTGAAAAATGATCCTTTTATTGCGGATCATAATGTCTTTTTCTTTCGGCAGGTAATGCCGCTGGCCCTTCTTGACGAGGCAGCCTCTGTAATTAATATCCGCAAATATGTCAGCCCGACGGTTCTGCAACTGATCGAATATGATAAGGAACACAATTCGGATTATGCATATTCCCTTTATTGTTACCTGGAGTCATCCCACAATTTCCAGACGGCGGCGAAGATGGCCTGCGTCCATAAAAATACCATGGTTTACCGGATTAAAAAAATAGAAGAGCTGACGGGCCTTTCTCTGGATGATGGTCAGGAATGTCTGAGGCTTCATCTCTCCTTTGTGATCCTGCAGGTACTGAATGATATGGAAGTAAAATTCCGGTAGAAAGAGATCAGAAAAGGCGGAGCCGGGCTCCGCCTTTTTACGATGATGATAAGAATGGTCTGATCAGTACAGCAGGATACCGATGAGAACTGCCAGCAGACCAGCCAGCAGGTTGACAAGCACCGACATCATAAACTGCTGGAAATATCCTTCTTTATAGGAAAGCTTAAATACAGCCAGCTGGAATCCGATGGCCCCGTTGTGCGGCAGGGAGTCGAAACCGCAGCCTGCGATTGTGGAAATACGGTGGAGCGCTTCCAGATTGACTGCAGGATTTGCCATCAGGGTCGGTCCCAAAGTGGAATAGAAAGCATTCACGCCGCCGATTCCGTTTGCCATCATACCTGCCAGCAGGTTGACTGCGATAAATGTCAGCAGATACGGATGGATGTTGAGGGTCAGTATCTTCTGCACCACATATTTGAACGCCTCGGTAGACTGCACCACAGCACCGTAACCTACAACGAATGAAACCATAAGATGAGGAATGGCTGCGCCGGTAAAACCTTTGACACAGGTTGCCAGAGTATTCGGAAGCCACTTTTTGCCGACGAGCAGACGGCATACAACTATGGAAATCAGAATTGCATATACGCAGGAATGAATTCCGGGGATGCCGAATACAAACTGGAAAATAAGGCTCAGTACCACAACGCTCAACAGGCAGATATAACCTTTCCATACGGGCGGAAGTTCATCATCTTCCTTCGCGATGATATCATCCGGATGCGCAGTGAATCCTTGCCCTTTTTTGATGCAGGACCTGGTAAGCCATTTCAGATAAATCACGATAAAAGCCACGGCAAAAGCGGCGCAGATCAGACTCATTACCACGCCTGCCATTGTAGTGGTTCCCAGATAGGTTGTGGGAGCAAGGTTAAGCGGATTGGGCATACCGACCAGAATGCCATATACAACAGAGCCGCCGCCTGCCGACATGGCTGCCAGCGCTACCTTTTTGGGAAGATTCAGTTCCTTTAAGAGCGGAAGTCCGATTGCAAGAATGGTGAACTGATAGGACTGAACACCGGCCACGACCAGAAGACAAGTGATTACGAACAGAACCACCGGCGCATTCTTTTTTCCGAATACCTTGATCAGATGTCTGGCAACAGATGCTCCCAGCTTGCTTTCCATCAGGCAGTATCCATATGCGCCTCCAAGGGTATACACCAGACAGAAATTCTTGATAAATCCGACGGTTCCGTCCATGAAGCTGCCGAACATATTGGAAAGTCCGCCCGGAAGCGCAAAGCATACAAGGGCAGATGCCAGCAGTATGACTGCGAACAGGTTCATACCCTTAAAACTTAATACAAAGAACAAAATGAATGTTATGATAACTATTATTCCTGAAACTAATACTCCAGTCATAAATAGATCCCTCCGTTTTATTATTTATTGAAGTGTACTTAAACCTCCGTCAATGCACAAAAGCTGCCCTGTCACAAATGCGCTTGCATCCGAAGCAAAGAATAATACAGGACCCACA
>JAFUBX010000055.1 GCA_017459985.1 Parasporobacterium sp.
CATCCAGCCGTTCTGTCACGGCATCCTTTGATATCGGCTTTGTGAATGCAGGCCAGCCGCATCCAGAATCATATTTGTCAGCCGAGGAAAAGAGGACTTCTCCGCTCACGACGTCTACATATATCCCTTTCTCAAAGAAGTAATCGTATTCACCTGTATAAGGAGACTCGGTGGCGGCGTGCTGGGTGACTTCGTATGCCAGGTCACCGATCCGCTTCCGCAGCTCTGCTTCCTTTCTTTCCCCACGGTCTTCCATGGAAAAGAAAGACCGTGGGATGTGACAGTATCCGCCCGGGTTCTTGTCCAGGTATTTTTGGTGGTATTCCTCGGCGGGAAAGAAGTTCCGGATCGGCTCCACAGACACTGCAAGGGTCATTCCCACCTTTTTCTGCTCCATTCTGAAAACCTTCTGGATCGCAGGGAGCTGCCTCTCATCCGTGTAGTAGATGCCGGTCCGGTACTGGATCCCTACATCATTCCCCTGCCTGTTTACTGCCAGCGGGTCGATCACCATGAAGTAGTATTCGAGCAGTTCTTCCAGGTCCATTTCCTTGTCGTCATAGTCAACCCGCACGGTTTCCGCATGTCCGCTGTTTCTGCAGACGTCCTGGTAGCTCGGTGCCGTGTCAGGCCCATTTGCGTATCCGGCCTCTGTCCGGATCACTCCGCCAAACTGGTCAAAGAACTTCTGGAGTCCCCAGAAGCAGCCGCCCGCAAGATAGATCGTACCCATGTGTTTTTCCTTCCCTTCTCATCTCCAATAATAAGATGCCTGCTGGTTCTCATGACACTTCGTACATAGTCCATAAGGATGGTTCCAGGGGAGAAGCTTCCTGCATGACCTGCAACGCCGTTCCTTGAACCCGCGTGTCTCAAGGACCTTCATGATCCTTTTCGAGCAGATCCTCTTCTTTTCCATGATCAGGTTCAGGGTACTCTCCAGTGGCTGGAACTTCCTCGCCAGGTTAAAATACAGGTCCAGAATCCGATGCTGCTGTTCCAGTGCGTCGATGGCATCTGCGGTGGAAGGTTTTTTCAGTACCATTGAATCAACAAGGTCGTATATGCTGTATTCCACTCCACGAACTTCCTTTACAAAAGTCTCGTACCATATGTCAAGGAGTGCACCGTTATCTTCCTCAAATGGTATGGTCAGGAAATCATATGCAAGCCTTTTAGGGGCTTCCAGGTCTTTTGTCAGTTCCGCCAGATGGCGCATCTGAGATATGGATTCCTTCTGCCACCCTTCTGCAGGAACGACCTCTTCCCATTTCCTTATGAGATCGAGTATCGGGGCGTCCACAGTCAGGAGAGTTTCCGGGAAATCGATGACCGCCCTGCTTACTGGACGTGGGCTCCCTTTGATCGCAGTTTTGACCCTCCCGTCACCGTTTGCGGAAGCTGCATACCCTGTGTCATAGATCCCGTAGCGTCCCGCCCTTCCGACGATCTGCCGGATCTCCTCATAACGGAGCGGCCGTCTCGTAAAGCCGTCGAATTTCACTGTCTCCATCAGGACTACCCGGCGGATCGGAAGGTTCATCCCCATGCCGATCGCATCCGTGGCGACCACTACATCATTGGTGCCGTCAGCAAAGAGCTCAGCCTGTCTGTGCCGTACATCATACGGAAGGGCACCATAGATGATACTGCACGCAATACGCATATTCTTGAGCTGTGCGGCGACCGCATGCACGTTGCTCCTGGAAAAGACGATCAGCGCGTCCCCTGCCCTGACATCTTCAGGGAAGCGGAAGGTCTTTTCTTCATACACAAGCGGCGTCATCCTTCTGTGCCGGATGATCTCGTAATCGTCTCCGCAGTCCTTTATGATCTCGATGATCCGCTTTTCAGCCTCCGGTGCAGCGCATACGTGGATCCTGGAAGCACAGACGCCCATGATAGCTGCTGTCCATGCGCCTCCCCGTGCATCGTCTGCTAACATCTGCGCCTCGTCGATCACGGCCACGTCGTAGTGCTTCTGCAGGCTGAGCATCTCGATGGTGGAGGACTGATGATCTGCTCCTTCTATGATAAACTGTTCCTCCCCGGTGACCAGCGAGCAGGGGCATTCGGCGCGGTTCATCCTTTCATACTGTTCGTAGGCAAGAAGCCGCAGGGGAGCGAGGTAGATGCCGTTATCTGCCTGTATGAGATCCTCGATCGCATCGTGGGTCTTCCCTGAATTAGTGGGCCCGATGTGGAGCACAAAATGCCTGCTCATGCTGCGGGCCGACGGATACAGGTCAACGTACTTATCTGGGATCTCCGTAAGGACAAGCTGGAACAGTTCACGGTCCCTGCGCTCGGATTCTTCTTTTTCTTTCCTCTTCTTTTCTTCCCTTTTCCTAAACTCAGTGAGGCCGTTTTTGGGAAGGACCTTTCCTTTTCCGGAAGCCGCGTTTACAAGGAGCCTCAGGATGTCTCTTCTGGTCCGACGGTCTTCTTCTGCATAGCATCCTTTCAGGTATCCTTCCGCGGTCTTCCCCATAAGTTCCACACAGTCCAGGATGAGCCCTGGGTCAGTCAGGAAGATCCCCGGCTTTTCAGCAATGGCCCTCAGGAGTTCCAGCTTCTTCCTGTCAGTGATCCTTCCGAAGTCATCCCTCACGGCTCTCAGGGCAAGGTAGTATTCCTGCTCCGTAACCAGGCTCCTGCGCGGAACAGGTGTGCTCTGCATCTCTGAAAACAGCCTCCCCTTCTGGGAGACACTGTAAACGTAATAGTTCTGGTACTGGCCGTGCACACTGCGCTTACGGATGACATCGAATCGCTCGAGGGAATCGATCACCTCGCTGATCTCTGATTTCTGCAGCAGCCTATATTTTCCCGAAAATCTTCCGAACACGAGGTCTTCTGTAAGGTCCGTTCCACGCAGGATGCTGACGATCTGCACAGCTGTCAGGCGGTTCCCGTTGTCTTCGATCGTATCCAGGACAGCCTGCGCGGCAAATGTGCCATAGACCGGGCACGTCTTCAGG
Source organism: Parasporobacterium sp. (assembly GCA_017459985.1). Classification (GTDB taxonomy): domain Bacteria; phylum Bacillota; class Clostridia; order Lachnospirales; family Lachnospiraceae; genus RGIG5612. The sequence goes on from JAFUBX010000055.1 coordinate 2,982, forward strand.
TACTCTTCCTGTTCCTTTTTCTTTTTTGCCGCCCTGTCCTTCGCCGTACGGTAAGCAGCGGACACGATCCTCTTATAGGTCTTTTCGACAGTCACGGTTTCTGTTTCCGGGCCGGTATCAAAAGGGAAGGAGATCCTGAACTCACCCGGCCGCCCGGCATACACTATGGATGCAGGTATCCCCTTTACCTGTAGATACTCTTCTATCCCGTACTGGACCTTGTAGTTCTCCACAGCTTTTGCAAGCCTTTTGTAGAGAGCGTTTCCTTCTGAAAAGGAAACATGTATCCTGCCTGAAAGGAGGTCATATACAGCCTTAAAGGGAACTTCCTTAAAAGCAGCTGTGATATACTCCGTTCCAAACTCAGCGCCAGAGTAGACAAGGGTCTCGCTGCCGGCAAGAAAACGGAGCGTGCTGATGATGCTGCGCGAAAAATAGACAGAGACAGTATCTGAAGAGAGGAACTCTGTCATCTTTTTGGAAAAAGGATGTTCAAGTCTCCAGATCTCCAGCTTTTCGCCGGCTTCTTTCTGGATCATTTCTTTAAAAAACGGGCTTACTCCGGGGCGCGCTCCCCTGACATGCCCGTAAGCATCCTTCTTTTTCCTTCTCCACTTGGGTTCTGTATCTGCTCCCATAAGGCGAACGCTGATCCTGCTGAATGTGACAACATCATCAACGGGGACAAGAGTTATCTTCAGGCTGTTGTCAGTATCGTCTTCATCGACCCTGATGTCTTTGATCAGGTCTCGGTACGCTATGCTGTTGATCCTGCTTTTCAGGTACTGCTCCAGTTCGGCAGCCCGGTTGGTGTCTTGTATATCCATGTTTTGCTCTAAATTAACAGTCCCTTTTTTTACTATACTTTGATACGAGGATACCGCTGCGATCGGATACCGACTCCAGATCCCAAGAATGTATACTGCTCTTCGAAAGCAGGGGAAGATCATCCGGATCGGCTGTAACAGGTGCAGTTACGAGGCTCAGCTCATCGATCAGTCCTTCCCTTGCGAAAGATCCGTTTAAGACACTGCCGCCCTCGAGAAGAAGCGTCCGGATATTGAACAGGCTGTTAAGCTTGCTGAGAGCAAGGGAAAGATCCATTTCTGTTCTGCCCGCGAAGATATAAGAGATGCCGACGGAGCGGAGCCAGGCAAGATACTCATCATTTGCATCTTCGCACAGCACTTCAATGATATGAGCCCCGTCATATCCCAGGTCATCGTCTTCGATCACAGGCCATTTCCAGCCAAGCCGCCCTCTTCTGTCAAATGCGACACAAAAGAAACGTGCCTCAGGATCCGCGATATGATCGTCCCTGGAAACAGCCCCCCTTCGAATGGCTTGAGGTCAGGATACCATCCGCCTGTAAAGCTCCCTTCCATGGTGATCCTGCCGCAGGCAAAGTCATCCGCGTGAAGATCCCTGTGGATCCGGTAGTACTCATCAGCAGCCATCAGGCCCTGTGGTGTTTCCAGAAACTTTCCGGTCACCTTCCCGTCTATGGATGTTGTCATGTGGCAGATCACGTGTGGCCTCATATTATTTGCCTCCTATGTTTAGAACACTATGTCCTGGTACCCTATCTCGTCGATCTTCTCGTTCAGGAAGCGGATACCCATTCCGTTCTCATCGTCCCACGAACAGCTGAAGGCCAGGCACACACACCGGCCGTCATAGATCCCGTCATCAGGGATCACCATCTGATCCAGGCTGATCATCCCAAGGACGTCTGAGGGATGATCGATGGGAGGGAAACAGCTGTTGTATTCCTCATCATATCCAAGCTCTTCCCTGAGACTGACATAATACTTCCCGATCGCTTCAGCCACGTCATCCATGATGCCGTTCCACACCGCCATGAAGGCTTTATAAGAACCGCGCTGCTGCTCTGTAACAGGCGTATCTTCCTCGCCGTATACCGTCAGATCGATCTCTTCCACTTTCCCGAAACAGTCTATTCTCACAGTCCCGTTCCAGCCATATTCGTATACCAGGTTTCCAAATACAGGATCTTTCATCGTGATGTCCTTTCCCTGATCAGTACCGCTTTATCAGTTTTATCTTCCTCTCTTTAGCAAGTTCAGGCTTCCGTATAGTAGCCCTTAACGCCGATGCCGATCGTAGTCCAGTATTCTTCCTCTTCAGAATCTTTCCAGATCCCGATGCTGGTCCCGAGGAACCCGAAAGAATCTTCCTCGCTGTCATCGATCTCACCGTTATTATGCTCGGACAAGATTTTGACGACATCTGTATCCTTCGTATCAAATACAGAGATGCCGTAGATATACGGCCTCAGTTTTCCATAGTGGCCGCCC
>JAFUBX010000056.1 GCA_017459985.1 Parasporobacterium sp.
CTTTTGATACCCGCTAGTATTCCTTATTGATATAGATAGAGCAGGTGCCGCCTTCCACGGCTTCCTGTGAAATGTCCACGCAGTCCCAGGTAAGCCCGCACAGTTCTCCGATCCGGAGTGAGGCGGAGAAAGAGAGATTCATGGCAAGCTTCAGGATTTCATCCTCGCAGACTTCCGTCGCATACATCAGAGTCTCTGCTGTCCAAATTTCCCGCTTGTTCGGTTTGTACTTGGGCACAGTCGCATAGATTGCCGGATTCTTTTCCATCAGCTCCCATTTCACTGCCTGCTCAAAACAGCTCCGCAGAATCTTATGAACATCGCGGATCGTACTGGTTCCCACAAGCGCATTTTTATTTTTCTTCGGTGCTACGGTCGGAACTGCAGGCGTCTTCAGCAGCTGCTGATAGTATTTCTCCAGATAGCGTGTCGTGATATCTGTTATTTTCGTATCCCCGATCATCGGACGAATATAGTTATTGATCAGGCCGGAGTTCCGGTCGTAAGTGGATAGAGACCATTTATCCCTGCCATACAGGCTGACATATTCATCCAGCAGTTCCCTCAAATACTTACACTGCGGAATGATAAACTGCCCCAGGCCTTCCTTATACTCAATTTCCTTTTTCCGCTGTTTTGCCTCAGCCTTTGTTTTGTAGGTTTCCCATTTCTGCTTTTTGTTGCCGTTCTCGTCTGTGTATGTGTAGATCACACAGTACTTGCCGTTCCGTTCCTTAATCGAAGCCATGAGCCATCTCCCCTTCCTGTCGTTTTTTCATCCACTCCTGAAAGTGCTCTCCCGGGATCCGGACCTTTCCGCCGATTTTGCGGCATTCTCCGAAATGTCCCCGCATGGCATATCGGGAAATGGCCTGAGGGGAGATCCCGGACTGGAGCGCTGCTTCTTCAATTGTAAGGAATGTACCAGGAGCCTCTTTTGCCGAGAACCATTCTTCCTTTGTCTTGAATTCATCCATCGTGGCCGCAGGGCTTTCAGACAGCACTGCTGGCTTTTCTGTTGTTTCCGGAGTTTTCTTTTCCGCAACGCAGTACCTGTCCTGCCCGTTCAGGAATCTCCCGAAGCTTGCTTTTGTGACTCTTCGCCGGCCGGCCACCTCGACAAATTCAAAAAAGTGAGAATACCGTTTATCCTTCAGAATCAGATAAAGCTGCTGTCTGGGCAGACCGAGTATTGCTGCCGCCTGCGGAAATGTGAGAGAAGCATCTTCCAGGGCCTGATCATTTTCCCGATCTTCAGCTGTCCTGTAATGAATCTGGCTCTGATACCATTTCTCAAAAGAATCCCTGCGAACCCGTGTCCAGAAATCCACGGTCACAGTCTCCCAGCCCTTTTCCTTAATCAGCTCATAAGCGCGGTACTCCGGAATTTCCAGAAGCAGTGCAATATCCCGCGGCGACAATGACCATTCCTTCAATTCCAGGCCGGGTTCTTCCCCGGTGACTTTCCGGTATTTGACCTGGTTGGCATACCATTTCTCAAAGCTCTCGATATTCACCCACATTTTTCCGCGGATCGTGCTTGTCTCAAACACATTCTTGTGAACCAGCCAGTATCGGTCGGTTTTGCGGATCCCCAGAAGATCGCCCATCTCCTTTACGGACATCCAGATCCGTTCCGATTCGGAGAAATTTTCTGGTTTCACTCTCTTCCGAAAAATGCCGCCGTTTTCTTTCTCAGTCAATGTGAATCAACTCCCCTTCGTCACTTTTCTGTAAGGTGCTGTTTTCATCCGGACACTGATTTAAAATATATCCAATCCTTACAGGTTTATTGTACTGCCATCCTCGAAAAACTTTTAGGATGTCAATTGTGGTCAACTTGACCACCATTTTTAATCTGCCGCATCCCCATCAAACCACCTGTCAAAACTCTTTTTTGATATGCGGTACTTCCCTCCGACGACGACCCACTCGAACTGTTTCTGTTTCAGCAGCTCATAAACCGCCGGTCTGCTGACCTGGAGAATCTCCTGTAATTCCTTCACCGTATATGATCTTTTCTCATCCATACATGAAGTACCTCCTTCCACGAACCCCAGAAAATCAAGGCGGAAGGGAACCATTCGGATCAAAAAATGATGGAAGTTTTTTCATGTTGCACATCTTCCGTGTTGCCTTGGAAGCATTTTTTCTGGGATTTATGGGAGGAGATGTATCGCTGGTTTTACAAATCTGAGGTGCCATAACTTTCTTATGCCTTAGCATGCAGGGGAAAGGTCCAGTGGACCTTTTCATCGCAGGGCAAGATTCGCCTGTGTCCCACATTTTCAGCTTTTCGCTGAACCTGCGTCCTTCGGCAACCTTGATGGGGATAACGCTCCCCATACCCGCTGACATCGTTTTCCATACACGTTGACCACAAAGTCCCGTTTCGGAAAATGATTTTTTGGCTCCACTTAGGAAAGTGTCGCAGCGCTGATTTTCTCCTCTGTCGCAACTCACCGGCCATGCTGTGCATGGAATATTTGCTTTCACAACGCAACAGGAGGGAATAGTAATGTCCAATAAAAAAGAAAAGCAACAGAGGAAAACCCACAATATCAGAGTGCGCCTTGATGCCGCCCAATACGATCTGATCCGGAGCGCAGCAAGCTCAGCCGGAATGAGTATCTCTGAATACATCCGTCGTCAGGCCGTTTACGGGAAAGTGGAGATCCATAATCATATCGTGGCTGATTTCCCGAAGCTGGAGAAACTGACACAGGAGTTTTCCGCGATTGGAAACAACCTGAACCAGCTGACCAGGTACTTCCATATGGGCGGCCTGAAATCGAAGGCGATGACAGATGAACTGACCCGCTGCATCAATGAGATCATGCGGATGCGGAAAGACGTGATGGAAATGGCAGGTGAATATCGTGGCTATACTCAAACACATCGCAAGTAAAAATGCCGACTACGGCAAATCTCTGGAATACCTGATGTTCGAGCATACGGAAAGCGGCTCGCCGATCCGGAATGCCGAAGGCGACATGATCATGCGGGAAGGGTTTATTCTGGACGGGATCAACTGCAGCCCCTACTCCTATGACAAAGAGTGTGAAATGCTGAACGCGCAGTATCACAAGAATCAAAAATTTGCAGATATCAAATCGCACCATTACATTATCAGCTTCGATCCACAGGATAATGCAGATGGCAAGCTGACCGCAGAACTGGCTCATGAACTCGGGATGCTGTTTGCCCGGAAGCATTTTCCGGGACATCAAATTCTGGTCTGTACCCACACGGATGGTCATAATGAGAGCGGTAATATCCACGTTCATATCATTTTCAACAGTGTGCGGAAACTGGATGTGGAGAAAGAACCTTATATGGAGAGGGAGATTGACTGCCGCGCCGGCTACAAGCATCATCTGACAAAAGGGTATCTGGAATACCTGCAGGCCGAAGTGATGAAGATGTGTGAGCAGCAAGGCCTGCACCAGATCGATCTCCTCTCCCAAGCAAAATCCAAAATCACGGATAAGGAATATCGGGTGCAGCGGCGAGGGCAGAAAAAGCTGGATGAGCTGAATGAACAGATCGTCGCTGCGAAGATGAAACCGCGGACGACCGTCTTCCAGACACAGAAGCAATACCTGCGGGATGCAATTTCAGAGGCTGCGTCACAGGCTGAATCTCTGGATGAATTCCAGAACCTGTTGAAGGAAAAATACGGGATTGAAGTAAAAGAAAGGCGCGGACGATTTAGCTACCTGCATCCGGATCGGAACAAATACATTACCGGCCGGGCTTTGGGAACTGATTACGAGAAAGATTTTTTGGAGCAGCTTATCGGTGATAAAAGAAAAGAGAAAGAACAACCGGCCAAGGGAAATAAGATAATTGCAGATATGCACAATCAGGCAAACACAGATCCGGCAGCCTATGCTCAGCCTTCAGCAGCCAGAAATGCCGCAAAAGAGTATGATCCGTCCTACGACTATCATGCGGATCCGGTCGCAATCCTCTTCGTCCGTTCCCACCTTCGCCTGGTTGTTGATCTGCAGACCAATATCAAAGCACAGCAAAGTGCCGCCTATGCCAGGAAAGTAAAACTCTCCAATCTGAAGGAAATGGCCAGGACCGTTGTTTACATACAGGAGCACGGGTACGATACAGTTGATGATCTGCAAAAGCACAGGCAACAGATTTCAGGAAAAAAGGACTCTGTTCAGGAAGCTCTGGCGCAGACAGATGAAAGAATCAAAGCAATCAACGAACAGATCCATTTCACCGGGCAGTATTACGCCACCCGGCAGATCCAGAAAGATTTCCTGAAGGCACGGTTTAAGAAAAAGTACCGGGAGGAGCATCGCACGGAACTGGATCAGTATCAGGAAGCCGTCTCCTTCTTCCGAGAGCAATGCGGCGGAAAGGTTCCTGTCATGAAAGAGCTGAAAGCAGAAAAAGAAAAGCTGCTCACTCTGCAGAGTGAACAGCGAAAAGAATTATCAGGGTTTGATCAGATGGAGCGGGAGCTGCAGACAGCAGTATCCAATGTGGACACAATCCTCCATCCTGATACAATTCCAACCAGGCAAAAAACAAAAATACAGGCCGAACGATAATAGCACATTTGTGACCTCATTGAAGATGTCCCAAGCTTGGGACATCTTCAACATTTATATCTTCGTCTCTCTGTCCCGACGGTTGTCGGATCAGAATGCCCGGAGTAAAGCTTTGTATTATCCGGCAGGGTAAAAACTGTTTCAAGGATACTTCTCTGCAGATCCTGGAAATTGCCTCCGGGATATTGCCAGTTTCCGATACTTCCCAGAAAAATCGTATCTCCCACAAACGCAGCATGGTCCTTTTCAGAATAGTATATAACAGAATCCGGCGTATGCCCCGGCGTGTGCAGAACCTTCACAAAAAATGCCGGATTGGACTCTGACCGTACTACTTCTCCATCCCTCAGGTAATTTACATTCTTTACTGTCACATGCTCTCCGCAGAGTGCAGAAAGATTCATCCGCGTATCCAGAAGGTATGCGTCAGCATTCTCATATGCATAAACCGAAATTCCAAGAGCCTGCCTTATTTCATTCACAGCGCCAGTGTGATCAAAATGCCCGTGTGTCAGGAGAATTTTTTCAATCGTCCATTGCTTTCTGTGAATGATACCCAACAGCCGTGACGCTTCGGCCCCTGGATCGATCAGGAACCCATGTCCCGTACTGTCATCTATGTAAAAAAAGGTGTTTTCCGCAAAATATCCTTTGACTTCTGTTTGAATGATCATGACTTTATCCGATATGACAGCCATCCGGCCCGCAGCTCATGCCCTGCATACTAACAGCTTCCTTTGCTTCTGCTTCCATAACCTCAGTCAGTACAGACTCCATCTGCTTTACCGGCATTGCACCGGGAATCGCAATACGGTTTCCGATGATGAAGTACGGTACCGCATGAATCCCATAACGCTGGGATTCTCGTTCATCCAGCCTGACCTCATCGGCATACTTGTCGGAATCGAGAACTTTTGTGACTTCCTGCTCATCCATGCCTTCCTCAATGGCAATCTTTTTCAGTACATCATGATCTGCCAGTTCCAGGCTGTCTGTAAAATACGCCTTATACAGACGGTCGATCAGACGGTCCGTCAATTCACTGTCGCCCTTTGCCTGCGCCAGTTTCGTCAGCCGGTGTGCATCAAAGGTGTTGGTATACTGAGTTTCGGCATAACGGAAATCCAGACCGGCTTCACGTCCCATCTGTGAAATACCGTCTACACGGTCCTGTGCCTGTGCTTTCGTAAGTCCGTATTTCACAGCAAACCTGTCCACGGTAGGCCCCTGTACTGTACGGCTTGCGGAAGGATCAAGCTCAAAGGCTTTCATCTCGATCTCTACGTCCTTAAGCCCCAGATTGTCGATTGCCTTCTTCAGATGTGTTTCTCCAATATAGCAATACGGGCATGCATAATCCGACCAGTATGTAATCTTCATATTGAATTCCTCGCTTTCTTCGTCCTTTAATTTTTATAGAACGTGTTCTATTTGCAATTTTATTCAGGGCGTGCTATGATGTCAATAGTTTTAGAACATGTTTTATTTGCGAGGTGCAGTTATGGGCAACAAAGTCGGGAGACCTTCAAAAAAATCTGTCGAAACGACAGCCGTTGATGCAAAGCAACAGATCATCGATGCGGCGGTCAGGATAATCCGCAAGATCGGGGCCGACCAGCTTACCATCAGAAAAGTCGTCGAGGAATCAGGACTCTCTATTGGAACTTTCTACCATCACTTTCGTGATAAAGACGATCTTCTGATGTATTTCGTCAAGGAAGAATCATTTGCTGAAACATCGCTGGATACACCTTTGTCTGATCCGGCAGGCAGAGTCTGCGAGCTCTATATGCATCTGATCCGCCGCTATATGGATTTGGGTACAGACTTCATGGCTAAATTCTATACAACCGGTAATCAGGCACTATCTGCTTATATGGGGGCTGAAACCGGATCTTTTGCTCCGGATACCGTTATGTACCGCTGTGAACAGGAGCTTTCCCTCATGAAAGAGCAGCATATTCTTTCTCCTGATTCTGATCCGCATGAACTTAGCAAAGACATCTGTACGCTGGTAAAAGGATGTGTGTTTGAGTGGTGCCTCAGTTCAGGTGAGATTGATATTGAAAAGATACTCCTGCGCATTCTGAAGAGATATTTGAATTGTTTGCTGACAGAATAAATCAGATACTGCCGACAAGATCAAGAGCACAGGCTATGTCGTAGATGCATTGGAAGCAGCTGTCTGGTCTCTGATTACAACGGACAGTTTCGACCAGGCTCTTTTGAAGGCAGTCAACCTCGGCGATGATACCGACACTGTAGGCGCGATCGCCGGAGGACTGGCCAGACTGTATTACGGATATCACTCCATTCCCGAAGATTGGCTTTCTGCAATCAAACGCAGGGATTGGATTGAAGACATGTGTCGCATCCGGGAATAATTAGCATCAAAAACAGGGGAGAAGGCGTATCAGATCTGATACACGTTCTCCCCTGAAATCATAATGACAATACTACGAACAGGATGCGAATCTGTATCTTCCGGTTCGTAGCCGAATATTCTATTCTTTGGACTGTCGGAGCGAAGCGTTTGCGGGAGCGCCGACCGGAGTGGAACAGAGACTGAACCTCTGGTACGTTTCCGTACACTTCCTTAGCAGGGAAGCACCATAAACCACTCGGACACGCAAACATAAGTGGATGGGGCAGGACTCGAACCTGCGCTGTTTCTCTTGTGACGGATTTACAGTCCGCTGCCCTCGCCGCTAGGCATACCCATCCATGGGGTGACCAGGGGGAGTCGAACCCCCATCTGCAGAGCCACAATCTGCCGTACTGCCGTTGTACGATGGCCACAGTAGTTCCCACGGGACTTGAACCCAGTATCTCCGGCTTGAAAGGCCGGTATCCTTACCTTTAGACCAGGGAACCATGTTGGTGGGTATCAGTTTTCGTCTCTGATACCCGCCTGTTTTATGCGCTTTCCATCAGGATCTCCAATAAACCTGTTTCAGCATCGACTACAATAATGTCATCCATCTTCACGCGAAACACCATTGCCAGCACCACCAGGTTATCGATCGTCGGCATGGCTGTGCCCTTCTGCCACTTGTAGATTGCCTGGGGAGTTGCAAATCCGAAAATGTCCTGCAGATCCTTCACAGACAGTCCTGCTGCCTTTCGCAGTCTTACAATATTCTGTCCCGTTGCCACCAGATTGATGGTCGGGAAATTCATAGTCATCTCATCCTCCTGTTCCGGCACCCGGCCGGATCAGGATCTCAGTCGGATGCCTTAAAGTTGTAAATAGGCTTCATCACATCAATGATGTCCACGGATTCGCGGATCACATCAATGATGTCTTCCAGGGACTTGTATGCCATCGGCGCTTCATCCAATGTGGATTCATTCACGGACGTCGTGTAAATCCCCTTCATCGTCTCTCTGTATTCTTCCAGATTCAGCTGCTCCTTTGTAGCGCGGCGGGACATGATTCTGCCAGCACCATGAGGCGCCGAATAGTTCCATTCCGCATTGCCCTTGCCGACAGCCAGTACGCTTCCATCCCTCATGTTAATCGGAATCAGGACCTTTTCTCCGGCATGGGCTGCAATTGCGCCCTTACGAAGGATCATCTCTTCTGTATCAATGTAGTTATGGATGGTATGGAAGGCTTCGCCGCCTGCAATACCGGTTCTATCCAACAGGATCTCCGCCATCTTCTCGCGATTCCTGCGGGCAAAACGCTGGCAGATCTCTACATCATGCAGGTAATCGGCCAGATACTCTCCGTACAGGAAGCATAAGTCTTCCGGCATCGTTGCTTCACGCTGGTTCCAGGAAATCTTTTCCAGTGCTGCCTGTATTTCCTTCCGTCTTCCCTGCTCTTTATAGGTCCGGATGATCTCATCCCTCTCCTGGAAGTAGGTCTCCTTGCCCTTATTCAGGTCAATGGCCAGACGTTGGTACACCTCCGCGACCTGCTTTCCAAGATTCCTGCTTCCGCTGTGGATCACCAGGTACTTTGTACCGTCCGCTGCTTCATCAATCTCGATGAAATGGTTTCCGCCTCCCAGGGTGCCCAGGCTGCGCTCCAGGCGCTTTGCATCCTTCAGGCTCCGATAGCACCGTAATTCCTGCAGGTCAAAGCGTTCCTGCCTTCCCTCCCAGACATTCATTCCGGAGGGAATGTAATGAGCCGCTTCATCGAGCTTCTCATAGTCAACAGCCCCTTTTCCCAGATCGACAGTGTACATACCACATCCGATATCAACACCCACAATGTTCGGGACTGCCTTATCCACGACGGTCATAGTTGTTCCAATCGTGCAGCCCTTTCCGGCATGGACATCCGGCATGATACGGATCCTGCTGCCTTCAGTGAATTCGTAATCACACATGCGGCGGATCTGCTCGATTGCTTCTTCTTCGATTACGCTTGCATAGCATATCGCAGTATTTATCTTTCCCTTTATCTCTAACATTGTTCTCACTTCCTTCCTGTCAGATTTACATGCACCTGGAGAGATTTGAACTCTCACGCCGTATCCGGCCATGGGTTTTAAGTCCAGCGCGTCTGCCCGTTCCGCCACAGGTGCCTATCGTGTGCAAGGTGAGATTTGAACTCACATTTCCAAAGAAACCGGATTTTGAGACCGGCGCGTCTGCCTGTTCCGCCACTTGCACATATACTCCGCATGAGATTCGAACTCACGACACACGGCTTATAAGGCCGCCGCTCTAACCGGCTGAGCTAGCGGAGCATAAAAAATACCGCCTGCCTCATACAAGACAAGCGGTAGAAATCTCTGTTACGGGATAATGATCTTCTGATCCTGGCAAGATTACCTATATCCGAATACAGCTTCTATGCTCCTGTTGCATCCTGTATGAGCGCATAAAATGTAAGCCCCGATCGTCTTTGCGCGGTGCTTCTATATAACTTTCGCTCTCAAGATGTAACCAATAGATAGCTGCGAACATCGTTCTTCCTTTCCAGACATTCCATGCCCTGTTTTCTTCACTGCCCCTACCTTACCATAAAAATCCGGGAAAGTCATTATACCCGTGGTATAAATAAGGGCAGAAATTCATAATACCTGCGTATTTTTTTCTCTCTTTCTCACCGGATCGGCCTTTTTCTTTGCTGTTTGGAGATCCTTTTTCTTCTTCTCCAATTTTCTCAGGACTGACGGCTTTTTCTCTTTGAAATGCTCCGGGTGCAGAATCTTCTCTACCCGGTCCGAGACTGCCGGATCATCGAATACAACTCCTTCGAGCCATTCCTTTGCCTCTTTCCAACTGTCCATATACATAACGGTTCCGTATTCTCCAAAAAAACGGAGCTGGTCGTCCGAGCTCTCCAATTCATCAAAATGGTATCCGGCCGCATTCATGGCCGCTATGATTTTCGATTTCACTTTCCGGTTCCCTCCTTCCCTATATGAGGACACCTCCTCCATTAAGCCTTTCTTCTCTCCTGAAGTTCCGGTGCATCCTGACTCACGACAGCCTGCCCTCTCTGCGCCGCAAGCTCGTCCTGGTATTCTTTAAGTCGTTTCAGAACAGACTCCCTGCCTTTCATGGGCAGCTTCCCCTTCCGACGTTTTCCGGCGGGTCTCTGATGCACGGGTCCTTTGGACGGCATATTGTTCATCCTGCCATCGATCATGGAATAGTTCTGCTCCTCAGCCATCTCTGCAGAGCGAAGATATTCTCCATTCTCATAGCTTTTCTGCCAGTTCTCCAGTGGCGGCGCTGCTGCCCTTGCAGGTATGTCTTTTGCAGCACTCTGTCTCTGGATATATTCCCGGATCTGGCGGATCACTTCCTCTGTGAAACCAACTGTCGTATCTTCAGCAGCTACCTTTCCATTGCTGTCCAGAACCACATACGCAGCATTTTTGCCAAATTGCTGGCTTTGCATCAGAAAGAAATGCTGTCCGTCGATCCAGATCTCATCTGCAGCCAGAAAATTCCCATCCCTTCCTTCGATCTGATAATCTGTCGTATCAATGGACAGGAGCGCAGTGGATGCTGTCGTATGGAAGAACCCGGTCAGAACGATCAGCTTCTCTGGATCCACATAGTATGCCGTGGTGATCCCATCCTTCGTAACCGTAAGTACATCGCTGATCTCCAGCTTTTCTCCGGAGGGAGCTGCAGGCAGCCCGTTTTCGAGCTGCCTGCGAAGGTCGGACGCATCCAGATCCCATGAGAACGGAGAGACGCAGACCTGTTCATACCGATCGGATTGCACCTGTATATGGAATTTCTTCAGATAGTTCCAGGAGCGATACCGCAGTGCTTCGTTCTCCCAAAGCCCTTTCTTCAGCCGGTACACCGCAAACTGCTTTCTCCCATTACTCATTCCTCCGCACCTTCTTCATCCTCTGCCTGCAGCTCTTCCCTATACTCCTCCAGGCCGAGCAGGTCAAAGGCTTCATCCGTAATGCGCTTCAGTTTCTCGGCGGCACTGATCACAATGGCCTCCATATCCGGGTCATCCCTCACTTCCGGAAGGATTTCCTCCAGCCTAGCAATCGTGTTCTTCCTTGTATCCGGTTCCAGAACTGCCAGAACCAGAAGCTCTTCCTCATCAAATACTATCTTTCTCATAATGCCTGCTCTCCCTTCCCTCGTTTTACTGCCTGTGCCTTCTTCCTCTCCGGCATCTCCGGTTTTGCCTTTTCAGCCGCCTTGATCTGCCTCTGCTTTTCACCAAGCTTTCCAAGGACGGATTCCTTCCGCCTTGTGGGCTGGCTTACATCCTTTGAATGAGCTGTCCGAGCAGTTTCCTCTGCCTTCTTCGGTGCGGCATCCACCTTTTCAGGGATGATGGTGCCAGTCCTCGCTGCTTCTTTCTTTTCAGTATCTGCCTGTTTTGTTCCTGTCTCCGCTGCCTTCTCCTGCGCGTCCTTTTCCTGTGCCTGCATCGGTGCCAGGAACTCCGGCACTTCCTCATAGCCGAAGCGGTCCACATAGTAGGCATGATCCTCTCCGTCTTTGTGAACCACCACGATATCGCTGACACTTAAGGAATGTCCCGTAAAATCCTCCGGCATCTTCGGTCCGTTGAACTGTATATACAGGTCCTCCAGGGTAGTCCCCGGAACCAGTGCCCCCACATATACTTTCTGATAGTCCTCAGGACGGATCTCCATCCCCTTCTGCCGGATATAATCCATTCCCATAAACTCGAAAACACCGGCAGGGCTTCCTTCCCGGATCTGATAAATGGTATATCGGTCCGTATCCTGCTCAGCGGTCTTTTCCGCTGCCAGCTCCTTCATCCGCTCTGCCATGAAGGTATCCATCTCTTCGATGATCTCGCCCGCTGTCCTGCGGATCGTATCCATGCAGGCCTTCAGCTGCTTTGTATCCTGACTGCCGGACCAGCTTGCCAGATAGGGAATGGAGTAGCCGGACGTATCCATGTGATAATGGAACATTACCGTGTAGGCAATGGACTCGGCTTCCAGTTCCTTCTGCTGGGCGCTTTTTGCAACACCTTCCGCCTTCATGGCATCCCTGTCATGAAGCCTTGCATGGCTGACTTCATGAACCAGGGTTTTCAGTGTCTGGCTCTCGCTCATCCCTTTCTGGATCACGATTTCTTTATCGATCGTGTGGTAATAGCCCTTCGCACCGCTGTCGATATCAGCAAAGCGGATCGGAACCGGACTGATTGCCGTGAGCGCATCCATAAACATCTGGTAATGCGCTGCATC
>JAFUBX010000015.1 GCA_017459985.1 Parasporobacterium sp.
AAAATGCGACATCGGGTGCTGCGGCATTTCAGTGACCGAAGAGCGAAAGGAAAGCATATTGTTCTCCGAACCGGACTACACCGGCGGAACGGTACTTCTGGTCATGAAAGCCGCGGCTGCTGACAGCGACGGCGGATTCCTATCCTCGGTAGCTGACAGCTTCCAAAAGACCTTTATTCGTGAAAGCCGCTGGCAGCTCTTCCTGCAGGGCATCGGCACAACGCTGCTGATCACGGTGCTCTCCATCCTCTTCGGTACGGCGCTGGGCTTTGCGGTATTCATGCTCTGCCGAAACGGCAATCCGGTCGCCAATCGAATCACGCGATTTTTCGTCTGGCTGGTGCAGGGCATGCCGGTGGTCGTGCTGCTCATGATCCTGTATTACATCATCTTTGGCGGCGTGGCGATATCCGGTGCGGCGGTATCGGTCGTGGGCTTCACGCTGGTGTTTGGCGCGGCGGTGTACGCGATGCTGCGCTCCGGCGTTGGCGCGGTTGACCGTGGGCAGATGGAGGCGGCCTACGCGCTGGGCTACACCAATCGACGCGCGTTTTATCGCGTCATCCTGCCGCAGGCACTGCCGCATTTCATGCCTGCGTACAAGGGCGAGATTACCTCGCTGATCAAAGCGACGGCCGTTGTGGGCTATGTCGCGGTGCAGGATCTGACAAAGATGGGCGACATTGTGCGCAGCCGCACCTATGAGGCGTTCTTCCCGCTCATCGCCGTGGCGATCATTTACTTCATCCTCGCGGCGATCCTGACCTTTGCCGTGAAGAAGATCGAGATTCGGATCGACCCGAAGCAGCGGACCCGCAAAGACATTCTGAAGGGGGTGAATATCGATGATTGAGCTGATCCATTTGGAGAAAAAATACGAGAATGCAACGCCTCTCAAGGATGTGAACGCGGTCATCAACGATGGAGATGTCATCTCGGTCATCGGACCCTCGGGAACGGGAAAATCCACGCTGATTCGCTGCATCAATATGCTCGAGCGTCCCACAGGCGGGCAGATCCTGCTGGACGGCGTGGACATCACCGCGCCGAAATACGAGCTGACGCAGGCACGGCGCAGGATGGGAATGGTCTTTCAGTCCTTCAACCTGTTCGGGCATCTGACAGTCATCGAAAACCTGATGCTCGCACCCATGGACATTCTTAAAAAGTCAAAGCAGGAGGCGTACGATACCGGCGCTGCGCTTTTGCAGCGCGTCGGGCTTGGCGGGAGGGAATTCCAGTACCCAGAGCAGCTCTCCGGCGGGCAAAAGCAGCGCGTGGCCATTGCCCGAACCCTGGCCATGGATCCAGACCTCATCTTGCTGGACGAGCCGACCAGCGCCCTTGACCCCACCATGGTGGGCGAGGTTCAGGCGGTTATCCGGGATTTGGCTCAGACCGGAAAGACCATGATGATCGTGACCCACGAAATGAACTTTGCCCGCGCCATCTGCAACCGGGTGTTCTATATGGATCAGGGGGGGATCTACGAAGACGGAACGCCGGAGCAGATCTTCGATCATCCGGAAAAGGAACTGACCCGACGCTTTATCAAGAAGCTCAAGATCCTTGAGTTCAGCATCGAAAGCCGTGACTACGACTTTATCGGTGCCGGAGCGGAGATCGACCGGTACTGTATACAGAACGATATTCCTCCGCGCACGAAATACCGCATTCGCCTTGCTTTTGAGGAACTGGTGCAGCAAATGCTGCTGCCGCTGCTGGGGAAGACTCCCGTCCGTGTGACGCTGGAATATGCCCCTACGGAGGAGCAGGCGACGGTGACTGTGTCCTACGGCGGGGGGCGCTTCGATCCTGCTGAGGGTGAAAACGAGCTATCTTACATGCTTCTAAATAAAACCGTGGAGGAGCTCAACTATTCTTTCAATCCCGAGCGTGAATCCTCAAACACGATCAACGTAATGATCAGGGAAAAAGCCGGAATATAAAAAGGAGGTTATCTTAATGACAGTTCGTAAAAAAGTTTCACGATTCTTCTCGTGCTGGCACTGTTGTTGAGTACAGTTGCCTGCGGCGCGACGGAGGAGTCACAGCCGGACTGGCAGGTTTGCAGCAGGTACGCGATACCCTTGAAGCACAAGGATATACAACAATCCTTGTGGATGACGGTGATGCTATTCAGGGCGAACCCATCGGAACACTCAGCGAAGGCGAGGCTATGATCGAGCTGATGAATGCCATGCAATATGATGTTGCAATCCCCGGAAATCACGAATTTGACTACGGTGCGGATCGTTTTCTGGAGTTGGCAGAGTTGGCAGAATATCCCTATATCAGCTGCAACTTCAATTACTTAGGAGATCTTCTGTTTGAGCCTTACGTGATCCTTGAAGCGGCAGGCCAAAAGATTGCTTTTGTAGGAGTCACTACACCATAGACGATCGGCGACTCTTCACCGGCCCATTTCCAAAATGAGGAAGGGGAATATGTTTCTGTATTTGAGTTGTTGAATGCCAGATCATTTGCGAAGATACTTGCCGAAGAACCGGAACGTATGGACTGGTGTGTGGCAGAGTATGTAAAGCTGCTGAAAACAGTCCACAGCATTACCGTCCCGGCGGGAAAACTTCCTTCTATCAAGGAAGACGCATTGGCGGGCATCTCCAGGATGAAGCATACACTTCCACCTGAACACGGTAAAAAACTCCTGAGCATGGCGGAAGAGATCCCGGAGAGTGATCACATGATCCACGGCGATTATCATACCAAAAACATCGTCCTGGCTGACAACGAAGTGCTGCTGATCGACATGGATACCCTTTCTGTAGGGCATCCTATCTTTGAACTGGCACAGATGTACAATTCTTATGTGGGGTTTTCCGAATATAATGAGGATATCGTGCTGCACTTCCAGGGCTATCCCGCATCCATAGCCAGAGCATTCTGGAAGAACAGTCTCCGCGCATATCTGAACACGAACGATGCCCGGTATATTTCTGAAGTGGAGGATAAGGTCCGCTGTCTCGCGTATGCTGACTTGATCGACTGGAAGCGCAGGCATTCCGATTTAACCAACGAAGAGGATCGGGCAACCGTGGAGCTTTGGACGAGGAATCTTACAGCTATCCTCGAGCATGTGGATTTCCTGTCATTTGATCTTCACGCAGAAGAAACATTTTCGGGCGAACAGCTGGTCATCGAAGCCACAGCAGATAACCTGCCTCACGTTCTGGCTTTCGTGAACGAACAGCTGGAGCGCGTAAATTGCCCGATCAAAACGCAGATGCAGATCAGTGTGGCAGCGGAGGAGATTTTCGTCAACATCGCAAACTACGCCTACGCACCGAAAACAGGCCCGGCTACCATACGTCTGTCGATCAGCGAGGATCCGGCCGTGGTGACAGTCACCTTTATTGACAGCGGCGTTCCATTTGACCCGCTTGAAAAGATCGACCCGGACGTATCCCTTCCGGCGGAGGACAGAGAGATCGGAGGCCTTGGCATCTTTATAACGAAAAAGATCATGGACGATGTCCACTATGAATACAAGAATGGATACAATTGTCTGACCATGATCAAAAAAATGTAATACTATTCGACAAAGATGAGAAATCATCATGTTGTTAAAAATCGCAATCGCAATTATCGTTATCGCTGTTATTATCGGGTTCATCCATAACCACAAGCGCAGCAAGGCGATCAATGATAATGGGATCGAGGTCGACTCAGCTGCGTGTCGGAGAAGCCGAAATACGTCTTGATGGTCAAAAAGTAAAATGTTGCAAGTTTGGAGTTGTCATATGAAAAAGGATTTTGTAAAAACTACCCGAGTATCGCTGAGCGTCTATGCGCTCTGTGTTGCGGTCCTTCTGTGCGGCTGTGTTGCGGAGCATGAAGATACCGCACCGACCATGGCCGACCGCGCGATTCTGCACGAGCCGGAGTTCGGCGGAGTCTACATTCAAATGACCATTGAGGATTTCAATGCGCTGGGCTTCCAATACGGGGACAGCTTGAACGTCTCGTTCTCCAATGGCTATACACTGGAAGATCTCCCGTACTATAACGGTTATTATACGGCCAACGGGGAACCGCTGTTGATCGCCTATCCGGGCTATGACTATATCAAGGCGGCGATCAACAACGGGGACGATCTTTGGAACGTCGCTGGACTGCAGGAGGGGATGACGGGCAGCATTACGCTTGTAGAAAAAGGAAAGTATCTGGATATCCAAAATGCCAGAGATATCCACTATACGGATGCCCGGGAAGACTATGAGAGCGATATCGTGTTTGCAAACTTCCGCGCGATCCGGGCGGGCAACATTGAGGAAGACATGCTGTACCGCTCTGCTTCCCCCTGCGACAATCAGCACAACCGTGCGCCCTATGTCGATGCGCTGATGGAGGAAGCCGGAGTCAGCAATATACTGAATCTTGCCGATAACGAGGAGAAGCTTCAGAACTATATCAGCGCGGAGGGCTTTGACTCTCCATACTTCCTCTCCCTTTACGAGGCGGGGCAGGTTACGCCGCTTGCCCTGAACATGAACTTCGGCTCCGAGGAATTTCAGGGCAAGGTCGTATCGGGCCTGTCCGCCATGGCGGAAACGGAAGGCCCCTGGCTTGTCCACTGCACGGAGGGGAAGGATCGCACAGGCTTTGTGTGTATGCTGCTCGAAGCCCTCTGCGGCGCAGGCTATGAGGAAATCGTCTCGGATTACATGATCACCTATGCCAACTACTACGGCATCACAAAGAAGTCCGATCCGAACCGGTATGACGTCATTGTGAAAAACGTATTGGATCCGATGATCTGCTGTGTGATCGGAGATGAGAATGCTGACCCCGCCGCTGCCGATCTTTCCACCTGTACGGAGCGCTATTTAGAAGACGCAGGCATGAGCCGCGAGACGATCGCTGCACTGAAAGCTGCTTTGACCGGAGGCAAAGGATCGTAAATGGTCACCGGATTAAAAAGCCAAAGGAGTGTGAAATGGAAAAGATAATTCGCACACGATGGAAATCGTCTTTGAAGGATTTCAATTAGTATAGTGAGTTTCATGTTGATTGATGCTATAATCAGTTTGTGGCGGCAACTTTCCGCCCTTGCTGATGGGGTCCTTCCCATCAGATTATATAATATCCGTCATGCAGCGATGCGTGGCGGATTTTTTGAAAAGAACAAACAATTATTCGAAATAAACGGCTTAAAATCAATGGATTTTATGATTACTGTCCAGATTATGGAACAGCTGTTATGGGCAGATGTCTGGATTTTCAGGGTCAATTTCTTTCGAGACTATATGAAGAAACATCCGGGATTTGTATTGGCAGATGGCAGTATCTATGATATGCAGATTTATGACTGCGTGTATGATGTCCCCGGGGAGAACCTTGATGGATGGTACTGCGAAAAGTGTAAAGGACTGGTAATTTACGTTGACATTATCCGGAACAGGGAACAGGTGCTTCATAGGTTGCTGGAAGAATAAATGTATACTTGATTTTTTAATGATAAATTTCGGTCTTAGTGATAAGATTATCATGATTAGGAGAGGCATATCCTGTTCATCTTAAGAAGTCATTAAAAATATTGAAATCGGAGTAACGGTTAGATAATGGTCGGAAAATATAAGGTTATCACTCTCTGTGGCAGCACCCGTTTCAAAGAGGCATTCATGGAAATCCAGAAACGCCTGACTCTGGAAGGCAACATTGTCATCAGCGTTGGCCTGTTCGGCCATTCCGGCGATAATGAAGTCTGGGAAAACATGGAAGAAGGTACACGGACTGCCACAAAAGAGATGCTGGATGACATGCATAAACGAAAGATTGATATGGCTGATGAAATCTTCATAATCAACGTTGACAGATATATCGGGGAAAGTACCCGGTCGGAGATTGCATATGCGGAGGCGACCGGGAAACCGGTGAGGTATCTGGAAGATGATGGAAATAGGATTCCGGAAGGGGATTAAGATGGAGTTAAAACAGAGAAAGACAACTATTCGTACCATTCAAGGCGATATTACCAAGGTGGATTCCGTGTCTGCAATCGTCAATGCCGCGAACAAATCACTGCTTGGTGGTGGCGGCGTGGATGGTGCCATTCATAGGGTTGCCGGAAAAGAATTGCTGGAAGAATGCCGAACGCTTCATGGCTGTGAAACTGGGGAAGCAAAAATCACCGGCGCATACAAGCTTCCCTGTGAATATGTCATTCATACAGTTGGCCCTATATGGCGGGGTGGAAGTCATAACGAAGCACAGTTGCTGGCAAACTGCTACCGGAACTCCTTGACGGTAGCGATGAAACATGGAATCCGGTCCATTGCATTCTCGTCGATATCCACCGGTGTATATTCTTACCCGATACACCAGGCAGCTGAAGTAGCAGTGACGGCTGTCTGCAAATTTGTAGAAGAGCATCCGGATGCATTTGATGATATTCTCTGGGTGTTGTTCAATGACGATGCAAAAGACGCTTATGACCAGGAACTATTGAAAACAATAGACGTATGAGCTACATCTTATCCTTTACCGGCAAACACTTTGACCCGATAGAACCGGATGACAACTTAATAGATGCGACAGATATCGCCCATGCACTTTCGATGCTGTGTCGGGCGAACGGACACTTCCCGATATTATATTCGGTGGCGCAGCATTCCATTGCCTGTGCAGAGGAAGCGATAGCAAGAAATCTTTCCGGAGAAATCATCCTTGGTTGTCTGCTTCACGATGCCAGCGAAGCCTATCTGTCAGATGTGACCAGACCGGTGAAGAAGGACCTGCCTTATTATCTGGAAGTGGAAGACCGACTGCAGAATCTGATATGGAAGCATTTCATAGGCCGAGACCTGACAGAAAAAGAAAAACAGCAGGTATTTGAAATCGACGACCAGATGCTGTCCATGGAGTTCCACCAACTGATGCCGGAAGAGATTGATGATGAATATCGGAAACTACAGCATCCGGTAGTCTGTATATATCAGAATCCCGAAGATGTGAAGATGGATTTTTTGAAAGTTTTAAATGAAACAAAGTGCAACCCGAAGTAATAATTTGCAGGAGATTTACATCACATGGAAGTAAAAAAAGTCATCACAATCCCGGCTCGTGGTTCCGGTCCGGCCGGAAGTCCATCGCACAAGAATAGAAAGCAAGACAGACGGATATCGGTCGACTATGACCGGATTCAGAAGCTCTCCGAACAGCTGACCGACCTGGTCGAAGAACTGGATGACATCCGGGAAGACCTGAAGGACATGCTGTCTGAGATGGAAGACAGTTTCGATTCCGGTGCATACGATGAAGACGCTGATGCATCGGAGCCGATGGATAAAATGGAAGATATTTGTTCCAGCGTGGATTCTGCGTTTGAAGAATTGAATGAAGCGCTGGATGGGATGGAAGAGTTAAAATAGAGGATTAAAATAAAGAAAGTATTGAACTTATAGTTAACAGACGAAGTTTAACAGTACAGAAAGGCAGGACTATGAAAGAGAAAATCAATCTGAACGACTACGCATCAATTATAACAGCAGCATTGCCCAAAGGAATTCTCCTGAATACCAACAGAGATAAATTTAATACAATGGTCATCGGATGGGGTGGGATTGGTACCTGTTGGGGAATGCCGGTATTTACAGTATATGTTCGGGAACACCGATATACAAAATCCCAGCTGGACAAGACCGGTGAATTTACTATTAGCATCCCGATAGACAAACCATCTCCGGAAATTACGAAGATTTGCGGCTGGGAATCCGGGTATAACATGGATAAAGTGGAAAAAGCTGGTTTGACGTTAGAAGAACCGGAGGTTAATCACACACCGGGACTCCAGGAATATCCAATTACCCTGGAATGTAAGGTACTGTACTCTCAGAAACAGGAACTGAATAGATTACCGAAGGACATCTTTGAAAAGATGTATCCGCAGGATGTGGACGGGACGTATCCAATGGCCAACCGGGACGCCCATACCATGTATATCGGGCAGATAGTAAGTGCATATATTATCAAGTAGGGTGGAAACAAACATGGAAACAACACAGGAACAGACAGAACCACAAATCTTATCCTTCCAGCAGGAACATCCCCGGTTGGAAGTGGGTGGGGAACTCGATGAAGATCTCCGGTATTCCCTGGATGAACTGAGGTTTGCATAACATCGCTGCATATACAATATAGGGCTGTATAGCATTGATGCAGGTAACCATGTCACAGGAATGTGCTATACTTTCTTTATAGATAATTCGTAGAACATCGGATTATCTGTAGACTTACACGATATACGGAGGCACTGCCTGGCAGCCGGTGACGGCGCCAGTTTTCCGATATATGGCGAAGCGTTTCGTGATATTCGAAGTAAGGTGATGTTCCAGATACATTTCGGCGCAGATTATTCGGATGGTACTTATGGCTGGACGTTAGACCTGGATACTGTAAAACGGTCGGTTGACCGTCAGCTGTCGGAACTGCACACGGATTATATCGACTACGGATTTATCCATTGCCAGGACGAAACGGCAGACTGGGAATCCTATCAGAAAAACGGAATTCTACGGTATCTTACCGAATTACACGATGCCGGAGTCGTCCGTCACATCGGATTATCGTCACATACCCCGGCTGTAATACATAGCATCCTGGATACGGGCATCGTAGATATGCTGATGTTCTCTGTAAATCCCGGGTATGATTATCAGCAGGGCGAGTATGCCTACGGAGAAGTCGATGAGCGGGCATCGGTATATCTCCGTTGCCAGACCGAAGGAATCGGTATATCCGTCATGAAACCATTTTCCGGAGGTCAGCTGCTGGATGCGAAAACGTCGCCCTTCGGTACAGCATTGACGATGTACCAGTGCATCCGGTATGCATTGGACAAACCCGGTGTCCTTACCGTACTTCCCGGGGCACGGAATAAAGAAGATGTCGAAGCTTTACTGAAATACTATGAATGCTCCGATACAGAACTGGATTATTCCGTTATCGGTACATTTGCACCGCAGGCTGCAGAGGGGAAATGTGTCTACTGCAACCATTGCAAACCATGTCCGAAAGGCATCGATGTCGGACTTGTCAATAAGTATTACGACCTGGCACGTACCGGAGATATTCTTGCAGAGCAGCACTATCGTACACTGGAAAAGAAAGCATCCGACTGCATCTCCTGCGGCCATTGTGATAAACGGTGCCCGTTCCATGTAAAGCAGTCAGAACGGATGCGCCAGATAGACGAATACTTTGGGGAATAACTCCGGATGACAGTTTTATGTATGTGTTACAAGTAATCATTTGTTTACTAATCGGATATCTTTGCGGCAGTTTTCTGACGGCAGTTATCATCACCAGAATTCGGACCGGAAAAAGCATAAGCAGCATCGGAAGCGGCAATCCCGGTATGGCAAATGTCATGGCAAACATCGGAAAGTTCGAAGGCATCCTGGTACTTATCGGAGATGTATTGAAGGTAGCCCTGGCATGTTTCCTTGCCTGGCTCCTCACCTGGGAGGTGGAACCGTGGCAGGTCATCCTTTGGACCGGTTTTGCAACGATACCCGGCCATAATTATCCATTCTGGCGTCGGTTCCGGGGCGGAAAGGGTGTTGCGGTGACCTGCGCCTGGCTGGTGTTTTCCATGCCATTATGGGGAAGCGCAGCCTGTATTATCGGTGGCCTTGTAACACTATTGTCCGGATACTTGCCCATCGGCGCTGTACTGATTCCGGTGCTGGCTGTTGCTCCGGCATTTGCCTGCTATGGGGTAGTTCCCGGGATTTTGGTATGTTTATCTGCTTTCATGATGTTTCATCGGCACTGGGATGGAATCAAACGGTGCTTTACGGGAGCCGAGAAGAAACGCTTCCGGAAAGTCAGATAAATCAAAACCAGAGACAGCCTTATCAGGAATTAAAATGTATCCCTGGCCTTGTGTGACAGCACATAAGACCAGGGATTTTCTATTTCCCGGAAAATGATGAATAGGCGCTATCCATTCCCATTATTAACTATTTTTTCCTCACCTCAGTGCTATTATAATATTCATCAAAGGGAAGGGATTATGATGAGAAAAAACAACGTTTCAACAATTATAGTGCTAATAGTTTTCTTCTTTGTGGCAATGAGGTTCTTCTGGCTTCTTCCAATTGTATCGATAATCTTGTTTGTTACAGTTTTTCGGCTTGTACGCAGCATCAGGAACCAGAAACAGAAAGAAGACGATGCCAGACGGGAAGCAGAACCGGAATATCAAGAAACATATAGTCAGGAAACTGTAGATACCATCATCACCTGTGACTACTGCGGCAGCAAGGTGGATACCAGCAAATATTCCACCTGTAACCACTGCGGTGGCCCATACTGGGATGATGCTGAATGGGAAGATATCCGGAACAGAAAGGTAGGTTAATATGATGTATTTTCGTAGAGGACCCTTTGGTCATGGCTATGGACCAGGTCCGATGGGGCCTCCGCCTCCGCCGTTGTACCATCATGGAGGATGCGGATGCTGCCTATTGCCATTTCTGATTGCAGGGGCAGTCATCGCAGCAATACTGATTCTGATATTATAACCGACAGTAATAAAAAGCAGGGGACAGCAAATGGAATATGTATTTTCAATCATGATGTTCTGCATGGCAGGCGGGCTGCTCCTGTATGCAGGCCTGCTGGCACTTTTAAGGGACCCGCTGTTGATTCCAAGGCATTATGCAGCTAAAATGGGAAACCGGAAGGTCTATTGCCTGATGATAGCAAAGATTGTAGCAGTGGTTTCACTGCCATTTACAGCCAGCGGGATTACCGGATTGATATGGAATTCGGATGTAACCCTGGTGCCGGCAATTATCGTCTTTATAATTGCAATGGTAGCCTGTATCTATTGGGCCAGAAGGATTGTAAAGAAAAACAGGTAGCATTATGGAAACAGGACTTATAATAGGGGTAGCTATTGAAGGGGTTGTAGGGATTCTTTGCATTATTCTTGGACTTATCATTGGAACAATTGTGATGCATAAGGCACAAAAGAAATATAATGGTTCCTGGTTCAGTTAACGGGTAAACAGACAGGAGGAAAGCAAATGGACAAATACATCCCGCTCTCTAAGAAGAGCAAGAAAGAACAAAAAAAGTACCATGAAATGCAGCGGCATACCTGGAACGGTCTGAATCCGGTGACAAGGACCGTTCCGAATGGAAAAGGGTATGACCGAAACAAACTGAAGAATATTGACCGGCGAAACGGCAGGGAATTCAGAAATGATGAACCTGCTGTTTTTGTTTATGGATTTATCGGTTAAGGTTGTTTATAATCAATGGAACAGGAAGAAGTAAGAATCGCGACTATTTTTATCAGATAGAGGCAAAAGTATTATTATGACAGAAATCGAAAAGTTGGAAGCTGGATTGGAATATTGCTACGATGACCCTGCTGTGGAAGCCCGGAAAGAAAATGCCATCGTACAGTGTAAGATATATAACGCCATCGATGATTCCGATTACGATGCACAGTATGCGCATCTGCAGAAAATGCTGGGCAGCATTGGTAAAAAAGTATGGATTGGCAAGACATTTAACTGCGACAACGGAAAGAACATCCATATCGGGAATAATTTCACCGGGAACTTCAACCTGACGATACTGCCAGGCATTACGATAGGAAATAATGTCATTGTTGCTGCCGGAGCTGTAGTGACGAAAGATGTTCCCGACAACTGCGTGGTGGGCGGTGTCCCTGCCAGGAAAATCAAAGATATCGTAGATGATACAGAATAATCAGGCCGATGCCGATAAATACCGGATACATGCAGTACCTTCGTTTATTGTGAATGACCGGTATCTGATAACAGGATTTGAAGATGAAAGCTTTTTTGAACGGGTATTTGAACGATTGTAGAAAAGCAGATTCAGAACAGGATAAAGTATTTAACAAAGGTAAAGACCATTATGCTGAAAGAGTATTTTGATAAGAACGACGTTTTCAATATGGAGAACGGACTTCACATGGTTTCCTGCGAACCGGGGAAGGCTGTGTTTGAAGTGGAATTGACCGGCAAACATATGAGCCTGGTGGGCAGACCGCATGCTCATGCCGGAGTATTGTTCAGCCTGGCAGAGAGTGCTTCCGCTGCATCCGTGCTTGCATATGGATATAACTGCTATGCATTGGATAGTAATATCACGTATATAGGAACTGTCACGGGAGGAACTGTACGTGCAGAAGCAAAATGCAAAGATAACCATGAGTCTGAAACCGGACAGGTGCGTGTCAGGATATTTGATGCACAGAATAATCTGATTGCAAAAGGAGTGTTCACCGTGGCCTATACAGGGGAAAAGTTTGATTTCTGAGGTGGCATATATGGATATCGGAATACCAAAAAACATATTGGCGTGATTATCTTTATTCTCAGTATTGTTTCAGTTATATGCTCGGTGTATGTGCAAAGAAAAACAACTGAAACTGCATTCAATAATATAACTTACTAAAACTTCCCACACCAAAAGATGTGATGAACATTGATGAATCAATATTTCTGAATATAAAAATGGGGGAATTGCGGTAAAATGCATCGTATGCGAAAAAAGTGTTCTTGTACGAGAAAACTAGGATCTGAGATGCATTTGATGACTTTATAATGGCTCAAAGCCTATTTGGGGTATGGGAAGTTTTAATAATTAAAAGTAATAAATGGGGATGTCAGATATGTGTAATGTATATTATGTTGTGGAATCATTGTAATAATTCTTATAGTTATTCTTCTTATAAGACGAAATAGTGATAAGATAACCCATAGAGAAGATGAGAAAAACATTACCAAGAAATATTCTTTTCCCATTATATTCAGGAAACTGCCATGAAAAAATATTTATTCAAGGCTGATATGGATACATTAAAGAAATTTGACGGACGGGCGGAAGATTATACCGTCGGCAGACCAGGCTGCGCACAGGAATTAGTCGATTATTTGTATAACCGGTTTGAGATTTCAGATGAATCCGTTATCGCGGATATCGGCTCGGGAACGGGAAAGTTTGCAAAGTATCTGCTTGACCGGGGCAGTGAAGTGTACTGTGTAGAACCCAATCCGGATATGCGTCATATGGCGGAACGGGAACTGAACGGATACACGAATTTTCACTCCGTTATCGGGACAGCCGAAAATACAATATACGATATACTGCCCGAATTTTAAAGGATTCAACGGCGGGATTAAAAAGGATGACCAGCGAATCAGGGAATTCTTTTTCGATAATTATGACTAGGCAGGAGGTATTGAGAAATGTTAAAAAGCAGACTTGGATTTGGAATGATGAGGCTTCCGGTGATCGGAGGCGATCCCACAAACTTTGATTACGAAAAGCTCAATAAAATGGTGGATACCTTCATGAAAGCCGGATACACGTACTTTGACACCAGCTATGTGTATCACAACGGAAAAAGTGAGGAAGCCACCAGAAAGGCAGTGGTGGAGCGCCATCCCCGGGACAGCTTCACCGTGGCTACAAAGTTCCCGACGTTTTTGCTGAAGGAAGAATCAGAGATCGAGCCGATCTTTGCAAGCCAGCTTAAAAACCTCGGCGTGGAGTATATCGACTACTATTTGCTTCACAATTTCCAGACGGTCTATTATGACGGCATTGACGGAAAGGGCGGCATTGTCAAGACAGCACACCTGTTTGACCATGCGAACAAATGGCTCGCGGACGGCAGGATCAGGCACCTGGGTTTTTCCTTTCATTCCTCTGCAAAGCTGCTCGACCGCATTCTGACCGAGCACCCCGAGGTGGAGTTCGTCCAGATCCCATTCAATTACATCGACTGTGAAAGTGAACTGGTGCAGGCGATGGCTTCCTATGAAGTGATCCGCAGACACGGCAAGCTCGCCGTGTTCATGGAGCCGGTCAAGGGCGGCGGCCTGTCCATGGTTCCGGCGGCCGTCGAAAAGAAGCTGAAAGAGATGAATCCGAATGCCAGCATCGCATCCTGGGCGATCCGTTTCGCCGGGAGCTTTGATGGCGTGATCTGCAACTTGTCCGGCATGTCCACGTTGGAGCAGGTGAAGGACAATATCCACACCGTGCAGACCCTGGAGCCTCTCTCCGACCATGAGAAGCAGCAGCTCCGGGAAGTAGTGAAGATCTATAAGGACGCTGGCCCGATCGGCGCAGACCTGTCAAAGTACGCGGGACTTAAACTGCACGGAGCGCCTGTCACCGGCATCCTGGAAGCCTACAACATGTGCCAGCTGCAGCCTGATCCCGGCTTTGCCGATGACAACAACTATCTGAAAAATACCGTCGCGGAAGAATCCCATCTGGATTTCTTCGGCGAGCTTCCCGATGAGAAGGTCATCCTGGCCGACGGCACGGATGCTACGGAAGAAGTTCTGAAAGCCGAGCGCTGGCTGATCGAACACAGCTTCTGATAAGTACACGTTAGACAAGGCTGACAGGAGGGGCGTAATGTTTATGAAAAACCTGTTCCGGAGCAGAAAGAAGAAGTTTGCAAAGAGCCGGATTGAAGCATTTATGGAGAGAATAGAAAGATGATAACCATTCATGAATTCGGAAAAGAAAATTCAGGCATTCTGCTGATGTTTCCTCCGCTGGGATGCCGCTGGGACATCTACGACTACGTCCGGCCTGCGCTGGAGAAGCAATTTCATGTAATGATCGTTTCTTATCCCGGGCTTGACGAAGAACAGCCGCAGGCAGATTTTACTTCCGTTGAACAGGTGGTCACAGAGGTAGAAGATGTATTGCTGAAGAGAGGCCTGAGCCATGTGAAATGCCTTTTCGGATGTTCGATGGGCGGCGGGATGGTTGCAAGGATGCTCTCCACCAGACGGATCACAGCTGACTGCTATATCATGGACGGCGGTATGACCCCCTATGAACTGCCGAAGATCGCCACATATTTTATCGGGATCCGGGATTATCTGATGATGTCCGCTGCGAAGGTCATGGGGATCAAAGCCCTGCGGGAAGTGATGAATCCGGATAAGTTTTCCGAGGAGGATGCCAGGTATATGCTGGATTGCCTGGGGTCCATGAGCCGGAAGACCATCTGGAGATGCTTCTATTCAGCCAATAATTACAAGCTTGATCTTCCGTTGAAGAAACCGGAAGGACGCGTGATCTACTGGTATGGTTCCGAAGAGAGAAAAGACCGGACCTGGGATATCCGATACATAGAGAAACACCTGCCTTTTGCAGAACTGATGGAAAATGAAGGCGTCGGACATACGGAGCTTTTCACACTGTATCCGGAACGCTTTACAGAAAAGATGTTTGATGTCATTGCGGACTATTCAGAGAGGAGATAAGAAAACTTATGGAACACAGTTGGATATTGATTTTGGCGATGACAGGACACATCCTTTGCGTATACTGCGACAGATTGATCCTCTGTACACCTGGCGGTATTTTCAATTATTCTGATATCAAGGATAACAATAAGATGGCGAAGCTTTTCACGACGATGCCGGAAAGCGCTCCTTTGCAGTCGTTTGTCCTTGGCACTCTCGCGATGTTTCTGCAGTTCTTTGGATATCTGGCGCTCGGGATCTGGATGCATCAGTATTCCGCCATATGGGCAAATATTATGATCGTCGGCGCAGCGATGATCTATACCTTCGGCCTGGCGCATCACATACAGGGCTGCGCGGCGGAATGGATCTACATTAAAAGCGACCACAGCGAAGAAGGCCGGAAGCTGACAGCCGATTTTTGGGATAAAACATCGGCGGTGATGATCGGCTGTTACGCGGGAATCATCATTTTCTCGGTAGCGCATTTCATACCGGTGGTGGCGGGAATGACGCCTCTTCCAGCGTGGGCCTGTGTGTTCAATCTCCTGCCGCTGTTTCTTGTACAGGCACCGTTCCATATTCCCGGCGCGGGAAATATTGCCGGTGCCGTGATGTACCTTGGCTTGTTTATCCTGTTTTTGCTCTGATATACAACATATGGAAAGAAAGTAATATTATCCGGTATCTTTACATGACGGAGATTGATGGCAACATGTTCGGGGTAATAGACGTTCTGCCTGCAGCTTGTCCGATGCACAGGATAATCTCCGGCTGTATTTCATCAGCAGCACGAATAACTGCTTCAGCGGCTTTTCCGAATACCACCGGAACCAGAAGTTTCTTCAGTTCGAAGTTTCCGATATGGGACGACAGTTGTTTTACCACTTCCCTAGGTGCCTTATGAACCCGAAAAACGTTGATTTTCCAATACTTATCAAAATTTCAGGCGAAGGAGAGGCAGGACAGGAAAAGGGAATAGACTGGGCGGGCTGTGGTAGTTTGTAAAGTACTTGGATTTTACAAAACTGGGCCATAAATAAAAGAATTGAAAATCTACGTCCCGTGGATTTCGCAAAATTGGACTATATATAAAAGAATTGAAAATCTACGCCCCATGGATTTCGCAAAATTAGGACCATACATAAAATAATCACCAGTTGCTATCCCTGTTTTCAGCATTTGAACAGGGATAGTGTTATTGGATAATGAAAAATATGGTCCAGTTTGGCTGAAAATACAGGGATAGAAATTACGGAAAAATGATGTCATGGTCCAGTTTTCATAATTCTTGTCGATAGTTGCAGGGATAGTAGTTACAGGAAATTATAATGATGATCCAGTTTGCACTGTACGATGGATTTATCTGGTAAAAAGCAGGCCATAGAGACCTGCTTCCGAAATCATATGTTATTGTGATTATCATTGCTTAGCTGTGATATAATACTTTCAATGAGGCTTGGGAGATATTTATTATCAATGTCGGGGGCTATATCGGCTGCAGCACCCGGTCAAAGATCGCATATGCGGAGGCAGCCGGAAAGCCGGTGCAATATTTGGATGGAACGAATGACAACATCAAATAGTATTATGCAGGAGATTTCCATCACATGGAAGTAAAAACAACCATTGCAATCCCGGCTCGTGGTTCCAGCGTGGATTCTGCATACGAGGAACTGAATGAAGCGCTGGATGGAATGGAAGGGTTAAAATGCTGAAGAATGTATTGATTGTTGTTAAGGATATAGAAAAATCACGGAAGTTCTATCACGATTTATTCGGGTTAGACCTTTTGCTTGATAATAATGGGAATATGATTCTGACGGAAGGGTTGGTCTTGCAGGATGCAAAGATATGGGCACACTTCCTTGGCCGGGAAATCATACCGGAGAATAATTCCTGTGAGCTGTATTTCGAAGAATCCGATATTGAGGCATTCATAAAAAAACTGGAACGGCTGTATCCGGATGTGAAATATGTGAACCCATTGATGACACATAGTTGGGGACAGAAAGTGGTTCGTTTCTATGACCCGGACGGAAATCTGATTGAAGTCGGAACACCAATGTAGATAGTAACTGCATGGCAAAATATGTACAGCAAGGAGGGCAACAATGTATGAACGCAGTTCGATATTTTTCTAAATCAGGAAATACAAAAACAATTGCAGAAGCGATTGCAGAAGGCATCAATGTCAAGGCCGTATCGATAACCGATGAGCCGGCATTAAAAGAGGATGTGGATGTCCTGTTCCTGGGAGGTGCACCATATGCCAATATTATGGCTCCGGAATTGAAACAGTATGCAGAAAACCTGGATAAAACCAAGGTTAAGAAAGTAGTCCTTTTTACCACATCTAACTGGTCACGCCGGACAGTGCTGACCCTTAAGAAAATACTTCAGAAAAAGGGGATAACGGTTGCGGAGGACTATTTCTATGCCCATATGCTTCATATCAAGGGCAGGATAGAAGCGGCAAAGGCATTTGGACAAAAACATATATGAGTTTAACAGAAGACGCTGATGAGCAGAAACAGAACAGGTGCCATGTTTGTTCATTGACGACATTCCTCTATATGAAAGTGATGATATTATTGCATGGCTGGAGCAAAACCCACAGGTTTCTTAAAAGGACATTCCAGATTATGCGGTTGTGGTAGGAAGCCCGGCAAAAAGTGGTGAAGGAATTGGACAAGACAAAGTTTGAGATGGCATGAGCCAACAATCTTCAGGAGCAGAAAAACAGATGATATTATTTGTGAATGCATGCGTCAGGGAACAGTCCAGGACAAAACAAATTGCAGAGTACCTTTTGTCAATACTGGACGATGATATCATGGAAGTGAAACTAAAGGATACAAAATTTCCGATGTCAGATGAAACATTTCTGAATCAAAGGGAAGAGGCAGCTGCATCAGGAGATTTTCATGCAGATATGTTTGCGTTTGCCAGGGATTTTGCTTCTGCAGACACTGTTGTGATTGCAGCCCCGTATTGGGATTTATCTTTTCCGGCAGTATTGAAACAGTATCTTGAGCAGGTCACGGTAAACGGGATTACCTTCCGGTACTCCGAGGAAGGAATCCCACAGGGATTATGCAGGGCTCGCAAGCTGTATTACATTACAACCGCAGGCGGACCATCCGTTCCTGTGGAATACGGATATGGATATGTCCGGGAATTGGCGCAATCTTACTACGGGATTCCGGAAACCGTCCTGATTAAAGCCGAAGGGCTGGACATTGTTGGTGCTGATGTGGATGAAATCCTTGAAGAAACAAAAAAGAAAATAAAGAACCAATCCTGAGGTTTGCGTAAAGATTTGAAGGAAAGGGATTATTATTTAAATAATTGACTTGTGATACCGGCGTTTAGGAGAGAAATGTGCGAGCAGTCTGCGCACAGGAAAACAAATGGAATATCAATCAGAAATACCTGTATGAGATTTGAGGTAAAAGACGTATCATGAAAAAAACTGGTATTACCAGCTTGATAATGAGATGGGATGATACACTTGCATCCGGGAGTCTGTGCGTATCAGAATCCGGAAGATATGAAGAGGGAATTCTTAAAAGTTTTAAATAAAACAAAGGACGAATAGATTATGAAAACAGCGATCGTATATTATTCAAAACATCATGGCAACACGGAAAAACTTGTGCAGGCAATTGCTGCAAATCATGAGGTCTCGTTGATTAACGTTCTTGATAATCCGGAAATGAATCTGGATGACTACGACAGGATTGGTCTGGCATCGGGAATATACTACAGTAATTTTGCCAAGCAGATACTTTCTTTCGCAGCGAACCATTTGCCGGAAGGAAAAGAGGTCTTCCTGATAGCTACCTGCGGAAATGAACGGAAGAACTATTTCGATGCAATCCGCAAGATATTGTCCGATAAACGATGCACCGAAGTCGGCAGTTACCTGTGTCTGGGATTTGATACCTTTGGCCCATTTAAGTTGGTTGGCGGTATCGCAAAGGGACATCCGACCCAGGAAGAGATAGATGGTGCGGTCCGGTTTTATGAAAACCTGAAGTAAATGTAATACATTTTTGAAATGTATCCCAATGCAGAAAACAATTGGACCGGACAGGATTTGAGACAGAAAGAATCTGATACATGGATGGAAATAAATCTGCGAATACAATCTATCTTCGCGAACTGGACTGGGACAGAAAACTGAATATTCATACCACCGGACGGGATGATTCGGATTCTGACGAACAGAATTTCCCATATGAACCGACGCCATATGTGGTGCTGGAACGACTTTCTGAGAGCGGTTATATCCGTAAAGAACATCATGTTCTGGACTGTGGCTGCGGGAAAGGAAGGGTATGTTTCTTTCTGACAGATGCCTGCGGTTGCAGGACAACCGGAATTGACATGTCGGAGAAAATGGTGCAAATTGCGGAAAACAATCGAAGCAGGTTTCCAAAGAAGAAACAGGTCGATTTTCAAAAGTGTTCGGCGGAATATTTCAAATTCACAGATGAAGATATCCTTTTCTTTTTCAATCCTTTTACGGAAACAATTCTGCACGGTGTCATCGGCCATATCCGGAAATCATGGTGTGCAAACCCACGGCAAATCCGGTTGTTCTGCTATTATCCGTCGGACGAATTCGTGTCCTGCCTGATGACGGAGCCGGACTTCATTTTTGAAGATGAAATCGATTGCCGGGATTTATTTGATGGTAATAATGCCCGGGAACGGATATTGATTTTCAAAATGGATACAGTGTAAGGAAACATGGAATAATTTGATTTGCGGATTTCGTGAAACCGGACCATATATAAAATAATTGAAAATCTACTCCCCATGAATTTCGCGAAACTTGGACCATACATAAAATAATCACCAGTTACTATCCCTTCCTATTATGTCAAGCCCAAATTCATTGATTTTATGCGGATTTAACAATTAGCGTACCTCTATAAAAAGAGCCTATTGGTGATGGACATCCTCGTATCTTGTACGAAATAGAGGATTGTCGGGTATAACTAATAAAGCGTCCATTGTTTTTGCTTTATAAAGGCCATTATCCCCTCTGATCTTCTATGGTGATGAACCTTCCGTGCCTAATGGGGTCGTGCCCCAACTTCCTTCGTCCCACCTATCCATACACCGAGTGCCAGCTAAGCTGTTTTACGGAGTCATGCTCCACGGAGAGTACTCCTGCCGGCTGCAGCTCTTGTTTCTTATTGATTGAATTGTCACTGACCAGGCTTCCCATCGGCAGTACTGATCGGATCAGTGGACGCACAACTGCCTTTGTTCCATCTTGTCTGTTTGTGCTGATATCGTATTTCCTACGCTATCGTTTACGGGTTCCTTCTCCAGGACCCTGCCCAGCCTCCACGCTTTTCCTGGCGGTTCGGCAGGGCCCTGGAATGCATAATCAATGGTGTTATTGTGTGGCTGCCTTCATCATGCTGCTTTAGCCGCCTTCTGAGGTCGTTTGATATCCTTCAGCATCTTTGCGGGATCATATTTCGTCCCAGTTCTCAGGATGGCATAAATGATCCTCAGGATCTTGCAGGCGATCACGATCAATGACTGCATCTTCTTCAGTGGGTTTTCAGTCCGTGTCGTGTAGTATTCATGCAAAGCCTTGAATTCCTCTGCATGGGATACTGCCGATCTCGCCGCCATGAAGAGCCAGTACCTCAGCCGTTTGCGTCCCCTGTGGCTGATCTTTGTCTCCCCTTTATGCTTTCCGGAACTGCATGCCACAAGCCCAAGTCCGCTTATCTTCTGGACCTCCTTGACATCATCAAACCGGGCAATGTCACCCATGTCTGCCAGGATGCCGGACAGGATATCGTCTCCAATCCCAGAAATTTCCAGAATGTTTACCGCATAAGGGATTTCCTTGCATTTCTGGTGGAGTGTCTCTTCGATCTCATCCAGTTTTTCCTGCAGTCTCATGGCTTCTTCTGCAAACCATCTGACCGTTTCCCTGGCTCCGTCCAGACCCTCCTTCAGACCAACGCTGGTCCTCGCATACCGGACGATCTGGTTTGCTTTGCTGTATCCGCGTCCCCGCAGCTTTGCTTCGCGCCAGATGTTCCGCAGCCCTTCTTTGCCCAGCTTCAGGATATCTTCCGGGAAAGGTGCCTTTTTCAGGATCTCCATGGTAAATGCCCCGTCCACTTTTCCGAATGCGTCCTTGTATTCCGGAAAATAGATTTTCATCTCCCTGTGGAGCCTGTTTATGCTCCGGATCCGGTCTTCTGTCAGCTGGTCCCTCAGCCTCGACAGGCTCCGCAGCTCCGCATACAGCCCTTCCGGCAGGTACGGCATCCCATAGTTCCCGTCCTTCACCAGGTTTGCGATCACTTTCGGGTCTTTCCTGTCATCTTTGAGCTGGCTATTGTCTTCCAATTCCTTTGTCTGCTTCACAGCATATGGATTGACCTGTACTACGCTGATCCCATTCGCCACCATCCAGGCAGTAGCAACAAACCAGTAATGCCCCGTCGGCTCCAGTCCGAGCACGATCTGCTGCTTGTTATTTATAGCTGCCAGTTCCAGTGCCCAGGCCTTCATACTCTGGAATCCTTCAGACGAATTGCTGAACTCAAATGCGTCCCTACTGAGTTCCCGTCCCCTGGAGTCGATCGCCCTTGCATAGTGTGTATCACTGCCAATGTCACATCCAAGGATCAGCATGTCATCACTAATGAAGGAGATCTTAGTGTTTTTGTCAAACTTTCCTCTGGTTTCCAGATCACGCCAGGTACAGGATTTCAGATCAGCCTGAATCTTTTCTACTTTTTTCCTGACCTCTTCCTGTAAAAGAACATTTACTACAGAATTGTCAGTTGCTGCTTGCTTTTTTCCCTTTTTACGATTACCATTCATTTTAGATACCTCTCGTATTGTTTGAATTTTACCAACTGGCAGGTCAGTAATAATTCAACTGTACTTGAGGTATTTTCTTTTTTCAAGGTGCTTGTCTTTTACC
>JAFUBX010000038.1 GCA_017459985.1 Parasporobacterium sp.
ATGACAACTGCATAGCATTCTTCAGACACGACCCTGTGACGAAGAGCAACGTTCACGGCAAATGCAATAATCTCCCGCTGAGGGAGCAAGCGGTAGGCCGGTGATAAACGCGGGGCAGCTCCCCGCGCAGCATTGAGGCGTCACAGGATAATGAGACTTCCGCCTGCGGGCGGCTCGGTGAGAACCACGGAGGGGTCAGATTCCCATGGATCCGGTAAGCTGCCGGACGTCTGAATGTATTCCCTGATTTTCCGGGGGTGTCGAGGACAAATACGGAAAGAGCATACAACGATTTTAATGCCTTATGGCTTTAAAGATATGTAGGGCGGGCTGTGAATGCGGCCTGCCGATACATAGGAAGGAGAAACACATGGATCTGAATGATTTAAGAATCGATCCGGAGTTCGAGGAAAAGATCCCTCCGCTGACAGAGGATGAGTTTTTGCTGCTTGAGCAGAACATAGTTGCTGACGGAGAGGTTCTGGATCCTTTGATCATCTGGAACAACACAATCCTGGACGGACACAACAGATACCGAATCTTAAAGAAACATCCGGAGATTCCATTCAAAACTTATCCCAAGGACTTTTCGGATAAGTATGCGGCCATTGCCTGGATCTGTAATAACCAGCTTGGCCGGAGAAATCTGACGCCGGAGCAGCGGCGATATCTGATTGGCAAACGGTATGAAGCAGAAAAAGCTTCTCACGGAGGACCGAGAGATAACGAGAGATCTGCAACTGGCCAGTTTACCGCAAGTCTTTCGGGAGAAGACTTGCGGCTGCCCGAAAGAACAAGTGAAAAAATCGCTGCAGAAACAAACACCAGCAGAAGCTTTGTAGAAAATGCAGAGCGCTTTGCTAAAGGAGTTGATGCGGCGGAGGCAGTAGTACCGGGAATTCGAACTGAAATCCTTTCAGGATCTTTGAAAGCCAAGCGAGATGATGTTGCCGCCATCGCCCGCGCCGCGCCGGAAGACAGAGCAGAACTTGCCCAGCAGCTCCGGCTGCCAAGAGCTAAGCCGGGAAAAATGGAAGAACCGGAAGAAATCGGCGAGGAAGAATTTGAAGAACAGGCACCTGAAGATAATGACACTCTGGTCCGGATCCCGAAAACAAGTGAGATCCTGGCACTGGCCGAGAGCATGAACCATTCCGAAGGGCAGGCCATCGGCACCGTTGAGGACATGATCTACGAGATGAACAGTGCGATGCAGGACATGATCTTCCGTTGGAACTTCTGCAAAGAAGCATACGCCGGACCGGTCCGGAGCCGGGACGGAAAACGGCAGATCAAAGATCTGGCAGCCGAAGGAATTGAGTATCTGAAAGAAATCCGAAAAGGAAAGTTGTGGAAAGGAGAAAACGATGAAAACAAATGAATTTACTTATAAGGTCATGGACCTGAATACGGCGCAGCTGGAGATCCCGCGGGAAACCTACCAGAGAGAATTGAGCCCGGACAGGGTACGGCGCATCGTTAAGGCATTTGATGAACGCATTGCCAATGAGCCGAAGGTCAGCTATCGGGGCGGCCACTATTACGTGTTTGACGGCCAGCACACCATCGCTGCCAGAAAGCTCCGCAATGACAACCAGGACCTTAAAGTACGCTGCAAAGTGTATTTCGGAATGTCGGATAAGGATGAAGCGCTTCTCTTCGCACAGCAGACCGGCGCTTCCGCAAAACTATCCGCCGGCGTGAAGATCCGGGCCAGAATCTTTGGAGGTGATCCGGAAGCGATCCAGTTCAAAGATGCGACCGAGGCCGTCGGTCTCCGTCTGGATTACGGGCAGGACAAAGGCAAGAAACGGCTTCCCTGTATCAGCACTGCTTACACTGCTTTTCAGAAGCTCGGCGCGGAACGCTACATGGAGATGCTGCAGGTCATCCTGGATGCCTGGAACGGAGCGCCGGATTCATTCCGAAGGGAGAACGTGCAGGGCATATCCGCTTTCGTGGATCTTTACCATGATGAATATGATCCGAAGCGGCTGGTAAGCCGTCTGAAGCGATACGATCCGCTTCACATTTACAGAGAAGGCAAGGCAAGCGGCCTGAACCTGGCAGGTTACAAGAAATATCTGAACCAGGTATGGCTCATGTACAACGGAAGCAGCCGGAAAAACGCGCTTCCACAGAAATACTGATCGGAGGAACAGCCCATGAGAACAAGAGAATTAAGACCCGGATGGTTCTTCCGGAGAGGCGATATTTACCTGGCAAACCTGAATCCATTTACCGGATCGGAGCAGGGAGGCACGCGGCCGGTACTGGTCCTGCAGAATAATGACGGGAACTTCTACTGCCCCACCCTGATCGTGGCGCCGATGACGACGCAGATCAAGAA
>JAFUBX010000057.1 GCA_017459985.1 Parasporobacterium sp.
CGGAGGAGAAGCGCCCTTCCGTGCTGGAACAGCTGAAGGCGGAGCCGCCGCAGATCGATCATCCGGAGAGACCCCGCAGGCCGGAAGAAAGGAATATCGTATGAAGCTGACAAAAGATGAAGAGATGCTTGTCCTGCTTTACGGGGACGGCACCAGGGAAGGACTTCAGAAAGCGCTTATGGAAATGCAGAAGACCCTGCAGGCAGATGAAACAGAGCTGAGAGAAATGACAGAGAAGCTTCTTGAGAAACTTCGGCATATGTCTGACAGGCGCTTTAAGAAGCTGACGGAAGGATAACGGAGGAGATTCATGGCAAATAAAATGCAGTTCTACGCGCAGATGGCGGAGGATGCGGCAAGACAGATCACAGGGAGCCGGGAGCAGTGGACAGCGTTCCTTCGGACTGCAGCCCGGCTTTATAAATACCCCTATCACGAACAGCTGATGATCTTTGCCCAGCGCCCTGATGTGACAGCCTGCGCGGAATATGATCTTTGGAACGATACCATGAGAAGATACGTCCGGCGCGGATCGAAGGGAATCGCACTGATCGACACCAGAGGAGACCGGCCAAGGCTGCGTTATGTCTTTGATGTATCGGATACCGGGGAGCGGAAAAACTCCCGCCCGGTGCAGCTGTGGGAGATGAAGGAAGAATACCGGGAGCCCATCATGCAGGCCCTGGAGCAGGCCTTTGAAGTGAGCCGG
Organism: Parasporobacterium sp.; assembly: GCA_017459985.1. Classification (GTDB taxonomy): domain Bacteria; phylum Bacillota; class Clostridia; order Lachnospirales; family Lachnospiraceae; genus RGIG5612. Next base: position 710 of record JAFUBX010000057.1, read on the forward strand.
GAGGGGCAGTCCCTGGAATCCATGATCTATGCGGCGGCGGAACGGCTTGCTGCGGACTATTGGGACAACTATAGTAGACAGATCCTCGACATCGTTGAGGATAGCTACCTGGCGGGCTATGATGGATTTGAAACCGGAGTGGTATTCCGGAGGGCGGCGGCAACCAGCATTGCCTACTGCCTGTACAGCCGTTGCACGGATGATCCGGACAGCTACTTCGAACATGAGGATTTCCTGGACATCTTTGATTTCAATACACGGCAGGCAGCCAATACGCTGGGGACAGCAGTCAGCAGCCTGTCCGCACAGATCTTCCGGGAGATTGAAATCACTACAAGAAACTATGAGCGCACGAAGGCGGCGCAGCAGGCACTGGAAGAAGAATACAAAAGAGAACCTGAAACAGTGCAGGCTGTGTCAGGGACGATAACAGAAGGGAGCGAAATCCATGATGAAGGAAGTAACGTACACGCAGAAGGGGGATTATCTGATCCCGGACATTCAGATGGAGACGGCAGAAGCTCAGCCTCTCGGGAAATACGGGAGGATGCGGAGAGCCTTTCTGGAGGAGAACAATCCGATGCTGTTAAACGACCTGATTCTGTCGGAGAGGTTGTTTCCGCATCTGTGGGAGATCCAGCGGACAGCCACCGCGCGGATCGATCAGCTGATGATACAGCTTCTGCAGAAGGATCCGGCTCCGGACAAGAAGACCGATCCGATGGCCTGGACACAGCATATGAACAGTCTGAAAGCACAGGCGGAGGAGATCGTGACAGCGGAACTTATCACCAGTTAAGCTTCACAGATCTGATTCCTTCGGAAACAGAACAGATTCAGAGAATTGATACAGCAGCTGAGATGGCGGAGAGCGAAAAGCCCTCCGCCTTTTCTATTTCCGATGAAGAGGTAAACCGTGTACTGCAGAACGGTTCCGGTTTTGCCAATGGCAAGATGCGGATCCAGACCCTCTATGCCAGTGAGCACGATCCGAAGAAACGGGCGGATTACCTGAAGGATGAGTATGGCCTGGGCGGCAGAAGCTGGACGTTTTCAGACGGTTCAAGGGGATTTGTGGATTACAGCGCCAAGGGAATGCTGATCCGGAACTATGAGCACGATGTGGAGCGCAGGCTCCGCTGGCCGGAAGCGGAAAAGATGCTTGATGCTTTGTTTCGGGACGGCAGATACCTGTCCGAACAGGAACAGGCAGAGTATGACCGCCTGCAGGAGGATTATGCAGGCTTTGGCGGGGTTCCTCTGCCATCTCTGGCACATGCTTTTCCGTCGATAGAAGACCTCACCCGTAAACAAGAGGAAACGGAGCTGGGAGCATCCCGGGATGCCGGACAGAATGATCAAATGGGTATCACGGAGGAGAGTACTCAAGAAGTGGATCTTTCTGGTACAGAGGCCGGGCAAACGCAGGAGGAAGTTACCACAGAAACCCTTACGGAAGATCTTCCCGGCATCAATTTCCACATCACCGATGATCATCTCGGCGAGGGCGGTCCGAAGGAAAAGTTTGCCCGGAACATTGAAGCCATCGAGACACTTTTCTCACTTGAAGCTGAAAACCGCAACGCTACACCGGAAGAGCAGAAAATCCTCTCCCGGTATGTCGGTTGGGGCGGCCTTGCGGATGCATTTGATTCCAATAAGGACAACTGGGCAAAAGAGTATACACAGCTGAAGGCCCTGCTTCCGGAACAGGAGTATGAAATGGCGCGGGCCTCTACCCTGAATGCTCACTATACCAGCCCGACAGTCATCCGGGCTATCTATGATGCCCTTGGACAGATGGGCTTCAAATCCGGAAATATTCTGGAGCCTGCCATGGGCATCGGCAATTTCTTCGGGATGCTGCCGGAAGCGATGCAGGACAGCCGTCTGTATGGCATAGAACTCGATTCCATTACTGGCAGGATCGCGCAGAAGCTTTATCCGGAAGCCGAGATCACAGTCGCAGGCTTTGAGA
>JAFUBX010000016.1 GCA_017459985.1 Parasporobacterium sp.
GGAAAGAAAGAAAAGACAGAAAAGATCCGGACCGACCGGGTTCACAGAACCGGAAACCGGAGACCGAAAGAAGAAGTTGAGGAAGAAAGATTCTCAGAAGAGGTTTTCCGGGAGGAAGGATTCCCGGAAGAGGAATTCCCGGCCCGGGATGCAGTGATCGAGGCGGAAGCAGACCGCATTCCGGAAATGGAGATCACGGCCCAGATGGAGGCGATCCCGGAAGAGGAGATCCTGCTGGAGGAAGAGATTTCAGAAGAGGAGGTTCTGGAGGAAGCTCCGAAGAAATCCGGAAGAAAAGGGTTTTTCCGTTCCCTGTTCGGCAGATTTGCGGGAACAAAGGAACCCGTCGAAGAGGAGACCGAAGAGGAGGAATCTGTCGAAGCAGAAGACCAGGATGCCTTTGAAGAGCAGCAGGAAGAGGCGGCAGAGGCCGCAGCGGCAGAGACCGTGGAGCGGCTGAAGGAATTTGTCGCGAAGGAAGAAGAAACTCCGGAAACTGAGGCAGAGGCCTTCGAAGCTGTGACAGCACAGGAACCCGTACCGGAGGCAGTAGAGGAAGCAGCCGCAGAGACAGTTGCAGAGGCAGTCGAATCAGTGGTTCAGGAGCCTGTGCCGGAGATCGTCGAATCGGCGGTCCCGGAGATTCCGGAAGCAGAAGCTGCCATAGAAGAGGAGCCGGCAGCGCAGGAACCTGCTCCGGAGAGTTCTGAGGAGACATCAGAAGAGGCAGCCCCGGAGGCAGCTCCGGAGAGCTCCGGGGAGCCCGTAGAAGAGGCAGTCCCGGAGGCAGCCGAAGAACAGGCACCGGCAAGGCCCAAGGCAGACCCGGCAGCAGATAATGCAGCAGCGGCGGCGCTGGAACTGTTCCGGAAACAATCCGCCCGGGAAGATGTGGAGAAGGATCTGGAAAGCTTTATCCATGTAGAAGAGGAACCGACGGTGCGGAAAGAGCGCCCGGCGAAGAAGGAATCCATGGCCGTAAGGGAGCCGGAGGAAGAAATCCCGAAGGTGATGCGGGGCAACAAAGGATACAGAGGCAGCAAGGCTGTCCGGGGCAACAAGAAAGAAAAGGTCAAAGTCGTTCCGGACCTGTTTACCGAAGAAAAGAAATCCCAGGATCTGCAGAGGAACAGAACAAAAGAAGTGGAAGCCGAAGAAAGAAGCACAAAAGAATACGTTAAGAGCAGAAGAAGGACCAGAAAACAGGAAAAGGATCCGAAGGAAGCCGCCCTTTTCGGCGCGGAACTGTTTGCGGAAACCATGGCTCCGGAACTGGATGAACTGCTGAATACCACGGTAAAGGAACAAAAGACCGTTCCTTCCGATCCCATTTCACAGGAGGATCTGAACCAGCTGCTTTCGTCTTCCATCATCACGGACAAAGAGGTTCCGGTCAAAAAAAAAATCTCTGAACCGGAGAAGAAGCTGAACGTATCCCAGTCCGGAGAGTTTGATCTGGAGGGGTTCATCAGTAAGGATCATACGAAAACCCAGACCAGAAAGCTGTCGTTTGATGAACTGTTCGGCGGAGAATACAGACCGAAGGTCCAGCTTCCGGAGAAGGCGGAGCCGGACTCTGAAAAAGCGGCTGCCGGAAGCAGATACAGACTGAGCCAGGAACAGAGAAAGACTCTGGGCGAGTTCCTGCTGATCGACGGAATGGAAGAGATCATCTGTGATGCAGCAGACAGTCTGATCGCAAAGAAAAAGGCCGGAGACGAAACCGGAGGCCACCTGATCGTGACCGGAGATTCCAAATCCGGCAAGACTTATCTGACGATTGAGGTGCTGAAGGCGGTCAATCAGGAGATCGGACATGGAAATTCCCGGGTCGCCAAAGTACAGGCGCAGGCACTGAACGGCAAGAACATCAGTAAGGTTCTTGCCAAAGTGCAGGATTCGGATCTGATCATCGAGAATATCGGGCGGCTGGAAGATGCAACAGTCCGGAACATTCTCCGGGCAGTCAGGTCCAGCAAGGCTCCGACAATGGTGATTCTGGAAGGAAGCAAGCTGGCGGCGGATACCTTGATCCGGAATTTCCCGGAACTGAGCAAAGTCTTCAGGACCAGGATCGATATCGGAGAATTCACCCTGACCCAGTGGGCGGATATCGCTCAGAAATATGCAAAGAACCTGGGGTATTCCGTGGAGGGACCGGCACTTCTGGCGCTTCATGCCCGGATCGATGGGATCAACACTCCGGATATCAAGCTGGGGCTTTCCCAGGTGAAAAAGATCGTGGATGAAGCCATCGAAAAATCAGAGAAAAAGAGCCCAAGCAAACTGTTCTCCGCATTTACCAGGAAGAATGAGGATCTGCTGATCCCGCTGACCGAAGAATGTTTCATGTAAATTGAATAAGTTGGGAGAGAGTATGGAGATTAACAATTTAAAGATCATTGCAAATGAGATCAGAAAAGGAATCGTAACCGCGGTTCACGCCGCAGGCGCCGGGCATCCGGGCGGATCCCTTTCCTCTGCAGATATCCTGGCATATCTGTATTTTGAGGAAATGAAGAATATCGATCCGGCGGATCCCCATAATCCGGACAGAGACCGGTTTGTCCTCTCCAAGGGACATGCCGCCCCCGTCCTGTATGCCGCCCTTGCCGAAAAAGGATTTTTCCCGAAGGAGGATCTGCTGACACTGAGAAAGATCGATTCCTATCTGCAGGGACATCCGGATATGAACAAAGTCCCGGGTGTGGATATGTCCACCGGTTCTCTGGGACAGGGTTTTTCCACAGCTGTGGGAATGGCCCTGGCCGGCAAAATGGATCAGAAGGATTACCGGGTCTATTCGCTGCTGGGAGACGGAGAGATCCAGGAGGGGCAGATCTGGGAAGCCTGTATGTTCGCGGGATTCCGCAAGCTGGATAATCTGGTGGCGATCCTTGATTACAACGGACTTCAGATCGACGGAAAGACCAGCGATGTCTGCGATCCGAATCCGGTGGATAAGAAATTCGAAGCATTTAATTTCCACGTGATCAAGGCGGATGCCCATGATTTCGATTCCCTGAAAGCCGCATTTGAAGAAGCCCGCAGCACTAAGGGGATGCCGAGCGCGATCATTGCGAAGAGTACCAAAGGCAAAGGGGTTTCCTTTATGGAAAATGAAGCCGGCTGGCACGGAAAAGCACCGAACGATGAACAGTACGAACAGGCTATGGCAGAGCTGGAAATGAGGGTGAAATGAAAATTGATTTATCAGGAACGACGAAAATAGCGACAAGAGACAGTTACGGAAATGCACTGGTGGAGCTGGGAAAAGAACATCAGGACCTGGTGGTGCTGGATGCGGACCTGGCGGGAGCAACCAAGACAGGTGTCTTTAAAAAGGCATTTCCGGACCGGCATATCGACTGCGGGATTGCGGAAGCGAATATGATGGGAATCGCTGCAGGTCTTGCCACATGCGGAAAAGTTCCCTTCGCCTCTTCCTTCGCCATGTTTGCAGCCGGCAGGGCCTATGAACAGGTAAGAAATTCCATCGTCCATTCGGAGCTGAATGTCAAGGTGGCCGCCACTCATGCGGGAATTACCGTCGGGGAAGACGGAGCAACCCATCAGTGCCTGGAAGATCTCGCCCTGATGAGGGTCATTCCGGGTATGGTGGTCCTGAGTCCGGCGGATGATGTGGAAGCCAGAGCGGCGGTCAAAGCAGCTTATGAATATCAGGGACCGGTTTATATCCGGCTGGGCAGACTGGCGGTTCCGGTGATCTATGATCCGGCGGAGTACCGGTTTGAAATCGGAAAGGGCGTCCTGCTGAAGGAAGGCACGGATCTGACGATTATCGCCACCGGCGTTGAGGTGTATGAGAGCCTGATGGCCGCGCAGAAACTGGAAGAAGAAGGCATCCATGCAGAGGTGATCAATCTCCCGACGATCAAACCGCTGGATGTGGAACTGCTGGCAAAGAGCGTGTCGAAGACCGGAAAGGCAGTAACGGTAGAGGAACACTCCCTGATCGGCGGACTCTACGGCGCTGTCTGTGAAGGACTGGCCCGGACAGCTCCCGTGAAAGTGCTGGGGATCGGGATCCATGATACTTTCGGACATTCCGGCGCTGCCAAAGCATTGCTTCATGAATACCGTCTGGATGCGGAAGGAATCTTCGGACAGATCAAAGAGTGGTTATAAAACAGAACCAATCAAAAAAGCGGCTCATCATTCGGATGGGCCGTTTTCTGATTTCTGTGTAAAAATGTTTTTCTTCAGTTCGCTGATCTCTTCGGAGGTCTTGTCCAGGGGCGTCATATCAGTTGCCAGCGGAGTATTCTGTTCATTCAGATATTCCAGCCACAGTACAAAATAGGCTCTCATATAGATTACGAAAGCAAGCAGCATAAAAGCTGCCGCAAAACCGATCATCGTCGCAACCACATGGGCCGGGATCCGGGGAATAGCCACCAGGGACAGCATCACAATAAACAGGATCACGGTGCACAGCTTGCCGCACCACATCGCTCCGCTCAGGTGCTTTCCGCGGGTAAACAGATAGGCGCTGACCAGGGCGGAGACCACTTCCTTGACTGCGTAGATAATGATCAGAAGGATGACCCAGCGGTAACGGACGCAGACGCAGAACATCATGGTAAACTGCATCGCCTTATCCGCGATCGGATCAATGATCTTCCCGAGATCCGAGACCAGATTCCAGTGTCTTGCGATAAATCCGTCCGCCACATCGGTCGCTCCGGAAACCAGGATAATAATGGCGGAGGCCATATGGGCGGAGAGGCTCTCCGCGTTCAGATACACATAAGCAAACACGGGTACCAGAATAAACCTGATATAGGTCAGAATATTAGGCAGCAGAAAGAAGTCGCTTTTATTAATATGAAGATCGGATTTTCTGAAAAACATATTACACAGTATATTTTAAGCCCTGTAAAAAGTCAATCTGTTAAAAATCCCTTAAAATCAACGTTTTTCGTTGACAAAAGATAGTTTTCAAGTATAATTATATGCGATACGTATTCAACTGCGTGAAGATCTAAAAGTCAATTACATTTGAGGAGGATATACAATGAATAAGGTTGAATTAGTAGAAGCTATGGCTAAAAAGGCTGACATCAGCAAGAAGGACGCAGAGGCTGCATTAAAGGCATTCATCGCTACAGTTGAAGGCGAACTGAAAAAGGGCGGCAAGGTGCAGTTAGTTGGATTCGGAACCTTCGAAGTTTCCAAGAGAGCAGCACGCAAGGGCCGTAACCCGCAGACCGGCGCAGAGATGAAGATCAAAGCTTCCAAGTCTCCGAAGTTCAAAGCTGGTAAAGCATTCAAGGACGTACTGAACTAATAGACGTTATTAAATTGATGCGATAAGAGGGCAGAATGATTCGTCATTCTGCTCTTTTTATCTATACTTTTAAAAAATGTGTGAACTATTTGATTTCCGCAGGAAAACAAAGTAGAATACTGCCATGAGAATCGATAAGTATTTAAAAGTTTCCAGATTGATCAAGAGAAGAACCGTGGCAAATGACGCCTGTGATGCCGGCCGGGTCAGCGTCAACGGAAAGCCGGTCAAGGCTTCCTATGATGTGAAGGTCGGGGATATCATTGAGGTCGCCTTCGGGACCAAAAGCGTGAAGGCCAGGGTGACCAGTCTTCAGGAAAGCATCCGGAAAGAGGATGCGCAGGAGATGTATCAGCTGCTGTGAAGAATTCCAGGGTAAAAGCCAAACTCAGAAGGAACAGGATCATTGCTCTCTTCATCGGAGCAGCCGTGATTTTTTTCTGTGTCCTGATGGCCGGTCAGATCATCAGTTCCAACAAGAGCAATAAAGACCAGGAGGCGCGCAGGGCCAGACTGGAGGAACTGATCGAGGCCCAGGAGCAGCGGGCAGCGGAGCTGGATGATGAGGAAGAATATATTAAAACCAGGGAATATATTGAAGAAAAGGCAAAATCCATCGGCTATGTGTTCCCGGACGAGATTATTTTTAAAAGGGAAGACTGACAGATGGCAGACATTTACCGGACCTTTTGCGACTATATCACTGAAAATCAGATGATCCAGGAGGAGGATCATGTGATCGCCGGAGTGTCCGGCGGAGCAGATTCCATCTGTCTTCTGCTCCTTCTGCACCAGATGTCGGAGGAGCTGCGTTTCCGGCTGACGGCGGTCCATGTCAACCACCGGATCCGGGGCGGAGAAGCGGATGAGGATGAAGCGTTTGTCAAGGATTTCTGCAAGGAGCGGAAGATTCCCTGCGTCGCGGTCAAGGCGGATGTTCCCGGGTATGCGAAGGAGCACGGTCTCAGTCTGGAGGAGGCCGGACGGATCGCCCGGTACCAGACATTTTACCAGGTGGCCAGAAAGCTGGCCGGTTCTGACGAGATTCCCGGGACCTACAAGGCGGCAGTGGCCCATCACCGGGATGACAATGCGGAAACGATTCTTCTGAATCTGGTCCGGGGAACGGGTCTTAAGGGGCTTCAGGGCATGCAGCCCGTGGCCGAACGGTTCGGGATCACGGTGGTGCGGCCGATGCTCTGTATGGGACGGAAGGAGATTGAAGCCTATGTCAGGGAGCAGAAGGCAGAGTTCCGGACGGATTCCACCAACAGCGAGGACGAGTTCTCCAGAAATAAGATCCGGCTCCGGATCATTCCCCAGCTGCAGGAGATCAACAGCAAAGCGTCCGAGCATATTAATGAAGCGGCCTGTGCCATTATCAGGGCTCAGGAGTTTATCGAACGGGAAGCCCGCCGGTTCATTAAGCTGATGGTGGATGAGCGGGAAGACGGATATTATATTAATCTGACCAGATTCTCGGAACTGGATACAGCGGTCAAGGAGCAGGTCGTCCGGGATATTATTGAAGAGATTGCCGGGAGCCTGAAGGATGTGGGCCGGGTCCATATCGAAAGCGTTCTGGGACTGGAATATAAACAGACCGGACGGCGGGTGGAGCTTCCCTACCGGATCATGGCGGCCAGAAGTTACGGCAACCTGATCCTGCGGCAGATCACCCGGGAAGATCATATGGCCCAGGACATGACGGATTACGCCAGGGGCAGGGGAGAAACCCGCGCCCAGGAGGAGCCGGAGGAGGAGCAGGCCGCAGAGCCGGAGGAATTTATTATTGATCCGACGCACCTGCCGGCGGAACCCGTCCGGTTCTGGCTGAATCCGGAGCAGGAGATCGAACTGGCGCTGGTTCATGTCAATCCGGTGACCAGGCAGCAGCTGATTGAGAAAAATGAGTATACAAAAGCATTTGACTGCGCTAAAATAAAAGGTAATTTGACTCTGAGAAAACCGGATCCCCATGAGGAGATCCAGTTTTTCGGCGGAAGAAAGACCATTCGGAAGTTTCTGGTGGATGAAAAGGTCCCCCGGGAAGAGAGGGACCGGATCATGGTATTGAGCGATGAAGAGAATATCATGTGGATCATCGGTTACAGAATGAGTGAGCTGTACAAGATATCTGAAATGACCAATCAGGCCTTGCAGGTAAGTATTATCGGAGGGGAAGATGAGCAGCATTGAAGTATTAATCCCGGAAGAGCAGATCCGCGGAAGGATCCGGGAAATGGCTGAGGAACTCAGTGAGAAATACAAGGGTCAGGAAGTTGTGCTGATCGGGATACTGAATGGTTCCGTCTTTTTCATGACTGCCCTCGCCCAGCTGATGACGGTCCCGATCGAAATCGATTTTATGGCTGCTTCCAGTTATGTGGGCACGGATTCCACGGGCAAGGTGCTGATCACCAAGGATCTGGCCCGGTCGATCGAAGGCCGCAATGTCCTGATCGTGGAGGATATCGTGGATACCGGCCAGACCCTGCATCTGCTGAAGGAAATGCTGGAGCAGAGAAATCCGGCCGGCATCGAGATCGTGACATTGCTGGACAAACCGGAACGCCGAAAGGTGGAGTTCGAGGCGGATATCATCGGGTTCCGGATCCCGGACAAGTTCGTTGTCGGATGGGGAATGGACTATAACCAGAAGTACAGAGAACTTCCTTACATCGGAGTGATTACAGAATAAAAACGAGGAATAATAAATAATGGGAAAAAACAGTAAAGGAATCATCGTGTACGTACTGATCATTCTTGCGATCTTCGCGATCGTCTACTGGATGACCAGCTCGTCTACGACAACAGAAACCTACACGTACAAGGAATTCGAGAAAGACCTGGATGCGGGAACGATCTCCTATATTTCGATCCGGCAGAACAGTGAGATCCCCACCGGTATCGTGATGGTACGGTTCAAGGATTCCTCCACGACCCAGCTGTATGTGGAGGATGTCGGCAATATTACAAAGGAACTGCAGGCCAGGGATTTTGAATATACACTGAGTGATGTGACGAGGGAAGGCTTTTTCACCACCACGATCCTGCCGATGCTGATCATGCTGGTGGTTATGATCATTTTCTTCTCGATCATTTCCAGAAATGCAGGAGGAACCGGAGGCAATGTGATGTCCTTCGGAAAGAGCAAGGCCAAGGCAACCCAGGCGTCGGATAACAAGACGACGTTCCAGGATGTCGCGGGACTGAATGAGGAAAAAGCCGAACTGGAAGAGGTGGTGGATTTTCTCAAGAATCCCCAGAAATACACGAAGGTCGGCGCCCGGATCCCGAAGGGCATGATCCTTGTCGGACCTCCCGGAACCGGTAAAACCCTTCTGGCCAGAGCTGTCTCCGGAGAAGCCGGGGTCCCCTTCTTCCATATTTCGGGTTCTGATTTTGTGGAGATGTTTGTCGGTGTCGGCGCTTCCCGTGTCCGTGACCTGTTCGGCGAAGCCAAGAAGAATTCGCCCTGTATTATCTTTATTGATGAAATCGATGCCGTTGCCCGCCGGCGTGGTTCCGGACTTGGCGGCGGACATGATGAAAGAGAGCAGACTCTGAATCAGATCCTGGTGGAAATGGATGGATTCGGAGTCAATGAAGGCATTATTGTCATGGCAGCAACCAACCGTGTCGATATTCTGGATCCGGCCATCCTGAGACCGGGCCGGTTCGACCGGAAGATCTTTGTCGGCAAGCCGGATGTGGCAGGCCGGGAAGCGATCCTGAAGGTACACGCCCGCAACAAGCCGCTGGCGGAGGATGTCAATCTGGAGACGGTTGCCAGAACGACCGCCGGATTTGCCGGTGCGGATCTGGAAAACCTTCTGAACGAAGCAGCCATCAATGCCGCTTCCCAGAACCGGGGATATATCAAACAGTCCGATATTGAGACTGCGTTTATCAAGATCGGCATCGGCGAGGAGAAGAAGAGCCGTGTTATTTCCGACAAGGAGAAACGGATCACGGCATATCATGAGAGCGGGCATGCGATCCTGTTCCATCTTCTTCCGGAAGTGGGACCGGTGCATATGGTCTCCATCATTCCGACTGGTATGGCCGGCGGTTATACCATGCCGCTGCCGGAAAAGGATGAGATGTATGTGACGAAGGGCAAGATGCTCCAGAATATCATGGTCTCCCTGGGCGGCCGGATCGCCGAGGAACTGACCTTTGATGACATCACCATGGGGGCTGTCCAGGATATCAAGCAGGCGACCGCCACCGCAAGAGCGATGGTCACCCAGTATGGTATGAGCGAGAAACTGGGGCTCATCGATTATGCGGGTTCCGACTCGGACGAAGTGTTCATCGGCCGCGACTGGGGACAGGCAAAGCAGTACTCGGAGTCTACGGCGTCCCTGATTGATGAAGAAGTCAAGAAGATCATCGACAAATGCTATGTGCAGGCCCGTGAGATCATCGAGAAGAATATTCACGTCCTGGAGGCCAGCGCCCAGCTTCTGATGCAGAAGGAGAAGATCACCCGGGAGGAATTCGAGGCATTGTTTGTCTCCCCGATTCCGGTCGCGGAGCAGATCTGACCGTAGTTCCGGCTTCGGTGTTATCGGCGTCCTTGGCGTCGGACTACGGTGTCTTTGGCGTCGGACTTTAAGGCTGTTGCCGGCTGTCCAAGGTGCCCCAGCCGGACGATTTACCGCAATGCTGCAATTTTTCGGCAGGCGTTGTCAAAAAACTCACGCATTGCTGCAATTTTTCGGCAAATGGCCCGCTTGGAGGCTATTTCTGCCGAAAATCTCACGCATTGCTGCATTTTTTCGTCAAAATCCGAGTCTGCGGGGGGTGTCTGTCGAAAATCTCACGCAATGCTGCAATTTTTCGGCAGTCGTTGCCGAAAACTGCGAGCATTGCGGTACTTAACCGCCATGTTTCATCTGAGATGTCACGCGACTGGTAAAAATGCACAAAAATAATCAAATATTTTATTGAAGTTTGGTAAGACTGAAATCAAGTTCCATGATAATATACACATCGTAAAACCCCCAATACATATAGTTTTACTACACCCCATAAAATGAAATACCTTCTCCTTGAAAGAACCAGCAGATGCTGGTTCTTTTGCTATGTATGCAGTATGTCAGGTTTGAGATGAATATTCGGCATAGCGTAATTTCCCTACGGGAACACTGCCATGTCTTTTTGCGCGAACATTTACACGAACAGGTGTTCGAAAATGCTTTACAGAATGGAATTGGATTGTTATACTACACTATACTGTCAGAGCTTGCGGGTAAGATGTAATATGTAATACACGCTTGGGGTTCATGATCCGACGGTTCACGAAGCAGCCGCACTGGCACGGCAAGAAGCTGTGCAAGGATAAAGAGGGAAGTATGCAGGAAAGCAGATTTAAACTGGTATCAGAATATAAGCCGATGGGCGACCAGCCGGCCGCGATTGAGGCGCTGGTCCGGGGTTTCCGTGAGGGCAATCAGTTCCAGACCCTCTTGGGCGTTACCGGCTCCGGCAAGACATTCACCATGGCGAATGTGATCCGGGAGCTGAATCGCCCCACGTTGGTGATCGCCCATAACAAGACCCTGGCAGCCCAGCTTTACAGTGAATTCAAGGAGTTTTTCCCGGAAAACGCCGTGGAATACTTTATTTCTTATTATGATTATTATCAGCCGGAAGCGTATGTTCCCTCGACGGATACCTATATTGAGAAGGATTCTTCCATCAACGATGAGATTGACCGGCTCAGGCATTCTGCGACCATGTCTTTGGTGGAGCGGAAGGATGTGATCATCGTTGCCTCGGTCTCCTGTATCTATGGAATCGGTGATCCGGAGGAATATGCCCGGAGCTGTGTTTCATTAAGACCGGGGATGAGTAAGGAGCGGGATGAGGTGATCAGAGAGCTCGTCCGGATCCAGTATGAGCGCAATGATATGGATTTCCAGCGGGGAACCTTCCGGGTCCGGGGAGACACCCTGGAGGTGATTCCGGTTGCCACGGACAGCTATGCGATCAGAATCGAATTTTTCGGTGATGAGATCGACCGGATCTCACAGATCGATGTGCTGACCGGGGAGGTGAAGGCGAAGCTGTCCCATGCCGCGCTGCTTCCGGCCTCCTATTATGTGGTTCCTCAGGAGCAGATGGAACGTGCGTTAAGAGATATCCGGGACGAGCTGGAAGAACGGGTGGAATACTTCAACTCGAATGGCAAGCTGCTGGAGGCCCAGAGAATCTGGGAACGGACCAACTTTGATATCGAAATGATGCGGGAGACCGGGATCTGTTCCGGTATCGAGAATTATTCCCGTCATCTGACCGGTCTGGCTCCGGGAGTGCCGCCGGCGACCCTGATCGATTTCTTTAAGGATGAATTTCTGATCATCATTGATGAGTCCCATATGACGGTGCCCCAGATTGGAGCCATGTACAACGGGGACCATTCCAGAAAACAGACGTTGGTGGATTTCGGATTCCGGCTGCCCTCCGCGCTGGACAACCGGCCCCTGCGGTTTGAGGAATTCGAGCAGAAGATCGATCAGCTGCTGTTTGTTTCCGCGACTCCGGGAAGGTACGAAGGGTCCCACGAGCTGCTCCGGACGGAACAGATCATCCGGCCGACGGGTCTGCTGGATCCGGAGGTGACGGTACGGCCGGTGGAGGGCCAGATCGATGATCTGCTGAATGAGATCAATAAAGAAACCGCCAAAGGCAGCAAAGTGCTGGTGACCACCCTGACCAAGAAGATGGCGGAAAATCTCACGGATTTCCTGAAGGAAGCAGGCGTGCGGGTGAGATACCTGCATTCCGACATTGCGGCTCTGGAGAGAACGGAGATCATCCGGGACATGAGACTGGATGCCTTTGATGTACTGGTCGGAATCAACCTGCTGCGGGAGGGACTGGATATTCCCGAGATCTCTCTGGTCGCGATCCTGGATGCGGATAAGGAGGGGTTCCTCAGAAGCGAGACTTCCCTGATCCAGACGATCGGAAGGGCCTCCCGGAACGCCCAGGGACATGTGATCATGTATGCAGATACGATCACGGATTCCATGAATGCAGCCATCACCGAGACTAACCGCAGACGCAAAATCCAGCAGGCATATAATGAAGAACACGGGATTAAGCCGGAGACGATCCGGAAGGCGGTCCGGGATCTGATCAGCATCACCCATGAAGCCGAGTCCGCCGGCAGGAAACTGGCAAAGGATCCGGAATCCATGAGCGAAAAGGAACTGAAGGCCCTGATCGGCAAAGTACGGAAGCAGATGGAACGGGCAGCGGCTAATCTTGATTTTGAGACAGCTGCCCAGCTGAGGGATCAAATGCTGGATCTGAAGAAACATCTGGAGTAATAAAAGGAAATCGTCGGCTCCGGGAACCAGACCCCCTGACGCGGGGCATTCCCGGGCGTTTATGAATATCAGGAGAAATTATGGCAGCAAGCGAACAAAAATATATCAGGATCCGAGGAGCGTCGGAAAATAATCTGAAGCATATTGATCTGGATATTCCCAGAAATGAGATGGTCGTATTTACCGGTCTGTCGGGAAGCGGCAAATCCTCTCTGGCCTTTGATACGATCTATGCGGAGGGACAGAGACGGTATATGGAGTCTCTGTCTTCTTATGCCCGGCAGTTTCTCGGACAGATGGAGAAACCGAAGGTTGAGATGATCGAAGGCCTGTCACCGGCCATTTCCATCGATCAGAAGGCAACGAACCGGAACCCCCGGTCCACCGTGGGAACCGTCACGGAGATCCATGACTATCTCCGTCTTCTGTATGCCAGAGCAGGCATTCCCCATTGTCCGGACTGCGGAAGGGAGATCTCCCGGCAGACCGTGGATCAGATGGTGGACAGCATTCTGGCGCTTCCGGAGGGCACCCGGCTGATGATGATGGCCCCGGTGGTCCGGGGACGGAAGGGCGAGCATGTGAAGCTCCTGGAATCCGCCCGGAAACAGGGCTATGTCAGAGCCCGGATCGACGGAATCACCTATGATCTGGATGAAGAGATCAAGCTGGAGAAGAACAACAAGCACAACATCGATATTATCGTGGACAGAGTCGTTGTCAAAGAGGGGATCGAGTCGAGACTGACCGATTCCATCGAGACGATCCTGAAAATGGCGGATGATCAGATGACGGTGCAGGTGGTCAGCTGGCCGGAGGGCGCTGTCAAACCTGAGGCCGGAGAGTCCGCGAACCGGACCTCCGACGGCAAACTGATCCTGCAGGTGGACGACAATAACGAGATCCGGTTCTCCGCCAGCTATTCCTGCCCGGACTGCGGGATCGGGATCGGGGAACTGGAACCCAGGAATTTCTCCTTCAATAATCCCTTCGGGGCCTGCCCGGTCTGCGCCGGGATCGGCTACAAAATGGAATTTGACATCGACCTGATCATTCCGGACAAGAGCCTGAGCATCAATCAGGGAGCCATCGCGGCGATCGGCTGGCAGAGCGCTAACAAGAGCAGCAGTTTTGCCAATGCTCTGCTGCGGGCCCTGGCGGAACGGCATGGATTCAGCCTGGATACCCCTTTTGAAGACTATCCGGAGAAGATCAAAAAGATCCTGATCAAGGGCGATACAGTCAGCGTCAACGTACATTATCAGGGACAGAGAGGAAAAGGCGTCTATCCCGTCGTCTTTGAAGGAATTCTGGAAAATATGAACCGCAGGTACCGGGAAGCGTTTTCCGATTCCGCCAAACAGGAATATGAAGAATTCATGCGGATCAGTCCCTGTGAAGCCTGCCAGGGAATGCGTCTGAACAGGCAGAGCCTGGCGGTCACAGTAGGAGGCGCCAACATCCACCAGGTCTCCGATATGACGATCGGGGACTGTCTGGAGTTTTTTGAGCAGCTGAAGCTCGGCAGCGCGGCACAGCAGATCGCGGCACCGATTATGAAGGAAGTGAAGGCAAGACTGAAATTCCTGCTGGATGTGGGTCTGGATTATCTGACCCTGACCCGGTATGCCGCCAGCCTTTCCGGCGGCGAGGCCCAGCGGATCCGTCTGGCAACCCAGATCGGATCCGGTCTGACAGGCGTTCTGTATATCCTGGATGAGCCCAGCATCGGGCTGCACCAGCGGGATAATGACAAGCTCCTTGCCACATTAAAGAGACTCCGGGATCTGGGCAATACCCTGATCGTTGTGGAGCATGATGAGGATACCATGCGGCAGGCGGATACGATCGTGGACATCGGTCCGGGAGCAGGAGAGAACGGCGGAAGAGTTGTGGCCGTCGGCAGCGCCGAGGACATCATGAACTGCCCGGAAAGCATCACGGGAGACTATCTGAGCGGGAGAAAGTTTATCCGGATCCCGGAGGACCGGCGCACCCCCACCGGCTGGATCGAAGTCAAAGGCGCCCGGGAGAACAACCTGCGCAATATCAACGTCCGGTTCCCTCTGGGAGTCATGACCTGTGTGACCGGCGTTTCCGGAAGCGGGAAATCCTCCCTGGTAAATGAGATCCTGTACAATGCCCTGGCAAAGACCCTGAACCGGGCCAGAACCATTCCGGGAAAGCATAAATGCATCGAGGGAACACAGCAGCTGGACAAGGTGATCAATATCGATCAGAGTCCGATCGGAAGAACGCCCAGATCCAACCCCGCCACCTACACCGGGGTCTTCGACCTGATCCGGGATCTGTTTGCCCAGACGAAGGACGCTAAAGTACGAGGATACAACAAAGGCCGGTTCAGCTTCAACGTCAAGGGCGGCCGGTGCGAAGCCTGCTCCGGCGACGGCATTATCAAGATTGAAATGCATTTCCTGCCGGACGTCTTTGTCAAATGTGATACCTGCCACGGGCAGCGTTACAACAGGGAGACCCTGGAAGTCAAATACAAGGGAAAAAGCATTTTCGATGTCCTGGATATGACGGTGGAGGAGGCCCTGGGATTTTTCGAACACGTTCCCAGGATTTACCAGAAGATTAAGACCCTTTACGAAGTGGGACTTGGATATATCCGGCTGGGCCAGTCCTCAACGACCCTGTCCGGCGGAGAAGCCCAGAGGGTCAAGCTGGCGACGGAACTGAGCCGCAGACCCACCGGCAAGACCATGTACATTCTGGATGAGCCCACGACCGGCCTGCATTTCGAGGATGTCAGCAAACTGGTCACGATTCTCAGAAGACTGGCGGATAACGGCAACTCGGTGGTTGTGATCGAACACAATCTTGAAGTTATCAAAATGGCGGATTATATCATCGATATGGGACCAGAGGGAGGCAACAAAGGAGGGACGGTTATCGCGAAGGGAACTCCGGAGGAAGTATCGGAAAATAAGAAGAGTTATACGGGGCAATATCTGAAATCTTATCTGAAAAAATAAAAGTCCTGACCTTGAAAAAATGACGGATGTATTCCATAATAAACTGCATGGAAGAGATCAGAATCGTCGAAGTGAAAACGAAATCACAGCTCAGGAAATTTGTGGATCTGCCGAATGTCATGTACCGGGATGTTCCGCAGTTTATTCCCGCGTTTTACGGCGATGACCTGCAGGATTGGGACCGGAGTAAGAATCCGGCATTTCAGTATTGCGATGCCAGGGCATTCCTGGCATACCGCGGCGATGAGATCGTGGGCCGGATCGGTGCGATCCTGAGCCGCAGAGCCAATGAGAAATGGAATACCAGACGGATGCGGTTTACCCAGGTGGATTTTATTGATGATCCCCTGGTTTCTTCCAGATTGTTCGAGACCGTGGAGGAATGGGCCCGGCAGGAGAACTGCGATGAACTGCAGGGACCGCTGGGGTTCTGCGATCTGGACCGGGAAGGAATGCTGGTGGAAGGATTTGACCGGCAGAGCCTGTTTATTACTTATTATAACCCGCCCTATTATATCGAACATCTGACCAGACTGGGATTTGTCAAGGATGCGGACTGGGTGGAGTTTCGGATTGCCGTTCCCAAAGAGGGGGACGACAGCTATAACCGGATCAGCAAAGTGGCGGACATGGTGATAAAACGGGGACATTACCACAAGGCGGACCTGAGCCGGAGGTCCCATTTCAAGCCCTATATCCGCAAGGTATTCGAACTGGTGAACATCGCCTACGCGGATCTTTACGGCACCGTGGAGCTGGTGAAGGATCAGATCGAAAAATATGCGGACAAGTTCGTGCCTCTGATCAATCCGGATTACTGCTGCATCGTGCTGGATGAGCAGGAGGAACTGGCGGGCTTCGGCGTCTGCTGCCCATCGGTGGATCAGGCACTGAAGAAGAGCAGGGGAAGGCTGTTCCCCTTTGGCTGGATCGGGCTGCTGCGCTCACTCCGTAAGAATACGGTGGTGGATCTGCTCCTGATCGCCGTCCGGCCGGAGCTGCAGGGCAAGGGGATCAATGCGGTCATTCTGGATCATATTATGCACAGCTGTATTAAGAACGGGATCCGGTATGCGGAGAGCGGTCCGCAGCTGGAGCTGAACCATAAAATCAACAGTCAGTGGAAGATTTTCCCGATCGAACAACACAAACGGCGTCGCTGCTTTGTGAAGAAACTGAGTATTTAAGGAGGGGGTTCCTATGAAAAAGATCATCGTAATCGCGTTGTCCATGATTCTGCTCGTAAGCATGACTCCGGTGACGGCACAGGCAGCGGATATTCTGGGAGAACTGCTCGGTAAGCTGGACTCTCTGGGAGATTCATCCGGTTACTCGGAAGAGGCGGAGGCTGCTCCTGCAGAGACGGGCAGTTACAGTCCCAAACAGCTCTATGAAATGACTGCGCCGAAGGTTGTGGAGATCACCACCTATGACGCGTCAGGCCAGCCCATGTCCCGGGGCTCCGGTTTCTTTATCGACAGTCAGGGATCCATTGTCACCAATTATCATGTGATCCAGGATGCCAGCGCGGCTACGGTACAGACCTATGACGGATCCACTTATGAGGTCCTTCAGGTCATGGGCTGCGATGCAGCTCTGGATCTGGCGATTCTGGATACCCGGATCTCCGGCAATCAGTACCTGAAGATGTCCGACCGCAAGGTCAGCACCGGAGATACCATTTACACGTTAGGCAGTTCCCTGGGACTGACCGGAACCTTTTCTGACGGTCTGGTGTCCACGGCAAGCCGGTTGATCGACGGAGTGGATTATATCCAGATCACAGCTCCGATCTCCCACGGCAACAGCGGCGGCCCTCTGATCAATTCCTATGGAGAGGTGATCGGCGTCAATACCATGGGATTCACCGACGGCCAGAACATTAATTTCGCCGTCAATATCAATGAGCTGGGACGTCTGGATGTCTCCTCTCCCCGCACCCTGGCAGAGGTCAGCCGGGAGGATGGAGGAACCGCCCAGACCGTCGCTTCGGCAGCGGTTACGGATGAAGCTCTCAGCAACTGGCTTTCCAACGCGGATATGAGCGAGGTCGAATCCAATGATTCCTTTGACTGGGCGGATGTCCTGCGCAATGATTATTACATGGCCGGCTGCATCGAGGGGATCGATGATTATGACTATTACAGCCTGATCGTCCTGGAACCCACCACGATTGATGCGGTGATTCTTCCCTATTATTCAGAGGATGCGGAATATCTGATCGGAGCCATCGTGGATCCGGAGGGCAATATTCTGGCGGCCGCGCAGGCCTACGAAGATTCCAGTTCGTCTTATCTGAACGTGACAGCAGAGGTAACTGATCCCGGAACCTATTACATCATCTTATGTGTTCCCGATGATTATCCCTACTCGGAGGCAGCCTATTACGCGCTGAATGCTGTCTGGTAATCAAGGCTGCTGACAATCAGAAACATCGTCTTCGACCATCAGTGAAGACTGGCATATTGTGCCGCCGGCTGCATAAGCAGCCGGCGGCTTTTACACTGTCGTAATACAAAGATACGGGCAGCGGCCCCGGGCCGTCCGCCCATATCCCCACATCAATGAAACGATTTCCCGGGTCTTCTTATTATCCGGCTGTCATTATGGTTTCACCTCCAATCCCTCAATCAGCTTGTGGTAATCATCCTCGATCTGATCCATGACAAGGCGCTTCAGAAGACTGCTGACCGATTCATGATGAAAACTGGCATAGCGCTTGATCAGCGCACCGTCCAGATCAGATACTCTGATCGTGATGATCATTGTCTTACCTCCTTTCCGTCAGTGACCTGACAAAACGCAAAATAGCATCAAACAGGAAAGCAGAGGGAAAAACCGGGACGGATTGCATCCCGGAAAGGACGGTCTGCATATGGCATATTTCGTCTTACAGCTTTTCATCACCGGCGGAAAATGCTATAGTATGAAATACAAATGTCATCGTAAATCATCATTCAATAGGGGGAATCAGCAATGAAAAAGAAATTATCCGGTATAATCCTGTTCGCACTCCTGATGAGTCTCTGCCTCGGAAGCTCTGTCATGGCAGCCTCCGGGAAAAAGTACGGGAATGAAACCGTAACGATCGGAAAGATCCCGGTACAGTGCCAGGTCAATGCCGACGAGAACAACTATTTTGTAAAAGGGGCGCTGGATGAGAGCCAGATCTCCTTCAGCAGGGCGGAGACCGATCTGGAGTCCGTGGAATCTCTGCTGGATGAGAGGGATAACGAAATGATCTTGTTTCCCGCGAAATACACGGTAAAGAATACACCGTACTATATGTACGTTTTTGTTACGGACGGGTATACCAACAGCGGATCGAGCCTGATCAACATCCAGGAGCGGGACAGCTGGCTGTATTTCCAGAGTATTCTGGAGGAGTACTATGCAGAGTCCGAACAGCCTGAGTGGCAGGATTATTATATTACACAGAATGCTGTTTTCGCCGTCTGCAACCGTGTAATCCCGGACAGTGACGGAAAGAGCGATTCCAGAAGAGCTACGGATTTCTATACGGTCTGGAACGGAGATCTGGTGCAGATCATGGTGGCCTATAATAAAGGGGATGAGAGCAAAGCCGTGAAATGGGCAGAGCAGTTCCTGGATACCTGGGAATAAACCGGATCAAAACCGCCGATAATTCTTAATATCTCGATAAAACTATACAGTTTACAGTGTGAACTTTGGAAAAGTGGTCAATTATCAGATTCTTCATGGGATGCTATAATAAACTGGTTGGAGTATTTGTTAATACATTTATAGGAAAAAGGGAAAAAGAAAGGCGAAGAAAAAAACATGAAATTAGAAATTATCAGTACCTCTGTCATCAATCATTACAATATCAGCGGAATTGCCTCCTCCGTAACAGGCGTCGTGTACAAGGCTGACGGCAGGGAAGAGACAGTCACCGCACAGGAAGGGAAGGTCCTGGTACTTGTAATTGACGGTGTTCAGGAAGATCTGCTGGCCGGAAAGTCCTATGAAGTCAAAGACACCTTTAAGTTTGTACCGGTAAAAGTATATAAGATCGGCGGTCCGAGCGCAGCTCCCTGGACGAATCCCCGGGAAGAAGACAAGGCAAGCTATTATTTCCGCCAGGCTCTGCTGGTGAATGAGGATCGGATCGATGAGGAAGCCTCCGTACAGTCCGTGATCGTCGGCGGAACCTACGACGAGAAATCCGCGGATGGGATCACGATCAATTCCCAGGGCGGACATTTCAACGGAATTCTGGTGGACAACGGCTCCAGATACGCCATCCGCAACGCGAGATTCTATGCCCACGGAGACGGCGCAGACGATCTGTCCGGCTGGGCAGCCAGCGTCATGGCAGACAACAAATCCGAGGTCAGCATCAGCGACTCTTATATTGAGACCGAAGGTGCAGTCCGTATTGCGGTTTATGTGGACAACACCTCCGTTGCCGATGTGAAGAATACCGTGATCTATACACAGGAAACGGCAGATACGTATCAGGAATACAATGACCTGGTTCCGGCCATGATCAAGAGAATTCCATTTGCTCTGGGTATGGACGGCACCATCCGTTCCGTCAACGTCATGGCAGACGGCCAGGGAAAATTCGAGAACTGCATCGTGGTCTCCACCAGCTGGGGAACCCTGTCCACAGACTCCGGCACAGCCTATGATATCTGCGGCACCTATGCCCTGGATGTTAAGGATACCTTCTCCGGAATCGGCTATCTGGAAGTGGCGCAGGAAGGCAAAGAATACACGGCAGTCAGGGAACTGAACGGTGTGAAATACGGATTTACCGTAAACGGCTCCGGCTATGTGACCTATGCGGACTCCGGTGTGCATAACCGTTATGAGAACGTGGAATTCTGGTCTCCGGACTTTATTCAGGTCATGGGCTCCGGCAATACCGGTTCCTCCTACAGCAACTCCTATCTGAATGCCGGCCATACCGCATTCATGACCCAGCAGTCCGGCGGCGGAACCTTTGATTTTACCAACACCACCATTGATACCGTGGACTCCTTCTTCCAGATCAAATCCGGCGCAGCCAATACGGGCTTTTCCAACGTCACGCTGGACAACTGCAGGGTGAACTTCTCCGGCACCTCCACCCGTTCAGACCGGGGCATCCTGGTGGAACTGATCGAGTCGGATGACGCTGGCAACCCGGGTATCCTGACCTATACGATCAATGATCATCCGGAAGATGCTGTCGCAACCAACAGCGATATCAATGATTCCACCGCGACCCTGAAGAACGGAAGCTACAAGGGTGATATCTATAACTGCATTTACAATTACAGACAGGCCCTCAATGTGACCCTGGAAAATGCGGAGCTGGAGGGTGTGGTATCTTCCTCCACCGCCATCCATGTGGACCTGGACGGCAAGGTAGTTCCGAACGGAACCGTTCTGAATGCTTACATGGGATCCAAAGAATACAACCATGCAAATTATGCCGCAGAGAAGGGCGGATTTGACGGTGACTGCAAGATCATCGGCCGGTTCCGCCACACCATTTCCCCGCTGCTCAATAACCCGGTCAACCTGACGCTGAAGAACTCCAGATGGGTGGCAGCAGGCGACGGATATGTGACGATCCTGAAGGCAGATCAGCTGACCGATATCACGGCAGAATCTCCGGTTACGATCACGGTGAAGGCTCTCATCATCGGCGATAAGACCTATGAAGACGGCACCTACACTGAAGGCAATGTGACCTTTGTGGTGGATTCCACAGAGATCGAAGTGATTGACAACGGAATCTGTGATGCCGGACAGACCTACGGCAATGTCAAATATGCTTTCATCGCCAGAACCGCGGACGGCGCATTTGATTCCAAAGCCCTGACGGTCAAGAGACAGAACTATGTCGACGGAAATCTGTATTACAAGCTGATCCCTGCAGAGGGCGTGAAGATCGTCTCCTGTGAGGCAAAGGACAGCCGGGTTGAGAAAAACACCGCCGGCGGCGAGCTCGCTATTTACGATTATGTGCTCTGCCCGGAGGGACAGACGACTCAGATGTCCCTGGAGATCGTTGTAGAGAAGTAATTCCAGTCAATTTTACAGCAAGGAAGTAACGGCTTATGAATTACAAACGAATTCTGACAATCCAGGATGTTTCCTGTGTGGGGCAGTGCTCCGGCACAGTGGCGCTTCCGATCATTTCCGCCTGCGGGCATGAATGCTGTCTGATTCCATCGGCAGTGCTTTCGACTCACACCGGCGGATTTACCGGGTATACCTTCTGCGATCTGACGGAGGAGATTCCGAAGATCCATCAGCACTGGAAGGAGGAGAATATCCGGTTTGACTGCATCTATACCGGGTATCTGGGCAGTGTTGCGCAGATCCGGTATGTCGCGGCCATGTTCGATGACCTGCTGGGGCTGGGAGGCGTGAAGATCGTGGATCCGGCCATGGCGGATAACGGGAAGCTGTATTACGGATTTGACGAAGACTATGTAACGGCCATGGGCCTTCTGTGCGCGGAAGCGGATATCATTCTTCCCAATATTACGGAAGCCTGCTTTATCACCGGGACCGAGTACCGGGAGCATTATGATCAGGCCTATGTTATGGATCTGGTTTCCAAACTGGATGAGAAGGGCTGCAAGTGCATTATTCTTACGGGGGTCTCCTATGAAGAGGACACCACCGGGGTTCTGATCTATGAGAGCGGATTTTATTCTTATTATCAGCACGAGAAGATCACCCAGGGATGCCATGGGACCGGCGACGTCTATGCGTCGGCATTTACCGGGGCCCTGCTGCAGAATAAAGGCGCCGTGGAGGCAGCCTGCATTGCGGCTGATTATACGGTGGAATGCATCCGCGCGACCAATCAGGCAAATGAAGAACAGAAAAGCCGCCTTGCCTCCCGGGTACAGGGCAAAGGGCCTCAGTATGCGGGGGATATCCAGGTTGCCGGAAAGGAAGGTCACTGGTACGGTGTGGAATTTGAACGCCGGATCCCGTATCTTATCGAGCGTCTGAATCAGAGGCCGGGACAGTAGCGGCCAGATCTTCCATTGTGTTGATATTCCGAAAGGATGTTTCGAAATCCAGCCCGAGAAAGCACGGGCTGGATTTTTTCAGTTCCTCGGGGGTGACAAACAGGATCCTCTCTTTGCCGATTGCCCGGAAAGGGCTGCGGATGCCTGCCTCCGACGCAGACTTCAAAAGTCCGTATGCAAAGCGGTGGTATGCGGCGGCACAGGGCTCCGGATGTTCCGGATGAAGTGCCAGCATGACGGCGCAGGGCTTTGGCGATGCGGGGGGCTCCTGCCGGATCGTTTTCAGAAGAGATTCCAGACAGGACAGCACCTGCATGTCAGCATCCGGAAGATCCACGGCAACTGCGGCGAAAGAGTCCAGGCCGGTTTCTTCGAATACAGACATCAGACCGCCGGCGGGCCCCAGGCTGTCGTAATGATCGGGGATGATCTCCGGCAGGGGTCTCCCTTCCGGCCTTTCCGGCTGGGCCAGGAACTGCCGGATCTGCTGTGCATGCGCCGCGGAGCCGGCGGAGATCAGGATCCGGTCGAAATAAGGCACAGCCTTCCGGATCAGGTGTTCCAGAAAGGAACTGCCCTGATAATCAAGGAAGACTTTATCGGTGCCCATCCGGCGGCTTTTTCCGCCGGCCAGGATCACAAGCGCGTTGGAACCGGGTTCCGGATACATGCGAAAATCCCCTTTCATTTTGGTATCATTGTATCCCGCAGCAGACAGATTCGCAAATATATTTTAAACAAGTTGAGTCAGAACGGATTTTATGTTATTCTATAACACTACGATTAACAGAAACGATAAGAATAGGAGTTTCATGATAATGAAGAACATCCGGTTATTGATAAAGAAAGCCTGCTGTCTGCTGACGATGTCCTGCATGGCATCCGCGCTGATGTTTGTTTCCGGGCTTGGTTTGGGGAGTGTTCAGGCGGCCCAGCTGAGCCTGTCCTTCAGCAGCACAGACGGCAGCGCCTGCAGTGATATTTCCGACGGGGACTATTTCACAACGGAATATTTTGATCCGGGAACCCAGATCACCATTTCCTCCGGGACCCCGATCGACAGTCTGTATGTTGTCTGGGAGAACCTGCCCGGCAGCTGGACGCTGAAGATCAACGGGAAGAGCTATACCTACGGGACGGAGGGGTTCCTCCACGAGTTTGTGCGGATGCCCCAGGATGCCGGCACTGTGACCAGCGTCACCCTGGAGGTGGAGAACGAACGGATCACGATTGCGGATATTTACGCATTTTCCGTGGGGGAACTGCCGGAGTTCGTCCAGACCTGGGAGGAACCCTATGAGAAGGCGGACGTCCTTCTGATCTCCACCCATGCGGATGATGAGGTGCTCTTTTTCGGCGGGATCATTCCCAATTATACGGACAGAGGGGATGTCCGGGTGCAGGTGGCTTATTTTACCGACCAGTTTCTGACAGAACCATACAGAAATCATGAGATCCTGAACGGTCTCTGGAAGATGGGCGTGGATCACTATCCGCAGCTGGGTGAGTTCTACGATTATTATTCGGAATCCATCGAGGAGGCGCAGGATCAGTATAATTATGACAGCGGTCTGGAGTATATCGTGCGGACGATCCGCAGATTCAAACCCCAGGTTGTGATCGGACAGGATCCGGAGAACGGGGAGTACGGACATGGCGGCCATATCTGGTGCGCCTCCCTGATCCGGGACGCCCTGGAGATTACAGGCAATGCGGAGCGGTATACGGATTCCGCCCAGAGGTTCGGGACCTGGGATGTTCCGAAGACCTATTTCCACCTCTATCCGGAAAACGGCATCGAGCTGGATGCCAGAACGGCGCTGGCCAGCTTCGGGGGAAAGACAGAACTTGAAGTTGCCAAAGAGGCATATCTGGAGCATCAGTCCCAGCAGTGGTGCTGGTTCTATGTGTCGGACGGATATGATGAGGAAGGCAATCCGGACGGATACGAGTACAGCTGTACCAAATACGGATTATATAAGAGCCTGGTGGGGGCGGATACCCAGGGAAATGATATTCTTGAGAATATCGTAACCTACGACGCCCAGGAGAGAAAGGCGGCGGAGGAGGAGTCCAAAGCCCGGGAGGCAGCGCTGGCAGCAGCGGAGAAAGAGCAGCCGGCACCCGCATCCGAAGAGACGCCTTCCGCCCAGAGCGTTCTGGATGAGAATGTGACGACCGCGGTGCCAGGAGGAAAGAATACAACCATTCTGACGATTCTGATCATCATCGCCGTGATCCTTGCGATCATCATTATCTGGATTCTGGTTGTATCCAGATCCCGCGCGAAGCTCAGAAAGGAAGAACAGCGGCTGGAGAAGAGCCGGAGAGATGCGGAAGCCAGAGCCCGGGGCAGATACCGGACCACGGTGAACCGGAATCCATCCGCGTACCGGACGGTCAATACTCCGAACCGGGGACAGACCTATCGTTCCCAGAGTCCGGTGAACTCTTCGGCAAGGACCGGATCCGCGGCAGGCAGAACGGCCTCCGGCAGCAGCGTGCGCCGCAGCTCCAACGGTTCCTACAGCCAGAGGACAACAAGAAATGATTCGGGCAGCGGTTACAGAAGATAGGATAAAGGAACTCATACAACTATGAATTATGCAATTGTAATCCCGACACTGAATCCGGATGAGAAAATGACGGATTTTGTGGATGTCCTGGTTCAGGCGGGTTTTCGCAATATTATTCTGGTCAATGACGGCAGCTCTGAAGAAACCGTCCGGTATTTTGACGAGGCTGCCAGACATCCGGAAGTCACAGTCCTGACGCATGAGGTGAACCGGGGCAAGGGCGCGGGCCTGAAGACTGCATTCCGGTACCTGGCCTCCCGGCTCGGGGAAATCGACGCGGCGGTGACAGCGGATGCGGATGGACAACATACGGTGGATTCCATTACCCGGTGCACCAATGCCTTTGAGCAGCATCCGGGCAATGTGATTTTCGGCGGCCGGGAGTTTTCGGATAAGAATATTCCCTTCCGAAGCCGTTTCGGCAACAAGGTCTCCAGTGTTGTTTACCGGTTTTCCTGCGGGATCCGGCTGAATGATACCCAGACGGGCCTCCGGGTGATCCCGGCGGAGTATTTTGAAAAATTCTCGACCCTCAAAGGGGATCGTTACGAATATGAAACTCAGATGATCATCGCCGTTAAGGAACTGCAGATTCCCTATCAGGAAGTGCCGATTGAGACGATCTATATCAATGAGAATGAGTCCTCACATTTCAATCCGCTGAAGGACTCCGCCAGGATCTACAAGATCGTGCTTGCGTATTTCTTTAAATTCATGGCGAGTTCCCTGTTCAGCTGGGTGGTGGATATCGGGATCTATGCGCTGGTCATGGCAATATTCCGGGATGTATGGAATCCCACGACCTGCCATCTGATCGCCACGATCGCCTCCCGGGTCATTTCTTCGATCGTAAATTATATCCTGAACCGCAAGGTCGTTTTCAAGGCAGTGGACAATGTCCGGAAAACAGCGGTCAGATATTATATTCTTGCGGCCTGCCAGATGCTGATCTCCTTCCTGCTGGTGGATCTGCTGGCCGGAAAGCTGCTGAAGGTCACGGGAATCCTGGATGTGGTGATCAAATGTGTGGTGGATGGCTGCCTGTTTATTTTCAGCTACGGCATTCAGCGCAAATGGGTATTTAAGAATAAAAGGATCTGAAAATAACGATGTCACAGCGTACACCTAAACGTTCTTATACGAATGAGGAAATCAGAAGAGCTCCTGCGTCCGGCCGCAGCTCCGCTTCGCGTTCTGCATATGATTCCGGTCCGCGTCCGGAACGGTATTCCGGGCAGCCCCGCTCTCCGCAGCAG
The DNA here is from genome assembly GCA_017459985.1 of Parasporobacterium sp. GTDB lineage: Bacteria > Bacillota > Clostridia > Lachnospirales > Lachnospiraceae > RGIG5612. The sequence goes on from JAFUBX010000016.1 coordinate 26,493, forward strand.
TCCCGCTCCGGGACATATCAGGAGAGAGTCTCCCGCCAGCCGTCCCGCAGCAGACGGCGCAGGAAGAAAAAGGGCACCGGGAAACTGGTGGCCCTGCTGATCGTTCTTGTACTGCTGGCCTGCGGGGTAGTCTTCGTTTTGAAGTCCGGGATCCTGCAGCCCGGGGATACGGTGGAGGAGTTCTTTGCGGAAAAACCGCTGCCGAAGGCGCCTCAGGTGGTGAAGACCGCGACGGTGGGAACGACAGGAGATATTATTCTTCATGTGCCGATCCTTGAAGCCCATCAGACGGGTGAAGGAGAGTATGACTTCACTTATGTCTTTTCCAACGTGGCAGAGGTATATCAGCAATCTGATCTGATGATCGCGAATCTGGAAGTTACACTGGGCGGCCCGGAATCGGGAGAGTACAGCGGCTATCCGGGATTCAACAGTCCGGACGCCATTGCCGCGGCTCTCAAAAATGCCGGGGTAGATCTGTGTCTTACAGCCAACAATCATTCCAACGATACCGGATATTACGGCATGATGCGTACCCTGGAGGTCCTGGATGAATATGGTCTGGAGCATCTGGGAAGCCGGGAAACAACGGATGAGCATTATCTGATGACAAAGAATATCAACGGGATCCGGCTGGGCATGCTGTGCTATACTTATGATACCCGGGAATATACCGAGGGGGAGAAGTCGCTGAATTTTAACTATCTCAGCGATGAAGGCGTTCAGAAGATTGCCACCTTCAATTATGAATACCTGGATGAGTTTTATGCAGATGTGCAGGAACAGCTCGACTATATGGATATGCTGAATGTGGATTCCCGGATCATTTTCATGCACTGGGGCACGGAATACCAGGACGAACCGAATGAGCTGCAGCGATCGATCGCCCAGCGGCTGTGCGATATGGGATTTGATGTGATCATCGGAGGACATCCCCATGTGATCCAGGAGTTTGAAACTCTGACCTCCGGAAATGGGCATGAAGCGATTTGTCTGTATTCCATGGGCAACGAGTTGTCCAATCAGCGGGCGGACATCATGGATGAGGACGGGAACCGGGGATATACGGAAGACGGTCTCGTGATCCAGGTGATCTTCGAGAAATTCAACAATGGCAGGACCAAGGTGGGCGGTGTCAATATTATTCCCACCTGGGTGGAACTGGATTATACAGGGTATCAGATCATCGGGCTGGACGGTACAGACCCCTGGAGCTGGGGCGCAGGAAATACCGACGCTGCCATCGCCTCCTATAACAGGACCCTGGGCCGGATCGGCGGTGACTATATCGCCTATCGCGCCCGGAAAAACCAGAGTGCTGTGGTGGAATATATCGAGTGACCTTCTGAAGTCATGCAGAATCTGAATTATCGATTTCCGCATGACTTTTTTTGGCGCTTCTACACCCTGGGTGGGTGCCTTCCTGCTCCGGGCGATGCAGCAATCCGCGTCCATGAATGGAATTTGGGATGCATATACACTTGTACTGCAGTCGATCCCATGACAGACTCCCTCCTGCATCTTCTACAGAAAAACCGGGATATGAGAGCACTTTTCTTTGTTCGTAAATCCAGGTTATTCCCTGTACGTTGCATTTTTGCTACGCACAGGAGAAAAATTAAAAATGAGAACAAAATCTGCTACGCAAACAGTGGAAGTGCCATTTTGAGAACATTTAATACGCATCTCAAATCCGGAATTTGCTGTGGAAGATGCATTTGCCGGAGTTTTCTAAAATAATTCCTGATTTTCGACTCTTTTATGAGAAAATGCATCTTGGCTACGTTGGAATCCCGGGGCTTCAGCGGACAGTGGAAGGTCGGGTATGGAGTTTACAGGATTATTCTGAAATTACCTTCCGGATTTCCGGTGATTTGCCCGGAAAACGGAAGGTATAGTATGGAATTTATAAGCTTCTTCTGAATTTACCTTCCAAAATATTTTTCCCTGCATCGCCAGACAGCGGCAGTTGCAAACAGCTTGATCCGAATCTCCGCTATTACAAAAATCGGTTGTTTTGTGGATGTCAGATATCCTCATACGAAGGTTCTTCGTAAAATGAGACAGCCGACTATATCCTCAGATCTGCTACCTACGATATCTGAGGATGTTTTTTATTCTCAATCGGGGCAAGCTAACATTCTGAGGATATCTA
>JAFUBX010000058.1 GCA_017459985.1 Parasporobacterium sp.
ATCCACATTCTTATCCAGGAATCTGCGGCAGGATCTTCTGTTTACGATCAGCCGCTCCATATATCCGCCCATCTCTTTCGGAGCAGGCGGAAGAGAATCTTCCGGTTTCTTTTCAAAGATGGAAATTGCACCCTGCGGACATACCGCCAGGCAGTGCTGGCACCTCCAGCATCCACGCCAGCCGAAGCGCTCAAACTCTTTCATCTGCGGATAGCCATCCGCACCGAATTCGATCACCATGCCGGAGCAGGTATTGATACATTTGCCGCATTTGATGCATTTGGATTTATCGATCTGGAAATGTGTTTTCTGTTCTGCTCCCATAGTGCTGCCTCATACTTTTACAACGATTTTTCCATTGACGGTTCCCTCGTCCTGGGCAGTCAATGCTTTCTGTATATTCTCAAAATCAAAGACCTTTCCACTGACCGGAACCAGCTTTTTCTCATTCAGGAAAGAGAAAATCTCGTCTATAACCTGCTGGGTCGGATAATTGGAGAAGAAACCGGTAAGGTATACGCCGTTCGGGATATCCTTGATGGGATCAAAACCGTTTAACGCATAGACTCCGCCAAGGATGCCTGTCTGGCAGACGATGCCGCCCTTCTCAACTGAAGTCAACGTGTCCTTCAGACTGCGCGGTCCGATAAGATCAAGCGCTTTTGTCACGCCATGGATCTTCCCGGTCAGCCTGCCGTCATCGATGACGGCTTCATCCGCATCGGCAATCAGCGGCCGTTTACTTTCTTTATGTGTCGTGGCAATCACCTTGCAGCCTAGCGCTTTCGCGATCTGCATGGCTGCATAGCCAAGCGCACAAGTTGCCCCGCGGATCAGCAGCTTATCCTCTTTTTTGAGGTGCAGGCATTCGAACAAAGATCCCCAGGCCGTAAAGTACGTTTCCGGGACAGCACCAAGCGCTTCCCATGGAAGATCACTGTTCACCGGAAACACGATCCGTCTGGGAAGCAGTGCATATTCCGCATAGCTGCCATTGAAGGACCTTCCCATGCCGCCCATGAGCGCAATGACCTTCTGACCGGGTTTCAGGTCCGTATCCGAAGGATCCGCAACTTCACCGACACATTCGATACCGGGGATAACCGGCTTCTGAATATAAGCGGCATTGATCTCACTACGACGGAGGATCTGTTCCGAATGATTCAGGCCGAAGGCCTTTACCTTGATCAGCACCCAGCCGGGTTTCACTTCCGGCACCAGGCATTCGGACAGGACGATATCTTTGCCCTCTGTTATTTTTTCCAGCAATACAGCTTTCATATCAATACCTCTGAACAGCCTGTACCGGGCAGTTTTCAAAACAGTTTCCGCACTGCAGGCAATGATCAGGCTGAATACGAAACGGACTTCCTTCTTCGATACAGTTTTGCGGACATACGCTCTGACACGTTCCGCAGCCAATACAGTTTTCACTAATGTAATAGCCTTTCCTTACCGTTCCGGCATCACCGACAGTAAAATATTCCCTCGTAATGGGTCGTGTTGAAAGGCAGAAATACTCTATCGTGTAGTCCTTCAGCATGAAGATCGTGTCGATGTTCTTTGTATCACCCGGATAGACATTTTCCAGATAAGGCTGCTCTGCATAAATAACGTCCCGCCATATGATCTGTTCTTCTTCCGGCAATTCAACAGCCCTGCCGGACAGGCGGATCGTTTCTTTATACTTTGTATAGCCGAGAATCTGTACCCTTCCGTCAGCCTTCAGCTGTCTGGCAAATGGTTTTCCCCGGGCCGTCAGAAAATACAGTGTTGTTCCTTCATAGTGAATGGCACTGATGTTCCGCACCTGCGGAGCCCCATCTTCATCTACCGTAGCGAAATCCAATACGCCCACATAACCAAGTTTCTTCAGGCATGTTTCAATGTCCATCATCCGATCCTCCTGTCACAAACGGGGCTCAGCAGTCCATTTTCCTCACTCGCCCAGCACTGCGGGTCATCCGCATAAAAGTCTCCATTTGTTCCGCGGGCTACCGCAGGGCATCCCCGGCACCAGGCCAGCAGCTTGCAACGTGAGCATTTGCTGAAGTTCTGATATTCCCGGTATTGTTCCATCCCGGTCAGCCACACATCGGCGATCCGATCCTCGAATACATTTCCGACTTTGCTTTCCGCAACACGGCGGCAGGCATAGATCTCACCGGTAGGAAGGATGGTGATGTGGCAATTGCCGCAGTTGCAGCCACCATAGATCATGCCTTCCTTCGCATTTTCCGGGATTCTGAATGCACCGGTCTCATACTCATAGAGCGTCCAGAGATGATCTTTCTTGTTGAAATACGTCTGGCAGCCCTCAGCTTCATATTCCTTAAATTTCTTGTCGCACATCTCAAGAAGCTGTCGGTATTCCAATGCAGTCATGGAGGTATCCAGCTCTCCGCCGCTGGGAACATAGCGGGAGAAGGCAAAGATATTTGCCCCCGCTTTTACGACCTCATCAATGATCCCGGGCACCTCCATGCGGTTCTGCTTTGAAACCGTGGTCATGATTACGCTTCGGATGCCGGCACGGTTAATGCAGCCGATCTTCTCCAGCGTGCAGTCAAAGGATCCGGGCTTTCTGAACCAGTCATGGGTCTCACGGAGACCGTCCAAAGAAAGCTGGTACTTTTCGCATCCGTACCATTTCAGTTCACGGCAGACCTGGTCGTTCAGGTGGAACGGATTTCCCATGATCGTGAACTTCACGCCATGCTCATGGAACAGATCCAAAAGTCTCCAGAAATCCGGATGCAGGATCGGATCCCCGCCGGTCAGGTAAAAGTAGGGCGTACGGCCGAACACTTCGCAGAAGTCCAGGCAGTTGTAAAACGTATCCTGCATCTCGCTCCAGGTCATGGATTTGAGGCAGGTATGATCGCCTGCAGCAAAGATATAGCAGTGTTTGCATCTCTGGTCGCATTCATCCGTGATATGCCACTGAAAAGAAAAGTACGGTTTCATTCTGTCATCCTCCGATGATCTTGCATCTCTATCTGAAATCAGCGATTTGCTGATGATATTCTCGAAAGGGATCCCCCGGCCGGTAAGAGCCGGAGGATCAGATTAAGCAGTAAGAAGATTTCCTGTAGGGGTGTTCTTACTTATCACCTGCACCGCAGGCAGTTCCGCAGGCTGCAGGCGCATCTTCGGGCTTGTCAGCTGCTCCGCAGGCCGCAGGTGTCTCTGCCGGCTTGTCCGCTGCGCCACAGGCTGCAGGTGTCTCTGCAGGTTTGTCAGACGCTCCGCAGGCTGTGCCGCAAGCTGCTGCCGCCTTGTTTTCCTCTGCCCATCCGGCGATGTTTGCTAATGCCATGATCGTATCCTCCTTTGTGAAGTGGGTTTCAGCAGGCACCGTTGCCTTCTGTGCCTCCAATATAACCAACAGCCGCATGCGCCACAAGAACGCACTTTTTTATAACATAGGCACCTTTTTGTAACCCATCGACAGGTGCGTCTGGTTATGCTATATTCTTTTTTGAGTGCAGGTTTCAATTATGAACCATTGTGTAAATAAGCCGTTTTTCGCATTACTGATGCATAAAGTACGGCGCCTGAAAGGAGCTTACTTATGAAGACAAAAGAAGAATTACCGGAGTGCCCGGTTGCGACCACCGTACAGCTGATCGGCAGCAAATGGAAGCTGCTGATCCTCCGGAATCTCCTGATCCGTCCCTGGCGGTTCAATGAACTGCGAAAGGGCCTGGACGGCATCAGCCAGAAGGTCCTGACCGACAGTCTGAGGTCTATGGAAGAGGATGGGATCATCACCCGGACCGTTTACCCGGAAGTCCCGCCGCGTGTTGAGTATGCTTTAAGCGAACTGGGCGAATCCATGCGGCCGATCATCAA
>JAFUBX010000059.1 GCA_017459985.1 Parasporobacterium sp.
GCATCTCCATGAAGGAATGTCATAAACCCTGCAATTTCCGTCCTGTGCGGTAAGTGATAGGGTGTATATCGGGGAGAATCCATGGTCTTTGCACCGTTGTTTGTGCCTATACCGATATCCACAAAACTTCCTGCGAGGAGATTATGAACCAGCGCAACGCCCTGGCATGCCAGTTTAACAGCCCGTTCAGAAAGCAGGATGTTGTTGTCGATGAGCGTCGGTCCATGAGAAACTTCCACGAAAACATCCTCGCCGATCCCCGAGAACAAGGAGGGATTAAGATCTTCCGGCGTCTCTTTCAGATGCGGTGCCGTATTGTCATGGAACAGATTTCCCGTGACCCGCGTTCCCTGTGCCTGCCAGTCAAGCCAGATCCCCCGCGTGCAGTGATGGATGTGGTTATGCCGGATCACCGTATCGATTGCAGCATGCATCTTGATGCCCCCGATCTCCGCACCTGCCAGGTTTTGTTTGTTGTTGATATGGTGAATATGGCAATCTTCTATGAGCGAGAAGACACCACCGAGATGACCGACGATACCTGTTTGTCCGCAGTCGTGTATATTGCATCGTCTGACAATATGCGATCCGATCGTTTCCTTCGACCATCCTTCCGCCTGTGCCAGACAGATACATTCCCTCTCCGTCTGGGTTCCGTCCTTATACTTCCAGTGAAGCCATTTGTTGTTGTTGGTTTTCTGTAAATACTTTCCAAGGGAAATTCCGCAGCATTTTGACTCAAATACTTCGCAGTCTTCTATGATCCATCCTTTCGACCAGTGCGGAGCGATCATCCCTTCCTGGAAGGCTGTAGGCGGAGCCCACTGGGTCGCTGCCTTGCAGACGGTAAATCCGGAAAGCGTAATATATCCGATTCCCTCTTCCTTCGGGGCAAAACAGGCATTTCGTACAGACAGCTCCACATTCTCCCGGTTCGGATCCAGGTCATGAAAATTCGCGAAAAACACTGTTTCATCCATTTCCGGATCCTGCTCGGCATACCACACATAAACGGAGTATTCCGGATCCCAGGATCCCCGGGAAGGTACGGGATGAACCACCTGTTCTTTATCCGTCACTTCATAAAGAGATTTACCGTTCAAAAAAACATCTCCGGTATGGGCGACAAAATCTGCAATGAACCAATCCCCTGAAATCCTGGTCGTATACGGATTTCTTTCCGTAAAAATCTGATTGGAGATCCGGGCGGACCAGACACCGTGCCCTTCATCCTGCCAGCAGGTCAGCGGTTCGGCACCGGTGATCACCGCCTTCAGAGGTTCCGCGGACCGATAAGTAATTCGTTCCTGTTCATTTCCTCCGCGCTTCGGATCGACATTCTCACGGTATATACCAGGCATGACCAGAACCTCATCTCCTGGTGCAGCCACATCTGCTGCCGCCTGTATGGTCTGAAACGGATGTTTCCTGGAACCATCCCCGTTTCTAACGGCAGTGGAGTCAACATAGTATTTCATTTCTGCCCTCCTTAACGATTATTCGCTGTTTTCGTTCTTCATTACCTATTTGAAGAATACAAAGAAAAACTGCTTTCGGGAAGATAGATAAGGGTTGTATATATACAACGTTTCGTTGTATCATATCTACATGAGAGTTCATTAAACAGAAGTCTTCTCAGAAGGGAGAATCCAATGGAATTCAGGCAGATTTTGTATTTTGATGCTGTATTTCGAAACAAAAGTATATCAAAAGCAGCACAGGAATTATTTGTGACACAGCAGTGTGTCAGCAAGCAGGTCTCCCTGTTGGAGAAAGAACTCGGGACCGCCCTGCTTCTACGCAGTCAAAGCGGTGTATCACCGACAGAAGAAGGGCAGTGGTTTCATGAACACGCAGCCATGATTCTTCAGTTGGAGCAGGATATCCAGACGCATTATGAAACAGCGCGGAAGGCCTCCTCCAGAGCATTAAGAATTGGCGTATCCAACGGACTGAATACGTTTTTTGACGACATGTTTTTCCGCTGTTTTCAGGAGAAGCATCCAGGACAAAACGTTCAGGTTTTTTATATGTGGAACCGGCAGATAGAGGAACTCCTGGAGGCAGGAACCATTGATCTTGGTGTGTCATTGCTTCCTGTTCAAAACAATGCCCTTCTCCTGAAAAAGCTCTTCACTGAGCAGCTGTACTGTATTGTGAATAAAGCGCATCCTCTTGCAACGCGCGAGGTACTGCATTTTGAAGATATTATGGCTGAACGCATCGCTATGGCAGATGAAAATTTTAATACCTATCGGTCTTTTATGCTCCGCTGTGAAGAAAAAAACATCAGACCTGATGTCTACAAA
>JAFUBX010000060.1 GCA_017459985.1 Parasporobacterium sp.
GGGATCACGGAGATGTCGCTCCAGTTCAGCCAGATGCAGGATACCGTCCGCGGTCTGGAATCAGAGAACCGTTTCCTGAAAGAGGAAAACGAGCGTCTGACCGCCAGGTCCACCCTCAGGACAAAGGATGTTTTCGGACGCAGCACTGAGAAGGCGGATGATATTTTAAAGTCCTGCCTTCAGGGCAGCCTGGATGACCCGCTGGATGAAGATGCATCCGATCAGAAGGAAGGCGGATCCGGAGAGGGCGGAAAAAAGGATAAACGAGGCGGGGATCCCGGTCCCGGCAGAAAACACGGTGCCGGAAAAAAGAAAGGGACCCGCTCGGCAAACTTTTCCCGCCTTCCGCACGTGAAAGAGTTTGAACTGAACATTGAGGAACTCAACGAGATCTATGGCGAGGGAAACTGGCGCATCGCGTTCTGGCGGTGCCGCCAGACCATAGAGAGCCGGAAGACTGTTCGTTTTGTCAGGGAGGCCTATGCTCCGGTCATTTCCATCGGACTGGAGCATGTGATGGAGTCAATTCCTCACCAGAACGTACTGCTCCGGAACAGCTATGTGTCTCCCTCCCTGCTCGCGGAGATCCTCTATAATAAGTTCTGCCTTTCGCTCCCTTTTTACCGCCAGTCGCAGGACATGGCCAGAGAAGGCGTGATCATATCCAGGCAGACCATGTCCAACTGGTGCGTAAATCTCAGCCTTGACCTTCTGGCCCCGGTATATGACTTTCTGTCAGACCTGAACAAAAGCCAGCCCTACCATCAGTGTGATGAAACGACCCTTACTGTCATCCGGGACGGCCGGAGCGCAGGGACTGTCAGCTACATATGGGCACATGTCACCAGCGAGCTGGCGGAAGAGAGGAAGATCTTCATCTTCTGCTATGAGATGACCCGCCACACGGACCATCTCCGTTCCTACTATTCCAAAGACCGGGGAAAGCGTTTCATCACATGCGACGCGTATACTTCGTACCACACCTACGAAAAGGAGATGGACGGATCGGTCATCATAAGCGGCTGCTTCATGCATGCGCGGCGGAGGTTTGCGAATGCCCTTCAGGTTGTCGATATCAGCGGGATGACTGAAGAAGCTGTGAACAGCCTTCCTGAAACAAAAGCGATACAGCTGATCGCAGAGATCTATATGCAGGAAAACCCGCTGAAAGAACTGTCTCCGGATGAACGGCATCTGCGCCGCCAGTCTGACGTACGTCCGAAAGTGGACGCATACTTCGACTTCATCCACAGTTTCGATCCCGGGGATCCTTCACTCTCCGCCACATTCAGGGACGCTGTCAGCTACTCCGTCAACCAGGAGACCTATCTCCGGCGGTTTCTCGAGGATCCGCATATCCCCATCGATAACGGATTCTGTGAGCGCAGCTTCAAAAATCTGTGTGTGGGGCGCCGCAACTGGCTGTTCTGCAACACACCGGACGGGGCCAGAGCCACGGTCATCGTGTATTCCCTTATCGAGACAGCAAAGGCTAATGGCGCCAATCCTTACTACTACCTGAAGTACCTCCTGGAAGAGATGCCGCAGCACATGGATGGTGAAGACCGCAGCTTTCTGGAGGACATGGTGCCCTGGTGCGAAAGGTACCGGAAATACGAAGAAGATCAAATCCGCCTGATCGCCGCCCGATCTGTAGGCGAGGACCAGGAAAAGCCACTTACGCCAAAA
>JAFUBX010000017.1 GCA_017459985.1 Parasporobacterium sp.
ACGGGAGGTAACGCCTTTTGAACACAATTCTCGAACAGATTACGGAGTGGCTCAAAGGGATGCTCATTGACGGCATCATGAACAATCTGTCGGGGATGTTCGACGCGGTCAACCAGCAGGTTGGCGACGTGGCGGCTCAGGTAGGGAGGACGCCCTCGGCTTTTTCGCCGGGGGTCTTCTCCATGGTACGGAACGTGTCAGAGTCCGTCATCATCCCGATTGCAGGCATGATTCTCACCTTCATCGCCTGCTATGAGCTGATCCAGATGATTATTGATCACAATAACCTGTCCAACTTTGAAACCTGGATTTTTTTCAAGTGGGTCTTCAAGACCTTCGTGGCAGTCCTGCTGATCACGAATACTTTCAGCATTACCATGGCCGTCTTTGACGTAGCCCAGCATGTGGTGAATGCCAGTGCCGGGATCATTTCCGGCAGTACAGCGGTAGACGCATCCATGTTGGAAGCCATGCGGGACACGCTGGAGGAAATGGAGCTGGGGCCGCTTCTGGGATTGTTCCTGCAGTCCTTCGTGGTGAACCTTTGCTCTATGATCCTGTCCGTCGTGATTTTCGTCATCGTCTATGGCCGTATGGTGGAAATCTACCTCATGACCAGCCTTGCGCCGATCCCGTTTGCGACCTTCGGGAACCGGGAACAGAGCCAGATCGGGCAGAACTATCTCCGGTCGCTCTTTGCCCTGGGCTTCCAGGGATTCCTGATTATGATCTGTGTCGGCATCTATGCGGTACTGGTGCAGACGGTGTCTTTCTCGGATGACATTATCGCCTCCATCTGGGGCGTGATGGGATACACGGTGCTGCTGTGCTTCTCCCTGTTCAAGACGGGAAGTCTTGCCAGGAGCGTGCTGTCAGCGCATTAGCCGCAAAAAGAAACCGGGCATAAACAGGAAAAATCAGAATGTATCTGCAATAGAAACCATAAAACGCCGGTGCATCCGGCAGAAAGGAGGGAACGGCTTTGGCTGCGTATATCCCTGTCCCGAGAGATTTATCAAGGGTCAAATCCAAGGTGTTTTTCAACCTGACAAAACGGCAGCTCATCTGCTTTGGCGGCGCGGCGCTGATCGGTGTCCCGGTCTTCTTCCTGATGAAGAAGGCCACAGGCAATGTCAGCCTGTCCGTCATGTGCATGATGGTCCTCATGCTGCCGCTGTTCTTCCTCGCTATGTATGAGAAGGACGGACAGCCCTTTGAAGTCGTTGCGAAGCAATTTATCGAAAGTAAATTCATCCGCCCGAAGATCCGGCCTTACCAGACTGACAATTACTACTCGATCCTGGAGAGGCAGGCAAAGGCAGAAAAGGAGGTAAACCAGATTGTTCGGAAGAAACAAAAGAACAGCCCGAAAAAGCGCAAAGGGAAAACCGGCGGAAATCCGTCTGCCGGCAGGCCTCACAAAGCGTGAGCAGAAGCAGGTAAAGGAGATCATCGAGCGGGCGAGGAAGGATGACGGGGTGCCGCGCACAGCCCAGCAGTCGATCCCCTTCCAGCGGATGTTCCCGGATGGGATCTGCCGGGTATCGGATAATTATTATACCAAGACGATTCACTATCAGGACATCAACTACCAGCTGGCACAGGACGAGGACAAGACAGCCATATTTGAAGAATGGTGCAGTTTCCTGAACTTCTTCGACAGCTCCATCCATTTTGAACTGTCTTTCCTGAACATGGCCACTGATGCGGAGAGCTTTGAAAAGAGCATCCGGATCCCCTATCAGAAAGATGCATTTAATTCCGTGCGCAGCGAGTACAGCCAGATGCTGAAGAGCCAGCTGGAACAGGGAAACAACGGACTGACCAAGACAAAATATCTCACCTTCGGGATTGAAGCGGACAGCATGCGGCAGGCCAAACCCAGGCTGATTCATGTGCAGAACGATCTGCTGAACAATTTCCGCAGGCTGGGTGTACGGGCAAAGGCGCTGAACGGCAAGGAACGCCTGCATCTCATGCACGATATGTTCCATCTGGATGAAAACGACCGCTTTTATTTTGACTGGGGCTGGCTCCCGAAGACCGGTCTTTCGGTGAAGGATTTTATCGCTCCTACGGCCTTTGCCTTCCCCGGCAGCCGGAGTTTTCAGATGGGCGGTATCTACGGAGCCATGAGCTATCTGGCCATCACGGCATCGGATCTGTCCGATGAAATGCTGAAGGATTTCCTCGATATGGAATCCACGCAGATCGTGACGATCCACATCCAGGCTGTGGACCAGACGGAGGCCATCAAGCAGATCAAGCACACGATTACGGAGTTGGACCGCTCCAAGATCGAGGAGCAGAAAAAGGCCATCCGTTCCGGCTACGACATGGATATCCTGCCGAGCGACCTGGTGACTTACGGAAGTGATGCGAAGAACTTCCTGAAGGAACTGCAGAGTCAGAACGAGCGTATGTTCCGCATCACCTTCCTGGTGATGAATACCGGAAAAACGCCGCAGGAACTGGAGACCAACTATTTCCAGGCATCCAGTATCGCCCAGAAGCACAGCTGCAACCTGCGGAGGCTCGATTTCCAGCAGGAAAATGCCCTGATGAGCAGCCTCCCGCTGGCACAGAACCTGATCACCATCGAACGGCAGATGACCAGCAGCGCGACAGGGATCATGATCCCCTTCACGACGCAGGAGCTCTTCCAGAACGGAAAGGAAGCCCTGTACTACGGGCTGAACGCCATTTCCAACAACCTGATCATGGTAGACAGGAAGCTGCTCAAGAATCCGAACGGCCTGATCCTGGGTACGCCCGGTTCCGGTAAATCTTTCAGCGCCAAGCGCGAGATCACGAACGCGTTCCTGGTGACGGATGATGACATCATCATCTGCGATCCGGAAGCGGAGTATGCGCCGCTGGTGCACCGCTTTAATGGCCAGGTTATCAAGATCAGCCCTACCAGCACGCAGTATATCAATCCCATGGATATCAATAGCAATTATAGCGAAGAGGACAATCCCATCGCGTTAAAAGCGGACTTCATTTTGTCGCTCTGCGAGCTGATTGTCGGCGGCAAGGAAGGGCTGCAGCCGGTGGAAAAGACAGTCATCGACCGCTGTGTCCATCAGATCTATCAGGGATATTTCAATGACCCGAAGCCGGAGAACATGCCGCTTCTGGAGGATCTTTATGATTCCCTCTTAGAACAGGAGGAGAAGGAAGCCCATCATGTGGCGACGGCGCTGGAGATCTATGTCAAAGGCTCCCTGAATCTCTTTAACCACCGGACGAACGTGGATGTGAGCAACCGCCTGGTCTGCTATGACATCAAGGAACTGGGCAAGCAGCTGAAAAAAATAGGGATGCTGATTGTGCAGGATCAGGTCTGGGGGCGTGTGACCGCCAACCGCGATGCAGGAAAGACCACCCGCTACTACATGGATGAATTCCATCTGCTGCTCCGTGAGGAACAGACGGCGGCCTATTCCGTGGAGATCTGGAAGAGATTCCGTAAATGGGGCGGCATCCCGACGGGCATCACGCAGAACGTGAAAGATCTGCTGTCCTCCCGGGAGGTGGAGAACATCTTCGAGAACAGTGACTTTCTGTATATGCTCAACCAGGCCTCCGGTGACCGTGCGATCTTGGCAAAACAGCTGAATATCTCACCCCATCAGCGATCCTATGTGACGCAGTCCGGCGAAGGCGAAGGGCTGCTTTTTTATGGCAATGTCATCCTTCCCTTCGTAGATCACTTCCCGACGGATCTGGAATTGTACAGGATCATGACCACCAAATGGATCGACAACTCCGTCCAGAAGGATGGGTGATATGGGAGGCGTGAATGAAGAAACAGACGACAAAGCTTCATTTCACCGGAGAAGACCTGCGAAATGAAACGGTAAAGAAAGCCGCTGAAAAGGCGGACAAAGCGGTCGGCAAGGCGGACGAGGCGAAAGCCCGTCTGCCGGGCAGAAAGCTCCGGACAAAAAAGGCCTCTGCAGAGGCGGAAGGAGCCAAGCTTCGCTTCGGTAAGAAAGAAATCGTGGAGGAAGTGAAAGCCCCGACCGCCCTGAAGCAGAAAATCATCATGAAAGGCGCTGCGATCTCAGCCTCGGCCAAAGCCCATGAGGCGGTATCCGAATATGAGGACGACAATGTGGGCGTGGAGGCAGCCAATAAAGTGGAAGGCGCTGCGGAAGCTGCGGCACAGACGGCGGATACGGTTCGGTACAGCCATAAGCTGAAATCTTATAAGCAGGCGGCAAAGCTGGAGGCGAAAGCAGACAAGGCCAATATTGAAGCCCTGTATCAGAAACGGATGGCGGAGAATCCGCAGGCAGCCACAAACCCGATCTCCCGCTGGCGGCAGAAACAGGCCGTTAAAAAGGAGTATGCCGCCATCAAAGCCGGGCAGGCTTCCGGCGGTACGGCAGCTGCCTCTTCCGTGGGCGGTTCAAAAGCGGCAGCCAGTGCGGGGAAGGCGGCGAAGAAGGGCAAAGATATCGGCACGGTTGCAACAGAATTTGTGAAGCAGCACAGCCATATCCTGCTGGTGATCGGATCTCTTGCTCTGGTAATCATCCTGATCTCGGGATCCCTCTCTTCCTGCTCCATGCTTTTGGGTGGGACGGGGAATGCGGTGATCGGAACCTCTTTTACCGCAGAAGATGAGGATATCCGGGGCGCGGATGAGGATTACAGCGACATGGAGGAAGCCCTGCGGGAGCGGATCCGGGAGATCGAGGAAGATAATCCGGATTATGACGAGTACGACATTGATATGTCGGAGATCGGCCACAATCCCTATGTGCTGGCAGCCTTCCTGACGGTGCTCTATGAGGATTATACCAGGGCGGAAGTCCAGAGGACACTCCGGGAGCTTTTTGCGGCACAGTACGAGTACTCCACCAGCCATCACACGGAAACCGTAACGGAAACCCGGCAGGTACGGGTCGGGGAATCCCTGGGGCAGGTGGTGACCAGCGGCTACTGCAACTGCCCGATCTGCTGCGGCATCTGGTCCGGAGGCCCGACGGCCAGCGGTGTGTATCCGACGGCAAACCATACGATCGCTGTGGATGCAAATAACCCGTTTGTCCCCATGGGAACCAGGGTCGTGATGAACGGCGTGGAATATACCGTGGAGGACACCGGAAACTTTGACCGGTACGGCGTACAGTTTGATGTTTACTACGATGACCACTGGACGGCGACGCTTCACGGGCACCAGACCTGGGAGGCGTATCTGGCAGATGACAACGGCTCCAATACCGTAGAAGTGACGCAGACTATCACGAAAAAGATCCTGACAGTGGAAGTCACAAACCACAGCCTGGAAACCGTCATTGAGAACTGGGGCCTGACAGATGATCAGATGGAGCGCTACCGCCTGCTTGTGCAGCAGAAAGGCAACCGGGACTATCTCTTTGCGGACAGCATGTATATCACGCCGGGCGGCGGAATCCAGTACACGATCCCCGGCGAAGCCCTGACGGATGAGAAATTCGCAAAAATGATCCGGGAGGCAGAAAAATATCTGGGCTATCCCTATGTTTGGGGCGGTTCATCCCCGTCCACCAGCTTTGACTGCTCCGGCTTTGTCTGCTGGGTGATCAATCACTGCGGAAACGGCTGGAATGTAGGCCGCACAACGGCGGAGGGACTCAGGCAGATGCTGCCGGCGATCCGGCCGAGCGAAGCAAAACCGGGAGATATTATTTTCTTCCAGGGGACCTATGATACAGCGGGCGCTTCGCATGTCGGAATCTACGTGGGCAACGGAATGATGATTCACTGCGGATCCCCAATCCAATATGCCTCGGTCAACTCTGACTATTTCCAGCGGCACTTCATGTGTTACTGCAGGCTGCCATAAAAAATGTATTTTTGAAATGACAATCAAGTTTGAAAAATCTGTATACGCATTTCACGGCACCCGCAAAGGAAGAAGGTGAATATCTTTGGATGATACGAAACTGAAAAAGATCGGTGCGGAGCTTTCCAAAGCCCGCGCCAAACGAGATGAGTGGGATAAAAAAGTGAAGGATCTGGAGCGCAGATACCGGGAGGCAGAAAACACCTGCATCCATGACATGGTGCATGCGGCAAACCTGTCTCCGGAGCAGCTCTCCGAACTGATCCGCAAAGCGATGACCACAGCCCCGGCCGGTGATCCGGCCCTGGTAATCCATCAGAACGAGGAGGATGAATAAGACATGAGAAAGAAAATGAGACTGATTGCGATCCTGTCAGCAATGATCCTGAGTGCCGGAGCCATGAGCGTTCCGGCATTTGCCAATACAGGAGAAAATACAGGGGACGGCAGCACCCAGGCTGCGGCGGTACAGACGCAGGAATCAGCCAGCCAGAATGAGGATAATTCTGCAGCCGCAACGACAGAGAAACCGGCAGAGACGGATGCCACGAATCCCATTGAGGATATCACGGGGACAAAACAGCCGGAAGGAACCATCGACCGCTCTGTAACCATCACGGACGATACCGGCAGCGAGCTTGCCATTCCTGTTTCCAACGTGGAAATGCTCCTGACGCTGATGGAAAAGCTGCAGGGGAAGGGAGAAGGAAAGCAGACCGGAACGGTGACAACACACGGCGACGTCCTGAATGTCCGTACCGGCGGCAGTACCGATTATGACATTATCGACCAGCTGCGGAACGGGTCCATCGTGGAAGTCCTCGGCGAGGAAAATGGCTGGTACAAGATCCGGATCCCGGACAGCACCGGATATGTGTGCGGTGATTATCTGTCAGTCAGCACGGCACAGGAGGAACTGATCTCCATGGAAGCTCTGAAGACCCTTCTGGAGATGGTGATGTCGCAGGAAGGAGCCGGGAAGTCCCTGGCCCTTACCCCGGACGGAAACCTGACGCTGGTGGATGATGTGGGGAAAACGACCGGAGCAGGCAAGCAGTTTGTCACCATGGTTACAAAGAACGGCAACTATTTCTATCTGGTCATCGACCGGGACGACAAGGGCGAAAGCACGGTGCATTTCCTGAACCAGGTAGATGAGAGAGATCTTTTCTCCCTGATGGATGAAGACGAAGCGGCGGCCATGAAGGAAGAGCTGGCGGCAGAGGAAGCAGCAAGGCAGGCGGCTGAGAATCCCCCGGTTGCTACCCCGGCCGAAACAGAGCCGGAAGTGCAGGAACCGGAGAAAAAATCTGCAGGCAGCATGATCCCGGCCCTGATCGTTCTGCTTCTGGTTCTTGGCGGAGGCGGCGCATTCTTCTTCCTCCAGCTGACAAAGAAAAAGAAAACGGAGGCCGTAAGGCCGGATCCGGATGCGGATTATGAAGAGGAGGATGACAGCGACTTTGATTATCCTGTGGATGATGAGGACATGGGTGCGGAAGGATCTGACGGTAGCGACAGTGATTACTATGATGAGTCTGAGGATGACGATTCTATCTGACGCTGATTAAAACAGGTATCAGCTGAGAAAGAACCAGCGAATGAAGGATTACCGGGCAGGGAATGCTCTCCCTGCCCGGGGAAAGGAGCTGTTATGGACAGGCAGGAAATGACAGTCGAGGAACTCCGGGAGTATCTGAAAACGATTCCTGAGAATGTGATCGTCCGGGTGACGGTTATGGAGGATGAAAATGGCAGCACGGAAGTCGAATCCATATGAGTTAAAGGAAGTGGTTCTGCGGCTGGCAGAAGGACAGAGCCTGTATTCCGACCAACCGATCAGCAACGCGGAAGCGGCTGTGGAGGTCATGCGGAAGGAACTGATGCAGGAGGACAGGGAACGGTTGGTGGTAATCAATTTAAATTCAAAGATGAAAGCCATTAACTACAATGTCGTGAGTGTCGGGAATCTGACGCAAACCGTCGCGGACATTCCCTTCATCATGAAAAGCGCGATCTGCTCCAATGCGGCATCCACGATCCTCCTTCATACACATCCAAGCGGAGATCCGACGCCCAGCGGCCTGGATGTGGAGCTGACGAAACGTGTCGTAGAAGCCGGGAAGCTGATCGGGATCAGCTGCGTTGACCATGTGATTGTGGGCTGTGGAACAGGCTTTACTTTCAGCATGAGAGAACAGGGTATCGTGGACTTTGACCCGACATACCGGGGCGTTGCTGCGGAAAACATTATGAACGTCGCCGAAGAAACCGGCGCTTATCAGGGAAAGGAGCAGAACATGGAAAACAGGACGGAAAACAAGATGGAAGAAATCAGCATCAAGTTCGGAAAGGGACTGGCGGAGCCATTTACCGGCAAAGACGGAAAAGAGTATATGAAGATCCTGATTCCGAACGAGGATAAAGGTGATCATACACCCTGGGCCTCCTTCGTACTTCCGGCAAAGTCTGTGCATGAGAACAAGTACGGAAAGGGACTCTGGGCAAAGATCCCGGTAGACGGCACCACCACGGTCACCAAGCCGGTGCTGGTTGGGGAGCAGGACGGGAAGCGCATCTGGGAAAACCAGAAGACAGCGGTTCCCAACAGGGATCTGAAGGCGCGGGTGGAGGCTTATAAAGGCAGAAACCGCGAATCCGCCCGTGGGAAGCTGGAACAGTTAACTGCACAGGTGGCGGAGAAGCTCTCTCCAAACACTGACAGGCCCAGAGCGAGGGCGGCAGGGATGGAGAAGTGATTTTACAGGGGCGGTAATCAATCCGCCCGGTACATATCAGCTCTGTATTACGCGCGGGGCTGGTTTATTGCCATCAAAAGGAAAGGAGCGTGTGTGTATGGGATATCGTTTAGCCCTGGCGGAAAAGCCATCTGTGGCACAGGCCATCGCCAGAGTGCTTGGTGCTACGAAACGATGCGACGGATATCTGGAAGGAAACGGCTGGCTGGTCAGCTGGTGCGTGGGGCATCTGGTGGAACTGGCGGAACCGGAAAGCTATGATGAAAAGTACAGCAAATGGAGATACGAGGATCTTCCGATCTTCCCGGAGAAATGGAAGTACGAAGTCTCCTCTTCTACCAGGAAACAGTTTGCCATCGTAAAGCAGCTGATGAACCGGGAGGATGTTACGGAGATTGCGGAATGCACTGACTCGGGCCGCGAAGGGGAATTGATCTACCGGCTTGTCTATCACAAGTGCGGCTGCAGGAAACCCTTCCGAAGGCTGTGGATCTCATCCATGGAGGATGCGGCAATCCGGGAAGGATTTGCAAATCTTCGTCCATCCTCCGAATATGACAACTTATATGAAGCAGCCCTTTGCCGGGAGCGTGCCGACTGGATCGTCGGGATGAACGCCACCCGGCTTTTTTCATGCCTGTACGGGCAGACGCTGGCAGTCGGGCGGGTGATGACGCCGACCCTGGCCATGGTGGTGACGCGGGATGCGGCCATCGACGCATTCAAATCGGAACCATTCTATACGGTGCGGATCATCATGGACGAAATCAATGCAGAAATCAATGCGGAAAGTGAACGTTACTCAGACAAGGAAGAAGCGGCAAAGCTCGCAGCTCTTTGTAAGCAGGCAGGGACAGCGGCAGTACAGAAGGTCGAGCGGAAGGAAAAGACAGAAAAGCCCCCATCCCTGTACGACTTGACAAGCCTGCAGAGGGATGCCAACCGGATCCTTGGATTTACCGCCCAGCAGACCCTGGATTATACCCAGAGCCTGTATGAAAAGAAGCTGGTCACGTATCCAAGGACAGACAGCCGGTATCTGACAGATGACATGGCCTCCATGATCCCAGGACTGGTACAGGATGTGGCGGCGGTTTATGGCATTACGGAGGGTCTGTCGGTAAAACCGGGGCAGGTGATCAACGGAAACAAAGTATCGGACCATCACGCCATTATCCCCACAAAGACCATGCCGAAGACGGATTTATCCGGCCTTCCCTCCGGGGAGCAGGCAATCCTGCAGCTCATATCAGCACGTCTGATTGCAGCGGTCGGGGAAGTCCATAAATACGAGGAAACAACGGTAGTGTTCGACTGTGACGGCCACCTGTTTACGGCGAAAGGAAAAACCGTGCTTGAGGCAGGGTGGAAAGACGCTGAAAGCAGGATCCGGCCGGTAAGAAACAAAGAGAAAAATCCGGCAGATCTTCCTGCGATAAAAACCGGTGATGCACTCCCGATTGCCAGGGCAGAAGTGCATGAGGGAAAGACAAATCCTCCCCGGCACTTTACGGAAGACACCTTATTGCAGGCCATGGAGGCCGCCAGCGCGGACGAATTCCCGGAGGAGGCAGATCGAAAAGGCATCGGCACCCCGGCCACCCGGGCAGCTACGATTGAAAAGCTGGTGCAGAAAGGCTTCGTGGAGCGGCGCGGGGATAAGAAGACGAAATATCTGTGCGCCACCCAGAAAGGGACGGCGCTGATCACGGTAATGCCGGAGCAGATCCAGTCCCCTTCCATGACAGCGGACTGGGAAGAAAAGCTGCTCCGGATCGAGAAGGGTGATTATTCCCCGGGGAGCTTTATGGAAGATATCACGGGCATGGTCGGTTCCCTGGTAGGAACCTATGAGGCGGCAAAGGAAGCAGAGGTACTCCTTCCCTCCCGCAGCGTGATCGGCCGGTGCCCCCACTGCGGCCGGGAGGTTGTGGAGCGCAGAAAGGGATGGTTCTGCGATAACCGGGACTGCCGCTTTGCCCTCTGGAAAGAAAACGCCTTTTTTGACAGCATCGGAAAGAAGCTGACCAAAGGGACAGCGGAGAAGCTGCTCTCTTCCGGAAAGATCCGGCTTACCGGCTGCAAATCCAGACGAACCGGGAAGACCTATGACACAACGCTCTTTTTGGAGACGGAATCGGACGGGAAAGCGAAATTCCGGATGGATTTCGGGAAAGGCGGCGGAAAATGAGCAGAAGAGACCGACTGACCCTGGCAGAACAGGAAACCATCATTCTTTGGGATAACGAGCTGGATATCGCCAGTGTCTATACCCATGACCAGAGGATTGCCAAAAAACTGAAGGAGCTGGCGAAGAAATATCCTGACCAGTTCCGATTGAAGGAAAAAGGAGCACACCGCTCCGTGACTTATGAGGTTCCCAAGCGGTGCGTCAATATCCGTCCGCCCTACAACGAGGCGCGGAGGCAGCAGCAGATCAGGGACGCCGCGGCATGCGGCACATTATTTCAGACGGAGGATGAATATGAAAATTCAGAAATGGGATGAGATCAACGGGACGGGCAGCAGTGAGGACCGCATGGGAGCCTTTCTTACCAGCGAGACCGATACTTATGCCATCCTGCAGTTAAGCTACGACCAGCCGGAAGTGACAGCCTATGAGCGGTTTGAATCCTTAAACGGCCTGGCCAGGCAGGGAAAACAGCCGGATATCGACCATTATGAAGTTGTTTATACGGCTCCTCTTCTGCCCTACAAAGACCTGGGCACCATGCTGGAGGAAATGTACACGAAATTCAATATCGACCATCCTGCAGATTTCCGGGGGCACAGTCTGTCGGTCAGCGACATCGTAGCCATCCGGCAGAGCGGCATTGTATCCTGCCATTACGTGGATTCCATTGGTTTTCAGGAGCTCCCTGAGTTCCTGAAACCGGAAAACTATCTGAAGAATGCAGAAATGGCCATGGAAGATGACTACGGGATGATCGATGGCGTGATCAATAACGGGAGGGCAGACCGGATAAAAGACACTGAGGAAAAAAGGCCTTCCGTACTGGAGCAGCTGAAGGCGGAGCCGGCGCAGATCGGCCATCCGGAGAGACCCCATAGGCCGGAAGAAAGGAATATCGGATGAAACTGACAACAGATGAACAGATGCTGGTTCTGCTCTATGGGGACGGCACAAAGGCGGGACTGGAGCAGGCTCTTATGGAAATGCAGGGAACACTGCAGCCGGACGAGGCAGAGCTTAACCGAATGACAGAGCAGCTTCTCAGGAAACTCCGGCATATGTCCGAAGCGGGATTCCGGAAGCTGACAGAAGGATAAACGTTACGGAGGAATTTATGGCAGATAAAATGCAGTTCTACGCGCAGATGGCGGAGGACGCGGCAAAACAGATCACAGGGAGCCGGGAGCAGTGGACAGCGTTTCTCCGGACTGCAGCCCGGCTCTATAAATATCCCTATCATGAACAGCTGATGATCTTTGCCCAACGCCCGGACGCGACAGCCTGTGCGGAATACGACCTTTGGAATGATACCATGCGCCGGTATGTCAGGCGCGGCTCAAAGGGAATCGCCCTGATCGATACCAGAGGGGACAGGCCGAGACTACGGTATGTCTTTGACGTATCGGATACCGGGGAGAGGCGGAATTCCCGCCCGGTGCAGCTCTGGCAGATGAAGGAGGAATACCGGGAGCCGATCATGCAGGCCCTGGGGCAGGCCTTTGAAGTCAGCCGGGAAGGACAGTCCCTGGAATCCATGATCTATGCAGCGGCAGAACGTCTGGCTGCAGATTACTGGGACAACTACAGCCGCCAGATCCGCGACATCGTTGAGGATAGTTATCTGGCAGGCTATGATGGATTTGAGACCGGAGTGGCGTTCCGGCGGGCGGCAGCGACCAGCATCGCCTACTCCTTGTACAGCCGGTGCACGGAGGATCCGGACATTTATTTTGAACACGAGGATTTCCTGGATATTTTTGATTTCAATACCCGGCAGGCGGCCAATACGCTGGGAACAGCCGTCAGCGGCCTCTCCGCCCGGATCTTCCGGGAGATCGAAGCCACCACAAGGAATTATGAGCGCATCAAGGCGGCAGAGCAGGCCTTGGAAGCAGAGCAGGCTTTGGAAGCGGAGCAGGTTCTGACAGCAGATCAGGACTTGGAAACAGGAAACCGCAGGAACATTGCACCGGCACAAAACGTACAGGATACAATCACAGAAGGGAGCGACAGCCATGATGAAGGAAGTAACGTACACGCAGAAGGGGGATTATCTGATCCCGGACATTCAGATGGAGATGACAGAGGCGCAGCCACTGGGGAAATACGGGAGGATGCGGAGAGCCTTCCTGGAGGAGAACAATCCGATGCTCTTAAACGACCTGATCCTGACAGAGAAGCTGTATCCGCATCTGTGGGAGATCCAGCGGACAGCGGCCGCGCGGATGGAGCAGCTGATGCTGCAGCTCCTGCAGAAGAATCCAGCCCCGGACAAGAAGACCGATCCGATGGCCTGGACGCAGCACATGAACAGCCTGAAGGCACAGGCGGAGGAGATCGTGACAGTGGAACTTATCACCAGCTGAGCTTTACAGACCTGATCCTCCCGGAAGCGGAGCAGATCCGGAGAATTGATATGGCACCTGAAATGGCGGAGAGCGAAAAGCCCTCCGCTTTTTCTATTTCCAATGAAGAAGTGAACCGGGTTCTTCAGAACGGTTCCGGCTTCATGAACGGTAAGATGCGGATCCAGGTTCTGTATGCCAGTGAGCATGACGCGAAGAAAAGGGCTGATTACCTGAAGGATGAATATGGCATTGGCGGCCGGAGCTGGACATTTTCTGACGGTTCCCGGGGATTCGTGGACTACAGCGCCAAAGGCTTGCTGATCCGGAGCTATGAGCATGATGTGGAACGGAGGCTCCGCTGGCCGGAAGTGGAGAAGATGCTCGACGCGTTGTTTCGGGACGGCCATTACCTGTCCGAGCAGGAGCAGGCAGAATATGCACGCCTGCAGGCGGATTATGCAGGCCTTGGCGGCGTTCCTCTCCCCTCTCCGGCACATGCTTTTCCGGCCATAGAGGATTCTGCGCGACAGCATTCGGAAGATACAGAAGAGATATCTGCTGCAGAATCACCGGCAGATGCGGAGGCGGCTGGTCTTGAAGGTGCCTTTGCGGTGGGGAACCCGAATGAAGCGGTTTCCGGTACAGAGACTGCGCAAATGCCGGAAGAATTGACCGTGGAATCAGACATACAGGCAGAGGATCGGGAGGAAGCAGATTCAGAGGAGAAAGGCGTTACAGAGGCATCTCCGGAAAATGAGACATCCCCTGACAAAGAGATATCCCCGAAGCTCCAATCAGAAGAAGCCGTTGAAGCAGAAAGGCCGGAAGTCCCCGGTATCAACTTCCGTATTACAGATGATCACCTGGGCGAAGGCGGTCCGAAGGAGAAATTTGCCCGGAATATCGCCGCCATTGAGACGCTTTTTACACTGGAAACGGAAAACCGCAATGCCACACCGGAAGAACAGGAAATCCTCTCCCGCTATGTTGGCTGGGGTGGGCTTGCGGACGCTTTTGATCCCCATAAAGACAATTGGGCCGGGGAATATGCGCAGCTGAAAGCCCTGCTACCGGAACGGGAGTATGAAATGGCGCGGGCATCTACCCTGAACGCCCATTACACCAGCCCCACGGTCATACAGGCGATCTATGATGCCCTTGGACAGATGGGCTTCCAATCTGGGAATATCCTAGAACCTTCCATGGGCATCGGCAATTTCTTCGGGATGCTGCCGGAGGCAATGCAGGACAGCCGCCTGTATGGTGTGGAACTGGATTCCATCACCGGCCGTATCGCGCAGAAGCTCTATCCGGAAGCAGAGATCACAGTGGCCGGCTTTGAGACTACGGACCGCAGGGATTTCTACGACCTTGCCATCGGGAACGTGCCCTTCGGTAATTATAAGGTCAGCGATAAGCCCTATGACCGGCTGGGCTTTTCCATCCATAACTATTTCTTTGCCAAGGCGCTGGACCAGGTGCGGCCGGGCGGCATCGTGGCCTTTGTGACAAGCCGCTATACCATGGATCAGCAGTCGCCGGAGGTGCGGAAGTATCTGGCACAGCGGGCGGAGCTTCTGGGAGCGATCCGTCTGCCGAATAACGCTTTCCGTGCCAACGCCGGGACAGATGTCGTGTCAGATATCATTTTCCTCCAGAAGAGGGATCATCCTATCGACATCGAACCGGACTGGGTACATCTGGGGCAAACGCCGGAGGGGCTGACCCTGAACAGCTATTTTGTGGAGCATCCCGAGATGGTACTGGGACAGCTGACCACAGAGAGCACACAATATGGGAGACAGGAATGCACGGTTATTCCGATTCCTGGTACAGAGCTGTCTGACCAGCTGCAGGAAACGGTTTCCCATATCCACGGCAGCTATACGCCGCAGGTGATCGGGGAGCAGGATTTCAGCGATACGCCGGATACCATACCGGCGGATCCGAATGTAAAGAACTTCTCCTATACCGTTGTCTCCGGCGAGGTTTACTTCCGGGAGAACTCCGTCATGCGTCCGGTGGACCTGAACGACAAGATGAAGGGGCGGATTAAGGGACTGGTGGCCCTGCGGCAGGTCGTGAACGAACTGATCGATTACCAGATGAACGACTATCCGGAGGAAGAGATCGCGGCAAAGCAGCGGGAACTGAACACAGCCTATGACGCATTCACAGCGGAGTACGGCATCATCAATTCCCGGGCCAATGCCCAGGTATTTGCCGAGGATTCGTCCTATTATCTGCTCTGCTCCCTGGAGAACATCGGCGAGGACGGCGAGCTGGAAAGCAAGGCGGATATGTTCACAAAACGGACCATCCGTCCGGAGCGGAAAGTGACACAGGTGGATACGCCCAGCGAAGCTCTTGCGGTCTCCATCGGGGAGAAAGGCCGGGTAGACCTGCCCTATATGGCAGAACTCCTCGGCACATCAGGAAGGTACCGGGAGATCATCACGGAACTTGCCGGCGTTATCTTCAAGGATCCTATGGCAGAAGTGGAAATCGAGAAAGGCTGGCAGACAGCGGATGAATACCTGTCCGGGGATGTGCGGCACAAGCTGAAGCTGGCCAAGATCGCGGCGGAAAGTGATCCGTTTTTCAGGGCAAATGTGGAGGCATTGGAGAAGGCGCAGCCGAAGGACCTGGACGCTTCCGAGATCGATGTCCGGCTTGGGGCAACCTGGCTGGACACAGACATCATCCAGCGTTTTATGCACGAGACCTTTGAGACACCGTATTACCTGCGGCGTTCCATTGAGGTGAAGTTTTCCCCCTACACAGCCGAGTGGCGGATCCAGGGAAAGACCAATCCCAGCTATAACGATGTGGCCTGCTATGTAACCTATGGTACCGACCGGGCCAATGCCTATAAGATCCTGGAGGAGACCCTGAACCTGAAGGATATCCGGATCTACGATACCGTGGAGGATGCGGACGGGAAGAAGCGCCGGGTGCTGAACAAAAAGGAAACCACGCTGGCGCAGCAGAAACAGCAGGCCATCCGGGATGCTTTCCGGGACTGGGTCTGGAAAGAACCGCAGCGCCGTGAGCAGCTGGTGCAGCGGTACAATGAACTGTTCAATTCCACCCGCCCACGGGAATATGACGGATCCCATATCCATTTCGTAGGGATGAGTCCGGACATCCGTCTCCGGGAGCATCAGTTAGGCGCGATTGCCCATGTACTGTACGGTGGCAACACCCTGCTGGCCCATGAGGTCGGCGCAGGCAAGACCTTTGAAATGGCAGCCTCCGCCATGGAAAGCAAGCGGCTGGGGCTCTCCCAGAAAGCGCTTTTCGTGGTGCCGAACCATCTGACGCTCCAATGGGCGAATGAATTCCTGCGGCTCTATCCCAGCGCGAAACTGCTGGTGGCCAGCAAGCGGGATTTTGAAACGAAGAACCGGAAGAAGTTCTGTGCCAGGATCGCCACCGGCGACTATGATGCAGTGATCATCGGGCATTCCCAGTTTGAGAAGATCCCGATCTCAGCAGAGCGTCAGGAACGGCTTCTCCGGGCACAGATCGATGAGATCACGGAAGCCATACAGGAGCTGAAATACAGCCGGGGCGAGAGCTTTTCCATCAAGCAGATGGAGAAGACAAAGCGCTCCCTGCAGGCGCGGCTGGATAAACTCATCAATGAAGACCGGAAGGACGATGTGATCACCTTTGAGCAGCTGGGTGTGGACCGGCTGTACGTGGATGAGAGCCATGCTTTCAAAAACCTCTTCCTTTATACGAAGATGCGGAACGTGGCAGGCCTGTCCACATCGGAGGCGCAGAAGTCCTCGGATATGTTTATGAAATGCCGGTACATGGACGAGATCACCGACGGCAAGGGCGTGGTATTTGCCACCGGCACTCCGGTCAGCAATTCCATGACAGAGCTGTACACGGTCATGCGATATCTTCAGTACAGTACGCTGCAGCAGAAAGGGCTGACGCACTTTGACTGCTGGGCTTCCACCTTCGGGGAGACCACCACCGCCATCGAGCTGGCCCCGGAGGGAACCGGCTACCGGGCACGGACCCGTTTCGCGAAGTTTTTCAACCTGCCGGAGCTGATGTCCATGTTCAAGGAAGTGGCAGATATCAAGACCAGCGACCAGCTGGAGCTGCCGGTTCCGGATGCGGACTTTGAGACGGTAGTGGTGCAGCCCTCGGAGATCCAGAAGGATATGGTTGCTTCACTTTCCGAGCGGGCAGCGAAGGTTCACAGCGGCAGCGTGGATCCTTCCGTAGACAACATGCTGAAGATCACTTCCGACGGCAGGAAGATCGGCCTCGACCAGAGGCTCATGAATCCGCTGCTTCCGGACGATCCGGGCAGTAAGCTGAATGCCTGCGTGAGCAACGTGCTGAAGATCTGGGAGGACGGAAAGGAGCAGAAGCTGACACAGCTGGTATTCTGCGACCTGTCCACCCCGAAGAATGATGGGACGTTCAATGTTTACGATGACATCAAGGCAAAGCTGATGGCGGCGGGGATCCCCGAAGCGGAAATTGCCTTCATCCATAACGCGGATACCGAGGCAAAAAAGAAAGAATTGTTTGCCAAAGTCCGGAGCGGGCAGGTTCGCGTCCTGATGGGCAGTACCCAGAAGATGGGAGCCGGCACAAACGTGCAGGACAGGCTGATTGCCGTCCATCACCTGGATGTAGGTTGGCGTCCTGCGGATATGACGCAGCGCAATGGCCGCATCATCCGGCAGGGAAACCGAAACCCGGAGGTAAAGGTATTTCAGTATGTGACGGAAGGAACCTTCGATGCTTATCTGTACCAGACACTGGAGAACAAACAGAAATTCATCAGTCAGATCATGACCAGCAAATCCCCTGTCCGCTCCTGTGACGACGTGGATGAACAGGCGCTCTCCTATGCGGAGATCAAAGCGCTCTGCGCCGGGAATCCGCTGATCCGGGAAAAGATGGATCTGGACGTGGATGTGGCGAGGCTGAAGGTGCTGAAGGCAGATCACCAGAGCAAGCAGTACCGCCTGGAGGATCAGCTTTTGAAATATTTCCCGGCGGAAATCGAACGGAACAAGGGATATATCGCCGGTTTTCAGAAAGATCTGGAGACTGTGGCAGCGCATCCCCTCCCGAAGGATGATTTCGTCGGAATGGCGGTGAAAGGGAAAACGTATGCAGACAAAGAAGCCGCCGGCGAAGCGATCCTTGCGGCCTGTAAGGAATATAAGGGAAATGATTCCGCTGTTCCCATCGGCAGCTACCGGGGCTTTACCATGGAGCTCACCTATGACAGCTTCCGGAAGGATTTTGAAATCATCCTGAAGGGAAGCATGAGCCACCGGGCGACGCTCGGCACGGATGCCAGAGGAAATATCACCCGTCTGGACAACTGCCTGGCCGCCATGCCGGACCGGCTGCAGAGAGTGCAGGATACGCTGCAAAATTTCTATAACCAGCAGGCAGCCGCGAAGGAAGAAGCCGGGAAGCCCTTCCCGCAGGAAGCGGAGCTGAAGGAAAAGTCGGCGAGGCTTGCAGAGCTGGATGCGGCGCTCAACATGGATGAGCGGGATGTGCCGGTGGCCGGGGAGGAGTATTCCGATCTGGCCGAAGTTGCGGAGACAAAGACCCCTTACGGGAAACCTTCCGTACTGGCACAGCTGAAAGAGAAAATGGAACAGGTGGCCGCAGAGCCTCACCAGAGCAGGCCCAGAGAGGCGGTGGTGCTGTGATGGAAAAACGGGATGAAATTCTGATCCTCCGGGTCTCACCTTCCGACAAGGAACGGATCCGCAGGAAGATGGAGGAGCTTGGCATCCGGAACATGAGCGCCTATATCCGGAAAATGGCTCTGGACGGATATTGCGTGAACCTGGATCTTTCCGATGTGAAGGAACTGGTTCATCTGCTCCGCCAGTGCAGCAACAACCTGAACCAGTATGCGAAGAAAGCTCATCAGACCGGAAGCATCTACGAAGAGGACATCCGGGATCTGAAAGAACGATTTGATGAATTTTGGGGAATCGGGAAAGAACTGCTGACGCGTCTTTCCACGATCTGGTGACCGGCGGCGACATCGTTGCCGGTTCAGCCCCGCAAGATTACAATGAAGCCAGAAGGAGGAAACGGTGATGAAAGTGATCCGGAAATTTGCAAAAATCATGATACTTCCCCTGATGCTGCTGATCGGCATCCTGCATTTTATGCTGAATCTGATCACGAAGCTTTCCAGCTACCTGATCGGGCCGCTGATGCTCCTGATCTTTGGGTGCGGTGTTTATACGGTTGTAAAACAGCTTTGGAGCCAGACCTTTCTCCTGGCACTCATGGAGGGAGCCTGCTTCCTGGTTCTGTTCGGCGCGAGCTTTGTGATCGTCACGCTGGAAAGCTGGAATCATCATCTGGCAGTGTTCCTGCATTCCTGAAAAACGAAAATAGAATTACGATGTAGCACCGGCGGTTCTGTGGAAATACTTTCTGCGGAGCCGCCGCTTTTTTTGATAAAGGCGAAAGGCGGTGAGAGGATGGCGGCGACCAGGCTGATTGCAATGCATGTGAATAAAGGGAAAACACTGGCACAGTGTCTGGAAGCCAGGACGGACTATGCCCAAAATCCGGGGAAAACGGAAAAGGGGAATCTGGTCACTGCCTATGAATGCGATCCCATGACTTGCGATGAAGAGTTCCTGCTCTCCAAGCGGCAGTACCGGCAGTACACAGGCAGAGAACAGAGGGGCGATGTGATCGCCTATCAGATCCGGCAATCCTTCAAGCCGGGGGAGATCACAGCGGAAGAAGCAAACCTTGTCGGCTATGAGCTGGCCCTGGCCTTTACGAAAGGACGGCACGCCTTCATCGTAGCCACACATACAGACCGAGCGCACATCCATAACCACATCATTTTCAATTCCACATCCCTGGACTGCAGACGGAAGTTTCGCGATTTTCATCGCTCCAACATGGCGCTGCAAAAAGTCAGCGACCGTATCTGCCTGGAACATGGAGTGTCCGTCATTGAGCCGAAGCCATACCGCGAGAGGGTGAAACGGACGGAGTATCCAAAGAGACCAAAACTGCGGAATCATATCTGCGAAGAGATTGACAGAATTCTCTCCGGGAAGCCGAAGGATTTTGAAGAGTTCCTCCGTCGGCTGGAGGCCGCCGGTTATGAGATCAAGCGGGGAAAGCAGATATCGGTAAAAGGTCCGGAGCAGAAACGCTTCATCCGGCTGCGGTCTCTGGGTGAAGGATATAAGGAAAACGATATCCGCGACCGGATTGCCGGAAAGGTGCTCCACGCAGGAAGCCGGAGCAGTCAGCCTCACGGAAAGCCCCGCTTCAATCTTCTGATCGACATCCAGCAGCGGATGCAGCAGGGAAAGGGTGCCGAGTATGAGCGGTGGGCGAAGGTATATAACCTGAAGCAGATGTCGGAGACCTTCCTGTTTATGAGGGAGCAGCACATCGAGAGCTTTGAAGATCTGTATGAAAAGACCGATGCCGCGGTCTCCCGTTTCAACGATTTGAACAGCAGGATCAAAGATGCGGAATCACAGATGGCGGCAAACCTGGCCATGCAGAAACACATCCAGAACTACGCAAAGACCAGAGATGTCTATGAGGCTTACTGCAAGTTCGGATACAGTAAAAAATTCTTTGAGGAACACCGCGCTGAGATCACACTTCACAAGGCTGCGAAGGAAGCCTTCAACGCCGCAGGAGCGGCAAAGCTGCCGACGATCCGGGAGCTGCGGCAGGAATACGCACAGCTGATCGTGCAGAAAAAGGAAGCATACAAAGGCTACCGCGAGGCAAAACGGGAAATGCAGGAGCTGCTGAAAGCCAGACAGAACGTGGAGCAGTTCTATGGCGATGACCTGAAGAAAGAGCGGGAAGCCGCCAGGCGGCAGCGGAAAGAATTGTAAAATACCGATGAACAGGGCAAGGCAGAAATGGATGGATTCCACTACTGCCCTGCCCTCTTTTTTTGATTACTGTGAATACAATCAGCGGCGGAAACCGACGCACAGCCTGACAACGAAGTTGGCAATCAGAAGGGGATTGGGGATGTCCCCAACAAGGCGGTTTTCACAGATTCGGGATAATCCGAAAATGTGGAAACGGAGCATCTGTATATACAGATGCCCAGCTTGCCAATTTGCGAAAGAGACAGACAAAGAGACAAACAAAGACTTCCAAAATACTTTACAAGACTTCCATACATAGATATAATGAGCATTGGTGCAGTATGCTTATTCGAAAACGTGATGTGAGGATGTAATCATGAATAACGCAGATCTCAACAGATGTTTTCGGACCTAAATCGCTATGCAATAAAGCCTACGAAATCAATTAATATCCTGTTTAACTCAAGAGAGGAATCATCCGTCATAGCAAAAGCGGTTATTGAAACGGCTGATGTTTTTAAAGGACTTGTTGAGAAAGAAAAAACAACCATTTCTAATAGAGCCAAGGCACTATTTACCCTTAGTGCGATTTGTACAGCGACTACGGAATTACTTAGAGATTCAAAGAAAAGCACAGATAAAAAAATAGAATTGGCGGTTGATTTTTGGAACCAGATAGGTGTGCATATTCCGGAATGGAACATGGTTAAGGAGGGTTCTAAAAGGTCTTCAGACGTACGTAAAGAATCAATTTGTTCATTGAGCATTACCCTTGTGGCGATAGGAACTGCCGGTAGGGCCTTGATTGCTGCTAATCCAGATAATTGGAAAGAACACTTATTAGCACTTGACCAGATTGATTGGAGAAAAACAAATCCAACATGGAATAACCTGGTCTTTGTTAATGGAAAAGTTGCGGCAAATAGATCAACTCAACACGCAATGTCTTCGTACATAGAAAAGAAATTATTACAAGGGTGAATGATAATATGGCAAGTTTAAGTAAGCAAGATATCAGAGACGTTATTGAGACCATAAAAGGTTTATATTTGGAAGATATGACCCCATGGATCTGTGGATATAGTGGCGGGAAGGATTCTACGGCGGTTGTTCAATTGGTGTGGATGGCACTCAAGGAGCTTCCACAGGAAAAGCTCAAGAAAACGGTTCATGTGATAAGTACGGATACACTGGTCGAGTCACCAGTTGTGTCTCTATGGGCGAAAGAATCAATTCAGAAAATGATAGAAAGAGCAAAGGATGCGCACCTTCCGATATTCCCTCATATTTTGACCCCAGCAATAACGAATACATTCTGGGTTAATTTAATTGGAAGAGGGTATCCATACCCCAGGAGAGATTTTCGATGGTGCACAGATAGAATGAAAATCGATGCATCTAACCGGTTTATAAAAGAAGTCCTGGATGCTGAAAGCGAAGCCATCATGGTGCTGGGATCAAGAAAAGCTGAAAGTGCTACACGGCGTGCTGTGATGGAAGGATATGAAAAGAAGCGTTATAGAGACCATTTAAGCCCAAATGGATCCTTTCCCAATTCCTATGTTTTTACACCTATTGAGAATTGGCAGAATGATAATGTCTGGCAATTTTTAGTACAGTACGAAAACCCCTGGGGACACTCAAATAAAGATCTGCTTGCGATGTACAGTGGAGCATCGGCTGATGGAGAGTGTCCGCTTGTAATAGATACTTCTACTCCCTCATGCGGGAACAGTCGGTTTGGATGCTGGGTTTGCACAATGGTGACAGAGGATAAATCCATGGCTGCGATGATCCAAAACGATGAGGAAAAATCGTGGATGTTACCGATGCTTGATTTTCGCAATTATATTGCTGGAGATTGGGATACAGATAGAAGACGGAGAGATTTCCGTCGTAGAGATGGTCATTTGACATATGGTTGTTATCTAAATATTCGCAAGCCTTAGATACGAATGTCCTTTCGCCATAATTGTCCGAATTCGTACCCCCAATTAGTCTGGCCATAAAAACCCCTCGTTTCTCTGTTTTTGGCTGTTATTCTTCGTCTGGTGTAAACTCCACAAAGTCATCTATGGGGCACCCTAGAGCAATACTGATTTTTCCTAACACTTCGGCAGACACGTTTTCATTTCGCGTTAGTTTCTTAGTTGTGTATTCATTTATACCTGCTAACCGCTCTAAATCCTTCTTCTTCATGTCTCGATCGAGAAGTATATGCCAGAGTTTTTTGTAACTGATTGCCATTCAGGACCTCCCTCTTTTTAGCTCAAGGTTCGAGCAATACTGTTTACAACAGCCATATCATAAAATAAAGAATCTATGCCTTATTATAGCATTGTGGCCTGCGCGAGTAAACCGATTATGGCGAAAAATCACCGTTTTTGTAGAAATATTGACGAAAACTGATTGAGAACTATGATAGAAGATGTTAATATGATAACAGTCGTGTTTGGGCTGTTTTGATTACATGACAGAACTACTGTATTAGAGACAGTTTGGAGGGCAATTATGCTAGAGATTGGAACCAAAGCCCCGGCATTTTCCCTGCCGGATCAAAACGGAGAAATAAGAAGCCTTGCAGATTATCAGGGCCAGAAGGTTATTCTGTACTTCTATCCAAAGGACATGACGGCTGGTTGCACCAAGCAGGCATGCGCATTCGGCGAACTGTATCCGCAGTTTCGGGAGAAGGGTGCTGTTGTTCTTGGAGTGAGTAAGGATAGTGTGGCCTCCCACAAGAAGTTTGAAGAGAAATATGGTCTGCCCTTTACTCTTCTCTCCGACCCGGAGAAGGAAGTGATCCAGGCTTACGATGTCTGGAAGGAAAAGAAGAACTACGGCAAGGTCAGTATGGGCGTTGTCCGGACGACCTATCTGATCGATGAGAACGGCATTATCGTGAAAGCTTTCGACAAGGTGAAGGCGGCGGACAATCCGGCACAGATGCTGGGAGAACTGGAATGAGGATCATCATATCCCCCGCAAAGCAAATGCGGGTAGATACGGATTCGTTTTCCTGCAGCACGCTCCCGGTATTTATGGAGAAAACGGAAATCCTGATGCAATGGATCCGGAGCCTGTCCTATGAGGAGCAGAAAAAGCTCTGGGTCTGTAATGACAAGATCGCCCGGCAGAACGCCGAGCGATTTGCGCATATGGATCTTCGGAAAAATCTCACGCCTGCCCTGCTGTCTTATGACGGCATCCAATACACCTACATGGCACCGGCGGTCTTTGAGGACGGCCAATACGATTATGTGCAGGAGCATTTGCGGATCCTGTCTGGGTTCTACGGGGTAGTGAAACCAATGGATGGCGTCGTACCTTATCGTCTGGAGATGCAGGCGAAGGCGACATTTGCCAGATATAAGAACTTATATGACTTCTGGGGCGACAGCCTGTACCATGAAGTGGTCGATGACAGCAGGATCATTATCAATCTGGCCTCTAAGGAGTACTCCAAGTGCATTGAGAAATACCTGCAGTCAGGAGGCCGCTATATCACTTGCATCTTTGGTGAGCTGGAAGGTGAAAAGGTCGTCCAGAAAGGCGTCTATGCCAAGATGGCCAGAGGCGAGATGGTGCGTTATATGGCCGGGATTCAGGCGGAGGAGCCGGAGCAGATGAAGAACTTCAACTGGAGCGGATATCATTTTGACGAGGACAGATCTTCCGAAGCAGAGTACGTCTTTATCCGCACAGAGGTGCCGGGGCGTTCTGGCGGCCGCTACCCAAACTGACGGAGGTAATCAGCAATTTGGAATATCTGGACATCGTAAACGAAGCCGGACTTCCGACCGGCGAAACAATAGAGCGCTCCATCGCACACAGGGATGGCATACTGCACCGGACAGCCCATGTGTGGGTGGTGAGGAAGAATGCTGACTCCTTCGACATTCTCCTTCAAAAGCGGAGCATGCAGAAGGAATCCTTTCCGGGCTTTTATGACACATCCTCGGCCGGACACATTCCGGCTGGAGATGAACCGGTGGAATCAGCACTGCGGGAGCTGCAGGAGGAGCTGGGTATCACAGCAACGTTGTCAGATCTGCAGTACGCCGGCATGTTCCGCATCCGGTATGAGAAGGAATTCCACGGCTCTTTGTTCCGGGATAATGAGGTGACGCGGGTCTATGTGTATGACAAGCCTGTGGATATTACCACACTGGTCCTGCAGGCCTCCGAAGTGGATGAGGTCAGGTGGTTTCCACTTGAAGAAGTGTGGGAAGAGATAAAGACCAGCCGCAGCAGGTTCTGCGTCCCGACGGGAGGGCTGAAAGTGCTGCGGGATTATTTGAAGGAGCGGTAACATTGTACCGATACATCGTTTTTGACGTAGAGACACCGAATAGATATAACAACCGTATGTCCGCCATCGGAATCAATATTGTTGAGGGTAGAGCTATCAAGGTTTCTTTCTTCTCCTATGTAAACCCGGAGACGCATTTTGATTATTTCAACACGCAGTTGACGGGGATTGATGAGGAGACGGTACGGACTGCGCCGACGTTTCCCGAGTTATGGACAACGATCGAACCGATGATGAGCAGCGGCATTCTCTGTGCCCACAATGCCGTTTTCGATATGGGCGTGCTGAAGAAATGCCTGGCTGATTATGAGATCGACTGGCGGCCGACGGTGAAGTATTGCTGCACGGTGCAGATGGGAAGAAGGCTGCTTCCCGGTATAAGGCATAAGCTGAACGATCTCTGCGATTATTATGGCATAGCGCTGGATCATCATCAGGCGGATTCCGACAGCCATGCAGCTGCGGAGATTCTGCTCCGGTATTTTGAAGCGGGAGCCAATGAACGGGATTTCATCAGGACATATAGATTGGGATAAGAAACAGAGTGGGTTGGCATTATGGTGGAAGAAGAAAGATGGGTCATGCAAGGGCTCAGGCAGCTGACAGCTGAATATGATGTTGCTGTAGCGGAGCTGATACGCACAAATCTGAAAGCACATCAGCTGGATATACCCGGGACGGTCTATTTTGATGAGGGACTCGATCATCTCAGCGATTTCTATGATGATCCGCGCAGGGCGTACTATGTCCTGCTGCAGAATGAGCAGATAGTCGGCGGGATCGGGCTAGCAGAATTTGACTATTTCGAATCCTGCTGTGAACTACAGAAGCTGTATTTGAGTGATGCTGTTAAGGGCAGAGGCCTCGGATACGATCTGATTGATTATATTGAAAAATGTGCCAGAGAGCTGGGATACCGGCGGATGCATCTGGAGACACATAACAATCTGCAGACAGCGATCCATGTTTATGAGAAAGCCGGTTATCACGAGATACCGCGGCCGGAAAGCGTCGTGCACAGTACGATGAACCGCTTTTTCCTGAAGGAACTGTAAGAATGAGCGGCATATGGTAAAGGAGCTGGGAAGATGCACTTTGTACAGGCGAAATCTCTCCTGACCCGGGAGAACGGAATGAATATATACCGAGGCTGCCTGCATGGCTGCGTCTATTGTGATTCCCGCAGCCGGTGCTACCAGTTTACCCATCCGTTTGAAGACATCGAGGTCAAGGAAAATGCCCCGGAGCTTCTGGAAAAGATCCTCCGGACAAAAAGGAAAAAGATCATGATCGGTACAGGCTCCATGTGCGATCCTTACCAGCCCTGTGAGATGGATCTGAAGATCGTAAGGCGCTGCCTGGAACTGATTGATCAGTACGGGTTTGGGGCGGCGGTCCTCACCAAATCGGACCGTGTGCTGAGAGATATAGATCTTCTCGCGAGCATCAACAGGAAGGAGAAAGCTGTTGTACAGATATCCCTTACCATTGCAGATGACGAACTGAGCCGTAAGCTGGAGCCGAATGTCTGCAATTCCAGGCGCAGATATGAGGTGTTGAAGGAGTTTCAGAAAGCAGGAATACCGACCGTTGTCTGGATGACCCCGATCCTTCCCTTCCTGACGGATACCAGGGAAAATCTTGAAACAATCCTGGGCTGGTGCATTGATGCAGGTGTGAAGGGAATCATCTGCTGGAATATCGGCATGACACTGCGGGAGGGAGACCGGGAATACTATTACCAGGCATTGGACAGGTATTTTCCGGGGCTGTCCCAGAAATACCGGGAAGTTTACGGAAACAGTTATGAGGTGAACAGCCTCCGAAATACTGAATGGATGCCATTTTTTCACGAGCAATGTGAAAAACATGGTATCCTGCATACGCCGGAAGCCTGTTTTTCCTATATGCATAAACTGCCGGAGCGGTACGAGCAGATGACATTGTTTTGAGGAGTGAGGTTATGCGGTACGAAAACATAACCAGAGGGCGTTTTATCGGCCGCCCCAACCGGTTTGTAGCTCATGTGGAGATCAAGGGAAAATCCGAGACCGTCCATGTGAAGAATACTGGCCGATGCAGGGAGCTGCTGCTTCCCGGTGCGGAGGTTTATCTGACGGAGCCCGGTACGCCGGGAAGAAAGACTCGGTATGATCTTGTGGCGGTGCGGAAGGCAAACGGGATCCTTTTCAATATTGACAGCCAGGCTCCCAACAAAGTGGTTAAGGAATGGTTGGCCGGACAGGCCTTTGACAGGGTGGTTCCAGAATATACTTACGGCAATTCCAGGATTGATTTTTATATGGAGCGTGGCGATCAGAAATACCTGATGGAGGTCAAAGGCTGTACGCTGGAGGTGGATGGCATCGGCTATTTCCCGGATGCGCCGACAGAACGGGGCGTTAAACACCTGCATGAACTGATCTGCGCTGCAGGGGACAGTTACCGGGCAATCGCCACCTCTGTGATCCAGATGGACGGTGTGACAGAGATCCGGCCTAATACAGCGACACACCCGGAATTTGCGGCGGCATTTGCCGAGGCAGTGGCAGCGGGTGTGCAGATCCTGATGCTGCCATGCCATGTGGAACCGGACAGACTGGAAATTCTTCCGGGATTCGAGGTGAAATGAAATGCGGCAGTCGATTTACGACTACATCAAGAAGAAATACAAGGTATCTCCGGAATTCCCCTGGCGAAAATATCCGGCCAATGCTGTTTTCCGCCATGACGATAATCGGAAGTGGTTCGCGCTCATAATGGACGTGGAGGGGGATAAGGTCGGCGTATCCGGCGCTGACTATGTGGATGTGATCAACCTGAAGGTGGATGACATGTTCTTCCGGGATATGATCATCCAGGAAGACGGGATCATACCGGCATATCACATGAACAAGATGCACTGGATTACAGTTCTGCTGGATGGTACGGTGCCGGAAGAGCAGGTGAAAGACCTGATCGGCATGAGTTTCATGGCAACGGCTTCAGCAAAAAAGAAGGAGAAGCATCGCCCACCAAAGGAATGGATCATTCCGTCCAATCCGAAGTATTTCGATATTGTCCATGCCTTTGATCATGTGGATGAAATCAATTGGAAACAGGGCGCCGGAATCAAGAAGGGCGATACCGTCTTCATGTACGTCGGTGCGCCGGTCTCCGCCGTACTGTATCAGTGCAAGGTGATGGAGACAGACATCCCCTATGAGCACGGAAACAAGTACATTACCATCAAGGCACTGATGAAGATCCGACTCCAAAAGCGGTATCCGGCGGACAGATTCACGTTTGAAGTACTGAAATCTGAGTATGGGATCTATGCTGTACGCGGGCCGCGCGGCATTCCAAATTCATTGAGTGCGGCACTGAAGAAATGAGGTTGTTTTGGAATACAGGAATACGATAACATTGAAAGACGGCAGAAGCTGCGTGCTACGTAATGCCACGGAATATGACGGAAAGGCCGTGCTGGATAATTTCATCCTGACGCATGAGCAGACGGATAATCTTCTCTCCTATCCGGATGAATCGGATATGACAGTGGAGCAGGAATCGGAGTTTCTGAAAAGCAAAACAGGGAACGACCGTGAGATTGAGATCCTTGCAGAGATTGAAGGCTCTGTCGTCGGCCTTGCGGGCATTGATTCCATGGGGGAAAAATACAAAGTATGTCACCGTGCAGATTTCGGAATCAGTATTGATAAAGCCTACTGGGGACTCGGCATCGGGCGTGCTCTTCTGGAGGCATGCGTCCAATGTGCCAGGAAAGCCGGTTATGAACAGCTGGAGCTGAATGTGGTGGCGGAGAATTCCCGCGCTATAGCCATGTATAAAGCCGCTGGATTCATGGAATTTGGCAGAAATCCGAGAGGCTTTAAGTCCCGTTTGTCTGGATATCAGGAACTGGTCTATATGAGGCTGGAATTGCTATGAGCCTGTATGCAATCGGCGATCTGCATCTGCATTATCAGTCTCTGCTGAAGGCACCGGGGCATCTGCATGATCGGGTCTGGAAGAATCATGAAGAGAAGTTTCGGAAGAATTGTGGGAAGCTGATAACGGATGAGGATACTCTTGTCCTGGTCGGCGATCATAGCTGGGGAAAGACCCTTGCAGAATGTGAGCAGGACCTGCAGTATATCTGCGACCTGCCAGGCCGGAAGATCCTCATTCGAGGCAACCATGACATGTTTTGGGACGCAAAGAAGACGCAGCAGCTGAATGACCTGTATAAGCCGCGCCTCACCTTTCTGCAGGACAGCTATGAAACGTATCAGGATTTTGCGCTTGTCGGAACGAAGGGATTCTGCTTTGAAGGGCCGTTCTATCTGGACCGGCGCGGCCGGATCATGGGTTGGGATGAAGATGCGGAGGTTCATGCAAAGAAGTTGGCGGAGCGGGAACTGCAGAGGCTGCGGAAGTCCTTTGAACTGGCCAGGGCAGACGGTTATCGGAAATACATCATGTTCCTGCACTACCCTCCCACCAATATTCTGGAAGAGCGAAGTGGTTTTACCGATATGGCGGAGGAATACGGCGCGGAGCAGGTGATCTATGCGCATTGCCACGGGGAAAGCCGGTTCCATGACAGCATTCATGGGGAATACAGAGGACGAACCTATCATCTGGCATCCGGTGACTATCTGCGGTGGAAGCCTTTAAGAATATGCTGAAGGAGCGATGACAAAAGCACCTTTTGCGAAATAAATATACATATGGAGACAGACTTAAAACCCCGCCATACCGACGGGGTTTAATAATGTTTTTAAAAGCGGGAAAGAAAAATTTCAATCCATGGCGCACAAACAGGTTATTTTTCCGTTATACATTCTGAGAAGGCTATAGGAAGGAGGGCACAAGGTGAATCTGGAAGACCAATATGACCGGATTTTCAAATATCTGTTCTTTCATCTTCACGATAAACATGCGGCGGAAGATCTGACACAGGAAGCCTTCCTTCGGTTTCTCGGAAGCAGGACATATCAGGATGAAAACCGACAGCTGCAGTATCTGTATACCATTGCCCGTAATCTCTGCCACCAGTATTACAGGGATCGGACGATTACATACAGCTTGGACAAAGAAACGGATCCCCCAATAATAGACAGCTTCGAACAGCTATTGTTGGATCAGATTGTTCTGCGGGATGCGCTGCAGAAGCTCTCACCTGAAGAGAGGGAACTGCTTTTTCTTCGCTACGTCAATGGTGTCCCAGTTCCTGTAATCAGCGGTCTGTACCGGATCTCGAGGTTTGCAGTGTACAGGAGATTAAGAAACATCCTTCAAAAAGTCAGAGTCGAAATGGAGGCGGATCAGAATGAATAACGAGAAACTTATTTCGCAGATCAGGGTGCTCTGCCATTCTCCGCATCCGGAGAACAAAAAAGAATTCTTTCAGCATCTGAAGGAACAGGAGATGGTGAACCGGCGTCTACGGGTAATGAGTCATGGGGAATTCCTTGCTTGTCAATTGTTTTATATCAGGAAATGGACCTGGATGTTGTCCGGATGTCTGCTGCTGTTCATTATATGGATCAGTTACCGACATCCGGGAAATTATCCATTTGCACTGACACCGCTTCTTTCTACAGTAATCCTTTTAGAAACCAGGCGGTCATTTCGGTGGAAAATGGCAGAGTTTGAGCATGCGGCAAGGTTTTCTTTGAGAAGTGTCATCCTTGCAAGATTATTTTTACTGGGTACGGTGAATACAGTGGGGCTTTTGATCGTTATTCTGATTGTTCGGCCATTCTTTTCTTACTCCCTGATTCGGGTGTTCCTGTACATGATGGTGCCTTATCTGACCGCTTCGTGGCTGGGGTCGGTCTATGAGAGAATGCATCGGACGGATCAGGGAATGGGCAGTACAATGATTAGCATTTCATCCTCGGCCTTTTTTGCTGTCGCTCCTGCCTTTTTCAGCCAGCTATATGAGGAAAGACTGACTGTCTTGTGGGCTGCTGCATTCGTTTTGATGGCGTGCAGCGTGACACGAAATCTCAGAGAGTGGATATGTAACATGGAGGAACCGGTATGGAATTAACAGCGGACAGAATCACAAAGCAGTATAAAAATAAGATCGCAGTAGACCGTATGTCATTTGCCTTGACGAAGGGCGTGACAGGACTGCTTGGGGCAAACGGTGCCGGGAAGACAACGTTGATGCGTATCCTCTGCGGTATTCTTGTTCCGGACAGCGGAACCGTCACCTGTGACGGAATGGACGTGGAAACAGAAGAATATCGTGAAATACTCGGATATCTTCCACAAGAGTTTGGCTATTATCCGGAATTTACCGGCAGGGATTTTCTCCTCTATATGTCAGCGGTAAAAGGATTGCGGAAACCCGACGCCGATCAGAAGACGGCCGAGCTGATCGAGCTGGTGGGGCTGAAAGATGCAGCAAGGAAAAAGGTCCGTACCTATTCCGGAGGAATGAAGCAGAGGCTTGGAATCGCACAGGCACTATTAAATGATCCGCAGATACTTATTATGGATGAACCTACAGCGGGTCTGGATCCTCAGGAAAGGATCCGTTTCCGGAATCTGATAGCAGACATCGGGAAAAACAGGATCGTTCTGCTGTCTACGCATATCGTTTCTGATTTGGAACATATCGCAGACGGGCTGATGATTATGAAAGAAGGCAGGCTTCTCTGGCAAGGTGCATGGAATGCAGACGAGGGAGATCTTGAGGAATTTTATATTTCTAAGATCGGTGATAACCAGTGAGGAAGAACTATGCGAAGTACTATCTATAAGTTTGAATTGAAAAAACTGTTCTGCTCAAGAGTGAACATGATCGCTATGGCGGCTTCGGCTGTCATGCTTGTCCTTCTTGTCGTTTCTTCTATCTATGAAGCCCGGCCCGTATCCCGGGAGGCTGCAGGCGAACTCAACGGCAGAGAGATCGATGATCAGCTGATGGAGGAAATGCGGCCGGTATTCAAATATGTCAATGGAATGACAGTATTTGAAGTGACCAGCGAATATGAAAAGTATGTGCCTGTTATAGATGTGCTCGATGTCATGATTACCGCAATCGACAGAGACATCGACCTTACAAAAACCCAGGCAAGTACGCTTTATGACCTGAGAAAAAGAGTACTGACACAGCGGTTGGAAAACCAGGGCCTGTCAGAAAAGGACAAAGAGTTCTGGTACAGTCTGGAGTCACAGATAGAAAAGCCGTTTGTTTACCGGTATCACAGAGGACCTGCAAACCTGCTCAGATCCTTTCAGGCACTTGGGTTTTTCGTGCTGTTTTTATCAGCGATCGGTCTTTCCGGCTCCTTTGCAAGAGAAAATGGAGATCGTATGAATCAGCTTTTGCTTTGCAGCCGATATGGAAAAAAGGAATTATATACTCTCAAGCTGGCCGCAGGATTCACATGGATCCTGGCAGAAGCATTGATCATGTTTTTGTCTGTAATGATTCCATATTTCAGTGTTTACGGCATGGAAGGCATGGGCGAAATGCTGCAGCTGGTAAAACCGTTATCTATGCTGCCTTACAGTATTGGGTATATGCTCGCAATCTATTTTGGGATCTATCTGCTTGCGGCAATACTGTTTGCAGCTGTGACGATGCTTCTGTCTGTCATTACACAGAATCAGCCGGCAACGACCTGTGGACTGATGGGGTATCTTCTGATCGACCTTTTTGTGGAGCTCCCGGAACGCTTCGGCATACTGCAGAAGATATGGCTTCTCAGGCCTAATGTTATTCTGATGAATTCAGGCTTTTCGAATTACCGTCTGATTCATCTGGTGGGTAGACAATTACTGAACTTCCAGGCGGCACCCGCATTATATGCTGTAATTGTTATAGCGTCGCTGATGATTGGACGGTGGAAATACAAAGGGCTTCAGGTCGGAAATTAGAATTCAGGTATAAGCAGGTTTTTGGACTAAACCAAAAGTAGGGTGATAACCTTAAGAAAAGCTGTATAGTGAATGATGGAAATGGTGCCATCTGCAACGGGTGAATTCCTGTGGCAGATGGCATTTTTTTGCGATAAGCAGAACAATCAATAGTCTTATGCTGCATTTCTGCAGCAGGATTTATCACTGGGTAAACTATCATCACAATGGGAGTCGCAGGATGAGAAATGGTGTGCTTCTATCGGGAGGTGCACTGTATCATGACCGGTTCACTATATTTGCCCAACGTACAAACTTTTATGGCGTGGAACACTGCTTACGTTGGGCAAGACTATTTCCGTTTCCGAGCAGCGGTTCTATGCCGGAAATGGAGAACATGACATGAAGGAAATCAGAAAACACGATTTGAGTTGCACGCCTCTAACTTCAAAATTTTTTTCAAAAGATACCTTGGCAAGGGAACTGTTACCTTGTGGCTTTATGGCTTCATTCGACGTGATTTTTTATAATGAAGATGAAGAAATGTCGGAAGGAGGTGGCGACCTGTGAAACCAAAATTTACAGCGGAAGAACGTAAGCTGATCGGTCGCCGCATCCGTGATTCCAGAAATGCAGAGAAGTATACGCTGGAAGAACTTGCAGAGATAGTCGGATGTTCTCCAAAACATCTTGGGGATGTAGAGAGAGGCACCGTCAGCGCATCATGGCCGCTGGCGGTAAAGATCGGGAAAGCACTGAATACAGGCGTTGACTACTATCTCGCCGATACCTCTGACCAGTATTTTGACATCCAGATTGACGTGGAACTCTCAGATATCCTGAAAGAGTGCGACATGGAGGGCCGCATGGCGATACGCGATACCGCCAGAAGAATCGCGGAGTACGGAAAGAGGTTACAGAAAAAGAACAGATAGGCGTGATTGTAGTTGCCAATGAAACCTCCTTGGCAGCCACTAATAAAACAAAGGATGTCCGCAGGGTTGCCGGGATTACGATAAGGCAGCTCTGCGGTTTTTTATATACTGTGAAATCTTTCTGAATCTACTGATAAGGGGTGATGGTATGTTGGAAAAATTCTTTTCATTGGGAAAATCAAAGGGAAAACCTTCCGACGACACCACCGGAGAATACCGGACGATCACGGAA
This sequence comes from Parasporobacterium sp., assembly GCA_017459985.1. Lineage (GTDB taxonomy): Bacteria > Bacillota > Clostridia > Lachnospirales > Lachnospiraceae > RGIG5612. The sequence goes on from JAFUBX010000017.1 coordinate 34,363, forward strand.
GAGGAATACCAGCGGTATGTGTTCGAGGATGAGCTTTTCAAAATTATTGTAGAAACGGAAGCGGCTCTGCACAACATTGAAGATCCCATAGAGATCGCGGTTGGCGTTATGAAGGCAGCCTGTAAATTCTATGGTGCTGACTGGTGCGGCATTCTGATCGCTGATCTTCGATCCCAATTATGGCGTCCTGAAATGTGGTATGATGTGGAAACCGGTCCGATGCAGGAGACCCTGTTTCATGAATTTGAGATGACGGATGAATTCGTCGCATGGGCTGAACACCTGGTTAATCAGAAACCCATGATCATCCCGGATACCGATGCCATACGGGATACCAATCCGAAAGAATATGAGGCATATCAAAGACTACAGGCCAAAGCGGTAATCGGCGTCCCCTTTGGTCAGCATCCATTGGGGTACATGGTTGTACGAAATCCGATCCGCAACATCTCTCAGCCAGAGCCTCTACAACTGGCCTGCTTCGTGGCTATGATGATGGTGCTGCAGAAGCGCCGTCTTGATGCGGAGCGCCGTTATATCTCAGATGACATTATGGAAGATGGAAAGCTGAAGATTCGTTATAACATTCTTGGCCAGCACAGTATGGACATTAATGGCCGACGGATCCGTGAGCAGGATCTGGCACACCCGAATCGACGCGGATGGGTGATCCTCCTCTATCTGATCCTTCATAAAATCCCGGTAGATCAGCTGAGTATGGCGGCGGAACTTTGGCCGGACGAGTCGGAAAAAGCTGCAAGGACCAATATCCGGCAGGCAATCTACCGGCTACATAGTGATCTGGCCGTATATCATGATGCGAAAGTCATCGATGTAAAGTCCAGAATGCTGGAGCTTCTGGATGATGTACATATCGTGACCGATGCGGAAGAGATGGAAAGCCTGTACCTGAAGGCGAAGTCTACGGCGACTTCTGATGAAAAGGCGGAAGCGCTCAAAAAGGCATTTGAGTTATACCAGGGACGGCTGTTTAAACTGGGAGAGCTGGATATGGGATCCTGGCTGATCCCATATACAACGCACTATAACCAGGTGTTCATTGATGTTACGAGAGAACTCCTGACAATGCTTGGGCATAGCAGGGATTATCACAGGGTTATTGAGTATGCATCCCGTGCTCTGAGTTTTGAGCCGGGAATCCAGGATGCGTATTACTGGATCTCCATTGCTGCAGAAGCAACTGGGAACAGTATGATGAAAGACCGCTACGATCAGATGGCCAGGGAGGAGCTGACGGAAGAGGAATACCAGAAAGTGCAGCATCTGCTGGAGATACGAACGCATACAACAGAATAAGCCGGGATAGGATATGGGGGCCTGCCGATAACGGTTTTATCCGTTTCAGCAGGGCCTTTTCTCTGCCTGGAATATTGAGCGGCAGTAAATAAAATTTCCGTATATTTAACAACTGTTCAATAGGCAGAGCTGTCATTTTAAGGTATTCTATGACCAAAGGTAAAAATGCTGCAGCTATCATCCTCACGATTCAAGGAGGTGCATATAGATGTTGATTGGCGATGTAATCAGAAAATACAGGAAGCAGGTTGGAATAACACAGGAAGAGATGGCCAAGCGGCTGGGCGTGACTACACCGGCTGTGAACAAGTGGGAAAATAATAACACGCAGCCGGATATCGCGCTGCTGGCTCCGATTGCAAGGCTTCTAGGAATTACGACCGATACTCTTCTGTCTTTCCGGGATTCCCTGTCCTCCGAGGAGATCGCAGCCTTTGTAAAAAAGCTCGACCAGGATCTGGAGACAAGAGAGTACGCGGAAGTGTTCGCTGAGGTGAAGAAGACGCTCGAAGAGTATCCGAATTGCGACCAGCTGATCTGGCAGGCTGCCGTGATCCTTCAGGCCAGACGCAATATGAACCCTATCCCGGGCAAAGAGAAATATGATGATGTGATCTTCGGATGGTTGGAACGCTGCCTGCAGTCGGAGGACGCAAATATCCGGAAGGAAGCAGCAGGATCTCTTTTTTATGCGTATCTGCAAAAGGAAGAATATGAAAAAGCCCATTCTTATCTCTCCTATCTTGCCGTGGACAGTCCGGAGCGGAAGCGGAAAGAAGCAGTGATTTTCAGCAGGACCGGCAAAAAGGAAGAGGCTTACCGGGCATACGAAGAACTGCTGTTTACCAATTATCAGTTTATCAGCCTGGTGCTTAACGACCTCCGGATCCTTTACATGGAAGATGGAAACCGCGGGATGGCCTGGAAGCTGGTGGATGTACAGAATCAGGCAGCGAAGGTCTTTGAGATGGGCCGGTACAATGAAGTCAGTACCGGCCTGGATGTCGCCTCATGGGAGAAGGACGTTCCTAAGACGGCAGAGATTATGCGGGAGATCCTGGCGGCTGTTGATCATATTAGCGACTTCTCACAATCCCCCTTGTATCAACACATGGCATTTAAGGATATGGACCCTGGCTTCACAGATCGGCTGCACAAAAACCTGATCGAGGGAATGCACGACGAATCGTATTCCTATATGAGAGGAAATGAGTTCTGGGAGGAAACATTGAAAAAGGGCCTTGACTCTCCCCTTAGGTCAGAAGATACACTTGCATCAGATTCGAATCAAACATCATGAAAGGGGCTGATACTTTTGCTTCAGATAGGCGAATTTTCAAAGATATGTCAGGTTAGTGTCAAGACCCTGCACCATTATGATAAGATCGGACTTCTGGCACCGGCAGAGGTGGACCGGTTTACAGGATACCGCTATTATCAGGTAGAGCAGATCGATACCATGAACTATATCCAGCGCTTAAAGCGCTACGGTTTTTCCCTTGAGGAAATCCAGCATATCATCACCCTTTCGGATGAAAAGGAGATCTCCGGACTTCTGCGTCAGCAGAGAGACAGATTAAAACGTGAGCAGCAGGAAAAGGCTACGATCCTGAATGAACTGCAAACGCATATCTCCATATTTGAAAGGACTGGTGATGTTATGAATTATCAGAAAGGATATCAGATTGAAATCAAAAACTCTCCCGCCATGAATGTGCTCGTGGCCAGAGCAAAGATGAGCGTGGATGAGTTCGGCAGGTATTACGGAACGCTGTTTGAACGAGTCCCGAGGGATCAGGTTACTCCGACCGGTTTGAACGGGGCACGGTATTATGATGAGGAGTTCAATCCGGAGTCTTCGGATATTGAAGTATTTGTCGGGATCCGTGAGAAGGAAAAGGCGGATGCTGTCATGGAGCCCTGTGAATGTGCGATGACGGTGCATCACGGAGGATACTCCACACTTTCTGAAGCGTATGGCGCTGTCGTGAACTGGATCATGGAGAACGGATATGAGATCGCCGGAGCGCCGTTTGACCTGTATATCAAAACACAGTTCGATTCCCTTTCACCGGAAGATTGGGAGACAGAGGTTTATTTCCCAATCCGGAAGAAATGAGCTTTATATGCCTGAAAATGGTCCAGTCACAGGATTGTCACAGCCGTGTAACAGCCAAGTCACAGCACCACAGAAAAAACAGAAAAAAGTTCTGATGTAACAGGATTGTCACAAAGCCTGTAGCAGGTCCGGTCACAGCCGACCAGTAGAGTCTGCAATGCAAAAGCAACAAACAGCAGTGTAGACGAAATGGACGGGTGACGGAATTGGAACAAGCTAACCAACCGGAGGCGGTTGTTTTTGCAGAAATCTGCAGAAGCAGCCGCCTCCTTTTTTTGTGCCTTTTATTACAGGAAAAGTGCCGGTCTCCTCCGGATCTGAAATTTGCCAAAAACCAGATTTCAGAATTCGGAGGAAAGACAAATGTTATTCAATCAGGAAACATATGGGAAACGAATAAAGATGCTCAGGGATGAGAAAGGTCTGACGCAGGAGCAGTTGGCGGATGTCCTTCATATATCTGACGTACATCTGCGCCGCCTCGAGGCCGGACGCAGCACAGGATCAGTGGAGCTGGTAGTTGAAATCGCCGAATACTTTGATGTCAGCCTGGATTATCTCCTTCTGGGTGTGAACCGCGGGAGCGGCAAGATGCGAAAAGACATTCTTGCGATCGCTGGCCGTCTAATCAGTATCGCAGAGGAACTCGGATAATCCTCAGAACCGAACATAAGAGGATCGGCAACCGAACAGGAGATGTTCTAAAAAATGGGGCCCCTTCTTATTACACTAACTTCAGAGCAGCGAGATTGCTGCCATGCGCACTTTGACAACTGAATATACATTTCATCAGGCACATTCTGATTCTTGATTTCCCCAGAGAGCCTTAGCAGGGTTCGCCATGATCGGACAGGTATTGCGACAATGCTTTATATGGCAGCAGTTCTTACCGGGAGCGGTTAAAACCCACTGCAAATGCCGGGTCTGCACCCGGCGGCGGCCATGACCTGGGGAAGGGGACAATGATACTTCCGTCGAAAGACGGCTCGGCGAGAACCGCGGAGGGGTGAGACTCCCATGAGCGCAGACAAGCAGGTCTGCCGCCTGATGAATTTCCCATCGGACTTTTGTCCGGTTCTCCGGGGCGTCGTGGACAAATAGGGGAACGAGCATATGAAGATGAACGGCAGGCCAGCCACGAGGAGCATTACACTCCCCCACCGGCCTGCCTTTACACAGGAGGGTAAAGATGAGCATGAATGCAGACTGGGTATATCGCCGCGGCGATATTTATCTGGCAAATCTGAATCCTTTCAAGGGATCGGAACAGGGAGGCAAGCGCCCGGTGGTGGTGCTGCAGAATAATACCGGCAACCTCCACAGCTCCACCATTATCGTGGCGACAATGACATCCCACATAGATAAGAAAAAGGAGCAGCCGACGCACTACATCCTTCCGCCGGTTGGCAGGCTGAAGACGGCTTCGGTGGTGCAGCTGGAACAGATCAAGACGATCGACAAGTGCCGGGTGCTGAAGTATTTCGGCAGGATCCCGGCAGAGCATATGAGGGAAATTAACAGGGTGATCAAGATCAGCATGGGAATCATACGGATCCCGAAGGAGCTGAATATCGAACAGGAGGCAAAGGAGCATGTTTGAAGAACGAATAGCGGAGCTGAATAAAGCAGCGGTCGTGGAAGAACCGGAGAATATCATGGAAAAGCGTACATACACCGTGGATGAAATCCAGGATATCCTGGGGATCAGCCGCCCGACGGCATACGGACTTGTGAAGAAGAAATTATTCCATAGTGTTCGGATCGGCGGGCATATCCGTATTTCCTGCAGGAGCTTTGATGCATGGCTGGACGAACAGCTTTGATCTTGTCAAGGATGTCGATGGCGTTTTTTCAGGCTGGCGACATCCTTCAATAATAGTCAGGCGTTCGATAGAATGAGGCCAGGTAGAGCGCTTACCGAAAATACGGAAAGGACTGAAGAGCCATGAAGAAAAAGAGTATGTCAGTCAGGGAGATGGGCCGGATGCTCGGCCTTGGGAAGACCAACTCTTACTGGCTGGTTAAGAAGCATTATTTTGAGACGATCCTGGTCGCCGGGAAGATGCGGGTGCTGGTAGACAGCTTTGAGGAATGGTATCAAAACCAGACGCATTATAAGAAAGTCGCTATTCCCACCGATAGCGGAGAGGAGGCGAGGTAATGGCATCGATCATCAAGAGACGAAAGAAATACTCTGTTGTGTACCGCTACGAGGATGAGCAGGGTAACGAGCGTCAGAAATGGGAAACCTTCGCCACGCTGGCAGAAGCGAAAAAGCGGAAGCTGGAAGTGGAGTTCAAGCAGGAAAACAATGAATTTGTCGCGCCTACGACAAAGACGATCAATGACCTGCTTTCGGAGTACATGAGCATCTACGGCCTGAATACCTGGGCGATCTCCACGTATGAGAGCCGTCAGGCACTGATCTCCAATTACATATCCCCGCTGATCGGGGATGTGCTCCTGGATGATGTGACACCCAGGATGATGGATAAATTCTATCGGGAGCTGCTGACAGTGAAATCCGTCGGCAGCAAATATGTAAAACCCCGGAATGAGTATGTTTCCCCGCACATCGTGCGCGAGATCCATAAGCTTCTCCGGAACGCTTTTAATCAGGCGGTGAAATGGGAACTGATGACCAGAAATCCAGTGGAGCATGCGACACTTCCGAAGGAGGAGCATACGCCGCGGGATATCTGGACGGCGGAAGTGCTCTTCAAAGCACTGGATGCCTGTGAAGACGATAATCTTCTACTGGCTATGAACCTGGCGTTTTCCTGCACGCTCCGCATGGGAGAGCTGCTGGGATTGACCTGGGACTGCGTTGACATTTCCCAGACCAGCATCGATGCCGGGCAGGCCTATATTTTTGTGAATAAGGAGCTGCAGCGGGTACGGCGCGATGCACTGGAGGCCATGAATGAAAAAGGTGTGATCCTGAAGTTTCCGATGGCTATTCGTGGGATGAACACGCTGCTTGTTTTGAAGGAGCCGAAAACGAAGACCAGCGTCCGGAAGATTTTTCTTCCGAGAAGCGTGGCTGAAATGCTCGCAAAGCACAAGCAGGAACAGGATGAGATCAAGGCGCTTTTCGGGGAGGAATACACGGATTACGGTCTGGTCTTTGCCTCTACAAATGGCAGACCGATGGAGGCATCCAATATCACCCGGCTGTTTAATGACCTGATCAAGAAACATGACCTCCCGAAAGTCGTATTTCACAGCCTCCGCCACACCAGCATTACTTATAAGCTGAAGCTGAACGGCGGCGATATGAAGTCGGTGCAGGGAGATTCCGGACATGCACAGTTGAAGATGGTGGCGGATGTCTATTCGCACATCATTGATGACGACCGGTGCCTGAATGCACAGCGGATGGAGGAGGCTTTTTATTCCGGACAGAGGAAGCAGGAAGAGTCTGCTGTGATTCCGGAGATTCCGCAGATTGCCGACGGTGGTCGGAATGGAGACACCATCGATGCATCAGGAGAAGATGCCTCCGATGCCGCGCTGCTGATGCGTTTGCTGCAGAAGCCGGAAATGGCACAGCTTTTGAAGACGTTGGCGCAGAGCTTATGAGACACATCTACATATGCCGGATCATTTGGATGGAGCTTAAGGGTTCCCATCCCAGAGGGCGGATGCTCGCAGGAATTCCTGTGGGTGTCTGCCCTCTTTTTCTTTTCCTGCAGGTGTGGGTGGATTTGAATTGTAACGTAAAATGGGTTACAAATCAAAAAAGTGCATCATCTCAATTTTATCGAAAGACTCCATCTTGACAAAAATGGCGACATTCGATAAAATATAGGGCGAGGAGGTGATAGGGATGATGTCCTTCCCGGTTGAAAAGCAATTCATATCTTCGCAGGAGCTTCATGAAGCGGGATATTCCAATTACAAGATTCGGCAGCTGGTTGGCGCGGGTGATCTGGTCGGCGTGAACCGGAAATGGTATGAGAATGCCAATTATAATGGGGAAATCAATGACTTCTATGCGGTCCCCGCGTATGCGGAGCAGGGCGTCATCTGCCTGATCAGTGCGGCGGTATACTATGAACTGTCCAGCGAGCGCCAGAGCCAGATTGAAGTTGCCATACCAAGAAACGCCCGGATCCCGGAGTCGCCGGACTGGCCTGCAATGAAGTTCTATCGCATGACGGAGCCCCGGTATGGCATGGGCATTGTGGAGGTCCAGGAAGGAGGAAATTCTTTCCGTATCTACGACAAAGAGAAAACAGTCTGCGACGTAATTTACCACCGTAACAAGATGGGTTTTGAGCCTGCTATGGAGGTGTTGAAGCGATATGTGCAACAGCCGGACAGAGATATCAACCGACTGATTGCCTATTCCAAGCGCCTGCAGGTCGAAACCACGATAAAGCAATATCTGGAGGCACTGCTATGAAAAATGCTACTTCCGTAAAGGAGCGTCTGAAGAACTATGCGAAGAAGAATAACCGCATAGTTCAGGACATCTTTACGGTTTATGTATTGGAGAGAACCCTGTACCGGATATCTGTTTCGGAATACAGGGACAAATTCACACTCAAGGGTGGCATCCTGCTGTATGGCCTGTTTACGGAAGATTTTACCAGGGCTACGACGGACATCGACCTGCTCGGAGCGAAGATCAGCAACGAGGCCGAGAACATGAAGACGGTATTTGAGGATATTTTCAGCCAGGAGTGTGATGATCCGATTGTCTTTAAGCTGGACACGCTGAAGGTCTCCAATATCACGGAATTTAAGGAGTATCACGGATTGAATGTTTCCATCCTGGCTTTCCTTGACCGCACGCGGATTCCGGTCAGTATCGACATTGGGTTCGGCGATATCATCTATCCGGATCGGGTGGAAATGGAGTATCCTACACTGCTGGATGATGATCCGGCAAAGATGTACGCTTATTCCATTGAGTCAACGATCGCGGAGAAGTTTGAGGCAATCGTCAGTCTCGGCGAAGCGAACGGACGGATGAAGGATTTCTATGATATTTGCTCCATCTCCGGAAGGAGGAATATGGACGGCGCGGTGCTGCAGTCCGCTATCATCGAAACCTTCCGCCATCGCAATACCAGCTTTGATATCATCGCTGCGTTTGATGAGGGATTTTGTGAAGATCCCCTTCGTGCATCCAGATGGAGAGGATTTTTGAAGCAGAAAAACGTGCTGGCACCGATTGACTTTACAGATGCCATAGAGACGATTCAACAGTTCCTGAATCCCGTTGTACAGGCGATCCGTGAAGATAATTCTTTCAGCGGCACATGGGATTCCGCGGTAAAGGCATGGAAGTGAACCAGCTTGCATGAGGTTATATTTCCTGTCACAGGCTTTATCAAAACGAACAGCATAACAGCAAACTGTTTTCAGAGACCCTGCTAACTCGCGGCTAACAAGAGCCCGTTAAAAGCGGTTATATCAGCTGTCACCGGCTTATATCCGGTTGACATCTGACTTGCAAAAAAGCTTGATATTCCTTGACTTTCTTTATACCAGATGTCACGCTGTTTATTCGTCCGGGGCAAACTCCTAAGCGCTAGCTGTGGGTTCGATTCCCGCAGGGAACGTTGAAAGAAGTCAGAAATGGCTTCTTTTTTATTGAAGTCTTTCCCTGAGCCCTGCCAGCTTTCTTTTATCCGTAACAGGATAATGGTTTTCATTTGTCTGTACTTCATGTCCCAGAATCAATGCTCTTTCCGATGCACTGAATCCGAGGTCAATCAGCCTGGAATTAAAAGCAACCCGAAATGCATGGTTATTGGTTGTTGAAATACCGAGGCGCCGGCAGCGCATACGCAGGTGCTGCAGATAACTGTCTTCTGTGATCATCTTTCCCTTGGAATCTTTAAAAACTTCGGCGAAACAGATTATTTTCTGTTTCATCGAAAATATATGGGACATTATCTTGACGCAGATGCCGATTTCAAATATAATTTTCGGTGAATATATATTTTATGCTAATTACCGAAAATTATGTTTAAAGGAGATGCCATGATAATTGGAAGGGAGAAGGAACAAAAGAAGCTCAGAAATCTGTATGAAAACGGAAATGCAGAATTTGTTGCGGTATATGGACGAAGAAGAGTTGGTAAGACCTACCTTGTAGACGAACTCTTCCATGATCGTATTACGTTTCGGCACGCCGGTCTTTCTCCAATAGGTATCGGTGTTGATGAAAATGGAAAGGATCATCATATGAAAGGCCAGCTTGAGCACTTTTACAGGTCGCTTTTGATGCAGGGAATGGAGGAGTGCAGTCCGCCGATATCATGGCTGGAAGCATTTTATTTGCTGGAACGATTCCTTATTAGTAAAGACGATAATGGAAAAAGACAACTGATTTTCCTTGATGAAATCCAATGGATGGATACCCCAAAAGCGGGCTTTATGACAGGTCTTGAGGCGTTTTGGAACAGTTTTGCGTGTCACAGACATAATATCATGCTCATTGTATGCGGAAGTTCAACATCATGGATTCTTGACAAGCTGATCAATAACCATGGCGGTCTTTATGGCAGACTGACATACCAGATCGAGCTTCAGCCATTTAATCTGTATGAGTGTGAGCAGTTTTTCTTATCGAAAGGGTTTTCTTTATCACGCTATGATATTGCACAGGCTTATATGGCTGTAGGAGGGATTCCCTATTATCTGAATTATTTTGATAAAGCCTTAAGTATTCCTAAGAATATACAGGCGATGTTTTTTGACAGGTCTGCGCCATTAAAAGATGAATTTAACCGCTTGTTTTCATCATTGTTTACTAATCCTGAGGTAATGAAATCACTTGTAATTGCGCTGAATTCAAAAAAAAGAGGACTTACCAGGAGTGAATTATTAAATAAAACAGGGATTACAGACAGCGGCTCTTTTAGCAGGCAGCTTAAGGCATTGGAGTCAGGGGCTTTTATCCTTAAATATGACTCTTTTGGAAATGGAAAAAGAGAGAGCTTTTATAAGCTTGCTGATCCATTCTGTATTTTCTATTTAAGATTTGTAAGTGATAGTTCTTCCAGGAAAAAGAAGGAATGGATCAATGTTGCGGATTCACAGGCAGTTGTGACATGGAGTGGCCTGGCATTTGAAAACGTATGCTTTAACCACATAAAGCAGATAAAAGCTGCGCTTGGAATCAGCGGCGTCAGTACATATGAATCTTTGTGGTCGAAAAAGGGGACAGATGATACGGAAGGGGCTCAAATAGATCTTATCATCGAAAGAAAAGATAATGTGGTAAACATGTGCGAGGTCAAATTTTACAGCGATGAATTCATCGCAGATAAAAACTGCCATTTTTCCCTTGTGCGAAAAGAAAGGCTGCTTCGGGAGATCCTTCCTAAGAAGGTATCGATACATAATACTCTGATAACAACCTTTGGTCTAAAACATATAGAGTACTTCGGTGATTTTGTTAACACAATTACTATGGAGGATTTGTTTAGACCTGCATAAGGGTTGTTTTATATATAACTGGGTGACAATGAAAAATGTGACATGGAAAAGCCTTTCCTTTCAATGTTTTGAGCGAAATGAGCCTGACGGTCGCCGTGCTGGCACGAGCGACCATCAAGCGAAAACGGACAACGAGCGTAAGCGAGTCAGTATAGCGGTTTTCTCCTAAGCGCTAGCTGTGGATTCGATTCTGCTGTGCATAAGTTCGACAACGGAAATCAAAGATTTCCTGTCTCACATACCGCAGGGAACGGAAAAAGATAGCACCGGAGAGTCATTGAACACTACAATGATTCCCCGGTGCTTTTTTAGAATGGATTTATTGGACAGCGTACATATGTTAGCGCTTCTGTTTGATGGATGGCAGAGCATTGAAAATCAAACATTTTTTGTAGAATACCCTCCAGTAGCGAAACGGTATACATTGAACACTTAGCGAGGTCACGAGCTTAGTGTGAAAGCGTGCTTTAACAGACGGGTTTTTATAAATTACTAAAGATACTTATTCCGAGGTAGAAGCCGCGCTGCGGATCTCAAAAAGCACGCTGATCCGGGAAATCAGGAGGCGGAGGAATTGATACCTGTATAATCATAAAGAAAATATCTTGCAGTATTTATTATAATAGATTATCTATAGAGAAATCTTCGAAGGAGCAACTTTCTTCATTATAATTATTTTATGCTCCATCGTTTCGAAGAACAAACGGCGTTTATTACGAATATCTTCCATGGATTGTAAGATGTGGATAATAAAGGAGGATGATATGAAATGAAAAACCAATATGTCGGAGACATCGGTGACTACGGGAAGTATGGTCTGCTGCGATTCCTGGCAAACCACGGGATAAAGATTGGTGTTAACTGGTTTCTTACAGAGAATGATGGCTCTACCGATGGCAAATTTACCACATATCTGAAGAATCCGACAGAGAGAGTTTATGATCCGGAGCTGTTCGATGTTCTTCAAAAAATAGCCGATTGTCCCGAAAAAAATGTCAAAATGATCGAGCAGGCAGGTGTTATTCCAGATGCTGAATTCTATGGTGAGCTGCTGAAAAGCAGTTCTCTGGAAGCAGATGCAAGGGAATGGAGCCGCAGGCTGTGGTTCAATAATTCAACACTTATGTTGGGGAAAGCCGAACTCATTTTTGCAGATCCTGATAATGGCATCAGCTACAGAAAAACAGCAAGGACAAAAGACAGCGAGAAGTTTATTCTCCCGGAAGATGTTGCTGAGTATTATAACAGCGGAAGGAACGTCGTTTACTATTGCCATAAAGGCCGTAGAAAGCAGGAGGCCTGGGAGCAGGCAAAGGCAGAGATCAGGAATCATATTAGAGATGCACAGCTCCTGGCTGTTACCTGTCACAGGGGTACGCAGCGTTCGTATATATTTGTGCTGCATCCGGATTGTTATGTGAAATATGAACGGATTTTGACGGCTTTCCTAAATTCTGAGTGGAGAAACATGTTTACGAGGGAAAACGTTGCAGGAAATGCTTCTCTCGCACACAATCAGAAGAATCAGGAGATCAAAATTATTCTGGAAACACTCCAGCCTCGCTTTTCTGTCTGCAAAGTCACCGATTATTCCGGTATTGACCTGGCGCAGCCGTTCTGCTTCATGGCAGCAACGGATGAGGAGAATTCCCTGGTCTGTCCGGAGGCACTTGCGCCGGAGAATACGATCGAGAGGGATGACGGATGGAGAGGGTTTCGCGTTGTCGGGCAGTTGGATTTTTCGCTGATCGGGATCCTGGCGAGGATATTAAAGCTCCTTGCGGTAGAAGAAATTGGCATATTCGCCATCTCAACCTATAACACGGACTATATCCTGACAAAGGAAGAGAACTTCGAGAAAGCGATCAGGGTACTGAAGAAATCTGGATATGAAATAAAGGAACAATTATGAGGATCATCTCCCCGGCCGGAAGACCGCTATATTACCTGTATTTTTGGGGAGATCGAGTCTGGCCGCATCGTCCAGAAAGGTGTTTATGCCAAGATGGCCAGGGGTGAAATGGTTCGGTTTATGGTCGGCATTCATGCGACGGATCTGGAGCAGATCAAGGCATTCGACTGGAGCGGTTATCATTTTGACGAAGAGCTCTCTTCAGATAACAAATATGTCTTTATCCAGACTAAAGTTCCGGGGAAGTCATCCCGGAGGTGACTACATTTGAGCGAAGCGTTTATAAAGCTAGACCTGCATGGCCAGCGTCAGGAGGAAGCGACGAGGGTCATTGACAAGGCCCTTGCCTCCGCAGGGCCGACGACTTATCAGCTGCAGCTGACGTGAAGATCTGCACGGAGAAAGAGGCTCCTTGGCCTCCAGATCAGACAAAGATAATCATCGGCTGTGCGGACAGGAAGAACCGGAAGCCTCGCTTGCCGTGCAGAAGGCAAATTATGCGGTCCGGATGTATAGGAAAGTTGGCTTCGAGATCGTCGATGAGAATGAAGAAGAATACATAATGGTTTGTCATTTATGAAAGATAAAAGAACAGGTATGAAGATCGCATTAGCACAAATGAAGATGTTTCCTGATATCCGGGAGAATTATGAAAAATCATTGCGTTTTATCAGAGAAGCAGCCGGGAAAGGGGCGGATCTTGTCTGCTTCCCGGAGGTCCAGCTTACGACATTCTTTCCGCAGTACCCGGACCGGGATGCAGCCGGCTATGTCATAACGGAGGGCAGCGAATATGTCAGAGGAGTCCGTGAGGCCTGCGCGGCATTCCATATCTTCGCCTCTCCCAACTTCTATATGGAGGAAGGCGGACGAAGATATGATATGAGCCTGCTGATTGATGACCACGGAGAGATCATAGGCAGACAGAAAATGGTCCATATCGCCCAGTGTGAACAGTTCTATGAACAGTGCTACTATACTCCTTCTGAAGAGGGATTCCGTGTGTTCGATACATCTCTTGGCAGGATCGGGATCGTCGTGTGTTTTGACAGACACTATCCGGAGAGTATCCGGACAGAAGCGCTCCGCGGAGCTGATCTGATCCTGATTCCGACGGCGAATACAACAACGGAACCGTTAGAGCTTTTCCGTTGGGAAGTGCAGGTGCAGGCTTTCCAGAACAGTGTCAATATCGCCATGTGCAACCGCACTGGCCGGGAGGATGCGATGGAATTTGCCGGCGAATCCCTTGTAAGCGACTATACAGGGAAGCTGACGGCTCTGGCCGGGCAGGCGGAAGAAATGCTTATAGCAGATATCGATATGACCGGGGTGGCAGCCGCCAGAAAGACGAAACCGTACACATCCCTCAGACGGCCTGAACTATATGAGTAAAAAAGACAAAGGAGCAGACAGATGAAAGATTATGATCTGGGCAGACGACTGGCGGAGATGGCGAAATGAAACACGAATGCAAAATCACAGTAATCGACAAGAAATATTTTACGGATTATCAGGAGAAGTATCTGGCAGATCCAAAGTCCGGTCCCTGCCCGTTCTTCAATGTGGGTGACGAGTTCATCCTGAAACACACTCCACAGCAGGATGACTTCTATCATCTAATGATAGGAATACGGCAGAGGATGCTTATACCGGATGGTAGGACATTGGAACTGTCTCAAGAGAGGGCCTTTCGAGCTTTTAACAATCATATTACAGCTTTGATCGCAAAGGATGGTGAGTACCGTGGACGAAATAATCATCTGGTATGCTATTTTGCGGTATATTTACACCGGTCTGCAGGGTGTACTATGAAGAGAAATGATGGTTTTGGCAGAACCAGTTAACTTGGTTGTTGACTTTGCAAGTTAACCAAGTTAATATGTTCTCGAGGGGGTGATATAATGGATTCGGTCAGAGTTCGATATATCGAAGAGCAGATTGCAAAGCTTCCGAAAGGAAACATCACATTTAGGACAATAAAAGGGAAAAAATATGCTTATCTTCAGTGGACGGAGGGAGGCAGGCAGCGCAACCGCAGAGTACAGGATGACGAGCTGCCCGTTCTTATAGAACAGATTAAAGAGCGGAAATCTTTGGAAAGTAAATTGAAAGAGACTCCGCAGACAATCATATCAGCCCAAATACCACAAACAGAAAGCTGGTTTTCAGAAGTAAAGACAGGACAGGAACTCCTGGAGTTCGCGGAACCTGTTCGGTCTTTTAAGAAGCGAGAGAGTTTTTCAGTACTTCACGATTATGTATATGGACGTGGCAGCGACAGGGTGTTTATTCTTTACGGGCTCAGAAGGACAGGCAAGACAACACTGATCAGGCAGCTGATTCTGGAAATGCCTGAAGAGATGCAGAAAAAGACAGCCTTTATACAGGTAACCCCCGGAGTTGATCTGGCAAAGATCAATCTGGACATGAAGCAGCTGAAGCGGCAGGGTTATCAGTTTATCTTTATTGATGAAGTGACACTGATGGACGACTTCATTGAAGGAGCTGCCTTATTCTCAGACATTTTTGCGACCACTGGAATGAAGATTGTGTTATCAGGTACAGACTCTTTGGGGTTTTTGTTTTCTGAAGACGAACAGCTGTATGATCGCTGTTATATGACGCACACTACGTTCGTTCCTTACAGGGAATTTGAAAAGGTTCTCGGCATCAAGGGGATTGATGAATACATCCGTTATGGCGGGACTATGAGTTTGGGAGGGATCGATTATAACCATGCTGGAATGACCTTTGCAACAGCCAAAAGTACAGCAGAGTATGTAGATAGTGCTATAGCACGCAACATTCAGCATTCATTGAAAAATTATCAATATGGCGGGCACTTCCGGAATCTGGAAGAATTATTTGAAGCAGATGAACTGACAAGTGCAATTAACCGTATTGTGGAAGATATTAATCATCGCTTTACGCTAAGTGTTTTAACCCGGGATTTCAAATCCAATGATCTGGCATTGTCAGCAAGAAATCTTCTGCATGACAGAGAGGAACCAAACACGATTCTTCAACAGATTGATACGGATGAGGTTACAGAAAAACTCCGCCAGCTGCCTGAAATCAGGAATAAGCCGGAGCAGACAGTTCCAATCAGTGATGTCCATCGGGCAGAAATAAAGGAGTATCTGGATCTTTTGGATATTACTGTGGACATTGATACGCGATATCTTTCGAATCTGAATCGAAAGGATAAACATACAGTCATCACACAGCCCGGCCTGCGATATGCACAGGCAGAAGCACTGGTCAGATCACTGATGGAAGATGATGTATTCCGCTCTTTTTCTCTGACGGAAAGAAATAATGTCATCGCCAGGATCATGAGTGATATTCAGGGCCGTATGATGGAAGATATTGTTCTATTGGAGACAAAGCTGGCACTTCCGGATTGTCAGGTTTTTAAGCTGGTGTTTGCACGCGGTGAGTTTGATATGGTTGTATTTGATCCCAGAGCAGCTTCCTGTAAAATCTACGAAATCAAACACAGTGATAAGATGGTTCCCGAACAATACCGGCATTTAATCGATCCGGAAAAATGCAAAGACACAGAGTTCTATTTTGGCCCCATTATCGGAAAGTATATTGTCTATCGAGGAGAAACCTTAAAGGCAAACAGCATAGATTATCTCAATGTCGAAGATTACCTTGTGGGACTGGGAAACAAGTTACGAGTGGGACACAAACTGGGTATTGCGCGTGATTAAGTGATTCGGGGTAATCTTTTTCCAAGCCTGCTCAGGATTTCATTCGTAATCGTATGGCATTGCTCTGCAAGATCATAGACCGATATTTCAAGATCTCCGGATCTGCCGATGAGAACGGCGGTGTCTCCGGCACGGGCATCCGGTACGTCAGTGATATTCACCATCATCTGATCCATGCAAATGACCCCGACAGTCGGGCAACTGTACCCATTTATCAGTACGTTCCCTTTTCCATTTGAGAGTTCCCTGGGAAATCCGTCTGCATATCCGATAGAAAGTACGGCAATGCGGCAATTGGTATCTGCGGTAAATTGCTGCCCATAACCAACCGTTTCGCCGGGATGCACGTCCCGGATCAGCGAGATACGGGCCTTGAGTGTTAATACGGGCTTCAGTTCGATCGGACTTGATGCAAGATGGCTTCGTTTCCCGAATACACCATATAATGTAATTCCGGGACGAATGAGATCCCCGGCGAACTGCGGGTAATTCAGGATACCATAACTGGCCAGAATATGCTTCTTCCCATAGGAAAGATGGCGATCATCCAGAAACGATAAAACCCGTTGAAAACGATAAGACTGTTGTCCGGTATAGTTCTTATCGGCAGGCTCTCTGGTTTCATCACAGCAAAGATGGGTATAAATTCCATCGATGATAAGGTTTTTCATATTCCAGAGTGATAAAAGATCGTCCCCTTTATCAAAAGCAAATCCAAGTCTGTGCATCCCCGTGTCGATTTTTACATGAACATGGAGTTTATGCCCGCAGGATTCCAGCTGTTTTGCGTATTCAGGATCAATGGCAGTTTGCGTCAGATGATATTTCCGGAGCAAGGGAAATAAGTCCGGATGCGTGTAACCCAGGATCAGAATCGTGCCATTTATTCCGGACTTTCGAAGTTCTATTCCTTCTTCTATGGAGGCCACACAAAAACGACGGAGACCATGTCTGCTTAATTCTTTTGCAATCAAAGCAGCCCCGTGCCCGTAGGCATTTGCTTTGACCACAGGCATCAGTTCACATCCTGCAGGAACCAGGCTTTTTAATGCCTGCACATTGTGTAAAAGGTGTTCCATATTCAGTTCAATCCATGCCCGGTTTGGCCTGCCCCTCATTTGGACATCCCTTCCCGGATGATCGTGTCAAGGATCTGTTCAAATGTCATTCCGGCAGCTTTCAGCATGTTCGGGAAACGGCTGTGGGAAGTGAATCCGGGAATCGTATTGACTTCGTTGAATACGAGTTTTCCTGATTCTGTCAAGAACATATCCACTCTCGCGAATCCATCACAGCCCAGAATATGATAGATTTTCCCCGCAGTTTCTTTGATTGCATCTGCTGTACGGGGATTGATCGGAGCCGGAACATAGATCTGCGAACTTTTCAGAGTGTACTTTTCCTCATAATCAAAAAACTCCTGTGCCAGTTCGATCTTATCCACTTCTCCGATGGTCAGACGGTCTTTGCCGATAATGGCACATCCCACTTCAAATCCGGTAATCGTTTCTTCCAGAATGACCGCGTCGTCATAAGAAAACGCATTTTTAAGAGCTTTTGGAAGCTCTGATGCATTATGAATTTTTGAAATCCCAAAGGAAGATCCGGCCCGGACAGGCTTCATAAAAATCGGATAGCCAATGATCGCTGCAAGAGAAGAGATCTCTTCTATGGGCGTGTCTTTGCTGAGCAGAACGGATTCCGGGACAGCAATTCCGGCAGATTTCACCAGCTGATGTGCCCGATATTTGTCCATGCAGAGAGCGGAAGACAGGGGACCACAGCCGATAACAGGAATGCCAGCCAGTTCCAGCATTCCCTGTACCGTACCGTCTTCCCCCTTCTGCCCATGAAGAACCGGGAAGGCAGCATCTATGTGGATAGATTCCGGGCCCGATGCGGTTTGTTTTTTAAATGCGGAATTTGACTGATCAAAAGAAAGTAAAACAGGAGTGCAGGTATCAGGGGAATTCCAGGAATCAGCCGGGATATAACCAGCGGGTCCATCATAGAAATACCAGCTTCCTTGTCTGGAAATGCCGATGAGAACGGGGGTGTAAAGATCCGTATTGATGTGTGTGATCACGGCATAAGCAGATTGAAGGGAAACCTGGTATTCCGGGGAACATCCGCCAAACAGGATTGCGATCGTTTTCTTCATAATAGATCCTTTCTGGTAAAAAACCGGTTATATTTGCAAAACAGGAATGAGGAACGGTTCCTAGCTTAGCAAAAACAGACAGGAGGTTTTTTAAGATCCGGTTAGGAAATCCTTAAGAAAATCCTTAGAAAATACAGAGATTTTATATAGAAAGAAAAGCCCTTGAAGCCTTAAGGATATTTTAAGAAATCATCAAGGAAGAATTAAGAAACGATTGTCTTTACAGGGGTATACTATATGAAGATACGGCTGTTTATGGAAAAGCAGAGTCTAATATAAAACGGAGGAAGTCGCTATGGAAGAAGTTGTTTTGGTCTGTTATGATGTCCTGACAGTCATGCTGCCGACAGGGGTCCTGACAATCTTATCTGTTATTAGGGGAAAAAAACAGGGAAGATTGGATGTTCGCCGGAGAGCCATACGGATGATCCTGTTTGGCTTATATCTGTTTGGTCTTTTTCATGTAACCGGTGCCGGAACGTTGTACGATGCGATCCGGTATGGTGCGGAGTTCCATCCTTCTCAGCTTAATCTGGTTCCTTTTTCAGACGATATGATAAACCGGTCTGTCCTGATCAGCCATGCCGTTTTGAACATCCTTCTATTTATTCCGTTTGGCGTTTTGCTGCCGCTTATCTGGAGAAATCTTCAAAAGGTATGGCAGGTGATCTTGACAGGATTCCTGTTGTCAGTCGTTGTTGAACTGAGTCAATTGCTGAATCACAGAAGCACAGATATCGATGACCTCATCCTGAATGTTTTCGGAACATTTATCGGAATTCTGCTGTTCAGATTTATCTTCCGAAAAGGAAAACAAAAAGGATATGCAGGGAGAACCGAAATTATTGAGATGGTGATCTTTATAGCAGCAGCGTTCCTGTGCCGGTTTCTGGCCTTTGATGAATTCGGGGCAGCAAAACTGCTGTATGGATTCTGATCAGGTCATTCTTTCGGCAGCATTACGGTAAAGCAGATGTTATCTCCTTCACTTTCTGCGATAATGGTTCCTCCATGCAAAGTGATGATCTCTTTGGCAATCGCAAGCCCCAGGCCTGCACCACCGGTATGGGAAGTCCGGGATTCATCCAGCCGGTAAAACTTCTCGAACAGGGAAGCGAGTTGTTCTTGTGGAATGTGTCTGCCTTTGTTCGCAAAGGTGATACAGACGCGATTGCCGGCGTTCTTTGCAGTAATGGTGATCCGGGAATCCAGGAAACTATAGGCGGCTGCATTTTTCAGGATATTGTTGAATACCCTGGCCAGCTTGTCTGGATCGGCACAGACTGTCAGGTCTTCTTCCGCCTGAAGATCCACCGTATTTCCATTGGCAGACAAGACCGGGTGCAGTTCATCAATAAGTTGAACTAGCATATAGGAGAGATCCAGAGAGGTTTTGCTGATCGTGATCTCCTGGGAATTATATCTGGTAATCTCAAAGAATTCATCGATCATTTTTTCCAGGCGGTATGCTTTTTCCAATGTAATACCGACATATTTTTCCCGCTTTTCTGCCGGAAGATCCTGGATCTCGGAAAGCAGGTTCAGATAACCGATCACAGAGGTGAGCGGAGTCCTAATATCATGGGCCAGGTACATCACCAGCTCATCTTTGCGCTGCCGGGCCAGTCGGGATTCCATTTCATGTTTTTCCAGGCTGGCTTTGACCTCTTTCAGCTTCGCTTCCGTTGCAGCCATTTCGGGAGGCATGCGAATTTCGGTTGCGGGATCAGAGATGGCAGAGATTCCCTGATTGATCACATCGAAATATTGGGTGAAACTGTTCATGATAATTCTCAGAGAGATCAGAAAAATGATGATTACCACTGCGATCCATAACAGATCCATATAATTCCGGATCCAGTTAAAATAAAACATGTACGCATTACTGTAATCCATATCCAATATACGATGCAGAAGCCGGACGATCACATCCGCAAACCTGCCTTTTACGATCAAAAAATAAAAGATAACAAACAGAAGAAACGTAATGCCTGCGATTACGCCAAACCTGAGCATGAGTTTTCTTTTGACTTGTGTGTAATCGGAGTTGCTTTTCTTATTGCCTCGTTTCAATTTTATACCCCACTCCCCATACGGTCTTGATATAGTTTGGATGTTCCGCCGTGTCGTTCATTTTCTCCCGCAAATGGCGGATGTGCACGGTAATCGTATTATTGTTCTTGATATAGTATTCATCCTTCCAGATCTGATGGAACAGATCTTCCGAGCTGACCACTTCTCCTTTGTGCTCCAGCAGGATCCGGAGGATGGAGAACTCCGTTGGCGTCAGGGTTAAAGGCTTTTCATTCAGGAAACATTCATGGGTGCGGATATTGAGCAGAAGGCCTGCATGGACGATTTCTTCCGGTTCTTCTTTTTCAGCGTTAGCCAGATTGTATTTCTTATACCGCCTAAGCTGCGCTTTGACCCTGGCCACAAGCTCCAGGGGCAGGAAGGGCTTCGTCATATAATCATCCGCTCCGAGGGTTAGGCCGTTGATCTTATCGGCCTGTTCTTCCTTAGCAGTCAGCATGATCACGGGATAGGTGTACTGTTCCCGGATCTTCCGGAGCAGGGTAAAGCCGTTGATCTCCGGAAGCATGATATCCAGAATGGCAAGATCCAATTCTGTGTTTTGGATACAGTCCAAAGCATCCCGGGAAGAGTAATATTTATAAACCGTATAATTCTCGTTTTGCAGATACACTTCCACAAGATCTGCAATCTCCGGTTCATCATCTACGATCAGAATCTTTTCAGACATGTTTGGTTTCCCTTCATTTCCGGCTGTAGAACCAGGTGTCACGTGTCCCTGGCTTCTGCCCGATAGTTCTATATAGTATAGCAAATCTTTATCCGGATTTATGAGTTTTTCCATGAGAAATCCTTAAGATTTTCTTAAGATGCCGGAGGTTAGGGAATCCTTAAGAAAAGCTCAAGGAAGCGTTAAAGACTCCCCGTATTCTTCCGGATATACTATGGCTGTTTCAGTACTGGGATCGATAATACAGATGGCGTAGAAAGGAGTTTTTATGAAGAACATAAGGAAATACGGATGGTTGTTTGGTATAGGAAGCCTGATTCTTTTAAATCTGACAGGATGCACAGAGACGGTAACATCTTCTTCCCAAGAGGCAATACCGAATCCGGCGGAACAGAAAACGGTGACCGGGATGCAGGAACCGGAGACAACATTGCAGGAACCGGAAGCCGGGTTACATAATGGCGCTTATTATGATGGTTCCAATCTCCAGGGGCATGTGACACAGTTAACAGCGGATGGATTTATGATGGCGCCTGCTTTTATATCGCAGGAAGCAGAAGGGGAAGTTATGGCAGAAGCTGCACCGGAAGCAGATAACAAAGAGCAGGAAGTCGAGATTATCTACGCTGATCCGGTATCCATTCAGATCGCCACAATTGACAGCGCCAGTCTCACCGAAATCTCCCGGGAAGACGCAGAGAAAGAAGTCATCAAGAAGCAGACCGATGTCTGCATTTTCGGGAGCTGTCAGGATACCCGTCATTGGATTGCGGATAAGATCCTGATCATCAGATGGAGGTAGGCCATGAATATAATTTACAGGGCAGGCTGCTATGTCTTCCGAAAGAAAGGACGGACGATCCTGTTATTGATGGTTTTTACAGTGTCTGTTTTTTTGATACAGGGGATTTTTATGGTACGGGAAAATGCCAAAAATATACTGAAAGAGCTGGCTGAAAATGCAGAAGGCAGAGTTGCTCTGGAATACGCAGATTCTTCCACGGGATTTCAAAAGGCAGAACTGGAGAAGATAGAAAACCAGGATAATGTGGCCTGGATCAATTACTTGTATGAAGAAGTTTTTTCACCAAAGGATCTGGAACTGATTGGAGATGATCATGGAGACGGCCGCTGCCGGATTCATATGCAGGATAAAATTCAAAACGACAGCCCTTTTGAAGAAAAAATGTACCGGGTTGTTAAGGGGCGTTATCCGGAAAGAACAGGAGATATATTGATTAATCTGTTCCTGGCGCAGGCGAACGGTTTGTCCGTAGGAGATATGCTTTTTGGAGATCATCAGATCACGGGGATGTTTTTGGCCGGAAGTGAGAGACAGCAGACAGATCATGTCATTCCGGAAAACAGAATCGAGAATCAGATTTATATGAAGATAGATTCAAGCCATTCAAAAAAAGAGGAAGATCGGGCGGAGATACCGCTGCAAAGGATCGTATGCTATCTGGAAGATCCGGAGCTTTTGGAGCAGACGATACAGGAATTCCGGGAATTCTGCCCGGATCCGGTTCATATCACTTCTGACGATCATGTGTATCAGAAAATGAAAACGACGATGACGCAAAGCACCAGGATTACCTTATTGATACTGATTCTGACGATTCTGACCGGAGGATTTATTTCCTGCTTTCTCCTGATGATGTGGATACGCAGCCGGAAAAAGGAAATGGCTGTATTTCGGAGTATGGGGATGTCCAAAGGAACGATACTGGGACAGCTTCTGTTTGAGGAGACATTTATTTTTGCAGGTGCTTTTCTGATTTCTTCCCTGGGTAGTATTTGGGGACTGCCAGGGCTGTTACAGAAAATGGAATTACTGTCGGAAGCGGATATTTCCGGCCTGATCACGGGAAAAGACTTGTGCATGCAGGGAATTTGCGGATTGCTGTCCGTACTCTTTCTGACAGCAGCCAACGGTTTGCCGGCTACGAGTGGAAATATAAAAAACATCTTAAGTTCCATGGAGGAGTAAAGAAACATGAGTTTGCTGAATCTGAGCCTGAAGGCGATCTATCGAAAATGGAAGCGCTCGCTTCTTTTGGTATTGATCATCGTTGTTATCACGGTATTTTTCTTTCTGGGATGGAGTCTGAAAAACGCTTCTGTAAAAACGCAGAATGCGGGAAAACAGGCCATTGGCGCATCTTTCCGCCTGGAACAGAACGAAGAAAACCGGCATGTGCGTTTAACTAAAGCCTGCCGGAAAATAGGAGATAATCAGGAAGGATATGCAGACGGGGTGCATGCAGAACAGCTGGCAAGCGGGGCATGGCTTATTTATACGGATCATTTGTTTGAAACGCTTGTTTTGTCTGATATCCAAAGAATTGCCGCTGTACCGGGAATCGCAGAGTATAACATTGTTACCTCCAATACCGTTGTCCACCCGGTAAACTTTCTTCGCGTGGAAGATCCGGAAACGGATCAAAGCAAGGATGAAGGAGGGGTATCGCTCCGGGGGGAATGGAATATGAAACTGGATTTTGAAGTGCAAAAGGGAAATGTGGAGATCCTGCAGGGGCGAATGATTGTTCCGGGTGACATTAATGTATGCGTGCTGTCACGGCAGTTGGCGGAGAAGAACGGGCTGCAGGTTGGCAATCGGGTTTCCTTTAACAGTTGGAAGGAACCGGACAGCTCTGCGGAGTTCCAGGCGGAGATCATCGGGATCTATGATTCCAAAGCGGGAATCCCTGCGTATATGAATGGGGACAGTTACCGGAGTGAAAATATTATCTTTACAGATCTTGATTTTCCCTGTAAAGCGGAAGGACATGCACAGGATCCATTATACCAGTATGCAACATTCACGGTAGAAGATGTAGATCAATACGATGCTGTCAAAGACCGCATTCTGTCTTTGGATATCCAATGGGAGAGGTATGATTTTCTGGATCATACAGGGATGAGTGAGACGATCGCGGATAATTACAAAGATTTGCAGAATATCAGCAGGTTGCTGCTGATCCTTTCGTTTGCATCAGGGCTGCTGATTTTATGTCTTATCTTCCAATTCTGGATCAGAGGCCGGATCCGGGAAATCGGGGTTTTTCTCGCTTTAGGGAAACGAAAGATCCAGATTATTCTGCAGATTCTATTGGAAGGGATCCTCATCGGAATCATTGGCTTTTTCCTGGCCTTTGCAGCTGCCGAACCTGCCTGCAGCCTCCTGGAGGGATTGATCTCGGACTATCATATACAACTGCAGGAAGAACAAAAACTGTCGGATGCAGGGATGGTGGCAAACTCCGTACAGGAAGAGGATGCCCGGATTGTAGGGGTGGAGACAGAAATGAATGAAAGTATGGTCATCCTTTGTGCAATCTCTGTGTTCGGAATGTTGGCAGGATCCATACTGCTGGCGGTAGGGTTTGTGATGATCAGAAAGCCAAAAGAAATCCTGGCAAAAATGATATGAGGGAGGAAAAGAAACATGCTGACATTGGAAAACATTGTATATTACTATAAAGCACAACCGGAAAAGATGATTCTGGAGCATTTGTCCCGGCAGTTTGAAGCCGGAAAAATGTATGCGATACTGGGAGAAAGCGGATCCGGAAAAACGACACTGCTTTCCCTGATGGCAGGGCTTGATATTCCGACGGAGGGAAGGATCCTGGTTTCAGGTGAAGATATCCGACATAGGAATCTGAATGAATACAGAAGACACCATGTGAGCCTGGTCTTCCAGAATTATAATCTGATCGATTATCTGACCCCGCTTGAAAATGTAAAATTGGGAGGAAGGAAAGATCCGATGGAATTATTACAACTGGTAGGACTGACGGAGAAGGAGGCCAGAAGGAACATCCTGCAGTTATCCGGAGGACAACAGCAGCGGGTAGCCATTGCGAGGTCGATTGCGGGGGATGCCCCGATTCTTCTGGCGGATGAACCGACCGGGAACCTGGATGAATCGACTGCATTGGAGATCATCCGCATTTTCCAGGATCTGGCTCATACGCAAAGAAAGTGTGTGATCATCGTTACCCACAGCAGTCAGTTGGCTGAGGAAGCAGATATTGTACTGCTGTTAAAAGACGGAAAACTTGCATAAAAGCCTCATTGTTTATAATAGAAATCGAAAGAGACTAACTATTAAAAGTCAAGCCTAATTTTAAGTAAATTCGCAGAAATGCGTTTTACATATAAGCACATTGAAAATCGCATGACAAACAGAGTATCAAGGATACCCTCAAAAACACATATGGGAGAATAAGAGCCTGG
>JAFUBX010000061.1 GCA_017459985.1 Parasporobacterium sp.
GGTATTCCTTGGCCCCATGCTCCAGGTACCGCGTGCAGGCCTCAAACCCGAACGGAAAGATATCGGAGAAAGAAAAACCCATCCTTGCACATAAGGACTCGAGGAGCTTTAATCCTGCATAGCAGCAGGCAAGGTTATTGATCACACGGCTCGGCAGTTCCTTTGAAAACTTGGCTACGCCTTCCTTATGCCACTTCGCCACCTCGCCTGCACGGACGGTGAGCGCCATATCAAGGATCGTTCGACCGAAGTCCTGCAGCAGCTTTTCATTCGCCGCGACCCGCTGGAAAGCATCCCGGTACTCGATCTTTTTCAGATCCTTCTTGGAAAACAGAAGCTCAATGCTTCGCTCCCGGATTGCCGCCTCATCGGCGGATTCTTCCCCGGCCACCACAAGTGGGGCCAGAAGGTCATAGGTAACGACGCTCTGATCGGCCCGGCCCCGCAGGCCCTCATGCCCGTCATAGCTGTCACGGAAATGGTTATACAGGGCGTTGATCTTCAGCTTGTCGATCTTCGACGGCTTAAACTCATCCAGCGGCATCGGGATCAGGTTGGAGGAGGCGGACTCTTTCATCAGGGTGAACTGTGTTACCTGTGTCGCCGCCGTCACCCGGTTCGATGAAAACACCGGCAGCACGACCCGTTCCAGTGTCGTTGACTTACCGCTGCCCGCTTCCCCGATCAGAAACAGGTGTGGGAACTTGATCCCTTCTTTCCGAAGATGCGGTTTGATAAAGCACCCGGCTGTCCACGCCAGAATGGAGATGGTCTTCTCCGGCTCGTTGTATCCCATGATGAATGTCCCCAGATCCTTCAGCTTCTCCGGCCCGATCACATCCGTCTGAAGTATCCCTGATTTGATGCTCACATACTTTTCCAGCTGCACCAGATCTTCGACCTCTACGCCGCCCTTTTCAATGGAGCCTGCTGCCGATGCAAAGACCGGCCTTCCGATATGCTCGTAGATCCCCATCGCCTTGACACCGGTTTTCACCGTCCATTCCATATCAGAGATAAAGGTCTTAAAAAGCTCTAAATCCCCATCGCTCCCAAACCACGACAACGCGATGGTCTTGGCGTTTAAGAGATTCTTGAATTTCTGCTGGTTGGCAAAATCGGTTGTCATGAAGGTCTGCCGGTAAGTCTCTCCCCGGGAGGTCTCCAGATCCGCAGTCATCTGCGTCTCTTCCTCCGCTGCGATCATCTCCACCGGCTGGAGGATGAAATTGGTGATCGGATAGACATTGTCTCCCTTCACCCGGAAGTAACGGCCTTCATACTCAAAGATCGGTGAGTCATTCCCGGAAGAATATACAGAGTCCGTATTCTCAACAGCACGGTCGATTGTCTCCTCGCCATAGGTCGCGCCGTCAGCATGGTGCTTCTGATCCCACTTCTCCCGGAAGAGCCCGGAGGTACGGAAGATCCGATCCATCTGTTCCTTGTCTTTCCCCGACCAGAACGCCAGCTTCATGCACAGCGCCATGTCCGCTTCCGACTGCGACGGATACTTGCCTTCCCATTTTCCTGCCATCAGATCTGCAAAGGCCTCACCGTTCCCGGCGTCCGTTGCTTTCTCGATGATCTCCTCATCGGTCAGCTTCTCCCCGGACTTTTTCTTTGTTTTCTTCTTGGCCTTCTGTTTCTTTTTCAGGTAGTTAACATGTATCCACGTAAGCGTATCCGGCAGGGCCTCCGCCACCGTCTCCATGCAGCCGGGGATCGGTTTATCTGTCACGGTAAAATATCGGACAGAGTCATACATTTCGACGCCGGTGTCCGTGTTCTTGCTGGCACCCTTCGGCTTCGTTCCCTTAAACCACAGGTGGATGCCATCCCCAGACGGGGAGAA
>JAFUBX010000062.1 GCA_017459985.1 Parasporobacterium sp.
CCCTGGAGACCCTGCTGGTCAGCTTCGGAATGAAGATCATGTCCGTGGTGATCACGATCGCCTGCTACGGACGAATGATAGAGATCTATCTGTACACTTCGGTTGCACCGATACCGTTCGCGACCATGACCAACCGGGAATGGGGACAGATCGGTACGAACTATTTACGCGGGCTTTTTGCCCTGGCATTCCAGGCATTCCTGATGATGGTGTGCGTCGGCATTTACGGTGTCCTGGTCGCTTCGATCCGGATCTCCGCCAACATGCATGCGGCGCTGTTCGGCATAGCAGCCTATACGGTCCTGCTCTGCTACACACTCTTCAAGACGGGAAGCCTGAGTAAACAGATTTTCAACGCACACTAAAGGAGGGAGACTTAGATGGCATATGTCAGTGTCCCGAAGGACTTGACGAAAGTAAAAAACAAGGTGGCATTCAACCTGACGAAACGGCAGATCATCTGCTTTGCCGCCGCTGCGGCCGTCGGCCTCCCGTTCTATTTCCTGACCAGGAACCTGATCGGGAACAGCAATGCGGTGATGGGAATGGTGGTCCTGATGGTGCCGGCATTCCTGTTCGCCATGTATGAACGGGACGGGATGCCCCTGGAGAAGGTTCTGATGAACATGATCACCGTGAAATTCCGGAGGTCGCATCTGCGTCTGTATGAAACGGAAAACTTATACGAGAAGCCGGAAGCAAAACCGCAGGCAGCCGCTTCCGGAAAGAAACGGAGGAAGAAGAAAATGTCCGGCAGCAGGAAAAAGAAGGCCGCATCCGGCGGGAAGAACCTCGGAAGAAATATGAATGAGCGAAGGGATTTTAGGACGGAAACGGCAAGCAGCGCTGATCTGGAGCGGAGAAATGCCCAGGCCGGCATCTACGCGGCAGCGCAGAGAGGAGGGAGAAACCGTGCGAGACAGGGATGATTACTATGCGGATTATGATATGCCGGATGCATATGAACGTCCGCTGACCCGCAGAGAAAAGAAACAGCAGAAAAAGCTGGCAAAACAGGCGGAGGAGATCCGCAGAAAACAGATGGTCATGGAGGAAAAACGCCGGGCGGCAGCCGAAAAGGAGGCGGCAAGACAGGCCAGGATCCAGGCAAAACAGGATGCGAAGATGTTTAAGTGGGAGGAAAAGGAGGCAAGGAAACGGGCAAAGCGGGAAGCAAAGCTTGCGAAGAAAGGCCGCGGAGGCTACGTTCCGGAAACGGATGTGAGATCCGCCCCCGCATCTCCGCCGACAGGAAAGCCGGCAGGCAAAGGGGCTCGGAAGAATGCCAGAAAGAAATCCGGAAAACAGACGTCTGCATCCAAACGGAGGGCAAAGGAGAAACGGATCTCCGCGCAGAAATCCATTCCCTACCGCGAGATGGGAAGGGACGGGATCTGCAGGGTGCAGGATAAGCTGTACTCCAAAACCATCCGCTTTTATGACATCAACTATCAGCTGGCACAGAACGAGGATAAGAGCGCCATCTTTGAGAACTGGTGCGATTTCCTGAACTATTTTGACAGCACGATTTATTTTCAGCTGTCCTTTATCAACCACAAAACCAACCTGACGGAATTCGAGAAGGTGATCCGGATCGAACCGCAGGACGATGATTTCGATGATGTCCGTATGGAATATGCCCAGATGCTGAAGGACCAGCTCTCCAAAGGAAACAACGGCTTGATGCGGACGAAGTATATTACATTCGCCATTGAGGCCGACAATATCCTGGAGGCCAGGCCGAAGTTGGAGCGGATCGAGGCGGACATCCTGAACAACTTCAAGGTGCTGGGCGTGCGGGCATATCCGTTAAACGGCGTGGAGAGGCTGCAGATCCTGTACGAGACCTTCAATCCGGAACAGGCGGTACCTTTCTCTTTCAGCTATGACCAGCTCTTAAAGACCGGGCTTACCACGAAGGACTTTATAGCCCCGACGAGCTTTGAGTTCAAACAGGGCCGGTACTTCAGGATGGGTGAGACGCTGGGGGCAGTGAGCTACCTGCAGATCCTGGCACCGGAACTGACCGACAAGATGCTGGCGGAGTTCCTGGACATGGATAAGAACCTGGTCGTCAACCTGCACGTCCAGTCGATCGACCAGATGAAGGCGATCAAACTGGTAAAGAGCAAGGTGACGGACATCAACCGGATGAAGATCGAGGAACAGAAAAAGGCAGTGCGGTCCGGGTACGACATGGATATCATCCCGTCGGATCTGATGACCTACGGCAACGAGGCCAAGAGACTGCTGGAAGACTTGCAGTCGAGAAACGAGAGAATGTTCCTGGTCACGGTCCTGTTCCTGAACACGGCGAAAAGCAGGCAGGAGCTGGACAACGTGATCTTTCAGACCTCCGGTATTGCGCAGAAATACAACTGTGTGCTCCGCAGGCTCGATTACCAGCAGGAGCCGGGACTGATGAGCAGCGTGCCGCTCGGCCTCAACCAGGTGCCGATCAAGCGGGCGCTGACCACGACTTCCACTGCGATCTTTGTGCCGTTTACGACACAGGAACTGTTCATGGAAGGCGAGTCCCTCTATTACGGACTCAATGCCCTCTCCAACAACATGATCATGGTGGACCGGAAGAAGCTGAAGAACCCCAACGGCCTGATCCTGGGTACGCCGGGTTCCGGTAAATCCTTCTCCGCCAAGCGTGAGATCTGCAATGTCTTCTTTGTCACGAAGGATGACGTGATCATCTGCGACCCGGAGGGTGAGTATTATCCTCTGGTTCATGCGCTAGGCGGACAGGTGATCCATATCGCGCCGACCAGCCATGACTATATCAACCCGATGGACATCAACCTGGACTACTCGGATGATGACAACCCGCTGGGCTTCAAATCCGATTTCATCCTCTCCCTGTGCGAACTCATCATGGGAAGCCGGAACGGGATCGAGGCGGAGGAGAAGTCCGTGATCGACCGGTGTCTGCCGATCGTGTACCAGAAGTATTTTGAGAATCCGATACCGGAGAACATGCCGGTCCTGGGAGATCTGTACGCGACGCTTCGGGCACAGACGGAGGTGCAGGCGCAGCGGATCGCGACGGCGCTTGAGATCTACGTCAACGGATCACTGAAGGTGTTCAACCACAGGACAAACGTGGAACTGGACAACCGGATTGTCTGCTTTGACATCAAGGATCTGGGCAAACAGCTGAAGAAGCTGGGTATGCTGATCGTTCAGGACCAGGTGTGGAACCGGGTTACACTAAACCGCTTTGCTCATAAATCCACCCGCTATTACGTCGATGAGTTTCACCTTCTTCTGAAGGAGGAGCAGACGGCAGCCTACTCGGTGGAGATCTGGAAGAGGTTCCGTAAGTGGGGCGGTATCCCGACGGGCATCACGCAGAATATCAAAGACCTGCTGGCCTCCCGGGAGATCGAGAATATCTTTGAGAATTCAGACTTCATATACATGCTTAACCAGGCCTCGGGCGACCGGCAGATCCTGGCAAAGCAGCTGAATATCTCGCCTTACCAGCTCTCCTACGTGACCAACAGCGGCGAGGGTGAAGGACTTCTCTTCTACGGAAATATCATTATTCCGTTTAAGGACCGGTTTGATAAGAACCTGAAGCTCTATGCCTATATGACCACCAAGCCTGAAGAGGTGCAGAAACGCAAGGAGGAGGAAGAAAAAGCAGAGGCCAAAGCAGCAATGGAAGAAGAAGCGATCCGGGCGTTCCGGCGCAGGACGGAGGTCTGGCAGCCGGCGGATGAGGACCCAGAGGATCTGAAACAGGAAGCATTTCTGGAGAAGAAAGACACCGGACCAGCAGTGGCGGCATCAGATGAAAAACCGGCTGCGGAGAAAGAGATCCCGTCCCTGAAATTGCCGGAGGCTTTCGGAACAAAGCCGGCAGCACTGACGGAAACCGCGAAGCCCCGCCGGCCGAAAAAGCCGTTCGTCTGGACGCCGGGTGAACTGGAGGACGAGGAGTACTGGCTGGATGCGGATCTGCCGGAGGAGCCTCTGGATGAGGAAAACCCGGACAGGCATTATATCCTGCCGGATGACGACGATGAGGAAAACTGATGACTGAGTTCGGGAGGACGATGGACGATGAGGAGATGGCTGCAGGGAATCCTGCTGATCATATCGGTGATCTTGATCTCCATTGCGATTTATTCGCTGATGGGGATGTTCGGGGATTACCGGAAAGAACATGACATGCATGAACATCTGAAACGGATCCATGAACAGGAAAGGGAGCCGGCCGAACCGGAAAGCGATGGCGGCGAAGGGGATTCTTCGGAAGATACGGCCGAAACAGAAGAAGTGATTGTGATCGATGAGGGCCTGCTTGCTCTTCACGGGGAAAACCCGGACTGCATCTACTGGATCCGGATCCCGGATACGCAGATCGACTATCCGGTCATGTACCACCCGCAGGAGAAGGATTACTACCTGAAGAAAGATTTCTATGGGGAGTACGCATACGCAGGGAGCATTTATCTTTCCGATTACTGTGATCCGGAAGAAAGCGACAACCTGATCCTGTACGGACACCACATGAACAACGGTTCCATGTTTGCGGACCTGGATAGGTACAAGGACCCGGATTTCGGGAAGAAACATGACCTGATCGAGCTGCAGACGCTGCACGGCGCCGAGTATTACCGTGTGATCGCTGCGTTTGCTGTTCCGGTTTATACGGGAAACGACTTCCTGTTCTACGGCTTTACGAAGGCGGAAAGCAGGAAGGACTACGACAACTTCATAGAGGAATGCAGGGAAAGATCCCTGTATGAAATAGAGAAGACCGCTGTATATAAGCAGCGGCTTCTTACGTTATCGACTTGCGAATACAGCCATAAAAACGGCCGGATGGTCGTGGTGGCTGTGCAGGAGAGCTGAGGAAAAGACTGTAATGATGGCGGAAGGACTATCGCCGGAAAGGAATGAAAAATGAGAATGAACAAGAAGAATCGCGCAGCAGCTGCCAGAAAGCCGGTAGGTAAAAAGAAGGACAGAACTGCCGGGAATGATTTCAAAAAGAACCCTTTTATCAATCTGAAGGAAGATCCCGAAAGAAACCGCGCCCTAGAAAACCGGACAAAGCATATGGAGAGAAAAGAAGCCGAGCAGATCGCAGAGATGATCGGATCCGTTCTGGAAGGGATCTTCGGAGGAAACAAAGATGGCGGCATGCATCCCATGGTTGGTGTGATCGAGCTGGATCCGGAAAACATGCTGTCCATGGAGATCCGGGATTTAGAGAACCAGACTGAGAAATACCGCAGGGAGATTGCCGAAAAGCGCAGGAAATTAATCGGGAAGAGCAGAGAAATATCCGGCAGGATCAGGGAACAGAAGGAAAAGGAACCGGCCATGCCGCACTGGGACGGCTGTGGGGAAGAAGTGTTTCTGGAAATGCTGATGGACCTGAACTTCATGGCGGAGATGATTCTGGAAGCAGACCATTTGATGAGGATGGTCAGCGAGGAAGGCGTCGATCCGGAGAATGCCAGATGCGTCACATACCTGAGTGTCCGCGATGCCGGCGAGATCATGGAAAAATGGGATAAATACCGCAGATGTGAGATCTGATCCGGTAATCCCGGAAGGGAGGATTTTGAATGGCCGGAAAGGAATTTAAGGCGAAAGC
>JAFUBX010000063.1 GCA_017459985.1 Parasporobacterium sp.
AGTTTTTATAAGGCTGTCCTTAAACTCTGAGAGAGCCGCAGCCTGGAAATCGAATGTGGTTTCATCACGATAGGAGCGGAAGTTGCTGAATGAAAACTGGCATAACATGATAGCCACCTCCTTCAACTGGTTTCATTCAATGCCCATGATAGCATGAACCAATCGGGAAATCAATATTTAAAGACTAAATATAAAAAAATATTTCGGAAATCGACTTTAAAACTGAACATTGAGAAGTTTGGCAGATGACATGAGGTCTGAAGCTGAGCTGATTGCTACATAGCCTGTGTTCATTCAAAACGAACGCGGGCTATTTTTGTGTTCTTTTTCTTCAGGTGCACATGCAGCTAAAGGGCATTTTTGTTTTTCACCATGTCAAACCGGCGGGAAAACCTGCCGGGAACAAGAAGGAGGACTCTTCCCCCAAGCCACAGCGACAAAACTCTCCTACCCTTCAGAAACCGCAGAATTACTGGGGTTACGGGGTTTTGCCGGCGGGACATTCCCGAACGACAGAATTAATACCGGCAGAACGGGTTTTGTCGTTGACCGGGAAGGAAGGTTTTGTCGTTCATTGTTATACTGTTACCCTATTCCGCCGGAAGGCGCAGGAAAAGGAGGTAGCAGTAAGTGACAGACATAAGGGAACTACAGGTAAAACCGGAACAGGTCCAAAGGTATGGGGTCTATACCTTCAGGACAGCAACAAGGGATGGCACAGTCTACGCAAGGTCATTCCTCGTGATCCGCAACGGGTACGGCGTTATCGTGCGGTTCACGCGTCTCCAGGACTATGCAGGCTTTAAGAACTATAAGCCGATCACATCCAATGCGGAGAAAAAGCTGTATTACGTATGCGGGATGCTGAACTATGTCCTGGTGGACCACGGGAGACGTTTCGGTATCCGTCATGTATTCGGGATCACGGCAGAGATGCTGCAGGAATACTTTGACTTCTATGCGTCGGCCGCAAAGGCGGATGGCGTTTATCGCAGCCGTGACAGTATCCTCAAGTGTATCGGCGCCGTAACAGCATTCATGGCAAACCTTGTCTGGAAGTTCGGTGGACACATGAAGCTCTCCCGGCAGGACCTTTACCGGGATGAGATCGCTTACGACAGAAACGGGAGGCGTTACCATAGGGCGGTGCCGCTGTTTCAGGCGGTGGGAATGCCGGTCAGGAGACGCATCTTCCGTGACATCCCTTATAAGGTTTTTGAGATATTGATCCCGATGGCATTCCGTTATTCCAGGGACATTGCCTTTGGGCTTTGTCTGCAGGCTTTTGCGGGGCTTCGCGCCGGCGAGGTCTTGAGTGTCAGGCAGGAATGCAGCCCCCTCGGGAAAGGGATCACTTTCACGGAAATAGGCGGGCGTGTCGTGAAAGCCGTAATCGATGTGGAGCAGGAGGTCCTGATCAGGGATGATGACGTGGAAGTCAGCATGATCAAAAAAGAACGCCT
The DNA here is from genome assembly GCA_017459985.1 of Parasporobacterium sp. Lineage (GTDB taxonomy): Bacteria > Bacillota > Clostridia > Lachnospirales > Lachnospiraceae > RGIG5612. Next base: position 1,464 of record JAFUBX010000063.1, read on the forward strand.
CCAGGGTGTATACCCGGCATTCCTGAAGGCTTTCTGTAAGGCTTATGAGATCCATAAAGAGTATCTTTCGGGCTGCACCTTCGACAGGGATTACTGTCCCATGTTCATCAACAGGAACGGGGAGGCGATGACGTATGAGTCCTACCGTATAAGATTTCACGACCTTGTCAATAATCATCTGAGACCATATCTCATCCAGAGCGCTGATCCTGAGCTGAGACTTTACGGGCAGCTTCTGTATGAAAACCAGCTCGGGACGCACGCGCTCCGCCACTGGTTTACGGTACAGCTCGTCCTCCGCGGCGAGGATATAGGGGCCATCCAGTACTGGCGCGGCGACAGCAGCCCGGACAGCGCGTTTGAGTACCTGCAGAATAAGGGGGACCTGACAAGAGAGCTGGAGGCAGCCGGCGACAGACTTGTTGAACTGCTCATATCCGAATGGGAGGGCGACGATGACGGTATTGTTTGATGAAGTCCTGAGGGATGCGGAAAGGACAGGATCGAAGTACCGGGACATCTGCAGGTGCCGCGACGATCTCCTGGGCTTCCTTGACAGGAATGCATGGTTTGGACAGGTCCCTGCAGGTACGGGCCGTGAAATCATGGTTCCTGATTATAAAGGGATGCGCGGTGCGGTATGCCTCTGGCTGGAAGCTTATCAGAAACCGCCGCGGGAAAAAATGAAGCTTTTGATCAGGCAGTATCAGGACCGTCTGCCACAGACCTGTGCCCTTTATCAGACCTTTGCGGAGACGGAAGACATCGCGGACAAACCCGGCGGATGGAAGATCCTGGATTTTATCCTCTCGTGCTGTGACCGGGAGCTAAGGCTGTACAGTCAGGATGAACTGGACCGGATCATGGAGGAAACGAAGGGAAGACTGCCGGCGGGTAATGCGAGGTTGCTGGCAAAGTTTTTAACGGAAGCGATCAGGAAGGGACAATACCGCTATGAGATCCATTCCAGACGGCAGAACGAATTAAAAAAGGATGCCTATCCATTACGGGATTTCAGCGTAATGGCATACTGCGTGTTCAACCCGGATTCCTGGAAGGAGAACCGTCTGGTCGAAAAGGCGGTCTCATCCCGGAAGAACGCAAACCTTTGGCTTTTTACGGCCCTTCATTTCTTCGGTGCCATCAGGCAGTCTGACCTCGTACGGTTTCCTGTACCCCTGCTGCCCGTCCCGAAGGAAACGCTGAAGGCAATGATAGAAGGCGGAACATACAGTGATGAGGACGCGCGGGGCGTATCAGAAGAGCTTGTGCTCAGGATGAAGTACCAGCCGATGCGCCCATCTAAAACAGCCCGGCATCAGGGCATCCCGGAATTAAAGTTTTATCTGCCGGAATCCCTGAAAACAGCCATGGGATGGATCCTGTCCATACGCCTGATACACCACAGGGAAGGGGAACCGCTGGTTGAACCGGTGCAGGATCTTTTGAGTGGAAAAAGGTTTTTCGGAGAAGCTTTCGCGGAAGCGCTGGGGAACCGGCGTTTCCAGACAAGGCGTGCGAACAAGGCATACATGCAGGGGATCGAGCTGGTAACGGAGGACGTGCCGGGCAAGCCGAAGGGATACATGCTGGCAGCGCTGGCGCGGAGCCATAAGGGCGGGATCGGTTCAATCCCGGAGATGACGGATATTTATCTTAAGGATGCCTCTTTTTCCGGTTACCGGCCCGAATTCATACTCCGGGAGATGTTTGAAAGAGGCATCTTCGGATTTATACCCGCCATGATGCTGGAGAGGTATGCGGGGGACAGGTACAGGAGGCTGGATGTCGCCTGTCAGACAGATCTTATCCGGAGCATTGGCCTCGATGCCCTGCAGATCGAGGAAGTATCGCTCCTTGTGGAAACGGCACTGGAAAAAGCCAAGGCAGTTGTCGCTGCGATCCCAGAGGAAGGGCTTGGTGCTGCCCTCCAGAGGATCGCAAACGGGTCAGCTGCTTCAAGGCAGGAAGAAACCCTGTGTCTCAGGGTGGCTGCCGGCCTGCCTTGTATGGATCCGCTCCGCGGCGGATGTATCGGCTGCGGATATGAGATCTATACAAAAGCGGCCTTCCACCTGCTTATGAAGGAATACGTCCGGATCAGCAGGATAAAAAAAGAGGCGCAGGGGATGGAAAAAGTAAGGCTTAAGAAGCTGTTGCTGCAGGGGATCCTGCCGGCGGCCAGGGAGATGGTGGTCAGCCTGCCCCTGCTGTATCCGGGTGCAGAGACCGGAATCCTTCTGGAGATGATGGAAAGGGGGATGCGCGATGCAGATGGTGGCAGACTTACAGGATTTTGAAGGCTTCACAAAAGTCTTCCTTTTTGGGGAACTTGACGCTGATACCAGGGAACAGGCGGAACAGAGATTTATGGAATACAAAGGCCGGGGCGTGATCATGGGGGGCAGCTTCATGGATGATGCCTGGCTGGTGTACGACGAAGTGAGGCACCGCCGGATCCGCTTTTCACCGTCAGAAGGGGAAATCCATGAATGGACGGGATGCACACCGGGCTGCTACTGCGGTTATGTCCGGTCTTATGCTGTTTTGCTATTGGGCTGTCTGAATGTAAACACGATTGCAGAAATCAGCAAGGCCCTGATCAGGCTTGGCTGTGCTTCCTTTGAAGAGGCATGCATGTGGGATGTTTATACGGCCCACGCACTCCGGTTCCTCGGAATGATCCCGGGTTCCCCCGGATATATCGGCCCGGTCATGGAGAAGATCGAAGAAAACCGCACGTTGGATGGATGGCGCAGGCATCCCAGAAAACTGGCGGATTTCCGTTATTATCTCCGATTCGACCGGTTAGTCAATGACTTCTGGAAGTCCGCAGACCGTTCAGCCAGGGATTACTTCTTTCCTGTGTACCTCTGGTGGAAACTGACAAGTATCCTGCCGCTCCGGGCGACGGAGTTCCTGCTCCTGCCCAGGGAGTGCATAAGAAGCCGGAATGGGAAGTGGATCCTGGCGGTCCGAAGGACAAGGCTGAAAAAGGGGACACGCAAGGTGGGATATACAATCGATGCGGATTACGAATGCCACGATTACGAGATCCCCAGATGGATGGCTTCGGAGATCCTGACGTATAAGAAAAACTGTACGGAAAGCAGCGCCCATCCCCGGGACACCCTGTTCGTGCCGGAGAGAAGGTCATCCCTGGGATATCTGACGTACGACCAGATGCGCAGAAGACTCATGGAGTTCCGTGAGGCGGCTGCGGGAAGGGCGGATTTCCCGGTAAATCTCGGGGATACGAGGCACCTGGCAATGATCAGCCTGATCCTTTCGGGAGGTTCTCCCGTTGTGTGCAGGGAACTGGCCGGCCATGAAAGCTTTGATATCAGCTCTAATTATTACGCGAACCTTTCAACTGTTGTGGAAAGCATTGTTTATGAGAAACACCGGGAACACCGTGGTGAGCTTTCTATGGAAGGATCGCTGCGGCTGCGTACCGCCGGCCAGGGAGTGTTTACTGAGGTAGAAGGCGGTTCCTGCGATTTTTCAGGGATCAGGGAAGGTGATATTTCCGAGTGTATGAAAAGCTTCTGCAGTAACGGCCATTTCGGTGATTGCCGGAACTGTCACCACTTTTATCCGGAAAAGCCGGGCCTTCAGATCATGATGCAGAAAGGTTTCCGGAAGAGAGTCGATGAGGACGGCGTGTTCCTTATAGAAATGATCGAGCAGGTGCGCCGGGGAAACGGGGCCCAGGAAGATATCATGTCGGCACTTTTGAGGCTGCAGAACAGCAGCTCAGCATACAGGAAGGTCCTGGAACGGGACCCGGGAGGAAGAAAGAATGGCAAGGCCAAAGAAAACGGATGAATCAGTGCTGGTGAGCGTCCTGGATAAATACTATGCAGAAGAAGCATGCGGGAATGCCGGTGCTATACGTTTTACAGATCTTGAGATATATGCTGCCCTTCAGGGAGTCCCTGCAAAGGAGTATGAATTCAGGAGAAACAGTGCAGTACGGCGCAGGCTGGAGGAATTGAAGGAAGTATCGGAAAAACAGCAGCCGGGGCCAGAGCTGCTTGCTTATAAGGGACTTGACGTAGAAGGGCTGGTGCGGACCAGCAGGGATCTGGCAGACCTGAAGAAAAAGCTCGAAGATGTCGATTCTTATTGGAAATCCGTCTATGGCAGGTGCTCAGAACTGATGGAGGCTGGCCGGGTACTGGCCGTAAAGAAGGCAGACACAGAAAAACAGCTGGCCCTGCAGCGCCGGGAATCAGAACATATGGAAACGATTTATAAGGAGGCGGAAAAAGAGAACAGGTATCTTCGGCGGGAAAACGCATATCTTCGGCAGATGATGGAAAAGTATCTGTACCCGGACCTTGCCCGCCAGCTGATGTCAGAAGCTCACCTCCCGGTACAGAGACCCGGAAATACGACGAAGGCGGCGCTGGCGGAGATGATCGAAGGGAACCGGCCCCTGTCGTTTGATGGAGCGCAGAAAGGAAAAGCGAGAACGAAATCGAAAGCAGAACAGCTGTTGGATGAAATGAGGAGGCAGGCGGGGGAATGAACCAGCATACACTGATAAAAGGGAAAACAGATCTCAGGACAACGTTCCCCAACGTCGCAGCCCAGTGGGATGAGGCTAAAAACGGGGACCTGACTCCGGAGGATGTCCAGCCGGCTTCCGGAAAGAAAGTATGGTGGGTCTGTTCCCTCGGGCATAGCTGGCAGGCCGTTATTTCAAGCAGAACAGCCGGGAAAGGCTGTCCTTACTGTGCAGGAAGAAAGGTGATGCCTGGTTTCAATGACCTCCAGACCGTCAATCCGGAGCTTGCGGCTCAATGGAACTATGAAAAGAACGGCACTCTGCTTCCAACAGAGGTAACAGGGATGAGCCACAGGAAAGCCTGGTGGACCGGTGTGTGCGGGCATGTCTGGAGAGCAAAGATAGCAAACCGCAGCAACGGGAACGGCTGTCCCTACTGTGCCGGGAGAATGGTCCTGGAAGGTTTTAATGACGCGAAAAGTAACTGTCCGGACCTGATGAA
>JAFUBX010000064.1 GCA_017459985.1 Parasporobacterium sp.
CCAGCGGAGACTTCTCTCCCATCGGCAGTTCACCCTGGCCGGATGATCATTTCACAGATCAGCATCCCGCGGAGGATATTGTCATTATCCCTGACAGCGGCTCCTATGTGACGGATTACGGCTACTCCGGGAACACGAATGACGGACAGCAGAACCAGATGGATTACGGTTATTCCGAAAACACACCCGACTGGCAGCAAAATCAGGTGGATTACGGCTACTCCGGAAACGTAACCGACTGGCAGCAAAACCCCGTGGATTACAGCTACTCCGGAAACACAACCGACTGGCAGCAGAACCCCGTGGAGTACGGCTACTCCGAAAATACGCCCCACTGGCAGCAAAACCAGGTGGATTACTGGCAGCAGGATCCGGAGAATCTTGGCCCCGAGGTCATTCAGATTCTGGATCAGATTCCTCCGGCCCAGTAAGGGTAAGGTCTTCGGCAATTCTCTGTTTCTTCAGGCTGTCAATTCTGGCCAGGGTCTGTACCTGCCGGTCATCAAAGAGCAGATTTTTATTATACTGATAATACCGCGGGCAGTCATTTTCCTTCAGGAACCATGCAGCATACCGGTTGATGGACAGCTCTGTGATGAATACCACCATCTCCTGGCTTTGTCCGAAGGCCTTCTCCATGAAGTCGAACGCAAATTCCAGCTGCTGCATGGCCTTGGCAGCCATCTCGTCCCTTTTCTCCGATTCCTGCATAAATACCGGACGGATCGCCGTGCGGGCATCCATCCTGGATGCATTCAAAGCATCCGTCTGTGATGCGCTCCTGGCGTCCGTCTGTGATGCGCTCAGAGCATCCGTCTGCGGCGCACTCAGGGCATCCATCATGCGGCGGGCCATATCCTCCATATACCGGCCACGGCGGCGAAGCTGCTTTACGTTCTGGCCGGCGGCCATTCTTTTTTCTCTGGCTTCTTCCTCTCTGGCAAACAGCTGCGCCAGCTTCTCCTTGTCTGCGCTCTTTTCATCTTCCAGAAATTCCGTCACCAGTGCATACAGCGCCTTCACATCCTCATCCTGATCAAAGGTCTCCCGGAAGGTATCCGAAAGTCTGTCCAGCAGCAGGCTGACCACCTGGATCCGTTCATCAAAGGGGGCAAATTTCAGCTTGTTCAATGTCCCCGGACGGATCACGCCCTGGAGGATTTCGTCTACCTGATAGTCGGTCCGGTAGCGGTAATACAGGGAAAGATAATTGGCATAATCCTTTGCGACCACAGGATGATGCAGATACTGGCACACCACCTCTCTGTCCGCCTTCAGTCCCAGACGCTCGTAGGCATAAATCAGCTCTGACAGATCCTCCCAGCCTCTGGCGGTGACAAACTGCCTGCCGTCTACGCTGCTTTCCATGCGGTAGAAGTTTTCTCTGTGGATATCCAGATAGGCAATGATGCTTTCGTGAATCCCCACCTGATACGCATATTCCTTCCAGACGCCGTAATCTGCTTCAACATCCACCAGCTTTCCCCGGTCAAGAGTGACCACGTCAAACTCCCGCACCGAGCGATTGTACTCCGCCGGATTTCCCGCCGCAACAATGATCCACCCCTCCGGAACCTTCTGGTTGCCAAAGCTTTTTCCCTGGAGGAACTGCAGCATGGC
>JAFUBX010000018.1 GCA_017459985.1 Parasporobacterium sp.
ATGTCTTCAGCGGCTGTTCCGTAATCATATTCGGCGGCTTCCTTCAGGACGGTCGTTCCATCCTCGTCTACGAAGGTCACCGTGTACTTGTTCACCGTGGAGCTGTAGGTTGCCGTGTACACCTGATCAGAATTAGTAACTCTTGTTATCTCGGGATCCCAGCCAGAGAAAGTATAAGTATATTGTGCATCAGCTGCTTTTGTTGGTGTTTCCCCCTCATAACTTGGCACTGTCCCGGGGCGTACGTTTTCATCGAGCTCAAGAAGCGTTCCATCCTCATTTTGCCATGTCACTTTATAGACTCTTCCCCAAACTGCATAAAGCGTGTTGTTATTAGGATCTAATTTGTCTACACCAACTATATCGCCAATTTTGAAGTCCGGAGTTTCTTTAGCTTCATATTTAGACCAGCCAAGAAGCTCATAACCCTCTCTTGTAAAGTTCTCATCGTCTAATGTTATGGCAGTATTTATTTGGAGACTGTCATATGTTGCAGTTGTTTTTTCTCCATCTACAGTCAACTTCTTTGCTTCATCTGTATCCAATGAAGTTGTCCCACCATTTCCATTGTAAATGATTTTAGTTAACTGGACACTGGCATCATCATCATCCGATTTATACTCTGCCCTAAGACGAACCACATATTTACTAGTTGGTCCATCTTCTTCCTGTTCTTCTTCTGGTATCTCGATTTTTTTTGCATCACTCTTAAATACGGTAATTGTATCTCCTGCCTTCAGATGCGATGCAGTATCATCATATCTTCCTTCTTCTTCATTCCAGGTTTGCAATACCCAGTACGCAAAATGCATTCCTTCCGGAGCTGTAGCAATGCTGTCTTTTGCCATGGCTTTAGAGCTATCAGTATAAAGCGTAGCATCAACTGGAACGTCTCCGGTTCCTACTTCGTCTACATATTCTAACTGAATTCCACTTGCGCCATCAAGTTTGCTTCGCCACTTAGCATAAAGATCTAACTGCTTTGTGATCCAATATCTATTATTTAAAACATCCTTATTAGTGTTTTCTGTTGGAATGCCATAAATATTTGTTTCCGTAGAAAGCGCCGTATTATACGGTGTCGTCACATTAACATCGTTTAAAGGATACGCATTAAAGTTGAATGGAATTGTACAGGCTTCATCGGTATACCAGCCAATCAGCTCATAATCATCACGATAACCTTTTATCGTTTCGATTGTTTTTCCATAACTGATACGGAAAGATGTTTCCTGATCACCTAAGCCGTTATGATCTTCAAAACTGGTTTCAGTCGTCGGTACATTCGGATGCAGGAATACACGATATTGTTTCTGATGCCATTTTGCATAAACCGTAATGTTGGTCTTTGGCATAGTATCAAAAGTATATGGCTGAGTACACTGATCGTCCAAATACCATCCATCAAAAACAAATTCATCTGTATCGCTTGGAGCATAGTAATCGGCTCCGCCTTTATTATAAGATGAAATATCTGCTCCATAAGCTATTGGATCTGAGGTATGTAATTGTTGAGAGTTGAGATTTTTAATCGTATTTTCATTGCCATCAACATAGATGCCATCCATGTAATTAATGACTTTTGTTGTGCGGTTATAATAAAATTTAATTGTTTTTATACTATTAACAACATAACTCCCATAGAGATCTATATCGAGTTCATCATCTTGATAATGCTGAATAAAATCTGTCAGTTCTATATCGGCTGAAATTGAATTATCACTAGGTAGCCAAAAATAGACAGTTCTATTACGTCCACCTTGACGAATCTGTGCTGTAGCTAAAATATTATTGGTTCCATAAGCCGGATCAGATTCTACTCTTTCAAATCCACTTAACTCAATAAAGTCCTCATTGAATGTGGAACATGAGACATTTGTATCAAAAGACTTATACAAAGAATATTCTTCATAATTTGTACTGCCATTTTCTGGCTGTAAGTAATATTCAAATTTAAACGTATAATCATCGAAAATAGCATTTCCAGCAAAAGTAATTGTTTTTGCCGGCATATTATCTATTAATAACACACCGTTATTATAATCTGATTCGCCATTCTCTGGATACCAAATATAATTGTTTAAAACAATTGTTTGACCATTATCGTCATAACTAATAGGAAATAAATCTCCTATATTTTGTCCGTATAATGCTTTAATTACAATTCTTCTTTCTTGAGTATATTCATACACTTCTCCCGTATATTCATTAGAATATCCGTCCCAAAAACTATAATTCCTATACCATTTATTATCATTTCTATAAAGATAAACTCTCTGATATCCATTTCCATTTGTTCTCGGAATATAATAATATCCACTAGAAGTAGCTGTTGATATTTGATATGAATATGTATTTGTTGTTGCAACAAAAGTAAGTGTATATTCTGTCCTATTAAAATATACATTTACCGCACTTGTTCCATCTGTTACAATCACCTTATTAGTATCATATCGATCTAAATGGAACCCTGTATACTTATATTCTTCATTATCTACTGTTACATACGCAGCTTCGCCTTCCCCGTGTTGTACAACAGCATTAATGGTATCTCCAACGTTGCCATTCAACGATATTGATTTTTCAAAATCATACCCTGTTCCTTCAACATTTTGTTTCCATATAATAATTGTATAATTAGCTGTATCTTTATCATCCCATTTTGCATATACTGTTTTTGTTTCTTCAATCGTGGTATTAAATGTATATGCGTCTGTTTTTAATGTTACTGTTCCATCCTCGGCAATACTATCAGCCTCATACCAGCCACTAAAAACATACCCAAAACGTTCAGGGGCATTTGTTGGCTCAGATGTAGTTTCTCCTCTTTTAATAAACTGTGGAGGAGTATAGCTGACACCAGATCCGTTTTCTTTAAATATTAACCAATGTCCCTGTGGATTGAATACCTTTAGAACAACATCTCCGGATAATGTAACCTCTGTTCCATTCTTATAAGGAGGGGTGGATCCATCTTTAGCTACAATACTCCCACTTGTGTCAGATGTAGGATTCCAACCCTGAAATTGAGTATCTTGATCTATTGGAGTATATTGCTTATCAACAGTGTATGATCCATCTTCTGAAGTAACAACTATAATATCAACAACAGATCCCGGATCGGTCTCATCTAAATATGTAACTGTAAATGCATTTGAATACTTCGCTTGAACAATTACGGTTTCATCTTCAGTAAGGCTCAGATTAACAGGCGTATCAAAAACAACCTGATCTCCCCAGGAATTATCTGTATTACGTATAAACCATCCTTCAAAATCCAGATTGTCATGATATGGAGTTCCCACATCTGCAAGAGAATCCCCATTTTTAATAATTTGATTATCTACTTGGTCACCATCTGTATTATAGAAATAATATGGAACATAATTTGTTCCATTTGTGTCTTGGAACTGATATGTCCTCCTAAAAATTTTCTCCTCGCCGCTCTCCACAATCGCATAGATCGAGAACCCATCTGCCACAAACGTCGCATTGGTTCCGTTCGCATTTTCATTCACATAGGCAGATTCCACGACGGTGGCATCGCCGTTGTCTTCGATATGAACCAGCTCTGTGGTGGTTTCGGCGTCTGCAGTGATCTCATTGGTATGGAAGAACACTGCGACTTTCTTTTCCGGCTGGATTTCTTCCCCATTGCATACGAAAGTAATGTCAACGGCTTTAACATTTTTGATATCACCATCGACAACTTCAGCAACACTATCGATGATGGCTGCATCATCCACCGGGGTCACCTGCATTGTGGTTCCCACCGGGAAGGTGTTGTCTCCATATTTTACATATACAATTACTCCCGGAACGGAAGTGGTATCAGTGAACAGGTCACCGGGCAGATACTCAACGACTTCCTCAGCCTCTTCCTCCGCTGCCACGGCATCCTCGGCATTCAGCATTTCCAGGGTGAATGCGCCAACCACGCCATCCACAACCAGGTCATTTCTCTCCTGGAATGCTCTGACGGCTGCATCGGTGGCTTCGTCGAACTGGCCGGTGATTTCTCCGTTGTAATATCCCAGCTCTGCCAGTCTGGTCTGCAGGGCTGCCACGTCCTCGCCTTCGGTGCCCAGCAGAAGGTCACGGGTCAGAACCATTTCGGTCTGCTCGTCTTCGGCGGTTTCGGTTTCTGCTTCTGAAGTTTCCTCTTCGAATGTTTCTTCCTCGGAGGTTTCTCCTTCGTTTACGTCTTCATTGGTGGATTCTTCAGTAGTTTCCTCCACTGCTGTAGTCTCTTCCTCAGTTTCGGATGTCTCTTCCGTCGTCTCCTCGATGGCCGTGGTCTCTTCCTCCGTCTCAGAGGTTTCTTCAATCACTTCTTCGGCTGCTGTCGTCTCTTCTTCTGCCTCGGAGGTCTCTTCGGTTACTTCTTCGGCTGCTGTGTTCTCTTCCTCAGTGGCGGGTTCCTCAGTGGTCTCTTCGATCGCCTCGGTGGTCTCCTCCGGGGTTGTCTCCTCTTCCTTTAATGCTTCCGCAGCAAATACGAAGGTATTTCCCTCGGTCCAGTCATTGGTCCAGAACTGCACATAGGTCCCGTCCATATTCAGGCGGGCAAATTCATCGTTCCGGCTGACCGCATGGCCGTTGCCGTAATAGTCGATTTTGATGAGCGCGCGGGCGGCGTCCCGGTACTCGTTCATGTTATAGGCGTTGAAGCCGATGATCATTTCCTTCTGGGGAACGACCAGCTCGCCGTCTTTATAAAATGCGATGGACACGGCCCTCAAATCGCCGATCTCGCAATGGGTCACCCGCTGCACTTCTTCAATGACTCTCTCGTAGGGAATTTCAGTCACCACCATCTGGGTGCCTTCCGGCAGGGTGCCTTCGTACACGGCGGCGGTGACTTCCAGATAATCATAGATCACTTCCCGGAACTGGGCAGCCGGCATCGCCACGGTGGTCTCTTCCTCCGTGGTTTCGGTTTCTTCCGTCGTCTCCTCTTCGGAGGTTTCTTCCTCCGCCGTTTCTGCTTCGGTGGTTTCCTCTTCTGTCTGCTCCTCAGTAACTTCCTCCGTCGTCACTTCTTCGGCGGCGGGCTCTTCTGCGGTGATCTCTTCAGCAGTCGTCACTTCTTCCGTGGTCTCCGGAGCTTCAGTGACTTCCTCGGTGGTCTCCTCGATGATTTCCGGTGCTTCGGTTGGTGCCTCGATAGGTGCTTCGGTCGGAGCTTCTGTTACTGTTTCCGCCGGGGTCTCTGCCGGGGCTTCCATCGGCTCCTCAGATGCCGACTCCTCGACGACTGATTCCTCAACGGTTTCCGTTGAAGGAGATTCTGCAGGAGTTTCCACTGCAGGTGCTTCTTCCTGAGCTTCCTGCTGGATTTCCTCCGGCTGAGCCTCCTCTGCAGGCGCCGGCTCCGGAATCGTCTGGGCGATTTCTTCATTATAATAATCAGCTTCGTCTGCCGGATCCTGGGCAGCTTCCCCGGCCTGGACTTCCTGCGCCCCCGGATCAACGGATGGCTCCGGATCCTGGGCAGGAGCTTCAACGGCCTCTACAGGCGCTGCTGCCTCTTCCGCCACAGGCTGCTCGGGTTCCGGTTCCCATGCCTCTACAGGCACTTCCTCCTGGTATACCTCCGCAGGCTCTGTGTCCATGTATGTGTCCATCTGCTGCTCGTATTCCACCGGCAAATCCAGTTCCTCTGCATTGGCGGCAAATGCGGACAGATTGGAAACAATCATGGTCGCTGCTAAAACTACGCTTAAAAACCTGTGCAATTTCTTCATAACATTCACTTTCCTTTGTAGATCTTAAAAAGTTTTGCTGTTATCGTGTTTGTTTTGTTTGTTTTATTTATATGTAAGATCGCGCTGCTGCCGCAATCTTAATCCAACTATACCTGCCCGCCCGTCTAAACAATCATCAATAAATGAGGTTTCATCCGTTCCGGCGGGATATGTTTCACATGCATTTCAGGCGCATTTTGTGCGCTGTTGATACGCTGTTGATGTGCTTTTATGCACACTTTTGCATGCTTTTTGATGTTTCCTGTATTACACTCTACATAATACATTCTATAACCAATTTTGCTTTAATTTGCGCCTACCATCCCATTTTGACTAATATATTATACTCTTCTCACTTGCAATTCGAAAACAACAAAATTGTTACAAAATTATTAATTTTTAAAATCCTGTCGTTAATCCTTATTGGCAGTCTTCACCAGACAGTAATCTATCACCAGACATTAAAAAATGATATTGGACCAAGGTACAGTAAACGGCAAAATATTCCCACAAATATCAGGCAGATATTTCGTGCAAATGCCGGATTGCAAAATACTGTTGCCATTGCTATGATTTCAGCCTGAGTGAGTTACCTGAAACGGTACACATGGAGCACCCAGCAGGTTACTGTCCAGGTGTGAAAGCGTGCTTTAACAGGCGGTTAGCCCTTATAACAGAGGGCCGTCGCCCTCTGATTCTACAAAGGGGGTGATGACAATGAGTGATTTCGAGATACTAACCTTAGTATTTATGGTCATGACATTGGTTGTTGCGGTTTTCGCGGCAACAAAAAAATAACCGCCCCAGTCCAGAAAACTTGGCGGTTATTCGAACAATAAATCTGGGCTAACCGTCTACCGGTAGCTCACTTTGATTATAACAACTTCTTCTGCCTTGTCAAATCCTTTTGATTCTGTTTTCTTCATCTTCTCATGGAACCTGAAGGAATAAGTACAGGCTAAAAAGCTGCCCTGACTACTTCTTTCAGAAACCAGGCTTTTATAAGAAAAGCACATTCCCACAAATATCAGGCAGATTTTTCGAACAAATGCCGGATTGCAAATCGTTTCTGCCATTGCTATGATTTCAGCCTGAGTGAGTTACCTGAAACGGTACACAAAGAGCATCTGGCAGGTTACTGTCCAGGTGTGAAAGCGTGCTTTAACAGGCGGTTAGCCCTTATAACAGAGGGCCGTCGCCCTCTGATTCTACAAGGGGGTGATGACAATGAGTGATTTCGAGATACTAACCTTAGTATTTATGGTCATGACATTGGTTGTTGCGGTTTTTGCGGCAACGAGAAAATAACCGCCCCAGTCTGCAAACTAAGCGGTTATTTTAACTAATTATTTACGGACTAACCGTCTACCGGTAGCTCACTCTGATTATAACAACTTCTTCTGCCTTGTCAAATCCTTTTGTCAATCCCAGATCGCGTAAGTTTTTTCTCGTGAACCTGAAGGAACAAGTACAGGCTAAAGCTACTTCTTCTATAAACTAAGCTTTCATAAGAAATCATGAGCATTTCTCACGAATCACCCTCAAAACCAGGCTTCCGTGAGAAAACCAGGAACATTTCTCGCAAATCACCCTCAAAATACTTCTTCCGTGAGAAAACTGCGAGCATTTCTCACGAATCACCCCTGAAATGTCACTTTCATAAGAAAAGTATGAATCTCCAAACCCGTTATTAGGTTTTTATAGGGATTATTACTTCAAGTATTATCTTCGGCATCTGTTAGGCTTCCCAGCTACTGCCCATCTGATCGAAATAACGATTCCACTGCTGCGCGACAATACATTCCCACAAATATCAGGCAGATATTTCGTGCAAATGCCGGATTGCAAATCGTTTCTGCCATTGCTATGATTTCAGCCTGAGTGAGTTACCTGAAACGGTACACATGGAGCACCCGGCAGGTTACTGTCCAGGTGTGAAAGCGTGCTTTAACAGGCGGTTAGCCCTTATAACAGAGGGCCGTCGCCCTCTGATTCTACGAAGGGGGGGTGATGACGATGAGTGATTTTGAGATACTAACCTTAGTATTTATGGTCATGACATTGGTTGTTGCGGTTTTCGCGGCAACAACTCGCTACGCTCGTTGTCCGTTCTCGCCCAATGTCCGCTTGTGCAGGCACAGCGGCCGCTGGGCTCACTTCGCTAAAAAAAATAACCGCCCCCAGCCAAGGATCGCGGTTATTTTAACTAAAAATCCGGGCTAACCGTCTACCGGTAGCTCACTCTGATTATAACAACTTCTTCTGCCTTGTCAAATCCTTTTATGCAACAAACCATCTATGCTCCTACGGGCAGTGGCATTCTATTTCTCAAGCAGATTTTCCATGCTGCAGCCAAGAACTTTTGAAATTCGGTAAAGCGTCTCTGCGCTTGCTTTATTGATGTCCATGTTCCGCTGCTCGTACATCTGGATGGAGCGCAGCGTTACACCGGAATATCTTGCAAGTTCTGCCTGAGTACAGCCGTAAGCGGCGCGGAAACGTTTCAGGTTGGTTTCTCTGAAATGCTCTCGTATCTTTTCATCTGCGATATCCACGAATTTGGTAATGTCCGCTTCATGAAGCGTGTAGTACATGTTCACCAGATCTTCATAGGAAAGAACCTGAAAAATATCGCCATAGCTTCTTGTGGAAAAACCACTGAATTCTTTCTTCCGAGGCCAAAGGTTGGGACTTCTATTCTCTGTTTTGAGCCATAAAAAATGTTTCCTTTCCTTTGGCAGCGGGTTCCGGGCGGACTTTTTTGCATGTGCTTCCGCATTACTGCTGATGGTAGACTGCATTTTCCGTCGGATTTACCGCAATGCTGCAACTTTTCGGCAACCCCTGTCGAAAAACTCACGCATTGCTGCATTTTTTCGGCACGAGAACTTCCAGAGGGGTATTTCTGCCGAAAATCTCACGCATTGCTGCATTTTTTCGGCAAAATTCGGGGGCGGAAGGGTTGTCTGCCGAAAATCTCACGCAATGCTGCATTTTTTCGGCAGCCCCTGTCAAAAATGTCGAGCATTGCGGTAATCGAAAAAATACCCCCCAAGCTCTGCGACTTTCCTATGCCCTCCTCTCCTCGCCCTCCGGATTCAGTTGATTATTTGCCGGCTTAAAAGTACAATGCTTGTATACAGGGCTTAGGCCGGAGATCCGGGCTGGACTCCATGACATGTATACAGGGCTTAGGCCGGAGATCCGGGCAAAGCTCCGGAGAAAATAAATTATCGGCAAGTGCAAGGAGGGACCAACGATGCAATTGAGTCTGATGACGTTCATGTATGAACTTCCGCTGTTAATGAGCGGCCCATGGAATGAGGAGAAAAATGCTGCAATGGAATTGATCCTTGAAATTGCAGCCGGGGAAGGCTTTCCCGGAGTGGATCTTACGTATTCGACGGTTTGCGCCATGGGTGTGGAGCGTGTGCAGGCACTCCTTCGCAAATACCGGCTCCGGTTGACCAGCTTGATCTGCTTTGACCATCTGGCTGATCCCGCCCGGGAGGAGGCAGAGGCGCTTGCGCCGTATCTGGATTCCATCCGCGTCAGTAAACTCCTCAGCTGCGATCACCTGATGCTGGTTCCCGGCCACGTGGACCCGGCCGTGGATCCCGGGCTCATCCGCGAAACCATAATCCGGCGCAGCCGGGTGCTGGTGGATCAGGCTGCCGCGGAAAACATTCAGTGTATGATAGAAAATGACCCGGATCTCGGGATCGGCATGTGCGCCGAGGCAGATGTCCGGGCGGTT
The DNA here is from genome assembly GCA_017459985.1 of Parasporobacterium sp. GTDB lineage: Bacteria > Bacillota > Clostridia > Lachnospirales > Lachnospiraceae > RGIG5612. Next base: position 9,505 of record JAFUBX010000018.1, read on the forward strand.
CTGGAGGGAGTTCCGGGGCTGAAGCTGGTCTGCGATACCGCCAATATGATCGTGGCGGGCGAGGACCCGGTGGCCTTCTATGAAGCTCTTCACGAATATACGATTCATGTACATGTGAAGGATCTCAACGTATGCGATGATCCGGACATGTACCGGAACGAGGGAGCAGACGGCGTATTCTATACCTCCGTCCCCCATGATACCGGCCTGGTGGATTTTGAAAGTGTGTTCCGCAGCTTTGGAAAGCATCATCATCAGGGGATCCTGTCTCTGGAATTCGTTCCCACCCGGCAGGGCTCTCCGGAGGCGCTCAGGGAGGATCTTCACCGCATTTATCGCCGGTTTACTGCACTGGCCTGCCGGTATTCCCTGGGCGTAAACGAAGTGCCCCTTCTCAGTAAACTGATTCCGGAGCCAGAGGAGCAGGTCTGGCCTCAGCTTATCGGCCGCGGGATCTCAGGTGTCGAGATCTGCATTCTTCCCGAAGAAACCCCGCAGCTCCGCGCTTATGAAGAAGAGGTATCAAAACGGTTTCAGAACCCCCGCAGCTTCGCCCGCGGCGAAGAGATTCTGCGATTTGTCAGGAGCATCCGTTCCGCCGGACTGGAAGTGCATTCCGCTCATCTGATGTTCTGTGAAGTATATCCGGAGCTGATTGCGGAAAATATCCCCTACCTCCTTCAGGTAAGCCGGCAGACGGGAATCCGGCAGTTTGTTGTAAGCTGCAGCTTCGAGACTGCCCAAAGGACCCGCGAATTTATTCCCTTCCTCCAGCAGGCAGCTAACGCCCTGAAAGAAGAGGGTGTCACGCTGTGTTATCACAATCACCACCAGGACTGCACTGTTCTGGAAAATGGCAGGACCGCCTTTGAAATGATTCTGGAAGAATGTCCGGATATCATGCTGCAGCTGGATGTGGGCTGGGCCTGGTACGGCGGCATGGACCCGGTCGCCTTTATGAAAGCCCACGGGGACCGTATCGCCTCCGTGCATCTGAAGGATCTGACAGAGGATGCCCGGGAGCGCAGCGACCCGGGGCGATTTACCGCCATCGGACAGGGCTGCGTGCCCATCCGGGATGTCCTGGATCACCTGCCGCTCTGCCGGCTTTCCTGCGGAAAACTGATCATCGACCAGGACGCAAGTGCCGGCGATATGTATGACGATCTGGCCTCCGGCACCGCTTTTGTACAGAAATAGCCGGAGCGAAAGCCGGCCGGATTTGTTCTACCACCACTGACAGGCGGAAGGTAATCAGGCGAAAATGTTGAATCTGCGCTGGCAACCTTCCGCTTTTTCAGAAAATGATGGTATTTTTGGAAGGTTGGCGAAAGAAAATGTTGAATTTGCATTAGGGACCTTCCGATATTCTCTAATCCTCGCTGTCCCGGTCTTCTGCTATGATCCAGTGAACAAAGTCTTTCCCGACTCCGGCGGCAGCGGCAATCTGCTCTTCAAGTTCGTCGGTCATCCTCCCCCGGATCGACCGGATCTGGTAATCGGCATTTTCCTGGGATTCCGGGTAGAGAAACAGCATAAGGATCTTCTGCGCCCGTTCCTGGTCTGCAGACTCGCTGCCCTCCGTCAGGAGCTCCGCCAGAAGGCAGTTGGCCAGGGCTTCATAGTACTCTTCCCGTACTTCATCAGCTTCTTCGCCGGACTCTTCCAGATAATGCCGGAAATCCTCTTCCGTCAGAGCCTCCAGCTGCGGAAATGCCGCCGCCAGAACGCGGCTGCTCAGCGTATCTTCCCGGTCAAACTCATCAAAAAGCCCCTCCATTATCATTTGCAGAAGGAGGCAGCCCTGGCGGTTTTGCGGGCAGTATACCTCCAGGCTGTCCGATTTTCCTGCTGCCGCGGTCCCCGGACATCCAAAGAGCATCTCGATTATCAGCAAGATGATCAGCCCTTTTTTCATGTATGCAGCAACATTCATGTATGCCGCACTGTTTCTATTGCAGATCTTATAAAAAACAACCTTCATAGATGTACTGCCGTCCTTTATGCAAACTGAATGAGGAAACAGGTTCCCTCGCCGGGAGTGCTGGTTACCGTGATGGTTCCGCCGCTTCGTTCAACAATGGTCTTCACGATAGACAGGCCCAGTCCGGTTCCGCCGGGGGCAGACTCCCGCGTATCATCGATACGGTAAAACTGTTCAAAGATATGTCCCAGATGCTGCGGCTCCATCCCTACGCCATCGTCCCGGACCATGATGGTCCGTTCCTCCAGAAGGATTTCCACAGAGCCGCCTTCCCTGCCATAGCGCACCGCATTATCCGCCAGATTATACAAGACCTCCCAAAGATCCTTCTCCAGGATCAGAACCAGACACTCGCCATCTACAGACAAAGTGATCCCCTTCTGCTCTGCCTGGGGGCGGAGAGCCTGGCAGACCTCCCGGGCAACCGGTGAAACCGCCAGTTCCTTCGTGGCCCGTTCCTTCGCATTTTCCGCTTTGCTCAGATGCAGGATGTCCTCGATCACCTCCAGCATTCTGTCGCATTCACTGCTGATCATCCGGATGCAAAGCTGCCGCTCTTCGTCATTTTCCGCCATGCCGCTCTCCAGCATTTCGGCAAATCCTTTGACGGATGTGAGGGGACTTCTCAATTCGTGGCTGGCATTTGCCACAAATTCACTCCTCAGGTTCATGGTCTTCATGATCTCCCGGCTGTCCTCCTGCAGACGCTTCACCTTATAGGAGATCGCGTCCAGTGACGGCTGAAACTCCGGAAATACCGCCTGCATCTGACTGATCTGCCCGTCCAGGAGCTTCTGAATGTCCTCAAACTGGCGGGTCTGATCCTTCGCCAGCTTCGTAATGGTTCTGCGCTGCAGATAATAGAGCACCAGAAACACCACAAGCAGCAGCGCGCCATAGATCAGCAGGATCCTGGCCAGTTCCAGCACCGGATAACTGATCCGGATGATCAGCTGGGGGGAAACCCGCTGGGCCAGGTACATCATCAGAGTTCCATTGGAATTGGATATCCGGAGACTCCGCCCGATCTCATTTTCCAGAGCGGCCTGAACCTCCGGATCCGTATAATGATTCTCGGTCATGTCCGCATCTTCCATACTGTCTGCCAGTGCCAGACCGGAATCCATCAGAAATACCACCCTGACAGGAGGCGAAACCGCAGCGATATCATCCGCCAGTTCCTGAAGGCTTGTATTGGAATCCCGGGTCCACTGGATGGCGGCCTGAAGGATGCTCTGCATATTTTTCCGGGTATCCTCGATCTTCATCATGGATGTCATGAAAATCGCGCCGGCAGCCATCAGGATCGTGACCAGAATCCCCGTCAGATACAGTTTCTGAAGTCTCTTTTTCATAGGCCGTGCCCTGCAATCAACCGGTATCCGGTACCCCGTACGGTCTCAATGTACCGGGGCTTATCCGCATTATCCCCCAGCTTGATACGGAGGGTCTTCACATGGGAATCCACTGTCCGGGAGGGATCATCCTGGCTTTCGTAGCCCCACACATCCCGGAGAATATCCGGCCGGGTCACTGCCCTGTCCGGATGCTGCGCAAGATAATACAGCAGCTCAAATTCTCTGGAAGTCAGGTCGATCCGCTGTCCTGCGACATACAGTTCCCTGGATTCCGGCAGCAAAGTCAGATCTCCGATGGTAAGCTTCTGCGGAGAATGCAGCCTTCTGAGGGCGGTCTGGATCCGGGCCTGCAGTTCCCGGACGCCAAAGGGCTTCGTGATATAGTCCTCCGCCCCCAGTTCCAGCCCCCGGACTTTGTCCGACTCCGCGCTCCGGGCGGAAATGATGATCACCGGAATTTCCCTGGTTCTTCGATCCTCTTTCCATTCCTTAAGCACCTGAAATCCGTTTTTTGCCCGCAGCATCAGATCCAGGAGCAGCAGATCCGGCAATCCCTCATCCTGTGCCAGCGCCCGGTCCAGAACCGCCGCGTCGGAAAACCTCCTGGCCTTATGCCCGGCCTTTTCCACCGTCATTTCGATCAGCAGGCTGATACTTTTGTCATCTTCCACAATCCAGATTTCTGACATGTCACATTTCTCCGGTTTTCATTCAACTATCGTTCTGCAGCCTTCCGCTTAGGTCAGCCGCACGAAATGCCCTTATTGCTGCAATGTGCTCACCCATTGATCCATCCGCAGAAGGATCTGGTGAATATAATCTTCGATATCCCGTATATTGGCGGCGTTTCCCTCGCCGGTCCCGCTGCCCGGCCAGCGCATGCTGTCCCGGACAATAGACGGATACAGGTATGCAAACAGTTCTCCGGCTGCGGCGATCAGGGATTCTTCCTGCACCGGCCCCTCCCGGAGGGCGTTCCAACGCTCCTGCACCTTCTGCAGAAAGGCCGGATCATTTGCCTCCAGCTCCTTCGCGAAGCAGTCATCCAGAGCGAAATCCGAGACTTTATATTCCAGGAAATTCTCCGTCCCGAAATTTCCGTTCCACAGGTCGCCGAAGGTGTGGTTCAGATCCCAGGGTATTTTGTAAATCGTATACTGCCCGCCGTCCCATACGCAGTGAAGGAACTGGTTTTTGAAATGGCAGTCCTTCGCCTGCACCAGCATTGCCCAGAGCCCGTAATCAATCAGGTTTTCTTCGGACAATCGGACTCCGTCAGGCATCCCGTCTCCTTCCAGATAGGATAGATACGCCGCGGCCGGAACCCAGGGCTGCTCCACCCTTTTTCCGGAATACTCCAGTTCGATGCCATGGCAGTTCTCCCCTTCCGGACCGTCCAGCAGTTCCTGCACCGCCGGTTTTTCATTGGAATCGATTTTATATAATATCCCTATTTTCTTGTCTGCGGACACCTGCTTGCGGTCGATCCGCTCCTGGACACCGTATAATCCGTAATACGTATCATTGAACAGGATCTCCGCATAGACCAGATCGCTGCTTGCCGCGCAGGACCCGCTGCGGTTCATCTGCTCCCATAACCAGTATGACATGGTTTCCCTGATTTTGGAAGTGTCCGAATACATCGGATTCAGGATCCAGTCGTCGTCCACCCGAAGTCCGCAGACGGACATTTTGCTCTGATTGCCAAATGCATCCGTAAGCTCCATCCGGTAGCTTTGTTTCGGATATCTGCGGCTGGTGTTTCCCCGCAGGCGCAGATTTGCCCAGGTGTTGTACACCAGCGTCCGTCCATGCAGCCCCGGCTCATAGATGCAGATTTCACTGGGCAGATCCGTTTCCTCGGGCAGTCCCGAGTTCCCGGGTAGTTCTGAGTTTCCGGGTAGTTCTGAGTTCCCGGTGCGGATCCCGATCACCGGCAGCCGGGTGAGAACCAGGTCAGACCATCTGTGCTCTGTGTCCCTGGTCTGGTACAGCCGATAGCTGTATTCCCCGGTTCCGTCCTCCGCATCAAGGATTTCAATCCGGCAATCCCATCCTTCCGGGACAGAAATGTACACGCCCTCCGCAAGGTCCCCACAGGGAATATAATAGGTATTGGAACCGGCGTCATAGGCCGCTCTGTCCTGCCCGATCCAGATCCTGGCCGGCTGGGCAGGGGCCGGCTCCGCCTGGGCGGCTGGGGATGATTGTGTCGGATCGGGGTCCGTTGGAGCCATCGCAGGTGACTGGGCAGGGTCCGACTCCGTTGAAGCCGGTGCCGATGGCTGGGCAGGGGCCGGCTCCGTTGAAGCCGGCGCAGGTGGCTGGACAGGGTCGGACTCCGTTGAGGCCGGTGCAGGAGCACCTGGGATTAGAAGTTCCGTCCTGGCCTCAGGGCTGTCTGCTGAATCCCCAGTGTTATTCGCTGTTACCTCTATAAAAGCGGACTGTGCAGCGCCTGGCTCTGCCATGCACTGCAGCGGCAGTATGGAAACCACCGCTGCAGTCAATGCTATGAAACTGACAAGTGTATAATGCTTCATGGGTTCTTGCGTTTCTGTTTCAATCATCCGTATCATAATCCGGCGTGTCCGGAGTGTCCGGAGTATCGTAGACCGGCGCGGGTTCCGGCGTATCCGGGGTGTCGGGAGTATCGTAGACCGGCACGGGTTCCGGCGTGTCCGGGGTATCGGGAGTGTCGTAGACCGGTACGGACTCCGGCGTGTCCGGGATGTCCGGAGTGTCGTAGACTGGTGCGGGCTCCGGTGTGTCCGGGGTGTCCGGAGTGTCGTAGACCGGTACGGGCTCCGGCGTGTCCGGGGTGTCGTAAACCACTGGGGTATCTGCGGTATTATATGCCGGTTCTTCCATAACGTCCGGGGTATCTGGCGTATCCGGAGTATTGTATACATCCGGAGTATCCGGCGTATCCGGGGTATTGTATACATCCGGAGTATCCGGCGTGTTATAGACTGGTACGGATGCGGTTGTATCCGGCGTATCCGGAGAATTGTATACATCCAGGGTGTCCGGAGAATTGTATACATCCGGAGTATCCGGCGTGTTGTATCCGTACACATCGTCCGGATCCCAGAATTCATCGCCGTAATCCCATCTGGAAACCGTTTCCGTTCCATTCAGGAATTCCTGATCCACCACATCGTAGGTTCCGTCTGCTATCAGGCCATTTGCCATCTGGAATTCCAGCAGCGCAGCCTGTGTACGCGGCCCAAAAATTCCGTCCGCCTTTCCGCTCAGATAGCCCAGACTGATCAGTTTTTCCTGCATATCTGCGATCTTCGTGGACTGTGTGGTATCCCTGCTTCCGATTCCGATGATCTCAAAATCCTGTCCGGCCCAAATGGTTTCGCGGTAAACCCCGACCCAGTCGCCGTCATTTTCCCAACTCTCATCCTCCCAGTTTTCGTTCATGATGATAAACTGTACGAAGGAGACCGGCAGATTATATATTTCCGCGATCGAACGGCTCTCCTCAATCGTCATGCCTTCCCTGAATTTTGCTTTTTCCTCGCTGGTGCCTCCCTCGCTGATGTTCAGGAACAGCTCCAGGATCGTCTGCACATTTTTATATTTCTCTTCTGCAGCCGGATTCAATAAAATCTTCGCCTTCAGCGTATTAGCCAGAGACTTGTAATACTTATTATTGACCTGAGCGACCCGAAGATCACGGAGAGATGCGAAATACGCAATATCTTTATTGGTGATCCCACACAGCTTGTCCAGATCCTCCGAAAATTCTCTGATCCCTTCCTCCTGCTCCGGGAAGGACTCATATTTTCCTCCCATCACCTCATCCAGAAGAGGAACATTTTTCCCGGGCTCCTGCGCGCTCTCGTCTCTCTGCAGAGATTCAAAAGCCTCCAATGCCTCCAGGCCGGTTTCCCCTCCGGCTGAAACCATCGCCGTCATTGATATCAGCAGCAATGCTGTTATCAGAAATACCAATTGTTTTTTCATGGCTGTCCTCCATTTATTCTCACACAATGTCGTCCGATCAAATATCCTGAGTTTTAGTGCTTTTCTGCTAAGAATCATGCGTTTTTTGAAGTTCTCGTTTTCCGCATGACTTTTTCTGCCGGAATGTCATGCATTTTTTGAACTTCTCGATTTCCGCATGACTTTTTCTGCCGGAATGTCATGCGTTTTTTGAAGTTCTCGATTTTCGCATGACTTTCTCTGTTGGAATGTCATGCGTTTTTTGAATTTCTCGATTTTCGCATGACTTTTCTTGCCGGAATGTCATGCGTTTTTTGAAGTTCTTGATTTCCGCATGACTTTTTCTGCCGGAATGTCATGCGTTTTTTAAACTTCTCGATTTTCGCATGACTTTTCTTGCCGGAATGTCATGCGTTTTTTGAACTTTTTAATTTTCGCATGACTTTTTAAATTGCTGCACCATACAGTGTGACAGATCACAGAAAGATGCACCGGCTGTCAAGGAACTCCAAATAGCAGAAATCTCATTAAACCCTGATTAACTATATTTGATCGTATCCGGAGTATAATTCTCCATTCCACCGCGGTAAACAAAAGGGCTTCTTTTTTCACACAGATTTCACCTGACCATAGATTGCACCTTGCGCTGTTGATACGACAAAAGCCCTTTGTTCCGCTATTTCTACCGAACAAAGGGCCAGACCTTGCAATGACTCCCTGGTGTATTGCTTTATATTGCTTTGCACTGCTCCGTATTGCTTTGTATTACATACTACGTATTACAGAGTCGCTGCCATAACTGCTTTAATGGTGTGCATCCGGTTTTCCGCCTCGTCAAATACGATCGACTGGCTGCTTTCGAATACTCCGTCGGTCACCTCCATGCAATCGAGGCCGTATTTCTCATGGATCTTCGCGCCGATCGTGGTCTTCAGATCATGGAAAGCCGGAAGGCAATGCATGAACCGGCATTGAGGGCCTGCATTTTCCATGAGTTTCTCATTCACCTGGTAGGGGAGCAGATCCCGGATCCGCTCATTCCACACTTCATCCGGTTCTCCCATGGATACCCAGACATCGGTGTAGATCACATCAGCCTGCTCGGTGGCTTTCATCGGATCCGTGATAAATTCCAGCACTGCACCGGTGCTCCGGGCGATCTGGAGGCAGGTGTCAACCAGCGCCTGATCCGGGAAATATTTCTCCGGCGCGCAGGCAACAAAATGCATTCCCATCTTTGCGCATCCCACCATCAGGGAGTTTCCCATATTGTAGCGGGCGTCGCCCATGTAAACCAGTTTGCGGCCTTTCAATTCCCCAAAATGTTCCCGGATCGTCAGAAAATCCGCCAGGATCTGGGTTGGGTGAAACTCATTGGTCAGGCCGTTCCAAACCGGAACTTCTGCATATTTTGCCAGCGTCTCAACAATGTCCTGCCCGAATCCGCGGTATTCGATGCCGTCATACATACGACCTAATACACGGGCAGTGTCGGCGATACTTTCCTTCTTTCCGATCTGGGAACCGGTCGGATCCAGATAAGTGGAATGCATGCCCAGGTCCGCCGCCGCCACCTCAAAGGAACATCTCGTCCGAGTGCTGGTTTTTTCAAAGATGAGGGCAACATTCTTCCCCTCGCACATTCTGTGGGGGATGCCCGCCTTTTTCTTCGCCTTCAGATCTGCCGCCAGATCCAGCAGCCCTGTGATCTCTTCCGGGGTAAAGTCCAGCAGTTTCAGAAAATCTTTTCCTTTTAAATCCATTCCGTTCTCCTTCATATTGTCATTTTGTGATTGTGTACTCCGGCCTGAGATTCAGCCTGCGGGGTAAATATAATTTTGACCTGCATCGTATGACGTATTACATATTACGTATTACCGGCAGGCCTCCTTAATCACTTCAACCGCCTTAGCCAGCACTTCCATCGGTATATTCAGCGCGGGAAGAAGCCGGACTTTATCCTTCGCGGTCAGGCAGAGCACTCCGTTTTCGATGCATTTGCCCACCACTTCTGCTGCCGGTTTCACCGTTTTGATGCCGATCATCAACCCGAGTCCGGTCACTGACTCAACACCCGGCGCGCCTTCCAGTGTTTCAAAAATGTAACGGCTCTTCTGCCGGACCTCCTCCAGAAGAGATTCATCAATCCGGGAAACGATACTCAGTGCGGCCGCGCAGCACACCGGGTTGCCGCCGAAGGTGGAGCCGTGGTCGCCGAAGCCCAGTACATTCTGCACCTTTTCGCTCATCAGCGTGGCGCCCAGCGGCAGTCCGCCCGCCAAACCTTTTGCAGTGGAAACCACATCCGGCTGTATTCCGAAATTCATATACGCATAGAGCTCGCCGGTGCGGCCGTTTCCGGTCTGCACCTCATCCACGATCATGATGATATCGTTTTCTTCCGTAAATTCCCGCACCTCACGGATATAGTCCCGGTCCAGAGCAATCACGCCGCCCTCTCCCTGAACGCATTCGATCATCACGCCGGCAATCGGGGTTTTCGAGGCCAGATCCTTCAGTTCATCAATATCATTAGCTGCCACATGGGCAAATCCGGGTGTCAGCGGCTGGAACAGTTCATGAAAATGATCCTGCCCGGTCGCTGCCAGCGTCGTCAGTGTCCTTCCATGGAAGCTGTTCCGCAGGGTCACGATGGTATACGGCGGGCAGTCCTCGCCGGTCTGCGCTTTGGCGGCGACATCAGCCTGCGCTTCAGCGGCTTTTTTTGCAGCCCATCTGTCCGCGGCGTACTTTCTGGCGATCTTGATCGCGCATTCATTTGCCTCAGCACCGGAATTGGAGAAAAAGACCTTCTTCATTCCGGTTTTCCCGCACAGGAGCTGCGCCAGTTTTGCGCAGGGCTCCGTGTAATACAGATTGGACATATGCTGAACCCTGGAAATCTGATCCGTCACAGCCTGCTGCCAAAGGTCATCCGCGATTCCGAACGCCGTGACTCCGATGCCGCTGCCCAGGTCAATATACTCCTTGCCTTCCGGATCCTTCACCACTGATCCCTTGCCGGAAACTATCTCCACCGGAAACCGCCTGTAGGTTCCCGCCACATACTCTTTGTCGATTTCAAACGTATTCATCATTCTGTTCCTTCTTAAATAAAAATGTTTGTCTGTCCCGATTAAAATCTTTTCCTGTTCCGGGCTCTCGCACGCCTCTGCTGCCGGACTAATTCCTCCACCGCCCGGTTTTTTCACAATGCTACGTTTCCCGGCAGGTTTTACCGCAATACTGCAACTTTTCGGCATGCTTGCCGAAAATCTCACGCATTGCTGCAATTTTTCGGCAGAAGGCCTGGCTTTTACCGCAATGCTGCATTTTTTCGGCAGATTTTACCGCAATACTGCAATTTTTCGGCAGGTCTGCCGAAAATCTCACGCATTGCTGCAATTTTTCGGCAGCAGCTGTCAGAAATGTCGAGCATTGTGGTTCGATCCCGGGTTTGAGCTGCTATCGTTTAGGCCCCGATCATGGTGCCGGCGCCTTCATCGGTCAGCAGTTCCATCAGGATTGAATGGGGCACTCTGCCATCCATGATGACGGCGTTTTTTACACCGCGATCAATGGCTTCGATGCAGCACTCCACCTTGGGGATCATCCCTCCTGCGATAATGCCCTGGCTGAACAATTCCCGGGCTTCCTCAATCGAGACTTTGGAAATCAACGTTGACGGATCGTCCTTATCCCGCAGGATCCCGGCCACATCTGTCATCATAATCAGCCGCTCGGCGCCAAGGGCCCCGGCAATATAGGCAGCCGCCGTATCACCGTTTATGTTGTACACATTGCCTTCCCGGTCGCATCCCACCGTGGCCACCACAGGGATGTAATGCCCTTCGAACAGCCCCTTCACCGGATCGGTATTGATGGCGGTGATCCGTCCGACGTATCCCAGCTTCTCATCCTTCATTTCGGCTTCGATGAAGCGACCGTCCACACCGGACAGTCCGATGGCGTTTCCGCCTTTTTTCAGAAGCAGGTTTACCAGAGATTTGTTGACCTTGCCTGAAAGCACCATCTGGGCGATCTCCGCAGTCTCTGCATCGGTTACCCGGAGGCCGTTGACAAACTCCGTTTTCTTGCCGAGTTTATCCATCATTTCGGATATTTCCGGGCCGCCGCCATGTACCAGAACAATCTTTACCCCGATCAGGTTCAGAAGAACAATGTCCTCCATCACCTGCTGTTTCAGATCCTCATTGATCATGGCATTGCCGCCGTACTTCACCACGACGATCTTGCCGGTATATTTTTTAATATTCGGCAGAGCCTGGACCAGCACCTGGGCACGCTCCGCATTTGAAAATTCTGTCTGCATTTTATTCTCCATCTGTCATACGTATTTCGTCATACATATTCTGTCATACATATTTCGTCATACATATTCTGTCATACGTATTTCGCTATACGTATTCTGTCATACATATTCTGTCATACGTATTCTGCCATACATATCCTGTCATACGTATTCCGCCATACAAAAGCCCCGCCGGGCTCCGCCGTGGCCTGCGCCTTGTCAGGTCCGGTAATCCCCGTTGATCTTCACATAATCATATGTCAGATCGCAGCCCCATGCGGTGGCTTCCACATCCCCGTCGTGCAGATCCACCAGGATCTCGATCTCTTTCTGAAGCAGGATCTCCTTGGCTTTGTCCTCCGAGAACTCGACTCCGGCGCCCTGTTCACACACGGAGATCGTCCCCGTGCAGCTGCGGAATGCCACATCGATCTTCGTGATATCCACATCCGCTCCGCTGTATCCGATGGCACACATTACCCGGCCCCAGTTGGCATCGGCTCCGAACATCGCTGCCTTCAGCAGACTGGAGCAGATGACGCTCTTGGCACAGATCCTTGCGCTTGCAAGATCCCGGCCTCCGCTCACCTTGCATTCCAGCAGCTTCGTGGCCCCTTCCCCGTCGCCGGCGATCATCCGGCACAGTGCCACATTCACGGTATTAAGCGCTTCCATAAAAATCCGGAAATCTTCGCAGTCCCGTGTGATCTCCGGGTTTCCGGCCAGGCCGTTGGCCATGACCACCACGGTGTCGTTTGTTGACGTATCCCCATCAATGCTCAGCATATTAAATGTACTCTGTATGTCACCGGACAGAGCCTTCTGCAGCATGTCCGGCGCGATGGCTGCGTCGGAGGTAATAAACACCAGCATCGTCGCCATATTCGGGTGAATCATTCCGCTGCCCTTGGCAATTCCGCCGATCCGGCAGGTCCTGCCGCCGAGTTCAAATTCCACAGCGACGGTCTTCTTCACCGTATCCGTTGTCATGATGCCCTCCGTGGCATCTTCGGTGCCGTTCTCCGACAGCCCGGCCACCAGCGTGGGGATCCCTGCGGCGATCGGTCCGATCTCCAGAGGCTGCCCGATGACACCGGTGGATGACACCACCACATCGTCATTCGAAATATGTAATTCCTCCGCCAGCAGACGGCTCATCTCCTCGGCGATCTCGGTTCCATTGGCATTGCAGGTATTGGCATTGCCGCTGTTGCAGATGATGGCCTGCGCCTTTCCGTCTGCCAGGTGCTTCTGGTCAACGAGGATCGGCGCGCCCTTCACCAGGTTCGTGGTGTAAACCGCCGCGCAGGATGCCCGCACTTCACTGACGATCAGAGCCAGATCCTTCTTGTCCCGGCTCTTCCGGATCCCGCAGTGCACACCATTTGCCCGGTATCCCTTTGCCGCACATACGCCGCCTTCAATTATCTTCATTTCAATCCTCCTGAACTATTTCTGTCTCTATCCCATGCCCGCGCAGCCGCCGTCATTTTACGGAGCCGCTGTCACACATCTTCTGCGCTGCAGGGCCGCTTACGCGCAGGTCATTCCCATACCAGCCCGGTCTTTTCCTCAATCCCCATCACCAGATTCATATTCTGGATGGCGGCGCCGGAAGCGCCTTTGCCCAGGTTATCAAACCGGCTGACCAGCAGGATCCGCTCCTGATTGCCCCATACGCTGACCTGCATATCATCCCGTCCGGCAAATGCGGCGGCGGACAAAAATCCGTCCTCATCCGCCCCATCGGCAAAATGCACCAGTCCGCCCTTTTCCCGGGCGTAATACGCAGCATAGATCTCCCCGATCTCACGGACTCCTACGGAAAGATCCGAAGCAAACAGCTGCACCACCACTTCCATGCCCGCGTAGAAATCTCCCACCACCGGGCAGAATACCGGATCCTTCGCAAGACCGCAGATCTTCGCCATTTCCGGCAAATGCTTGTGCTGCTGTCCGAGGCCGTACATTCTCGGTCCGGTAAGAAGCTGCTTATGAGCTGCATTTTCTTCGGTCTTCTCGGACTCGTAATCCGCGATCATTTTCTTTCCGCCGCCGGAATAACCGGTAAGGGAAAAACAGGGAATCTGCACATCCGGGGCGAGCACGCCGGCTTCCGTCAGCGGTGCCACCAGGGAAATAAACCCGCTGGCATGACATCCGGGATTGGCGATCTGTCTGGCGGTACGGATCTGCTCTCTCCTGCCGCCGATCTCTGCGAATCCATAGGTCCAGCCCGGTGCTGTCCGATGGGCGGTGGACGTATCGATGATCACCGTATGGTCATTTTCCACCATGGCCGCCGACTCCCGGGCCGCATCATCCGGCAGACACAGAAACACAATATCCGCGCTGTTGATCGCATCTTTTCTGGCAGCGGCGTCCTTTCTCAGTTCCCCGGTCAGAGTGACCAGCTGAAGATCCCTTCTCTGCGCCAGACGCTCCTGGATCCGCAGCCCCGTGGTACCTGCACTGCCGTCGATAAATATCTTTTTCATTGAAATGGTCCTTTATGTAATCTCTTCCTGTAAATAAAGCCTGAATTATAATATTACCCTCATCCGCAAACGGAGTCAACGCCGGAAATCAGTCTGCCCTGCGGAGGCAAACGCCAGATTCCGAAGGAACCCTCTGCAGACGAAAATGCCGGAATAGAGATAGGAGCTGTACCGAGATACAGCTCCTACGCCGTCTATTGCATATGCACATATATACGCTCAATTTGCATAAATATCAAGGCTGTTTCAAAAGTTTATGCATAATATACATTTTTTATGCATTCATCCGCCGGATATTCAGAAATATGTATAGCCTCCGGCCGGGATTATGCAGGGGTCCCGGATCTGCCGCCTGTCTCCGGCATCTTATGAAACGCCGCTGTCACACGCCGGCTTCCGGCTTCGGGAGCGCTGCAGTCTCTTCCGGAAAGCTGTTTTCCAGCTGCTCCAGTTCCGCAAAATAGATTTCGTGCACCTTCTCATATTCCGCCTTGAACTGGTTGTCGCTGCCTGCATGCAGGGAGCTGACATAGTTGTGGGCCAGGGAGGCCAGTTCCGGCCGGACACGGGCTACTACGCCGATACCGACGTTGGAACAGATATCCGAGATCCTCTCCAGATTGCTCAGCACATCCAGGAACGCCGTTCCCGCGTTGATGGTGCATTCGCCGGCCCGCAGACGGTTCAGATGATTGTCATGCAGGGTGTTGATGATGTCGTCCATGACATCCTCCAGGGGCTCGATATGCTGGGCCGCGGAAATATCCCGCCGTTCAAAGGCCGCCCAGGTATAGTCCATGATCTGATCCAGCAGCTTTTTCGCGATATCAATCTCCTTCAGGGCCATTTCCGAAAACGTAATATTGGATTCATGCATCTGCATCGCCACTTCCGCGATGTTCACGCCGTGGTCTCCCAGCCGCTCGAACTCATTTACCAGCCGGTTATACTGATTGAGAATCCGGATATGCAGATCTTCCACAATATTCGGCGACAGCTCCACCAGATAATTGCCCACATTGTCGGTCAGCATATCGATATCGTCTTCCCTGTCCATCAGCTCGCTGATCTCCGCCCGGTTGTAGTTTTTCAGGTTTTTCACGGCGACGTCGATACTCTTGCGGGACAGCTCCAGCATGGTTTTCAGCACCTCATAGCAGCTGTTGAAGGCGATGGCCGGCGTTTCAAAGAAGACCGGGTTGAGCGCCTGGAGCTTCTCGTCGTAAATGCTTTTTCTGGTGCGGTCGTCCCGGATGATCTTCCTGCTGAACTTCTCGTAAACACTCATCAGCGGAAGCAGTGTGATGGCGCAGGCCAGATTGAACACCGTATTGGTGTTGGCAATGGTACCCGGGCTCATCGGCATATTCCACAATCCGTCCAGCACGCCGGTAAGATGTAAGATGTTTACCACGATCAGCACCAGCACCGTTTCGCTGAGATTGAACATCACGTTGAGGGCGCCGACCCGTTTCTGGTTGGCCTTCGCGCCGATGGAACAGACGATGGCTGTGGTAATACAGTCGCCCAGATAGATACCGGTCAGCATGATGTACACGGTCTTAAAGGGGATCACGCTGGCCATGGAAAATGCCTGCAGGATACCGATGGTCGCCGAAGAGCTCTGCAGAACAAAGGCTACGCCGGCACCCACCAGATAGCCCAGCCACATCTTGTCGCCGATGCTTAAAAAAATCGAATCCAGCATTCCGTTTTCCGAAAGCACGCTTACCGCGCTGGTCATATTCAGAAGACCTGAAAACAGAATACCGAATCCGATGCAGATACTGCCGATATTGTTTGTTTTTTTGAATTTGCTGAAGCCCATGATCAGGACAATACCCGCGATCAGGGCCAGCGGCGCCAGGGTGGACGGCTGGAAAAACCGGAGAACCACCGCCGAGGACCCGTCCACATCCAGCAGACGGATGATCTGTCCCGTGACGGTCGTACCGACATTGGCGCCGACGATGATGCCCAGGGACTGTTTCAGTTTGATGACTCCGGCGGCCACAAGACCGGACGTAATCACGATGGTCGCCGTAGACGACTGGATCACCGCGGTGATCAGCACGCCCAGCAAAAATGCCTTCAAAGGGTTATTGGTCACCTTCTCCATGGCGGTTTTCAGCGTGCCGGAGGAACCCTCCTTCAGGCTGTTGCCCATGAGCCTCATTCCGTAAAGGAACATAGCCAGGCCGCCGAATAATGAAATAATATTAAAAATACTCATGCGATTCCGCTTTCATTCTGACATCCGGGCGGGGGATTGCAGATCCCCGGATGTATGCTGTACGATGTCATACAACACTGCTTTTAAAAACATCTGCAGGTGCCATTATAATATAGAAAGCGTAATTGTGCCATGTATTTTTTTCAGTGCCGGGAAAAGCGCCGAAAAAGCGGCCGGGGATTCGTCCATCCCCGGCGGCCCTGTAATGACAACGGTGTTATCTGCGGCTTTTCTTTTTCATGATCCCGGTGCCCGCAAGAACGTCGGTAACCTCCCGGGCCGGGTTGATCTGCAGTTTATCCCGGACTTCCTGGGCCACATCCTTCAGATCCTCCATGTTCTCCGCGGGGATGAACACCCGGGTCACGCCTGCCCGCTCGGCTGCCATCAGCTTCTCCGGCAGTCCGCCGATGGCCGTCACTGCCCCGCGCAGGGACACTTCACCGGTCATGGCGATGTCCGCCGGCACCGGCTTTCCGGTCACCAGGGACGCAAGCGCCGTGGTCAGGGTAATCCCGGCCGACGGGCCATCTTTCGGAACCGCTCCCTCCGGCACATGGATATGCAGGTCGTTCTGTTCAAATAACTCCGCCTTGTCCGGATACAGTGCCTTCACCAGGCTGACCGCGATCTGGGCGGATTCCTTCATGACATCCCCTAATTGGCCGGTGATGATGATCTTGCCGTTTCCTTTGGTAAACAAAGTTTCGATATACAGGATCTTACCTCCCACCTGGGTCCAGGCCATGCCGGTGACCACGCCCGGCTTCGGATCCTTGAGAATCGTCTCGTGGCGGACCGGTCTGGCGTCCAGCGCTTCCCGGATATTTTTGGCGGTGATCCGCACAACATTTTTCTTCGCACGGGAGGATTCGCCGGCGCCCTCCGCGATCTTCACCGCCGCGCTCCGGCACAGGGTGTCGATCCGCTTGCGCAGTGTCCGCACACCGGCCTCCACCGTATAATCCGCGATGATGGTATTCAGCGCGTCATCCGTCACCTTCAGCTGCCCCTTTGTGATGCCCATGGCCTCCATGGATTTCGGAAGCAGATGCTCCTTGGCGATCTGCAGCTTTTCAATGGGCGTGTAGCCGCTGAACTGAATCACCTCCATCCGGTCCAGCAGCGGCGCCGGGATGGTATCCGTGGTATTGGCGGTGCAGATGAACATGACATCCGACAGATCATAGGGCACGTTCATGTAATGATCCGTGAAGGTATTGTTCTGCTCCGGATCCAGCACCTCCAGCAGCGCGCTGGCCGGGTCGCCGTTATAGGACGCGTACAGTTTGTCGATCTCATCCAGCACCATGACCGGATTGGACACGCCGCTCTTGGAAATGCCGTCCATGATCCGGCCCGGCATGGCGCCGATATAGGTCCTTCTGTGACCCCGGATGTCGGCTTCGTCCCGGACGCCGCCCAGGCTGACCCGGGAATATTTCCGGTCCAGAGCCCTGGCGATGCTGCGGCCGATGCTGGTCTTTCCGGTTCCCGGCGCTCCCACGAACAGCAGGATCGAGCCCTGCTGCTGCTTTTTAAGATTCATGACCGCAATCTGCTGAATGATCCGCTCCTTCACCTTCTTCAGGCCGGTGTGGTCCTCATCCAGAATCTTGCGGGCTTCCTCCAGATCGATCTGTTTCGTCTCCTCCTTTTTCCAGGAAAGCCCCGTCACGAAATCCAGATAGTCATACAGCATACCGGTTTCCGCGCTTTGGTGCCCCTCCTGTTTCAGACGGTTCAGGACCTTCTCCGCCTCCTTGCGGGCGGTCTCATTCATACCGGACTCCCGGATCTTCTCCTCAAACCGCTGAATATCCGTGATATTTTCCGGATGCATCTGATCCAGCTCTTTCTGCAGGAACTGCATCTGCTTCTTGATGGCGGATTCCCGGTACTGGTCCTGGTACTCCTTCTGCTGGGAGGCGGTGGCTTCGCCGGTCACCTTGGCGACCTCCAGAAATTCATAGAGCACCTGCTCGATCAGTCGGGTCCGCTCTGCCAGGCTGTCCTGGGCCAGGATCTCGTAACGTTCCTCATTGGAAATGGTAAGCCACGGGGAAAGCCCCGCCGCCAGGGAACCGATGGAGCTGAGCTGTTCCACAAACCGTTTCAGGAACTCGCTCCACTGGTAGCCCTCCGAGATCTCGATCACTTCTTTTTTCAGGGCCTGGAGCTTCTGGTAGCTTTCTGTCTCGTCCAGGTCCTGGATATCCGGCCGGCGGGAAATGGTCAGGGTAATGGTATTGTCCGGATTGATGCCCACCATGTCGATGTTGACACGGTTCAGGGTCTTGATCTTCACGAATCCCTGGGCGTTGATCTCCGAGATCACGCCGGTGACGCCCACCTTATAGAAGCTGTCCTCCGTATATTCGTGGCGCTCCTTTTTCTCCTTTGCGACAAGGATGACCACCTTTTCATTTAAGGCGTGGCCCTTGCCTGCCAGTTCCCGGAAATCTTCATTGCGGAAATAAATGTCCGCATACGGTACGATCAATTTATTGTATACAGGTACTGTAATCATAAGCCCTCCTTTTATTTGTTAGCACTCTATCTAATCGAGTGACAGCATTTGGTTTAAAAAAATTACCCTTCTCGGGTCCGTCTGATTTGAAATTATACCTTGACATTTGTCCAGATTTTGTATGATAATACCATTATGTCTGACAGTTGTCAACTATTTGATGAAAGGAAACCCGGGAACAAAATCAATGTATCAGGGCACCAACAAAACCGCATTATGTTCACAGAAGCAGATCGCCCAGGCTCTGGTCCGTCTGATGAAGGATACTCCCTACCCCGCGATCAGCATCAGCGCCGTCTGCAAAAGCGCCGGCGTTTCCCGGCAGACCTTTTATTCCCTGTTTGAGTCCAAAGAAAACATCATCTTATATATATTGGGAAAGAATCACGGCTTTACCCCCGGGCAGAGCTGCTGCGGCCCCGCCCTGTCCCTGTCCGGGCTGAGCCGGGAATACAGCTGTTATATCGCGGACCGCCGGGAGTTCCTGGAGCTTCTGGTGAAAAATGATATTATTTATCTGCTGCATGACAGCCTGTACCGGTCCTTTATTTCCTGTCCTCATTTCCTTTCCGACCTGCCCGAGCAGAAACGGTGCTTCGGCGCGGAATTCCTCTCCGGCGGTCTGTCCGGCATCGCCCGGATCTACGCGGAAAATTCCTCCGTCACCACGAAGGAGCTGGAATCCACCATCGCCGATCTGTTCAGCGGCCGGTTCTTTCAGAATCTGTAAGCGGCGCCCCGGGCGGAGTCTGCAGCTGTGCTCCGGCAGCTGCAGACAGCAAATGCCCATGTCCCGAGACTGATATCTCCATCTAGCAGATGCCGGAAAATTGCAAGAATATTTTGTAGATTTTATGAACTTGATTGTTATTTGCCGCCGACTAATATACAATCTAGCTGACTTGAAATGCAATCAGAAATCTATCAGGAGGTTATCATGAAAAAGATTATTTCACTTCTTATATGTGTTGCAATGATCGGTACTTTCGCCGTTTCCGCCTACGGATTCGAGGCCGCTACGGAAAGCGCTTCCGAGCCTGCAACGATCAAAACCGCCCAGGATGACAGCACCCCGATATTAAAACCGGAGAAATCCGATGCGGAAGAAGAATCGGTTCAGAGCGCAGCCCCGGAAAAGGCTGCTGAGATCAAAGTTCCGGAAGGAATTGCGGGAACGATTCCCGGACTGATCCCGGAAGAGGTCTCCGACGGGGAGCCGGAAGAGATTTTTGGAGAGATTGCGGAAGAGATCTCTGAAGAAGTTCCGGAAGAGATTTTGGAAGAGGTTCCGGAGGAGGAATATCAGGAAGGCGACTCCCTGGGAGCCATCTCCGGGCTGATCAGCGGGATCTTCGATTCCCTGGGCGTTTCCGCCGAAGAAGTCGGAGAAGCTGTTTCCGGCATTCTGTCGGAAGTCCAGGATGCTCTGTCGGATGCTTCCGAGAATATTTCCAATGAGATTGAGGAGAAGCTGGAGGACAAAGAATTTCAGGAGAAACTGGAAAACGCTGAGGAAATCCTTGAGAATCTGGAAGACAGCGACATTGCTGAGAAGTTGGAAGACGCCGGCAAGGAAGTCGAAAGCTCCGTTGGGGATATTCTGGGACAGGTCCAGGGGATTCTGTCGGGAATCTTCAGCCAGCAAGGCTCCGATAACGGTTCCGATACGCTCCCCTTCCCGGACTTCGGCGATTCCGACGGAATCGAGGCTCCGGATACAGACGAAGACGAGACCGCTGTTCCTGATCTGGACAAGGCCCTGAACGGCGGCATGATCGTCGGCGGCTGGTCTGTCAGCACGGAATTCGAAAGCCAGCTGACCGCTGAGCAGACCGAACTCTTCGAGAAAGCAACTGCCGGTCTGCTGGGCGTCAACTATACGCCGGTGGCTGTATTGGCCACACAGCTGGTGGCAGGCACTAATTACGCATATCTTTGCAGCGGGTCCAGCGTGATCCCGGGTGCACAGACTGACTGGTGCATTCTTACGATCTATGCGGATCTCCAGGGCAATGCCACGGTTCTGAATATTGACGCGATCGATCTTGGCGATGTGAAGACCATCGAAAACGCCAGCCCCTCTGAATTTGTCGGCGCATGGAAGATTCTGGTGCCGGAAAAGGCCGCCGCGCTTCCGGAGGATGCTCAGGAAGCCTTTGACGCCGTGACCGGTTCCCTGGAAAATATTTCCCTCGATCCGATCGTACTTCTCGGAACCCAGGTCGTTGCAGGGACCAACTACAAGATTCTCTGCTGCGGCCAGCTTCAGGACGCGAAGTCTGCCGGCGCCCTCTATGTGGTCGACATTTATAAAGATCCGGACGGCAATTCTTACGTTTCCGATCTGCAGTACTTCGACCTGTCCAGCTACATCGGCTACGGTTCCGGACCGGAAGTGGACGACTGATGCGGCGGTGATGACAGCAACGGCGGCGTCTACGGCTGCGGCGATGGCTATGGCGTCGTCCAGAGTTTCAACTCCGATCAGACTTCGGGGATCACAGATTAAGCTGTGATCCCCTTTTTATTTACAGAAAATACTTTGCGCACCACTCTTCGTCCTGTTTCTCCGACGGCTGCTGTTACCGCAATGCTCGACATTTTTGACAGGGCTTGACGAAAAATTGCAGCATTGCGGTAAATCTTGCAAAGCGCTCCGATTCTGCTAAAATACCTGCCGTACCGATGCATTATTCTGCGATTGAGTATGTGTGCTGAAACTGATCCAGCACCGGCAGACATGCAAATAGCCGGAAGACATACCGGCACCCGGCAGGACTTTAGCCGCAATCGCAAGTTCAGGAGAAATTATGTTTACAGAAGAGAAAAAGGTGGAATATATCGAGCTGATTTACGATCTGATCTTTGTCTATCTGATCGGCCAGAGCAACGAGCTGCTGCATGAATTTGAGGGCGGGTTCTTTTCGGCCGGGACGTACCTGACCTACCTGCTTTCCACAGTGGTCATCCTGCAGATCTGGTACCAGAGTTCCCTGTTTATCAACCGCTACGGGAGCAACAGCATGCTGGACTACATCGGCCTGTTCATCAATATGTACCTTCTGTACTTTATGGCCACAGGCACCCGGGCCGACTGGGACAACTATTACATGCGCTACAACATTGCCTGGGGACTGATCCTCCTCAACCTGGCGGTGCAGTATTATCTCCAGTACCGGAAACGTTCCAAAACCGCGCCGTGGGAGCTGGCCCACATCCGGTCCCGGATCTGGCTGCTCCTGGTCCAGGCCATCATGATATTTGTCTCCATTCCGTTTTATTTCCTGGCGCATTTCCCGCTGTCATGGATTTCTCTGATCCTCGGCTTCATCGGATCCGTTTTTACCAGAAAGATCGATTCCCTGGTCCCTGTGAATTTCGAGCACCTGACAGAACGGGTCATGCTCTACATTGTTCTGACCTTCGGGGAAATGATCGTGGCCATCTCCGCATATTTTAACGGCGCCTTCAGTCTTTCGTCCGGATATTATTCCCTGCTGGCCTTCCTGATCGTTGTCGGCCTGTTCCTGAGCTACGGCTATCTCTACGACCATGTCATCGACCGGAGCCTGCATAACACCGGCTCCGTTTATATGATGCTCCACATCGGACTGCTGGTGGCCATGAACAATATCACTGCTGCCCTGACCTTCATGCGCCGCCCGGAGGTCGATGCCATTTCCAAGAACATCCTGATCACCGTTTCTTTCCTGGTGTTTTTCCTGTTCCTTTTCCTCATCAGCTGTTACGCCAAGGAATGCGACAAACCCAAAAAGCCGCTGATCCTGAAGATGTCCGGCGCCAGCGCTTTATTTGTTCTGGGAATGATTCTTCTGTACAATAACGGATTTTTCAGCATTGCCCTGACGGTGCTGTACGTATTCAGTATTCTCGGAATGCTGATCAGGGCCCATAAATCTCCTATTTGATGATCTCATCGATGGTTGATACGGTGATAAAGGCCGTATCCTCCAGAAGACTGATATTTTCCCGGAGTTTTCCAAGTTCAAAATATGTGACATAGCAGATCACCGTTTTATTCTCCCCGGCAACTGCGCCATAGGAGTCCATCACGGTGCAGGTTTTCTTCATGTCATTCCGGATCCATTCAATGATCCTGTCCGGTTTCCTGGTAATAATGGTCACCTGTTTGATTGCCTCAAAACGGTCCGTAAAATGATCAATGATCACTGTTGCCACCACATAGACCAGAATACTGAGCAGCGCCCCGTTCCTGTCCACAAAGATAAAAGCCGCCGCATAAACCAGGATATTAAACCCTACCAGGATCCCGGTCATGCTGATGTTGCGGTTAGTTTTCCGGGCGATCCTGCTGACGATCAGATTGGCCAGAATCTCCGACCCGTCGATACAGCCTCCGGCCCGCAGGATCAGCGACAGCCCGACTCCCAGGATCGCTCCGCCAAATGCCACCGCGATAAAATGCTCGGTATTCAGTTCAAAGGGAACCCGTTCAAACAGCTCCAGCCCGATGGTATAGACCACTGCCCCGGTCAGGGCTTTGCCAAGGAAACGTTTGCCTAGAAATAAAGCCCCAAGCACAAGAAACGGCAGCATGATCACCACCACACACAGGGACAGATTGAACCCGGTCAGCTTATTGATAATAATCGCGATGCCCGCGGTTCCATAGTCGATGGCATCATTGGGAAGCAGAATACAGGCCACCGCAAAGCTGGCCAGCATTGCCCCCAATACGATCCATATATAAGATAACAATTGCCTGATCCGAAACTGCATGGCTCAGTTCTCCAATCTTAAGCTTTCCTGATAGTTTCTGCTGGCAGCCCAGGATTTTTCTTCCCGTTTCTGATTGAGCATGGTACGCTCCTCATTCAGAAGAATCACCACGGCTTTCGTTCCCGCAGTGTTTCCGATATCATAACATCAAATCCCCGTCCACAGCAATGCCGGGACCGGATTCATTTCCGGATTTTCCTTTATTTCATTTTTTCTAATTTTTTTCAAAAAACCATTGATTTTTTCCGCACGATACCCTATAATCTGCATTGCGTCAGCACCCTTAGCTCAGTTGGTAGAGCACCTGACTCTTAATCAGGGTGTCCAGGGTTCGAGCCCCTGAGGGTGCACGGAAATCCCGCAAAGGTTGATTCTAAAGCCTTTGCGGGATTTTTACATTGCCCTTGATTTCTACGGAAAATTCACTATGATCATGAGGAGTAAATCAGTGCTTCCGCCCCTGCCTGATTCTTGAATATTATAATGACGGGCCGGATGCATCAGTCTGCATAGAAAATGTTCTCATTTTCAGTTTTTGTGCTGCAGGAAGAAATGGGAGTGGATCTTCGCAGAAATGACGGTAGTGCGATGGTCCGAAGTATGATTCTTCGCAAAATTGACGGTAGTGTGGTACCCACAGGGGCAAATTCCGGTTCCGGAGTCTGTTTTCCCTGGTAAAACTACCACACTACTGTCATTTTTGCGAGGTTTTATAATCTGGGTACCACACTACTGTCATTTTTGCGAAGTTTTATAATCCGGGTACCACACTACCGTCAATTCTGCGAAGCTTTCATAAATCCGGTATCGTACAGTCCTGCATCTGCAGGCTATCCCTTCATCAACCGAACCAAGTTTCGTTCAGGGAGTAGTTGCAGGCAATCAGGACGCCCAGCAGCATTGCGCAGACGATGATGCCTGGCCAGATGCTCTTGGTTTTCCGGTACAGCATATCCATAATGGGCGTTACCAGGATCATCATAATGGGATAGCCATACATGTTATCCAGCGGCGCGAACTGGTCGATGGGATGCTGCTCTGCCATTTTTACGATATTCATGCCCTTCAGCGTATTCCAGATCACCATAATCAGATACGGCATAATGCAGATGATGGTATTGCGGACCGTCGCAAGGGTGTTGCCCTTCGTGGTGCCGTCTGAATAGGACGGGCTGGTGATATACTGCGTCAGGCTAGCCGCGAACAGGATGAAGAAATAAAGGATGATATAGAAGGGCATCTGCAGCATATGTTCCATATTGAAGCTGATCATGCCGAAAATCATCACCTTGAAGTTGACCGTCAGCAGGATGTCCAGATAATTGAACAGAGATGTTACGGCAAATACCATTGCCAGCCCCAGCACCAGGCATTTTCCGATGTTGTCCCAGTTCCCCGCTTCCAGGTAATGCCGTATTCGTAAGCGCTGCCGCCATCCGGTTTGCCGCAGACTTTGTGCCACACAATGTAAATCGCAATATTTACAAGGGCATTGGCAATCAGGAACGGTACCCAGATATTAAACCACAGTCCAGCCCATGCAGTGCCGGCGAACAGCGGAATGATCTGCCATCTGGCGCCAGGATCTCGTACAGGGCGATGGTGGCGAAAATCCGGAACGCCAGGAATGCAATGCCTTTAATCCTGCGTTTGGACACGGATTTCGTTGTTTCGAAGAATGCCGGGAAGGAACGCGGCTGCTCCCGCTCCAGGGACTGAAAGAATTTCATTCCGATCAGCGCGCGGATCAGGTATCCCAGCAAAATGAACAGGCACACGATAGCAATGCCACTGAAGATCTCAGCTCCCATAAAGATGGAGGAATTCGGATCTACGGATGTATCTGTCGGGTAAACCAGCTCCATCATTTCGCAGGCAGCCAGGATCAGGTGCGGCGTTGTAGGCTGCATCTGATGCTGTACTGCACTGGGTGCCCGGTAACAGTAATCAGCGGTTCCATCCTCCCAGCTGCCCACACCGCAGATCTCGCCGGGAACCATTTCATAAGCTGCATCCGGAACTTCATTGGCATTTCCGTTGATCCCGAAGAAATTCACTCCTGCGCCTAATACCAGGTCCCGGTTCTGAATCGTATATCCGCTCAGGGTTCCCATGGTCTTGTAAACACCCGGATAGAAGTTGCTGACGCACTGGGCGCCCCAGGACTGCCCGGCGGAAAATCCGGTAATCGTCAGTTTGTCCTGGTCAACAAAGTCCATATTCTGCAGTTCCTTTGTGACCGCAATAATGTAGCCGGAAGCATCCTCCCCGGAGGTGCCGGTGCCCGCATCGGGTTTGTAATTGCCGTATCCGCGTGCATGTCCCACGAAGCTGGACTGGCCCTGTCCCGGCATATCACACAGCACCGTCACATATCCGCGTCTGGCCAGTTCGATCCCATATGCTTTCAGCGCATAAGAATAGGAGGACGCTCCTCCCAGGACCGTAATACCCGGGGCCTTGTTTTCAGAAGTTGCGGTTTTGGGACTGAACACCAGGGCGCTCCCGGTGTACTCCTTCCCATCCATGCTGTAAACAAAATTAATCCGCTGCGTCTTGACTTTCCCCCAGTCACTGGAATTCCCCCATACCATGATGATTGAAAACAGCAATACCGCAACTGCAATTAAGACCACCGGAAACCTGAATTTTCGATTTGTGTTCCTCATGTCTACTCCTCCCCCTCATCCTATTTCGATTTTTTGTCCGTCAGGACCACGACAGTCGAAACGGCAATGATTACCACAATACAAAGAATCTGAGATAAAACTGCTGGCATATTGCACCTCCTGCTTTGCAAACAACATTTGTTCTTGTCAGGAAGAAGTATAGCGGACGAAAAAAATTGCGCCATAGATTTGGCGCAACTGACATTTTGGTGTCGTAACTGATAATCCCCACTAGGTCCCGGACACCGGCAGCGGGATCATCAGACGGAACCACTTCTGTTCCTGCTCCACGGAAATTTCCACACTTCCTCCGTATCTCTGAACGCAGCGGCGGATACTGGACAGGCCGATACCATGCATGGCGGCATTCTCCTTGCTGGTCCTGATATTCCCATCCTGAAGCTGAAGCTGCCCGCTGGATTTTTTCGGATAGAATGGCATCCACAATGCTGTTGCCGCTGCATACATGGGATTCGTAACCTTCCATCTGGCCAAGGATGTCCCGGATGTATTGCCCGGCCTGCTCCGCTCCTCACGGTTAAACAGATTGGCTTCAAATAAGATCAGCATCACCACGATGCCCAGGATAGCGCATGCGGAATAAAGGGCGGAGGATTCCCACCGGCGGGTGTCGTTGATGACAGGCTGCATTGTAAGAAGAGACCATTTGATATAAAGCTGGAGGAAAATAGCCATGCAGACCACAAACCACCGAGTAACCCCGCAGTGGCGGATTTTTTCCAGCCGCACCTTCCGGCAGATGATCACAACCAGCGCCCATTCCATCGGAATGACCAGAAGCCGGAGCCAGAACTGGTAATTCCATTGGATTCCCGCCAGCATACATAACAGCACCAGCAAAATCCGCAGGTTCTGGACAGCCAGATACAAAACGGTATAATAAGCCGCGAGATAAATGTTGACGGCCGGCGTCTTTTCTTTTCTCAGCAGGAGATATCCGCTGACAATTCCCATATGGATCAGCGCCCGGAGCACTTGTTCCGCGAAATTCCCAATAGACAAATCAGAGGCAGTCCGGGACAGCTCCATAGGAGCAAAATAAAACACCGCCAGCAATGCCAGGCACACGTATCCCAGTCAGGCCAGGCGGTTTTCCGGTCTGTCCGCCACTTTGCGGAACAGGAACCATATGGCAGCTGCCTCCGCAAGAAAGCAGATGCCGTTGGACACATATCGGAGCAGTTCACTTTCCATTAGATTCCCCCAGATTCTCCTCTCATTCGATTTCCGGCCAGTGAGTTTCTCCCAACAGATACTCTGCCAGCCAATTTTCACTCAAAGGATTCCCATGCATCAGATTCTCGCCCCCAGATATTCAGAAATAGCCGCAAGGAACTGCTTCTTCCGGTGCTGGCTTAAAGGAACTTCCGTCCCGTTTTTCAGAATCACTTTGCTGTTGTCAATGCACCGGATATATTCGCCATTCACCAGATATGCCGCATGTGGACGGAAAAACCGTAGGCCGAGAGCATCTCCTCAAACTGGTTGATCTGCCCGCGCACCTCAAGCTGCTCTCCCTCCATTGTAATGAGTACAGAATGGTTCCTCACTTCCAGACAAATAATGCCTGATACCACCAGCCGATAAACGGTTGCCCCATCCCGCACATTAATCAGCGTTTCCTTTGCCCTTGTACCCTGGATCTGCAAAAGAGCGCAGCCAAGTTCATGACTGAACTCGCTATAATGAACGGGTTTGCGGATAAACCCGAATGCCCGGACCGCATATCCTTCAATCGCATATTGGTACATGGTCGTGATAAAAATAATGCAGACCTGGGTATCCCTGGCCCGGATTTCCCTCGCCGCCGCCATGCCGTCAATCCCCTGCATTTTAATATCCAGAAGAATCAGATCCGCATTCTCCGGATACTCTTTCAGAAGATCATTTGCACTTTGAAACTCCTGAATGTCAAATGTTTCCTCATGTTCTGCCGCATAACGGTCCAGGAAAACATGCAGCGTATTGCGGATTCCCATTTCATCATCGCAGATTACAATTCGGAACATTCCTTTTCCCCCGGTTCTTTCTCTCAAGATCCGGACAGCCTCAACCTTCTTATTGTTTAACCATAACATTTCTTTTCGGTTTTCTCAATGCGAATCGGCGGTCGCTTAGCAGGCCGCCCGTTGATTATCGTTTCATATATTTTCAAGCATAACCAGCCGCCTGGCGGGTGAACTGTTGTAAAATCAACATTTCCAAGATTTTACCCGCCACCCGGAACCTGCTCCGTGGGGGGTAAGGCTATAGGGAATTCAATGTTTTTACCGATTTACCGTCCACGATGTCTGCAGTCTGTGGCGGGTAAATCGCCAAGAATCCTTTATTTCCGCGACACCACCCGCCATTGCCGGATTGCTCCATGAAACAGCGTTCTTTCCATGCAGCGCCTCCTTTCATGGTTTTTGTTTTTTCGGGTTCGCGACTCCGAGGACTTGAAAAAAGCAACAAATAAATTGTCAATAATAGCCCATTGGCAAAATGAGATATAACTCATATAATTATGAAACAACAAATAACCTTTATTAAAAGATAATTATGTTTGAACTGGAATTATATGAAACAGAAGATGGCAAAGAGCCGGTTGTAGAATTCCTTGATTCTTTGGAACCCAAGATGAATGCAAAGCTGATTGGATTGATGGAGTTGCTCGAAGAAAAGGGGACTGAACTAAGAGAGCTTTATTCTGCACCTTTGGGGGATGGAATATTTGAGCTTCGATGCAAGTTGGGCAGCAATATTACAAGATCTCTGTATTTCTTTTTTGCAGGAAAGCGGATTGTGGTGACCAATGGCTTTGTAAAAAAGACGAATAAAACGCCACCGGGAGAAATAAAGCTTGCAAAAGAAAGAAGGCAAGACTGGATTAGAAGACACGAGTCAGATCCTGCTGTCAGCAGAAGGGCGAAAAAGAGGTGATAACTATGAAATTAAAGGATTATAAAGAAAAAAAGCTGCAAGACCCAGAGTTTGTTAAAGCGTATGAAGAGATCCAGCCGGAAATGAATGTGATCCGGGCAATCATAGAGGCAAGAACATCCAGCAACCTGACACAGAAAGAACTGTCAGAAAGAACAGGAATTGCTCAGACGGAAATAAGCCGGCTGGAAAATGGAACAAGAAACCCCAGCATCAAACTCCTTCAAAGGCTTGCGGATGGCATGGGAATGGTATTGAACATCTCCTTTACCCCGAAAAATACCACAATCGGAAAAAAGCGGTGATTACACTTTTTCAAAGATGATTACACTTTCAGGAGCTGCGATGTGCAGGAAGCCGCCTCCTGGATTAAATTGTGCATCCCAATGTTGAAACGTTTCTATAAATTACAGTCCAGATATGTTGCAGCTGCTTTTCTTTTTTGTGTATTTCAATGAAGTGCCTTCCCTTTTGATGCACCCTGATGATTAATACATCTTTCAATCCTCCATATAAACAGAAAACGGCAGTCTGAAGTTTTCTGTAGGAGTCCTCTCCCGTCTGGTTTCCGTATCATTCTCCGGAGAATCTGACGGTTCATCAACGAATGCATGGAACACTTTGCCTTCATCCATAAGACGTGCAATGGTTTCATTCTTAAATCTTGTAATATACCCAAGTTCCCTATCATCCTTTGTAACGACGCTGATCGCCCATTTGTCATGTTCATTATTCGGTTCCCGGAACAGATTTAATTCTGTGCCGGGTGTAAGGGAATTCAGCAGATTGCGGCCATCTTCGGTATTATCGTCGATATGGTATTCGATCCCGGCAATTGCTGTTTTCAGTACAAGGATGGAACGGCTTTTCTGACGGAATGCATTACGATCATAGAATCCTGATTTTAAAGGCTGCCCCTGCTGCTGGATCCGGACATCAGACATGTTCTTTTTCCTCCGTCAATTCCGCAATTTTCTTTTCCAACCGGTCTTTTTCTTCTTCTGCCTGTTTTCCCCGAACCCTCAGCTCCGCCAGATATTCCTGGATTTTCGCTGAATCATTGATCAGGTCACGGGCGTTAAATGGAAATCCTGCCTGGATATCTTCAATCTGATCCTCCAGATACTTGCGTTCCTCCTCATATGTCTGCAGGGTATCCAGAACAACCTGATCCTCTTCTAATGGAAGAAAACAGGAATACAATTTCTTAGCAAGTTTATAATCCGTCGCGAGCACATCAGCCATCGTTCTGTAGCCTGCCCGCTGTTCGTGTGCGGATTCTTCCCTGGTATTGAATGCAACTTCAAGCTCCATATTGCCGCTATTCTGAAACAGCATCTCATAGACGAGTTTCATGGCTTCCTTATCCTGCAGTTTATATGCTTCTAATGCTTTCTGATACAGTTCTTTCTGGGTATCCGTAATATCCGGATTCAGCTCAGGATGGAACATGTTGATGATCTCACGGTACTGCCGCTGAATATCTTTTTCCTCCTGTTCTGAGAGCTGCGGAAGTTCATTCAGGGTCAGATCAGCATGTTCCAACTCTGAGATCTTCTCCTGTTTTTCCGTTTCCAACTGCTGTTCTATCGCTTCCAGATCCACCGTTTCCCGCCGGTTCAGGGCTGACTGGATCATTTCTGTTTTTCTTCTGAGCATGACAACGTCCAGCTCTGCTTGCAATACGCCTTCCTCAGTTGTTCCGATCAATTCCATATACTTTTTGCGGAGAGGAGGTGCTTCTACATACAGCAGATGATCTTTTTTCTCATATAACCCGAGAAGCGCCCTCCTGCCGGATTCAACTTCCCGCTGCAGCCAATGATAGAAGGTATGTCTCATTTATTGCCACCTCCGATCGCTGCTTTAATATCATCAATCGTGATATTCTGCAGGTCCGCATCTGAGATGTCGGAAAGCACTGCGATCCTGTCTGCCTGGGCATTAATGGATTTTTCAAAAAGATTACGGGCAGTTCTCGCATTTCCAAAATGTTCATTCCGGCATTCATACATCCTCCTGAATTCTGTTTCCAGCAACGTCGCTGCATCCTGCACCAGATGATATCCGTTTTTGTCACAAAACCGCTGAAAAATGGCCAGCAGTTCCTCTCCCGTATAATCAGGATATTCAAAATACTTGCTGAACCGGGAGGATAATCCCGGATTGGAATCAATGAATTTGTGCATCAATTCCGTATAACCTGCAACGATCACTACAAGTTCATCCCTATGGTCTTCCATTGCTTTCAGGATCGTTTCGATTGCTTCTTTCCCATAACTGTCCTGCTCATCTCCTGCCAGGGAATATGCCTCATCAATGAACAGCACTCCGCCCATCGCCTGCTGGATCACTTTCTGCGTTTTGATCGCTGTCTGCCCAAGATATCCTGCAACCAACGCGCTCCGATCCGTTTCTACCAATTGCCCCTGGGGCAGGATCCCCATATGGTAATACAGTTTTGCAACAAGTCTTGCCACCGTAGTCTTTCCGGTGCCGGGATTTCCTGTAAAAACGAGATGATAGGAAATCGTGGGTACTTTCATCCCCCGCTGTTCCCGGATCCGTGTAACCTTGATAAAATTCATCAGGCTGTGGACATCCTTCTTGACATTTTCCAATCCTACCAGGCTGTCCAGTTCCGCGAGAAGACTTTCCATGGTCTCATCACTGTTTTTCCGGGGATGAGTGACAACAGGTTCTTCTGCCTGTGGTGTTTGGATATCTGCATTTTCCTCCATTGTTTTGTCCATCGGAGCACCTGGCTGAGCATCTGCATTCAGATTGATTGTGATATTAACAGGAGAAGAATCTCCGGCAGGCGGGGGCATCTCTTCTCTCTCCGTTTTTGCCGGAATCGTCTTCCTGCTTTGATTGGCTTCCTTCACAAGCTCATCGTTTTGGAGATAGCTGCCTTCGTTTAATTCTGTAATATATGACCGATACTCAGGTAACACAAGATCTTTCTTTCCATTTGCCATGGCATAATTCATTAACCCATTGAGGATTCCAGTCATGGCGTTTGCTTCCTCGATTGTAAAATCCCCATTGATCAATGCGGAGGCTGCCAGAAGACTGGTCAGTTTATCCAGGGTTTCCGAAGTAAGGCTGCTGTTTGCGGACCCGTCCTGTTCCACAATCTTTACAAAGAAATCCGGAACCATGAGTTTCCGTTCTTCGTCTCCGCAACATCCAAGCGCAGTAACGACCTGCTCGATGGTACAAATTTTTCCTGAAATTACAGACAACAGATTGGCATAATCCGTGGAATACAGAAGATTGGCTGCCCATATTTTCAGCGTTGCTGCAAAATAGTAATTCATTACTTCTTCCGGATTGATTTCCGGATCATGCTCCTTCAGAAAAGTACAAAAGCTGTCATATTCTGTTTTTAAATTTTCAAATTTGTCCATTATGCTTCTCTCCAGCTGGGGATTACAATAATTCTTCAGTAATTATTTGATTCATATCATTATACGCATCCCAATCAGTCCTGGTGATTTTTATTTTTGCCCGTACAATCAGCCTTTTTATGATCCCGTATATCTGCTGCATTGTAATCGGACGCCCCAGAATTTTTGAAATACTATCATCATTAATCGATATAATTTCATGGGCAGCTATATTTCTCGCTTTTTCCTCTATTTCCCGGATATCAACTATGTCCTGTAAAACTTTAGTATCTTTAATGTAATGACGCAGGAGCGGCTCCAGATTACTTGCGGCAAGCGGTGATTCCCTGAATGAATTACTAAATGAACTGTTTAAAACTGATAACAACTCACGCCCCAATGAATCTGTGCTCAGTTTTCTGTCACTTAGCTTCATCACATTATATTTTTGAACACAATAGTTTGTAATATCAATACCACATTCTGCTTTTAAAATATCTGTAAACAGGTCTGTTAATAGCGGGGAAATCGCCCTGATAAAGTCAGCATACTCTTTACGCTCTAATTTAATTCCCAATGTTAATCCATATTCAAAAATATATTTCTGATCTGACGGCAGCTGTTTCAGAATATGGAATCCATATTTATTTTCTATTTTTGCAACCTTCGACAGATCCAACTGTTGTCTCGCAATTGCCAGTTCGATCAGATCAATAGTTTTTTCAGAAAGATCCCCTGATATTTCATGTGCCAGCGACAGTGCCGCGGTGTAATCATAGGAATTAACATGGCGCATTATAATATTCTTCTTGATGGTTGCAACAAGATTAGGACACTTTACTTCAATACAACGGTTTTCTGATCCTTCTTCGTTGTCCTTATCCAATTCCCAGTAATACTCGGGATCGTAGTCCGCATCCTCCCCTTTGTGTGTGTTAATCCTTCTGGTCGGAGTAATTACCTGAATTGGGATGATATGAAATTCCGAAAGCACCGCAGCAACCAATAGTTCGCTCTTCATTGCAGGGGTTCCGGACGCAATGTTGATTAATAATCGATCCTCCGTTTCCATATGATCCTGAATTTCATCAATGATTTCCCGGAATTCCTTATAGTAGAAATCATATTCATGCACATCTTCCAACGTTTCTCTTTCAATCTGATGTACTTCAAAATTATGTCCGATCTTTTCTCCGAGTTTCTGAATACAATACCGATACCTGTTATCGTTTCTGCTCCGTTCAACCATCTCTGCTGAAAGATATAAATATACAACATCTGGCTTATAATGCCTGCATATATGGAGCATGGATCCATCCGCCTCGTTTGCTGATGATACCGGGTCATTTCCTCCGATCGGTGAAAATAAAATTGTTTTTGGCATTGCTTTCTCCTCTGCTTAAACGATGATTATTTCATTAATGTCTTTCTCTATCTCTTTCCCGAAACTGTGAACCTGTCCTTTTCCGATAATTTTGTATACCCGGATACTATCATCGTCCGTCACAAAATCAGGAAGTCCATGAAGCATCTTATTATAAACAGATTTACTCAATAATGCTTCAAACGCAGACTTCTGTATCCGGAAACCGAACCCCTGCAAATACCTGGCAAGTTTCAATCTTCTCTTGTTTTCAATAATATCATAGATCACAAGAACAAAAACCCGGTTTTCTGTTTCATTTTCATTTGTGTCGAAAAAGTAATTTTCCATTTTATATCCCACAAATTATCTGATTACAACAGGATGATAGAAATCCGCATTCTGGCTTTCTATCGCCTGAACCAGACAGTTTACCTGCAGATCCATTGCTCTTCGAAAATTTACACGATAATTCACATAGTCAAGATAGCTGACATCAGTACGTAATTTTTGTTCCAGTTTATTAATAAAAACAGTCATTCCGGCTTTAGTTAAGATAATGCCATCTTCTTCAAGAAAATGTTCCGGCAATATCTCATGCCCATTTGCAAGACTCATTGCCAATGAGTCTATTATTACCGCACGCCACTCTTCCATCAGATCACTTCCCAACGTCGGATGGTTTTCATGATCTTTATGGATAAAACCAAAATATGGATTCAGGCCTTTGCTCTCAATTTTACCATAGATCTCATTCAGCAGAATGGAATATCCAAGACTCAGCATGGAATTAAATTTGTCCTGCGGCGGTCTTCTTGTCCTTCCATGGAAACTAAATTCTTTATCTACGAGTTTCTCAAGGGCTTGAAAATAATTTCTGGCTGCAATTCCTTCGTATCCTGAGATCTGTTCAATTGTCCTGCATCTGTCCAGTTTTTCAGCATAATAATGCATTTTACTGCGTTCTTCATCAACATTAATTCCGGTGGTTCTCTGATATCTTCTCAGAATCACTTCCTGATTTCTTATTTTGGCTTTCATGATTCTACATCCAAGCCGAACAGCAAACTCTGTTTCATATAATGCCGCCTGTTTCCTTTGTCTCATGGCATTAATATGACCTGTTGAAATCAACCTGCCAAAGTATCTGCCATTTTTCGAATAATAAGAAACGGGAATCCCTCTTTTCAGACATTCCTCCGTACATTGGGTGGTCATCTGGGATTTTGAAAATATACTAATCCCTTCTAATGTCTCAACCGGAACCATTTTGCACATGTCATCCTTGCAGGTCACCCTGACATAGTTTTCTGAAAAAGAGATAATGCTGCCATGTTCTAAAACGTACAAATAGCTCATATTTTCTTATCCTTTATCAAATGTAATTATTCCGTCCCCTGTGGGGGATTTGTAGCTTAATTGCAGACAGTAATACACAGAGTAGAGAAAAGAAGGTTTCCGTCCCCTCCGCGGGGAATCTATATCTCAATTGCGATTACTTGTACAGCAACGATGCTCGGGATGAATTTCCGTCCCCTTCACGGGGAATCTATATCTCAATGGTTTACTTGTGATACATGGGACAGTGTTTCATATTTCCGTCCCCTTCACGGGGAATCTATATCTCAATGAAGTTCTTAAAAAGAATCCAACAGCTACAATGGGTTTCCGTCCCCTTCACGGGGAATCTATATCTCAATGATATGGAAGGCAATGGAGTAAGCGTTATATCCCGTTTCCGTCCCCTTCACGGGGAATCTATATCTCAATGTCAGAAAGGTGGTAAAAATGAAAGAAACTGGTATTTCCGTCCCCTTCACGGGGAATCTATATCTCAATGAAAGGGTAATTCCAATGCTTGATAAGTATATAATTTCCGTCCCCTTCACGGGGAATCTATATCTCAATTTTCCCGGCGGAATCAGTTGTTGCAGATCTTCTTGATTTCCGTCCCCTTCACGGGGAATCTATATCTCAATTCGTGAAGCTGGGAACATTATTGAATTCGTCAATTATTTCCGTCCCCTTCACGGGGAATCTATATCTCAATTTGTTCAACATTATACAAAGGAAGGTGAAGCAATTATTTCCGTCCCCTTCACGG
>JAFUBX010000019.1 GCA_017459985.1 Parasporobacterium sp.
CTGCGTTTCTCTCACGATGCTGTAGAGAAAGTAGATGATAACGAACACTGTCCCGAGACCGGCCGATATCTTCCTGATCGTGCCGGTGATAAAGCTGTATTTCCCGCCGTCCTGCGTAAACTGCTTAAAGCCTGTATACGCCTCGCGCATGTAACTGTAGTTCGTTTTCCCAAAGCCCTTGACCAGGTTCTGGAACTGTGTCTTGAGCTGCTCCTGCTGTATGGGCGAATCCGCATACACGGCAGGGATCCGGCTGTACAGGAATGCACACAGTGCGGTGGCAAAAAACAGTACGATCCAGCGGTACTTCCAGACGTAATATGCGGCCTTTTTTTCTAAACGGTGCATGGACATGACTGCGTCCTTTCTTTTCAGGCACCAAATGAGGTGACTGTCGTGAACATCCCCGCAAAATCGACTCCTGCGAGGATCACCCTCAGCATGATCAGGACAATACCCACAGCGATCTCCCTGATAGATCTGCTCTGTTCCGGAGACTGTTCCTGGGCATGACCTAGAAGCAGTACAAAAAGGCCATGTGCCAGCATCATGATCCCGATCCCCAGGGCAAGGTTTAAGAGTATCACTATAAAGGTATTGATCGCTGTCTTTGCTGCGTCGGAGCTTCCCGAGTCGCTTGCCATGACTGCAGGCATGGCAAACATGGACAATATGCAGGCCGCACAGGAAAATACCCTGTAAACCGGCAGGATCTTCTTATCCATTCCGTCCTTTCGGACAAGTGTTTTCTTCCAAAATGTCTTCATATGTATTTCCTTCTTTGTTTTTTTGTTTTGCGTCAGTTGATGCCACCGTCTATCGGGGAGAGGATCATCTCTTCTGTCAGGCCGATGAAGAAACTCTTTCAGCCGGTGCCGCTGAGTAGTACACAACTTCCATGTCCCTCCAGACGATCTCGTTCTTTTCAAATGTATCTGCCGCCTCTCTGATCGTTCCGTGCACAACACCGCCTGTATGAAGCCTCTCTGCAGATGGAGATTCCATTTCATCCAGCGGTTTCGGTTCGCTGATCAGCCGGTTTCCCGCAGCGTCAAGGTTGCCTCTGCATTCCTCTGCTTTCTGCCTGTATTCCCTGTTCTGTTCTTTCCGTATCTCTTCCTCTTCAGGTGAGAGTTCCTCCGGCAGAAGCTCCTCTTCTTCCGCTGGTTCTCCCCTATGCGCTTCTTCATCAAAATACCGGGCCTTTTCCCGGGACCAGTAGTAAGGACCGCATTTCTTAACCTCTTCCCACCGGGGGTGGTCCGGAGTCATATACTTTTTTCCTTTGTACGCATAGAGTGACTTCGGGATGACGATGCACTCGTCATCCGGCAGGACCCTCAGCTGTGCCGGGGCAAGGAGTTCTACGCCCTGTCTGTTAAGGGACGTGGAGCCGCCTCCTCTTCCGTAGGAGACGTTCATAACGATCCGGGTTTCTTTCCCGAGCAGCTCTGAGATCCACTTGGCTGTAACTGTGTCAGCGCCTCCTCCGAGATACAGTGTCGTATCACAGTTACCTGCCAGTTCCGACCAGTTCTTCTCATACATGTTCTGCAGTTGTGAGAGGGACTGGAGTATGATCGCAACAGAGATCTCGTATTTTCTGACTGTCGCCACCTTCTTTTCAAACTCCGGGATCTTGCCGATATTCGCGAACTCATCCAGGAGGAGCCTGAGGTGTATCGGGAGTCGGAGGCCATCATTGGACCTGTCGCGATTGGCCAGTACGTATCCTCCTTCCGTGATGCCTTCTAGTGCTTTCTTTGCTGCTTTTTTTGTCCCCCTGAAGCAGACGAGCTCCCCATCCTCTGTGACCACATCGTAAAGGCCCGTCGTTTCATTGCGCCTTACCGCGGCATGCTTTGCTCTCTCAAGAAAGCTCTCCGCCTCTTTCTTTCTCTCCTCTGATTCTTCCTCTGTTTCCGCCCTGAAACATCTGACAAGCTGCCCGTCGCTGTCCATCACGAGCTGC
This sequence comes from Parasporobacterium sp., assembly GCA_017459985.1. Lineage (GTDB taxonomy): Bacteria > Bacillota > Clostridia > Lachnospirales > Lachnospiraceae > RGIG5612. The sequence continues at coordinate 1,973 of JAFUBX010000019.1, forward strand.
GAAAACTCCGCCGTATTCTCCGCGTAGTCATATGCTCTGTGGAACAGCTGCGAGTACATCATGGATGCAAGGAAATTGAACGGGCCCTCCCCTGTAGGGAGGATAACGAACAATGCTGTCTTTTCGTTCCCTACCATGTCCAGGTCGATATCATCGGAATCTGTCAGGTTCTCAACGTCCTCAAGGTCAAAAGCTTTCAGCCTTACCATCACGGAGATCAGGATCGACTGCAGCGTCTTTGCCGCACCTGTCTTGAACTCCTCGTAGTTTTTCACGGCAAAGCCCTCCGGATCCAGCGCCTTTATCTCCTCGAAGATATAATCCAGGGTTGACTTCTCTGCATCGAACTCGTTGATCTTTGCCTCCCGCAAGAGCCTCATCACATTTGAAAAGTTCTGGCACTTTTTTTCTGTATAGTTGAACAGATACGCTATTATGGCGATCAGGAGGAGCTTTTCACTGTTCTCCCAGAACGGCTCGCTCGATTTGGTCTCAGGCGGGGTCGTGTTGCTGACCAGTGTGGTCACAAGGGTCACGACATCCTTGTTGCTGTGGATATAGCGGAAAGGATTGTAGTGATTCCCCCTCTCCATATGGGAGAGATTGAGGCATTTTACCTTGTACCCCCTGCGCTCAAAGAACTTCCCATAGCTTTTGAGAAGTCCTCCGGAAGGATCCGTGACAACAAAACTGCAGTTTGCCTGCATGAGGTTGGGGCCAACATAATTAAATGACTTTCCAGCGCCAGAACCGCCTATGACCAGTGCATTGAGGTTCCTTCTCACTTCTCTTGGATGCTCCATGGACAGATATATGTCCTGTGAAAAGATCATGTTGCCCGGCCCGTCGTTGGAGGTCTCCCCCAGCGGCTCCGTAAACCTGCGGTTATAATCATCAAGCTCTGTCAGCCACCTGGCGTCTCCCTGTACTGTATCGGGGTCGTCATGTTCCCTGAGTTTTGCATCGATCGTAAGGACAGCCTGGGATGCTGCGATGGCCAGTGTGACCCCGAGCACGGCATTCCCTGTCCCCGGTGCGAGCGGGAGCATCCTCAGAGGATGCCTTGCCAGATCCAGCAGGCCCTGCCAGACAGATGAAAAGAAATCCAGGTACGGCATCTCCATGCGTATGTGCATCGTATGGATCGTCAGCAGGACAACTATCAGGTATGAGGGTATGAATACTACCGCCGCCAGCAGGTAGTTTTTTCTTTTTTTCTCGTTCATATCCTTACCTTTCCGCCTTCGTCTGATCCCTTCCGCGGACAGTTTCTCCGCGGCTCTGTTCTTTGGGCATGCCGTGTAATGCGGCAAGTTCCTGTTCCAGGTCGATCCGCCTCGGGCCTGCCTGCCTTTCCTGGACCGTTATGCCACGCACCCTGCTGATGGCCGGCAATGCTTTTTCCATGTCGAGGCTGAACGCCTGTATGATCTTCCTCAGCCGCAGTATGTCCTTTTTTCTGTAGCCAGAAGGAATACTTCCCCTTCCCGCTCCCTCAAGGAGCCTGTACATTTCATCTCTGTACCACGCCATCCTCCTTGCCCAGTTTCTGCTTTTACTCAGCCTCGTCTTTCTCTCCGAGACGATCCCGGAAGCGCAGCCGACAAGTGTTTTTATGCCGTTCTCCTTTGCTCCCCTGTAATGGCCCTTTTTATTCCTGAAGTATTCCAGCACGCTGCCCTCTTCATATAAGCACATGTGCCCGGTCATCCTTGAGAGAGCTGAGTCCAGCTTTCTTTCGTATCCGTCCTCCCCGACCCCCGTCTCAGCATCGATGACGAGGAAGGTCTCTCCGCAGACCTCTTCCGCATGCCCGAGTTCAAACCCGTCCTGAGTCTTTTTGACATAGCATTCTCCGGTCCCCACGATCCAGACAGGGCTGTCAGGCGCACCATTTTTGTCCGGAAATCCAGCCGCTTTCTCCCTCAGGTACGCCTTTCTCCGCGTTCTCCTCTCCCTTATCTCATCCGTACACTCGCCTCCGGCGAGCATGACCGCCTCTATAAGGGATCTGCCGAACCTGCTTCCCGGCTCAAATGCGCTCTCACCGTGGCAGGTCATAGTAAATGTCCCATCAGGCATACAGTCTATGCCGACTGCCAGACCCGGGAGAGCTGTCCTGGCTTCCTCCTGCAGATAAAAGATCTCATCTCCGGAAAGTCCTCCAAGTACGAGCATGTTCTTGTCTTTTACCCGTGCTCCCCGGTAGATGATCCCAGCGCCTTCACCAGTAGTGATCTCGCAGTATCCAGCATGTGTCTGCAGTACTTCTTCGGTATCCGCCTTCACTTTGCTTCTGTCTGCATCCCTGATCAGAAATCCGGTCCCGCCTGTACTCTCTTTGACCAGTACAAAGGGCCTTCCCCTTTCCATCAGTACATCTATGACAGGCTGCACCAGGTCCTCCCTACAGGTAAACGCACACAGCTTCCCCCCGCTCCGGACCCATGTATATATAGCCCGTGCCGTCCATTCTTTTCTTCCGCGCAGGTAATCCGTAAGCATAGTCATGAAACTGCCTGGCAGCCCATTCCTGTCAGCAGTATTTCCCCTGCTGTCATGCATGTTATCTGCCCCTGTCCCGAAAGCCTGCTCAAACGTGCTGCTTGCCACCTTTAGATATGCCATCTTCCGCTCTCCGATTGATACTTTCCTAATATAGATATAGAAGAATCTCTCCGGATTCCTGTCATTTTTCCCCTTTCAGATGTCCTTTCCGGATCCCGCCGCCGTATTTCCTTCCCCTGTCGGTATTTTCGGCATGAAAAAACCTGCCGTGCTGGCAGGCTTTTGTTCTTCTGAAGGCGGGTGAACTGGTCAAATGATCTGTATGGGCGGCGCTCTGCTGCCCGGACATGAAGTCAGAAATGAGCAGCCGATATGGTATGCGATGCCTTCTTGTATCTGACAGGATTCAGCCGCGCTTCAGAGGTCAAAAGGCTTCTGCAGATCAGCGCAGCCGGAAATGTGTGGTCTTCTCTTCATAATAGATATAGAGGATTTCCTCGGAAAACATGCACTTTTTCCTGTCCCTTAGGAGATCAGCGGAGGAAACGGCTCTGCCTGCAGTTTTTCCCATACCTCCAGCAGGTCTCCAGTGAGTTTTTCGCACCCCGTGTATCCTGACCGGTCCTTGATCCTGTAATGAGCCATGAACCTTCTCCATCCCAGATCCCTCAAAAAGCCATCGTATTCCCTCCAGGAATAATAGCTGACCAGTTCCCTGAAGACCCCGCACCGCCTCTTCAGGTCCATGTTCCCCCACTTTTTCGGCGATACACTGTCAATGGGAGCCATGGCCTCGTCAGGGATAACATCAAGAGCATCTCTCAGGATACGATCGATATACTGTCTCGACTCGCAGCATCCTTCCATCTCCTCCTCAGCCGGTCTGTAGACATCCCTGTAGTAGATGAGCCATGGCAGGAATTCTCTTGCCCTTTCCTCGACGTCATTTTCCCGGATCATGTCAGCAGTCGGATAGCTGCTCCTTTCCGGGAAAAGGATGTCTCCTGTATCATCTCTGTTCTCTTCCATATACTGTTCAGTTTCCAGGATCTGTCTGTACCTGCTCTGTGTCATCCTGATGATCTCCGTTGTCATTCTCATCTGCTCCTCCTGATGTCAATGGATCTTTTTCCCTGCTTTCTTTATTTTTTTTCATGCCGCCGACCTGGTCCTCCATGGCGAGGCATGCCTGCCTGACAGCCCCTGCAGTGATCTTTTTGAGTTCTTCCCTCTCCTGTACCGGAAGGTCCTTGATGGCTGCCGATGATGAAATGGCGCTCCCGATATGGATGATCCGATGCAGCGCCTCTTCCATAGAGCCCGGAGGCTCCCCAAACAGGGCAGCTGTCCTCTTTTTCCCGACGCATTCCCGGATCCCCGCTGAAACGGCGGTCCCCAGAAAAAGATCTGCGTATCTCTCCGGCAGTTTTAAGCACTTTTCGATCAGCCTGATAAACTCCTCTGTCTCCGCAAAGACGGTACGGACCCGGCTTTCAGCTATATCTGTTTCCTTTTTCTGCCGGTCTGTACACCGCTTCGAACGACCGTAATGGCTGAGTTTCTTTTCAGACACAATGATCCTGTCTCCCGTCTTCCGGTCACTTATGATCCCCCGGACAGAGAAAGCCTGAAAGCCGCTGCTGTGATCCGTGATCACAATGCCTCTTTCAAGGCAGTGCTCCTGCCCAGAAACAGAGTAACGGAACGGCTTTCCTGCCCTGAACTCCACTGTCAGATGTTCCGCTGTGTTCTCCAGGTGACAGATCTCGATCTCTTCGCCCCCGATGATCTCCCCTTTAAGGAGTTTCGCGCACAGTATATCCAGCCCATCCCCGTCTGTTCCCTCATACCAGCCGCTGTACATTCCCGTGATGATCCCGTCCACAAAACTGCTGCCCGGAAACGGCTTAGTGCTGACGGCAAGTGTATAGCCCTTTGCGTTTTTTTTATCCACTCTTTCAAGGCTCTTTTTTTCTGTGGGCCTGTGCCCGCTCGGCTCAGCTGCGAGCAGCTTTTCAGCAAGCATCAGGTCATGGATGGGCGAGTAGTCGTATGCCCCGTACATCTCCATCTGCTTGTGCATTTTCATCATGGCAGTACGGGATACTCCATATATGGCGCCGCCGATATCAAGGAGGATCCCTGTCTTTCTGAGCATCTGCAGGAAGGCTTTCACCTCCTCTTCCTGACCGTTAATAGGCAGCTCCACAAATCTTACAGGGATCGGTGTCCCCTTAGCACTGAATCTGGCAAGACTCTCCCTGGTGAATTCCATCATCCGGACTTCCAGCAGACATCTTTTCCCCTTCTTATCCCTGATACCTGCATCAAACAGCGAGTAGACTTTGAGTTCTCCCGGGAAGACATGGATATACTGGGTGCTCCTTTTCTTCTGACAGAGCAGTTCCAATATGTTCTTTTCGTCATCCGGGCTGCCCATGATATCACCTGCTGTAATAAAAGATCCTTCAGAGTCCTGTGATATAAAACGAAAAGCACCCCTTGGGGTGCAGCATACTGACAGATTTCGGCCTTTGATCACTGCAGCAGGGCCTCCTTTTTGTTCCCCTGGTGCCACCCGTTTTTCTGTCTGCCAGCCGCCATTGTCTTTTGTAATTATTATATGTCCTGGCATTTTGAAAAAGAATTATCCGTTTACCGCCCGCCCCAAGCTGGCCGTTTTTTCGGCCAGCTTGGGGCGGATTTTTTTGCCTCCCGACGTCGGACAAGACCTGATAGGTCTTCTCCTCTGCACATAAAACAGGCAGTTGTACGTTCCTGAAGAGACTTTGGATTTTCCTGCCGCCATTGTAGTACGATGTCTTTTTCCTGATTGTCCCCAGCGCAGTGGCAGTTTTCAGCGGCTGCGGCTGAAGATAACTACTGCTCCTGCTATGACAACAGCCGTAAGTCCCAGCACCACTATGACCTTCTTTTTGTCGGCGGCGTGTCCGGTCTCCTCATCCTGTCCGGCACGATGATCCCCTTCAGGCATGGCGTCTTCAGCCTCTGCCGATTCGTCTGCTGTTTCAGGCACATCCGTCTCCTGCTGTTCATCTTCGATCTCCTGCGGGCCGTCCGTCTCTTCGTCCGGACCCGGTCCGGCATTTTCCGCCGCCATCAGATAAGACTCCGCATCTTCACTTGTCACGACCCCGTAACAGACTGGGCCGCCGCTTTCGTCTGTTATCTGCGCAAGGCCTGCGTACTCCACCGTGTACAGCCAGGAACCTGTGACCGCACTGAAGTAACATGTCCCTCCGCCAGCCGCTTCTTTTGGCCTGTCATCCACAAACACCTCATAGTCCTTATCCGGATCCGGGACATGTGCCGATGCTGTGTACGTTCCGGGCGGGATCTTTACCGTCTTCCGGTATCCGTCACCTGCTCCCACAGCTGTCGCGACCGTCTCTCCCGTTTCCTCATCCGTGAGCAGGATCTCTACGTCTTTTTCATAGCCTTCCTCACAGATGACGCTGAATACCGCCTCACACTCCGGAGTATCCGCATGTACAGGTGCTCCAAAAGATGCTGCCCAAAAGACAAAAGTTCCGGCTGCGATAGAAAAGGCTGACCATATCCCCTTATGCCTCATTCTTTTTACCGTCCTTTTTTCTCCGAGCCGCGATGATCACAGCGATGGCTGCTGCTGCCAGAAGGGCCGGAAGCCAGATGTGCTTTCTGTGCATGATCCTCGCTCCCCAGTCCGTAGTCAGGAGCACCCTGCAGGTGTCTGCGGTCCCCCTGTTTCCTGCAGCATCCTCAAAGGAGAGGGAGATCTCCTGCCAGTCTCCGGATCCCGTGAGCATAAAGGGAATCCTCCCGTCCGCCGCCGCGATCTCATCAGCATCAAAGGAAGCCTTTTCTTCCCCTCCTATAAGGATCGTGAGTGTCCCCATGGCCATGTTGTCAGAGACGGCGATCATTATCTCACGGCTCTCTTCTTCGTAGAGCTTTCCATCCTCTATCCCCGTGATCACAGCCCCCGGCGGTGTTCTGTCTATAGCAAATCCGGCGGGCACGCCTTTGAGCTTGTTGTCCTGCCTGTTGCCAGCCTCATCGACGGAACTCACAAGGATCTCGTATTCCCCCTCTTCTGTAAACAGCTCCTCATCCAGGAAATACCGGTATCTTTTCCAGTCATCTTCCCTGGAGATATCCTCAATCCTAAAGCTCTCCTCCGGCAGCGTAAGTACCCGGCCGTCATGGTAGAGGGTGATCCGGTTATCATGGAGTCCGTCGACATTCACTTCAAAGATCTCGATGCTGCTGCCCTGCCTATGGTAGTATTCCCCAAGGTAGTCCGCCGTCGTGTCGGAAAAATAGTAATTGGACCCGAAGCGGTTGACAGAGAATTCCAGCTCTCCTTCCGCTTCGTTCCCGGCAAGGTCCGTTACTGACGCAGAGAGCGTATATACATCATCCTCTGTGATCACATGCGCTATATCGGGAAGCACCACCCTTCCTCCATGCTCCAGAAGGCTTAACTCTCCTGTTATCTCTACAGCCGGATGCCTGAAACCGGAAAGGACGAGTTTTACTACGCCCTCACCCATATTCATGTCTGTATACTCCACCTCAGGGGCTGCCTCTCCCCTGTTCGCGGATCCGTTCTCTACTCCCAAGAAGCGGATATCCGGCTTAGTCATATCGACCGTAAAGAGCCCCTGCCTGTATACCGCTGCCCTGTTTCCTGCAAGATCCGCTGCGTCCAGCGAAAAACTGTAATCACCATCTTTCCCGAAGTAGATCTCTGCGTGGTGATAGCTCCCGCTGTGATCCCATCCGCGCACCTTAGGCGCATCTATGTCTTTCCCGTCATAGGATGCACTGACTGCGGCCTCAAAGAGTCCTTCGTCAAAACTGCTATCCAATACAGTGATCCCTGCCGTCCTTGGCGCGTTGTAATACCTTCCGTTTCCGCTGTTATTGTCAAAGGAGACCATGATCACCGGCGCTGTCTTATCTATGACGAAATGGTCCGTCTTTCCGAGGTCCGTATGGTTGCCCGCAAGATCTGTGACGCCTGCCGTAAACGTGTAATCCCCGTCTTCTTCAAAAACGACTGTGCAGCGGAACGCACTGTCATCGGATGCCCCTGCGCCGCCACTCTCCCAGCCGGAGATCCTGGCCGGTCCGGAAATAGAGAAGTTTACGCCTGACGGGTCAAAGTTCCTTTCATAGACAGTGACTGTTGCCGTCCTGGTCCGCTTATAGTACATGCCGTTTTGGGGCTCACCTCCGTCGCATCTGACCTCGATCCTGGGAGGGGTGATGTCGATCTTCAACCCCTTTTCCATTCCTGAGACATTACCTGCGTAATCCACTGCAGTCACGCGCACCGTGACGTTATTGGAGTTGTTCTTCTTCGCATCTACCGTAATGTCTTCCGCATATGACTTTCTCCTGTCCTCTTTCGGTCCGAAGGCTCTCTCGTACCTCTGCGTCACACTCCCGTCGCTGAGCACCTCGATCTTGATGTCCTTCAGGCCCGAAAAAGTTCCCCCGGAAAGGATATCTTCCACGCTGACAGATACCGGCACCGAGCGGTTGTAGATCCCGCCGGCAGGTGTCTCTGCCGTGATCACGATCTCCGGCGCAGCAGGGCTCGTATGGTCTGCGATCACAGCACCTTCTGTGTTGATGTAAGTGATGTTTCCGGCACGGTCGATGATCCTTGCATATACAACAGCCTGGCTGTCCGGGGCGATGGAAAGGTCCCTCGTCCATTCCGACCATGCGGCTTTCCTCAGCCTTTCCAGCGGCAGTGCGCTGAACATGCCTCTTGCAAAAGGTCCCGGCACGTATCTGTAATAGGATACTGACGCTATGCCGGATGTCTCATCCTCGGCCCTGTTTGCTACTGCGACCGGGCTGCTGTCCATGAACTGAAACCTCACGCTTCCTGAATATCCTGTAAATGTGCCGCTCCCATCACCGCTTGTCACAGTGATCGCGCCTGTCGGCGGGGTCTTATCCACCGTAAAGAAATGGGGTGCATAAACAGCCCTGTTGCCTGCAAGGTCCACGGCTTCGATACCAAGGCTGTAATTAGCGTCCACATGAAAGCTGTCCACCCAAAAGCTGTAACTGTCTCCCTCCTTCTTCCAGTCTTTTATCTTCAGGGATGAGATCTTTTCCTTGCTGTACGCATCTATATCCCGACCTCTCGCATCTTTCTGTACAACAGCAGCTTCCACCCCGCTTCTGGTAAAATTCCTTTCAACGACAGTCAACTTTGGAGCCACTGCGTTCTGTGTATAATAAGGGGCCTCCCTGTTTGTGCCGATCCTTCCTGTAACGTCGCTGTTCCCGGCCGCATACATCACCGACACCACCGGGGGCACCATATCGACTGTAAACGCCGTATATTTTTCCTCTGCTTTTACTGCCCTGTTCCCGGCTTCATCCGTGCTGATAAAGCGAAGTTCCCTGAAATCAAGATCTGTTCCCGGGCTTCCTCCAAAGAGGATCCTGTACGTGATCTCCCTGTCATCTGTCCACTCACTATGCGGCAGATCCTCCTGGCTGTCCTCCATACTCTTCATGCTTATGCCGGAAGATGCGCCTTTTCCTTCAGCCAGCTCTGTCATAGACAAGGTCACATCACCGGTTCCGGTTTTGACCATAAGTTTTGACTGCCCCGGGATAAAGTTCCTCTCCCTGAAGGTTACCGTGACCAGTCTTCCGGAGCTGAAATAATGCCCGTTTTTTACCCCGCTGTCATCAAAACCGATCCTGATCATAGGTGCTGAAGTGTCAAATGAAAACCTCATTTCTTTTACTGATGTATTACCTGCATGGTCCTCAGCCGTTACCTTCAGCGTCACGGAGTTTGACTCGTTTTTCTCTGCGGGGATCGTGATTACATCCTCGATGGTCCTTGTCCGGGGTATTTTTTCTTCTTTTTTCCCCTGTAGCGTCACTTCTCCTGACTCGTCATTGACCACCTCATACCGGAGTTCCTTCATTCCAGAAAACAGCTCTTTTCCGCTCCCGTCCGGGTCTTTGGCAGACACTGTGAGCCTGATATCCCTGTCATAGATGTCTTTCGACTGGCCCTCGACCGTGACCACGGGGACTTCCGGCTTCTCTTTATCGATGATGATCCCTCCTGCTGACGAGAGGTAGGTAACATGCCCGGCCTTATCCGTGATCTTTTCATAGACCATAAGGATCCGGTCCGTATCGATCTTTATGCCTTCCCGGAAGTCTTCCCATTTGAGTTCTCCCACGTTCACTTTCTGCATGAACGCATCCTTCGCCTCATTGTTGACATCGACCAGGCAGTACTGTACTTTCGCTACACCGGAAGCACTATCCTCTGCACCGTTTTCGAGTGTCACCATCCTGTCATACATTCCGAAGGTATACTCGGCTATGCCCTCCTCAAGCTCCTTCAGCTCTTTTTCCCTAAGTAACTTAGAGTATTCCTTCACCTCTCCCTCCGCGGTCCTTACAAGGACCGTTCCGGCGGGCGGCTCTGTGTCCACCGTAAAGAAGCGGGAGCCGGTCCCCACGGCAAGGTTGCCCGCAAGGTCTTCATACTCCATAGAGAACATGTAATTTGCGTCCTTCTCAAACGGATCCATGGTGAATGTCCAGTCTTTTCCGTCACTGTCCCACGCTGCTGTACGTACAGCGCTTATGGAAGACTCCCGGTAGGCTCCGTTCTCGTTCCCCTCCGCATCAGATGCTGTGACCGTGACCGATGCGCCTTCCGGGCTGAAGTTTTTCTCCCTGACAGTGAGCACTGCCGTGACCGGCCTATCCAGACAGTATGGTGCCTCCTGATCCGTCCTTGGTGTTATTGCTGTGCCTTCCGCATCCATAAATGCCACGCTGAGGACAGGGCTTACCTCATCGACCACAAATTCATCTGCGGCCGCGCAGCCCTGTGTGTCGGCAGTGGCGCCGTCGTACGATACTCTGACGCAATAGGTGTCCTCCACTTCTATGTCCTGCCCGCCGAACAGGATGCCAAGCGACGTTGTGCCGTTTACCTCTTCCGGTTCCTGTACGAGCACTGTCCCAGGGACAATTCCGCGTCTCACATCATCCAGAGTGTGGCTTCCTCCTTCACCGTTCACAGTGATCTGCAGCTCCAGGAGGCTTTCATCAAAGTCCTGCACCGTAACACGTATGGTCATCGTACGGTCATGTGCAAAATACTTCTCATTGGAAGGGTTGTCATCGTCATATGTTATGGATACGAGAGGGTCCCCGGACTCATCGGAAGGCGGATCAGACTCTTTAGGAGAAGTTTCCATATCAGCCTCCGCCTGCGCAGGCAGGGGCGTCGCATCCGGTTCTTCGTATCCTTCGATACCATCTTCCTCTTCACCGGTTTCTGCGCTTTCTGGTTCTTCTCCTGATGGAATGCCATCAGCATCTATGCTCTCACCGGAGGTTTCCTCCTTCCCGCCGGCAGCCTCTGTGTCGGCCTCTGGCGCCAGATCCGTTTCTACTCTGCTTCTTTCCCTGTCAGATAAAGATCCCGCCATTTGGCCGGATGGCTCTTCTTCCTCTGCCTGCTCCATCTGCTCCTGTGCCACGGCTGCCGTAGCCTCTGCGGTCCCCTGCTCCTGTGCCCGGCCCGGGAAGCTGATGCCCCCGACCGCAAGCAGAAAGCTCAGCACGATACATACACTCTTTTTGACCCTATGTCTCATCTGTCTCTCCTTTTGTCGCCGTCCGTGCCCCGATGATCTTGTCCGTATGCACGACTACTTCGCTCTTTATGACCCTAAACCTGCCTGACGGCCCGGCCCAGACATGGTTTTCTTCTGTCTTCTCTGAATTTTCTCCTGCAGCGCCGTTTTCTCTTTCCAGGAGCACCGTGTCATTTCTTCCG
>JAFUBX010000065.1 GCA_017459985.1 Parasporobacterium sp.
GAGAAAAGTGATAATAGAGAATTATCTTCACTAAAAATAAGAAATATAGAAGGATTCATTAAACAGCAAAATAAAACACACATCTTGTTTTACCGTAAGGGGCCAAATAATAAAGTTAGTATAATGAGAATGAATAAGAATCAACTGATTGTGTTTGATATCAAGGAATTAGGATATAAAAAAAGACAATTTATTAATATCCTTAGGAAGCTTGAGAAATGTGATATCACACTATCATCAACGTATATGGTGGGTGGCGGTTTAGATGGATATGACTTTTCTATACATGCAAAAAAAAGTATGCTTCATGAAATGAAAGCGGTAAAGGAGATTGGTTGGTCGTAAGCGTCAAATGTCATGTACCTTTTATTGAGAGCCCCATCCCTTTATGATGGTGTGTAACTGGATACTTATACACACTTACTGGGAGGTTCTCATGGATCGAATTTCAAGCCAGATCCGCCGGGAAAACTGGAGGCGGATCGTTCAGGAATGCAACAACCGCAAACCCGGCATTACCAAGAAGGAGTGGTGCCGGAGCAATGATATCTCAGTCAAATCGCTCTACTACTGGCAGCGGCAGTTCCGGAATGAAGCTGCTGTTGCAGCGATATCTGCCGGATCGGCTTCCTTCTATGATATAACCAGCCATCTGGAAGCGGACGGGACGGAAACATTCCCGGTCAGCGGCCTCAGGGAAGAACCCGCAGGAACCGCTGTACAGGAAACAGCTCCCCAGGGCGCTCCGGGTACTGTACCTTTCCCTGTCCCGGGAATCATCGTACAGACCGGGGAATGCCGCATCTATGTCACGGATTCTGCCAAAAGATCCACCTTCCGCATGGTCATGGAGGTCCTCCGCAATGCTTAGGGACGGAATCGGGTTCAGGCGCACGATCGTCTGCTGCGGTCGTGTCGACCTTCGAAGAGGGATCGACGGCCTCTCTACATACGTACGCCTTAACTATGGTCTGGATACTCTTGAAAAAGGAACGCTTTTTCTCTTCTGCGGCAGACGCGCAGACAGGATCAAGGGACTCGTCTTCGAAGGAGACGGAACCTGCCTTCTCTACAAACGTCTCGCCCCTGGGAGCCGCTTCCAGTGGCCCCGTACCCCGGAGGAAGCCAGGGAGATCACACCGGAGCAGTACAGACGCCTCATGGATGGCTTTACCATCGAAGGCACTATCCGGGAAGTCTATCCGAAGCTGAAACCGGAGATACCGTCCTCTTCTCCTGAGTCAGCTGGTCGCTCAGGCAAGTGACAAATATTTTAAATATAATGTCACTTTACTCTTGACACTCGTTAATCCTCGTGATATAATATAAGAAATATTTAGAACGAGGAGGAACAAAATGGCGATCATCCGACAGTACCACAAAGATACGGACACCACCTATGTCTACGAGTCCATCAGCTACTGGGACGCGGAGAAACAGCAGTCCCGCTCAAAAAGGAAGCTCCTGGGCAAAGTAGACCCCCTGACCGGGGAGATCATCCCCACCGGGAAACGCGGCCGGAAGAAAAAGGAAGCTGCCCCGGCGGAACAGGATCCTTCAGCACTGGATCTGGCCGCGCGGGACGGGCGGATCCGCGAGCTCACGCTTTTGCTTGCGCAGAAGGAAGAAGAGCTTGCCTGCCTGAAGAAAGAAAACGAAGCCCTCCGCAGGGCGGTAGCTCAGGCCCTCACACATCTGGAACAGGGCGCGGACATCCTCCGTGCCGTGATGCAGCCACATCAGTGAGGATGCCGGCATGAGGGATGACCTGCGAAAGCTTTCTGAAGATCTTGCGGGCATGAGCCGCGATGATCTCATAAGGACAGCGATGGAGCTGATCCACGATAAGGATGAGCTTCTTGCCCGCGAGGCTGAACGGAGCCGCGCTGATACGGAGATGGCGATCCAGTTCGAGCAGATGAAGGCTGAACTGGATGGGGCCAGGAAGGAGAACCTGTACCTGAAAAAGGAAAACAAGGATCTTCACGACCAGCTCAAGCTCCGCAAAAACGATCTTTTCGGATGTAGTTCCGAAAGATCCGCCGGCCTTCCGGGGCAGGCTTCTTCAGAGTGCCCGGATCCCCTGTCAGAAGAAGCCCTTCCCTCAGGTGAAGCAGATGCCGTTTCCCGGAACCCCGACAATGGATCCAGGACTTCTCCCGATGATCCTGAAAACGGGGAAAGCACACAGGCCCGGCCAGAGCCTCATGCCGAAGAGGAGATCCCTGTCCCTGCGGAAGAAGGTGACGGCGTGCCGTCCGGGGCCGGCCGGGGAAAAAAGGGATCCCGCACCGGGAACGGCGGAAGGAAGAAGACGGACATCTCCCGGCTTCCCAGGCGGACTGTCTTCCATTTCAATAAGGAGGAGCTGGACCGGGAATACGGGAAAGGGAACTGGCGCATCAGCGGCTGGCAGGAAAGCGAGGAGGTTATCGCAGTGCGTACTTCTGTGTATGTGCGCGTCAACTGCACGCCTGTCATTTCCGTCGGCGTGGAGCACCAGACAATGCGGATCCCCTACCAGGAAAAGCTTCTGCCGGGATCCCTGGCGTCGCCTTCGCTCGTGGCTTACATCATCTTCTGCAAGCTGGTCCTTGACATACCCCTCTACCGCCAGGAAGAGGAATTCTTCAGACAGAACTTCCCGCTGTCCCGGCAGACGATGAGCAACTGGTTCCTCCGCTTTGTCCCCGACCTGTTCGGCCCGGTCTATGACCGGCTGTGCACAAGGCTCCTGCTGTTCAGCCATGTCCACAGCGACGAAACGACCGTCGAGGTCATCGATGACGGGCGGAAAGCCGGATCCAAAAGCTATATGTGGATCCACACCAGCGGAGAGCTTGAGCAGGGCCCGCCAATCACTGTCTTCTACTATGAACTGACCCGGAATACAGACCACCTGCGTAAGTTCTTCCTGGAAAAGGGCTACAGGGGCATCTGTACATGTGATGCCTATGCCGCCTACGATCTGATGGAAAAGGAGTCCAACGGAGCCATAACCGTATCGGGATGCTGGATGCACTGCAGACGCAGGTTTGTATACGCCCTGGTGACTGCCGTGGACAAAAACATGGATCCCGGCCAGGTCGCTGCCCTCCCGGAATTCTCTGCCCTGGACAAGGCAGATGCCATTTTTGATGCCGATACCCCGCTCAAAAAGCTGGATGCCAAAGAGCGCGGGAGAATGCGGGATACAGAAGTCCGGCCGAAAGTGGATGAATTCTTCAGGTACCTGCATTCGCTGGACATCGATAGCGGCGTTTACGGGGGCCGTTTCAGTGAGGCTGTAAAGTATGCCCTGAACCAGGAAGCAAAGCTCCGCCTTTTCCTGGATGACCCCATGATCCCCTGCGATAACGGGTATGCCGAAAGAGCTATACGCCCCTTTGCCGTATCAAGACGCAACTGGCTGTTCTGCTATTCGGTAGACGGCGCGAAAGATCTGGCGATCGCCTGTACGATCATCGAGACCGCCAAGGCCAATGGGGCGGATCCCTACTATTACATGAGGTTTCTCCTGGAGAAGATGCCAGCCCACATGGATGAGAAAAACCTGGAGTTTCTCGATGACATGATGCCCTGGTCGGATCTGTACCGTGCCTACGAAAGGGCGGCGCTGGAAGAAGAGCTCCGTTTCTTTGATGAGGGTGAACCGCCGGCAGCTCCCCGGACCCCTTCAAAGCGGTTTCCTAAAATCGCCTCATGATCAATGAAGCAGCCATCCGGGTCCGATCCGCCATTTTCTGCAAATGGCGGGAATCGAATAAGACAAGTATTGGCGTAAGTCGAAAAAATAACTAATTTTTTCGACTTGGTCACTTAGATTTTGAAGGAAGCCTATCGGTTTCCTTCGGAAAATATACGTAACATTTGACGCTTACGATATATGTATCGCAAACGCTCTTTGTCGTGTGGGAAGCCATAGAAGACAGCCGATTTGTGGAACATATGCCAGCAGGATCAGGGAACATATTTCTAGAGTTGTTCGTCACAAATTTACTGAAGAAGAAATGGAAAGTATAGTTCTCGCCTGTATGAAAGATGAGAGTAATGATATGATTCAGGATACTTTTTTACCAAAGGAGATTGTGGAAAAGTTATCTTGCCTCGTTCCTGTCTTTATGAGTAGAAGAAAAACCTTATTAGACCTTCTGGATGATTAAACCCAGTATCCTTTAATGAGATTCTTGGGATATCCGGGCAAGATTCCTGAATCTCGCGGACAGGATTCCTGAATCATCCGGACAAACTGGCATCTCGAGAGA
>JAFUBX010000020.1 GCA_017459985.1 Parasporobacterium sp.
AATTGAGTAGGGCGGATTTTCTCCGCCCTCTCACACCACCGTACGTGCCGTTCGGCATACGGCGGTTCAACATAACTTCAACGCATGACGCTCATTGTAATAGTCAAGGCAACTTATAAGTCCCGCCTTTGTCAAAACTTCTTTGGAAATCGCTCTGACAACGCATGTTTTCGTGACGACCCAATAGTAGCGGTCACCGCAATACGATGTTAATCTCGCAAGGTCTTTCCCTATCCCGAGTTTTTGTAATCCCCATTGTCGCTTCTTCGGTACTTTCCACTGTTTCCAGATGATAACCCGAAGCCTTGTCCTTAAGTGTGCGTCAATTTCTGCCATCGCTGTTTTCATAGAGCCGAGGGCAAAATAGTTTATCCACCCTCTTGTCACTTGGTTGATTTTCTCAATCTTACTTGTGACGGTTCCAGGCATTTTCCTACAAGTCAGTTCTTTCAGCCTGTTTTTGAATTTCTTAACAGAATCCTGATGAGGTCTGCATTTCCATTCTTTTGCTTTGCTGTCCTTGTAGAAGCCAAAGCCAAGATATTTAAGCTTCTGCGGTCTTGTGATGTGGGTCTTGGTCATGTTGACCTTTAGCCCTAACTTCCTCTGTATCCAGTCCGATACTGTCCGCATGACCCTTTTTGCACTCGCTTCGCTCTTGACTGCTATAACGCAATCATCGGCGTACCTCGTGAATCGGAGTCCTCTTGCTTCAAGCTCTTTGTCCAGTTCATTCAGCATGATGTTTGACAAAAGCGGTGACAGATTTCCACCCTGCGGTGTGCCCAGCTTTGTTTCCTCATAGCCCTGTGGTGTCATGACTCCTGCTTTCAGGTACTTACGAATAAGGGATTCCGTATCGCCGTCATTGATAATATCGTGGACAAGACTCATAAGCCTGTCCTGCGGTACGTTATCGAAGAATTTCTCCAAGTCGATATCCACTATCCATTCGTAGCCCTCATTCAGATATACCAGTAGTTGTCTGATAGCCATTTCACAACTCCTGTTTGGTCTGAAGCCATAGCTCCATTCCGAAAACAACGGCTCACACATCGGGCTTATCACCTGCACGATACCCTGCTGAATTACCCTGTCCATTACGGTCGGGATTCCGAGTTTCCTCACTCCTCCGTTTGGCTTGGGTATTTCTACCCTCCTGACCGGCTGGGGTTTGTACTCCCTGTGCCTGATTTGCTCCCTGATACCATTCCAATGTTCTTTGATATAATCTCCGAGTTCTTCAACTGTCACATCGTCCACACCGCCTGCTCCTTTGTTAGCACAGACTCTTTTGTAGGCGGCGTTCATGTTGTCACTGGACAGTATCTTTTCCAACAGTTCCGACATTGCCTTGTGTGCTTTCTCCTTTCCGTTCCCATGGATTTGCCCTAAGTTTTACAGTACCTGCTCATTTACGTTTCGCCATTCCTGCTGTCAGGTATTCCATGGAGCATACATTTGATTACACGGTTACATTGTTCAGCCCTTTAGTAAAGCCCATTTCAGGACCATACCTACTACGGCTTCTGCTGACTTCTCACAGTTCGTTGTTACTACAGCTAATGAGACCGCCTGTGAGACCTCGCGGGATAAGCCTGCCAGTCTTTCCTCGTCTACCTGCCTGATTTACGCACATGGGTTACGGTTGCCTTTGGGACTTCGCTGCCTACGGCCAGCTTATCCTCCAAGTACGCCTTATATCAGGTTTCTGTTCGTCAGGCTACGATTTCGCTATCCCTTCTTCTCGCCCACATCTCACGATGTGAACCTTGGGAGTCGCTATGGGGTTCGTTGGCAACTACGCCCCTCGTGGACTTTCACCACAGACTGACGGCATGCCCGTCATACCGTAAAAACTGCCGCGGCACCCCGCGGCAGTTTGAAAAACCTTATGTCAGATCCTGCTTATTCTCCCATGAAATCTGCTTTGTCCCAGTTGAGTTCTCCGGTGTACTCCTTCAGCTGCTCTTCCCCGTCCAGAACTCTGGCGGCTCCGGATGCCATGGCCTCCATCTCAAACTCGCCCGGATATGCGGTGACAGGAGCGATAAAGGATACCGCTTCCGTGATCTTCTTTACCAGATCTTTATTGTGCACCATACCGCCTCCCAGCAGGATGCCGTCCACCTCTCCGTGAAGGATCGCTGCCATGGCTCCAATCTGTTTGATGATCTGGAAAATCATGGTGTCCCAGCAAAGAGCGGCAAACTTATCTCCGCCGGCTGCCTTATCGGAGACCTCGATGGCATCGGAGGTGCCCAGAAGGCTTACAAATCCACCAGTCTTGGTGCAGAGGGCCTTCGCCGTCTTCACATCCGTATCTGCCACATATTTAATGATCTCTGCAGCCGGAATGCTGCCGCAGCGGGTCGGAGTCATCGGTCCGTCTCCGCCGACGATATCATTGCCGTCGATCATCTTGCCCTTCCGGTGAGCAGCGATGGATGTACCGCCTCCGATATGGGCGACGACGAAATTGCAGTCTTCGTATTTCTTTCCCATTTTCTTCGCATGCTGGATCGCCGTCTCCTTCTGATTCAGCGCATGCAGATGTACATTCCGGAAGACACCTTTGATTCCCGTCATTCTTGCTTCCGGGATCAGCTCATCCGTATCCGGGGGATTGACGACAAATGCCTTGCAGCCATACTCATCCGCAAAGGCTTTCGCGATCTGGGGTCCTAACTGTGCCGGATGCTGTACTCCGTTGGCACCTCTGACCGCATGATCGTACAGAACTTCATTGATTCCGTAGACGCCGCCGTCAGAAGCCATCAGTCCGCCGCCTCTTCCGACGACTGCATCCAGATCAGACAGGTCTACTCCGTTGGCCTTGATCAGATCCCGGATCATTCCGAGACGGAACGGCAGCTGATCAGAAATGGTCTTATATTTGGCCAGTTCGTCTGCTGCATGGGATACATTTTCTGAAAACAGCTTCTCTTCTCCTTTATAAACTGCGATCTTCGTGGATGTGGATCCCGGATTAATTGTCAAAATCTTGTATTCGCCCATAATCTCCTCCTGAACTTCAACTATACTGTCTGGATTTTTATACAATATACAATACTTTGCGGGTAATTCATAGTTCTAATTTCATTTTTCTTCACAGAACCCCAAACCCCCGCTCCCTACATTCAAAAAAAGCAAAAAAAAGAGACCGCCGCACGCGCATGTTGCAACGACCCCTCCTTAGCAAGTTATACGGTTCCGGGGCCTATGGGCTCATAAACCCCGGAACAGGTCAAAAGCATTATTTTGTGATCAGTTCGGAGAAATACCGGATGGTTCTGCACATATTGGCAGTGAAGGATGCCTCATTGTCATACCAGGAAACCACCTGAACCTCGGTCTTGCCGTCGCCGACAGGAATCACGCTGGTCTGGGTTGCATCGAACAGAGATGAGAAGGACATGCCTACGATATCGCTGGAAACGATGGCATCCTCAGTATAACCGAAGGACTCATTGGCAACGCTCTTCATCTTTGCGTTGATCTCGTCCACTGTAACATTGCCTTCCACAACTGCGGTCAGAATGGTGGAGGAACCGGTAGCGACCGGAACTCTCTGTGCTGCGCCGATCAGTTTGCCGTTCAGTTCCGGAATAACCAGACCGATTGCCTTGGCTGCGCCTGTAGAGTTCGGAACGATGTTCACTGCTGCGGAACGTCCTCTTCTCTTGTCGCCTTTTCTGTGCGGGCCGTCAAGAAGCATCTGATCACCGGTGTATGCATGGATGGTAACCATGATACCGGACTGGATCGGAGCCAGGTCATTCAGAGCCTTTGCCATCGGTGCCAGGCAGTTGGTGGTGCAGGATGCTGCGGAAATGATATCATCCTCTTTGGTCAGGATGGTGTGGTTTGTATTATATACTACGGTCGGAAGATCGTTTCCTGCAGGTGCGGAAATGATGA
Source organism: Parasporobacterium sp. (assembly GCA_017459985.1). GTDB lineage: Bacteria > Bacillota > Clostridia > Lachnospirales > Lachnospiraceae > RGIG5612. Next base: position 3,922 of record JAFUBX010000020.1, read on the forward strand.
CTTTCTTTGCGCCGGCATCGATATGAGCCTGAGCCTTAGCTTTGGAGGTATAGAATCCGGTGCACTCCAGAACAACATCGATGTCCAGATCTTTCCAGGGAAGCTTGGAAGCGTCGGCTTCTTTGTAAATCTCGATCTCGGTTCCGTCTACGATGAGGGAATGATCTGTATAGGATACAGCGTCAGCCTTCTCATAACGTCCCTGAGTGGAATCATATTTCAGCAGATAAGCCAGGAATTCCGGGCTGGTCAGGTCATTGATGGCAACGATCTGATACTCTGCATCGCCGAACATCTTTCTGAATGCTAATCTTCCGATACGTCCGAACCCATTGATTGCTACTCTAACTCCCATTTTGTGTTCTCCTCTTCTACTCTGCGGTCAAATCGCTGAGATTGTATAGTATTAACAGTATCTGTTTCTTTTGAACCGCCCATATTGTATTCTCTTTAATTTCTTTTTTCCATACACACTATATCCAATCTTTTCCAAAAATTCGGATTTTTTATGGTAAATAATTAACAATACAGACTCGGATTTTTATTCATGTTTGCCAATAATTTTCAGGGCTCCGGTGGGGCAGGCCTCCGCGCAGAGAAGACACTCTTTACATCCCGCGATAACCTGCGGATCCCGGAATTCCGGTTTGATCACAGAGGTAAATCCTCTGCCGACCAGACCCAGGATCCCCTTCTTCGCGTTCTCATCACAGGTCCGGATGCACAGATTGCACAGGATACATTTGTTCTGGTTTCGTTCGATCGTCACCAGTTTCTCTTCCACAAATCCCGGATGCAGCTGCCCTTTCAGCCGTTCCGGATGAATCTGATCCTGACGGGCGGTAAAGATCAGCCGGCAGTCTTCATAGTCGTGGCATCCGCATTCCAGGCAGCGCCCTGCTTCCCTGCGCACGTCTTCTTCCGCAAATCCCAGGTTCACTTCCCGGAAATCTCCGCGCCGCTCCTCAGGACTTCTCTTCGGCATCACGATTCTGGGAAGTTTCCCTTTCTCCTTCAGCTCCTCCCGGACGGTCCGTTCTTCCCGCTCCGAAACGAAAGGCTTCTGATAGGGGATCATGCTGCCGTTCAGGTAAGAATCGATCACATCCGCTGCCTTTTTGCCCTCCCCGATGGCGGCGATGGCAATATCCGCGCCTTTGTTGGTGGCATCTCCGATGGCAAATACGCCCTCTAAACTGGTCCGGAAGGTTCCTTCGTCCGCGGCGATGATCCCTTTCCGGTTCAGCTCCAGTTCCTCCAGTCCCGCAGGATTCAGCTTCTGTCCGATAGCAGCGATCACCGTATCCACCGCCAGGGTCTCGAATTTGCCTTCCACCGGCACCGGGCTTCTCCGCCCGGAGGCATCCGGCTCTCCCAGTTCCATGACCTGCAGCCGGATCTCTTTGACCTTCCCGTTTTCGGAAATGATTTCTGCGGGATTGGTCAGGAATTTGAAGGTTACACCTTCTTCGATGGCGTCATCGATCTCTTCCTCGTCCGCCGGCATCTCATTTCTGGTTCTGCGGTAGATAACATATACATTCTCAGCTCCCAGCCGCACAGCCGTCCGGCAGGCATCCATGGCGGTATTGCCGCCTCCGACGATCGCCACATTCCTGCCGATATCGATGGTGCGGGTCAGTTTTCCCTCCGCATCATAGGGATCCACTGCCAGGGCTACATCTCTCAGGAAATCGATGCCGCCCAGAACGCCTTCGGCATCTTCTCCCGGGCAGCCCACGGAAGAACTCTTCCAGGCGCCCACAGCTACGACAACCGCATCATACTCTTTCCGAAGACTCTCAAGAGTGATCGGTTCCGCGTTCCGGAAGGCCTCGGAGGTTCCTTCCGATCCGATCCTGACATTGTTGATCAGTCTGACCCCCAGATTGGCGATCTGCGCGATCTCCCGGTGCAGGATCCGCTTTGGAAGCCGGTATTCCGGGATGCCGTACCGGAGCATTCCGCCCATTTCCGGCATGGCGTCGTAGACCGTTACTTCATGTCCCTTTCTCCGCAGGAAAAAGGCCGCCGTCAATCCGCCCGGTCCGCCGCCGATCACAGCAACTTTCTTTCCGGTCGGCTTTGCCGGCTCCGGCTGATAGGTTCTGGTGCCTGCGGCCGGGTTCAGGTCTTTGTCCGCGGCGAAATATTTCATGTAAGCAATGCTCATGGGCTGCTCCACGAATCTTCTGCGGCAGTTCTTCTCACAGGGATGCGGGCAGACTCTTCCGATGGAGGCAGGCAGCGGATTGGTTTCCTTGATGATCTTGACGGCCTGAAGATCGTTGCCCAGGGCGATCTGTTTGATATATCCCTGCGCATCGGTTCCCGCCGGACAATTTAAGGAGCAGGGACCCACACAGTCTCCGTCATGATCGCTCATCAGCAGCTCCAGCGCCACCTTCCGGGCCCGTTTCACCCTGTCAGTCTCTGTGCTTAAGACCCAGCCGTCCGCCGGTATGGTGGAACAGGCTCTCATCAGCTTGGGAAGTCCTTCTCCCTCCACAAGGCAGATCCCGCAGGCGCCGTAATCCTTCACTCCTTCATAATGGCAGAGATTGGGGATATATACTCCGTTGGCAGTGGCGATCTTCAGGATCGAATCGCCTTTCTGTCCGATACATTCTTTTCCGTTAATTGTAATCCTGATCTGTTCCATGAAGCTCCCCCCTTATCTGACACTGATCGCGCCGAACTTGCAGTTGCTCATACAGGTTCCGCATTTAATACATTTCTCAGGATCGATCCGGTGAGGTGCTTTCACCTGTCCTTCAATCGCATCCGCCGGACATTTTCTTGCGCAGGCCGTACAGCCTTTGCAAAGATCCGGATCAATATAATACATCAGAAGATCCCGGCATTCCCCTGCCGGACAGTGCTTCTCCTGAATATGGGCTTCATACTCGTCCCGGAAATACCGGATCGTGGTAAGCACCGGATTCGGCGCTGTCTGGCCCAGGCCGCACAGGGCTCCGTCCTTGATGGAATAACACAGCTCTTCCAGCAGTTCGATATCGCCTTCCTGTCCCTGTCCTTCGACGATCCGGTTCAGGACCTCCAGCATCCGCCGGGTTCCGATCCGGCAGTGAACACATTTTCCGCAGGATTCTTTGGAGGTGAAATCCAGGAAGAACCGGGCCATCCCCACCATGCAGGTATCTTCATCCATAACGACCATACCGCCGGATCCCATGATGGCTCCGGTGGCGCCGAGGGCTTTATAGTCAATGACGGTGTCCAGAAGATGCTCCGGAACACAGCCGCCGGAGGGGCCGCCCAGCTGGACCGCCTTGATCTTCTTGCCTCCCCGGATCCCGCCGCCGATATCAAAGATCACATGCCGCAGGGTCTGCCCCATGGGGATCTCCACCAGACCGCCTCTGCGGATCTTGCCGGTCAGGGCGAACACCTTGGTTCCCTTGCTGTTTTCCGTACCCATGGCGGCAAATTTGTCTCCGCCGTTTAAGATGATCCAGGCCACATTGGCAAATGTTTCTACATTATTAATATTGGAAGGTTTCATCTTATATCCGGCTGCGGCCGGGAACGGAGGCTTCAGTCTCGGCATGCCCCGTTTTCCCTCCAGAGATTCGATGAGCGCCGTCTCCTCGCCGCATACAAAGGCCCCTGCACCGGCCATATACCGGAACTCGCAGGAGAAATCGGTCCCCAGGATGTTCGTCCCGATATAACCCGCCTCTCGGGCCTGTTTGATGGCTTCCGTCAGATGGATGATCGCCAGCGGATATTCCGCCCTGACATAAACGATTGCTTCACTGGCGCCGATGGCATAGGCTGCGATCATCATGCCCTCGATCAGATTATGGGGATCCGATTCGATCACGGCACGGTCCATAAATGCGCCGGGGTCGCCTTCGTCCGCATTGCAGATCAGATATTTCTCTTCTCCCGGGGACTGTCTCGCCGCATTCCATTTGAACCAGGTCGGAAATCCTGCTCCGCCGCGGCCTGCAAGTCCGGATACCTTGATTTCCTCAATGACCTCCTCTGGCGTCATGGTCTTTAAGACCTTCTCCAGAGCCTTATATCCATCCCGCTCCTGATAGGATCTGATGTCCACCGGATCAATGATTCCGCAGTTACGAAGAGCGATCCGGGTCTGCTGCGTAAGGAACTGCTCATCCTCTGCCCGGATGGCAAGATCGGAAAGATCCTCCAGACGGTTCTCCCTGACAGCCGAAACGATCCGCTCCGCCTGGGCGGCATCCACATTGACCAGCCGCTTCAGCAGCCGGTGTCCCTCGTAAATATCAACAATGGGTTCCAGAAAACACATGCCGTTGCAGCCGGTACTGCCAAGTTCAAATGCTTCTGATTCCTTCATGCAGGCCCTGATCGCTTCATAGGTTTTGCCTGCGCCTGCGGCGATCCCGCAGGAACCCTGTCCGACTACGATCTTCATGCGTCCTTCCCTCCTTCTGCCTTATTCCGAAACTCATTTAAAATGCTGATCACCTTATCCGAGGTCAACAGTCCGAATACTTCATCATTGATCATCATCACCGGAGATAAGGAGCAGCATCCCAGACATGCCACGGTCTTCAGGGAGAACAGACCGTCCTTTGTGGTCTGTCCATTGGTGATCCCCAGCTCATTAGAGATCACGTCCTCCAGAGTATCCGCCCCATTCACATGGCAGGCGGTTCCCTTGCACAGCATGATCAGATATTTCCCCACCGGCTCCAGCCGGAACTGGGAATAGAAGGTGGCGACCCCCATCACCCGCGCCGGGGAAACCCCTGTCTGTGCCGCCACATAATAGATGATCTCCGACGGGAGATAACCATAGATTTCCTGGGCATTCTGCAGGATCGTAATAAGATTGCCCGCATCGTGCCCGCATTCCTCCAGCACTGCATCCAGAGCCTGTATCCTGTCGTCTTTACAGCTGCAGTTACTCATTGCTTGTTCCTCCATCCTTGTAGTTCTTGATATACTATTAATACAACTGACTCTTTCAAGTCAGTTGTATCAGTAAATGTATGGATAAATCCGGGATTACTCTTCGGCTCCCTCAGATTCTTCAATGATCCGCTCAAACTCGCTGCAGACTCTTTCAAATTCCTCATCGTCTTCGATATCCAGGAATTCAAACTCTTCATCCGCAAGTTCATGATAAAGATAAAGATAGACATCCTCAGATTCCTCGTCTTCCGGAACAAGGGCAATGTAGTCCTTGCCGTCCAGATTGAAAATGAACAGAGGTTCTACAACAACCTTCTCATCATCTTCAAATTCGAGTGTGATCTTCATATCTTCATCCTTACCATCCTGACATCCACAGGTACAGTCTTTGCCATGATCGATCTTATCTGTCATTTATTTTTCCTCCATAATCTATTCCGGAATGGCCTGTAAAAAGGCTATCGCAACCGTAATTACTGGGATTCTACACCAGGCTGCGGATTTTGTCTATAAAGAACGGGAATTCGCCGTTCTCCTCCTAGAGATATTTCATCACCAGATACAGGATCGGGATCGTTGCCAGGGAAAAGATGGTGGTCATGGCGACACAGCTGGTGGAGCTTTCCGAATCCGCGTTATAGGCGATGGCGGTCATCCCCACCACAGAGGCAGTCGGCATTCCGATGTAGATGCTCAGAATCTGCGTCAGCAGATTATTCCCGAGAAACAGCCGGAACGCATAATACGCAGCGATTGGATAGATCAGGAGCCTCAGTGCGGACAGGAGATACAGCTTTTTCTGACGGAATACATCTTTCAGGGAATAGCCCGCTGTAGAACATCCGATCACAATCATGGACAGGGGCGACGTGATGCTGCCGGTGAATTCGATCGGAGAGAGGATCACCTCCGGCAGACGGATCCCCAGAAAGAAGATGATCATGGCCAGCACAATGCTGATCAGCCCGGAGTTCAGAAGCTTCCGGGGAGTAAAACGCTCCCCCTGTTCCCCACTGCTCATAATCAGATAGTTCCCGTAGCTGAAGAACAGAAGATTAAAATGAATATTCAGGACCGCAATATAGAAGACCCCGACTGCGCCGTACAGGGACTGGGCCAGCGGGATCCCCAGAAAGCTGACGTTTCCGAAGATCAGAGCGGCCTGATATACGCCGCGGGAACGGGTCGGAACCCGCAGCAGCCGTGTGATCAGAACAGCCAGGACCACCAGGACCACATAAACTATGACTCCCGCCCATAGAAGGGTGACCGCATTCTGAAATTCACTGTGATCCATGGTCACGATGCTGGCAAACAGAAGGCACGGCGCCGTGACATGAACGATCAGGGCGGAAAATCCCTTAATCGCCGCTTCACTTAACAGATTGATTTTCCGCAGCAGAAAACCGATGGCCATACAGACCACGATCTTCATCATGGTGGTGATCAGTGCATTCATGTTATTTTCCCAGTTTCAGATTCTTCTCTGTTGATTGGATAATGGACTGTGCCACTGCGTAGCGGAACCGGTTTTCCTCCAGGGCCGTGACGCCTGCGATCGTAGATCCTCCGGGCGAACACACCTGATCCTTCAGCTGATCCGGATGGATCCCCGTTTCCAGCACCATTTTGGCGGAGCCCAGTACAGTCTGCGCCGCCAAACGGATCGCCTGATCCCGGGGCACGCCCACCTGCACTGCTCCGTCCGCCAGAGCACTGATAAACATATAGACATAGGCAGGGGAACAGCTGCTGATGCTGGTCGTCCTGTCGAATTCCGATTCCGGAATCATCAGAAATTCTCCGGCCTCCTTCAGCAGTTCCTGAAATTCTCCGGCGCAGGCTTCCTCGCCCTTCTCTGCGGCGATCAGGATCATTCCCTGTCCGACGGCGGCGGGAGTATTCGGCATGATCCGGATCACAGGGACCCCGTCTCCGATGCAGTCCCGTACCGCACCGCTGGGAACGCCTGCCGCAATGGTCACCGCCACATGGCTGATGCCCTGCCTGAGATCCTCCTGCAGTTTGGCCGAGATCTCTGAGGCCACCATGCGGATCAGATTCGGTTTGACAGCAAGAACGATAAATCCGGCGGCTCCTGCCAGTTCCAGATTATCTGCCGCCGCCTGGCATCCGGTCTGCGCAGCCAGCTCTTCTGCTTTTTTTCTGTCGTGATCGGCGATGATCACCTGCTCCGGGCCGATACTTCTGCAGGCAGCCCGGATCAGGGCCCCGCCCATGTTGCCTGCTCCGATAAATCCGATTTTCTTCATAATTATATGTCCCTTCTGATGTTCCGGTATCTTCGGTCTTCCCGATACTCCGGTCTGAGTTGTCTTCTCTGCTTTGCTGCCTTCCCGCAGCCTGTGCGGCTGCCCTCCTGCCTGTGCGGCTGCTGTTATGCCAGCGGCTGCTGCGTCCTTTGGCTGCTCCATCTTCCTGCGGCTCCGCAGGGCAGGATCAGGCCGTTGGAACTGACCGGAAGGCCGACCTCCTCTGCCTGTGCCGATCCTCCGAACGCCGGCACCAGCACCGTATTCAGCATATAGGACAGGACTGCAGGCTGCAGCCCTGTGGTATAGGAATTGATCAGAAAGAACAGTGCATCCTCCTTCAGAACCTGGCTGCACAGACTGATCAGATCAAAGATCTGATCTTCGATCTTCCAGATCTCTCCTTTCGGTCCCCTTCCGTAGGAGGGCGGATCCATTATGATTCCGTCATACCGGCTGCCCCGGCGGATCTCCCGCTCTACAAATTTTTTGCAGTCATCCACCAGCCATCTGGCCGAGGTTTCCGGGATCCGGGACGCCGCTGCATTTTCCCGGGCCCAGCCCACCATGCCTTTGGAGGCATCCACATGGGTCACATGGGCTCCGGCTGCCGCAGCAGCCACTGTGGCACCGCCGGTATAGGCAAACAGATTCAGCACCTTCAGTTCGGGAACATTTCCCGTGTCCGTTTCGGTTTTCTCTCTCCGTTTTTCTGCAATCAGACCGGAGAACCATTCCCAGTTGGCAGCCTGTTCCGGAAACAGTCCCGTATGTTTGAAGCTGAAGGGTTTCAGATGAAAGGTCAGGGTCTTTCCGATGCTTTTCAGATCATAATGGATGCTCCATTGCTGCGGCAGGTCAAAGAATTCCCATTCCCCTCCGCCTTTGCTGGATCGGTGATAATGGGCATTTAACTGCTTCCATTGCGGGATCTTCCTGGGCGTATTCCAGATCACCTGGGGATCGGGCCGCAGCAGATGGTACGTTCCCCAGCGCTCCAGCTTTTCTCCGCCTGAAGTATCCAGCACTTCATAGTCTTTCCAGTTTTGTGCAATCCACATGATTTTCTGTTCCTTTTATTCCATGAAGCCTGGCAGCCCGATCTCATCGCAGGCCTTCTGCAAATTCTGATAAAACAATCCCACATGTCTTCCGTCCATCAGCCCATGATGCGTCTGACTGGACACCGGCATCCAGATCCGTCCCGGTTTTACGGGATCTTCGAAATATTTGCCGAAGGAAATCTTCGGTGCGTTATCCACTCCGCCGTCCTGGATCGTCCGGAAAAATCCGGTATACTGTACCCAGGGAATGGAAGTGAAATTGATGATATCCAGCTGCCCCCGGATCATATCCTGAAGGCCTTTGCTTTCATCCTCCTCCAGTTTCCGGTGGGTCTCTCTGCAGAACTGTTCCGGATCGTCACAGGGCCAGACCCCTTCTTTGGTCACAAATACATCTCTCCCGGGCAGAATGTGATTGATCATCGGCCGGGTATGATCGATCTCGAAGGGCTTCCCGTCGATAAACCGATAACGATAATTCGGGATCCGGTCGATCGTCCGCAGACACAGATACACCATGGTCAGATTGAAACTGATTCCGCGGCTTCTGGCAAAAGCCATCGGCCGGGTCACATCCACATTGGATGTAATAATAATATAAGGAAGATCTGTCCCGAGATAGAACTCAAACAATCCCTTCCGCTCCCAGCTGTCCAGGTCGATCCAGCGGATGGAATTCGATGTTCTGTCATAGAAGTTCGCTTCCTGTTCTTTTTGCTTTTCCATATCACTTCTCCAGATTGATAACTCATTCCTGCAATCTGTGAAACTATACCATAACCTTCCCGCCAATTCCATAGAAACCGTGCTTCGCCGCTCATTACGCCCCGGATTTACCGCAATGCTGCAATTTTTCGTCAGCCGTTGTCGAAAATCTTACGCATTGCTGCAATTTTTCGCTCTTCTGCACCCTGGGTGGGTGATTATCTTCCGCAATCTACGCCGGAAATCCTTTCTAATTGCCGCCGGATATCTCATATATTCCAAATGCATCATTTAAGGATAGTGAATATCCTCTATATGAAAATTCAAAAAGTTGAGATATCGCCGGATATCCTCAAAACAACCGGTTTTTGTAATAGCGGAGATTCGGATCAAACTGTTTTCAACTGCCGCCGTCTGGCCACGTGGAGAAATATATTTTGGAAGGTAAATTCAGAAAAAGCTTATAAACTCCATATGTTGCCTTCCATTTTCCGGGCAAATTATCGAAAATCCGGAAGGTAATTTCTGAAAAAACCTGTAAACTCCATATCCGACCTTCCGTAGTCCGAAGGTCCTTGGGTGATCAGCGCAATAATTGCCAGTTACTATCCCTGCGCTGATCCGGAAAACAGCTTCCTGTATACTATAAATGGTAAAAGACAAGCACCTTGAAAAAAGAAAATACCTCAAGTACAGTTGAATTATTACTGACCTGCCAGTTGGTAAAATTCAAACAATACGAGAGGT
>JAFUBX010000066.1 GCA_017459985.1 Parasporobacterium sp.
ATTGCCTGAAAAAAGGGATCCGTGACTGTAAATGCAACCGATTCTACCATCAGCCGGACTGCAACATCGGCTGGGATTCCCACAGAAATCGTCATTATTTCGGATATGATCTCTACATGCTCACAGCGTCCGATTCTGAAAACGACCTGCCGGTCTTTCCTTTACTGGGGCCGGCTTCCCGGCATGACTCACATGGATTTCTGTATAACTATTTCTCCATGCTGCAATTCCTTCCGGAAGCACATGTTAAAAAGCTCCTGCTCGACTCGGCACATGACGCCATGGCTTACTACGAATACTGTCGTATTCATGGCATCCAGCCGTTCATTGACCTGAATGGAAAAGGCGGCCGCCCACTGGTTTATAAAGATGACTTTACGATTGGAGACGATGGCGTCCCCATCTGCAGGGAAGGCTTCCGAATGCGCAGAGATGGCACCGAAACTGCAAAAGGCCGGACAAAGTTCAAATGTCCAAAGATCAGTTTTCCTGCTGGTTCACCGACCTGTACATGTGAACATCCCTGTTCGGATGCAACTTACGGTCGAACTGTTCATCTTGTCCTAAAGGATAATCCAAGAATTTTTAATGATCCGCCCAGAAGCAGTAAAGAATGGAAACTTGAATACAATGCAAGAACGTCTTCGGAGAGATGTAATAAGAGAGAAAAGATCGATTATAAATTAGAAGACGGCAGACACCGGTCATCTAAGATGTGGTACTGCCGCCTTCTCGCCATCATGATGTGTCAGCATCTTGATGCTTGGGCTTTGCCAAAGTCATCCCACCTAAAAGATCTCTTTGAGCAAGCCGCTTAACTGAATAAGCAATACCAGTATAATCCATTTCTGACGCATAGTCTATTAAAGTGCGCCATTTTTTCAAATCTCTCTACACTTCCATGTCATTCTGGATAATATTTACTTTTCAATGTTCATCTGACCGATGAATCTGGTCCAAAAGCTCAAGATTCCGAGAGCCTATCGGATGTGTCTGCCCGCCAGGCTTCCAGCACTTCGAGTATCTTGTTCTTCATCTGCTCCGGCGTGTAATTCCGCGGAAAATACTGATACAACTGCTCATTTTTGAACATCACACGACGGATTTCTCCCTTTTTGACCTCTGACAGGATCTCCTTCATCTTTCCGAGTGTCAGTTTTCCTTCTCTGCTCAACCTCTTCAGCCGTTGTGCCTGGGAGAGAGATGGCATGGCCTGCGTGTAATCCATCGCCTTGATCAGACCTTTCTGTTCTTCCTCTGTCAGAAATGCGATCTCATAAGCGGGATTGAAAGCGATCGCACCCTCATCCAGCATTTCCTGCAGCTCCGGGATCAGTTCTGTCAGCTTCATAAATCGCTGCACCTGCTTCGCGCTTTCCCCGGAATCTTCCCCGATGATGTCGATGGTCCGCCTCCCCAATAAATGGTAGTCAATTTGACCACCATTCTTTCGGCCGCTCTTGCGCTTAATGGCTTCATACTTCATTTTGTAGGCAAAGGCCTTCTCACTGGGGCGGATCGACTCCCGGAACAGATTGGAATCCACCATATTGATTACCGCGTCGTCATCCCTCAGGACCCGGATGATCACCGGCATCTTCCGGAACCCGAGATGCTGCGCGGCATATTTCCTGCGGTGTCCGGCGATGATTTCATACACACCTTCCGGAAGAGGGCGGACAATCAGGGGATTCAGGATCCCGTACTTGCTGATGCTCTCGATCAGCTGCAGCATCTGTGCATCCGCTTTAACTTTAAATGGGTGGTTCCGGAACTCCCGCAGGCGCTCCATTTCGATCTCAACGATCTTTTCGTCCGGCTCGATCTCGTTTACATTAACCGGCATAAGCACACCTTCCTTCCTGCACGTTTCGTGCATCTGCTTGCCTGTCGGTCTGAACCGGAGCAATAAAATATGCCCGCTCAGACCAGATTTACATTGTCATCTGGCCCAAGCGGGCATTCTTTGGGAATGTCGCCTGATTAGCTGGAGCTAATGAATTGAATACAGTCTGCTGCTAATTTGATTAGCTGGAAGGCCTGCCGGGGAGGGGCATTCTGGACAAAATCACTCATTTTGACCTGGATTTACATCCTCACACAGGGCTTTACCGTGGGTTGAACCCTTTTATTAGCTGAAGCCTTCACCTGTCCGATTAGCAATCACACATTCCATTAGCTGAAAATTCAGGATTTCTGCTAATGGATTAGCTGTGAGCCTTTCCGTGTGTCTGGTTTCTCTTATAGAAAGAGAAGAAGCGGACTGATTAGCTGGCTAATCAAATCCGCTTCAATTTCGAGACGTCCACGAGAGGATTCGAACCTCCGACCCCTCGCTTAGGAGGCGAGTGCTCTATCCTGCTGAGCTACGTA
>JAFUBX010000067.1 GCA_017459985.1 Parasporobacterium sp.
GCCGGTAAAATGAGTTCCCGAAGAGATATTCAGCAGAGAAACACCTGCTGCTTCACAGGCTTTCGCATCGGCAATCGTATCCTGCAGTTTCAGGCTCTCATCATACAGATCACTTAAGAATTCTGAACTGCTGAGCCTTACGCTGATCGGATAATCCTCCCCGCATACACGTCTGATTTCCTCTATGATCTCCAGCAGGAAACGTCGCCTGTTTTCAGGAGTACCACCGTACTGATCTTCGCGATGATTGTCAAAAGGAGAAAGGAACTGGTGAATCAGATATCCATGTGCAGCGTGGATCTCAACTCCGTCGATCCCTGCCTTCTTCGCTCTTCCTGCCGCTCTTCCGAAATCTTTTACAAGATCACCTATTTCCGCCGCAGAAAGAGCTCTCGTCGGTTCCGGCGCCACATAACTCGGAACAGCCATAGAAGAAACCAGCTGATCCGTCTTCGGATTTAGCACAAGATGACTTTCCCTGCCGGGATGATGCAGCTGGACAAAAATGCGGGAATCATGGCGATGCACTGCTTCCGCCAGACGCTGAAAGCTTTCAATCGTATCATCGCAGGCAAGAGAAAGCTGGTCATATTCACCCGCACCGTGTATATCATTGACACGCGTGATCTCTGTGATGATCAGACCGGCGCCTCCCTTTGCCCTCTCTTCATAAAAACGGATAAATGCATCTGTGGCTTCTCCGCTCGGAGACCCGACCCCGACACCCATTGCAGTCATGACAAGGCGGTTCTTTGTTTCAATACTTCCAATCTTCCCTTTTTCCGCGATCTTAGGGTATTTCATCTGTTCACACCTCCGATCAGACCAAGTCGGTCAAATCTTGCTGTCAGCAGTTTCGGGACTGCGTGGGCAGGATCTGCCTCTGCCACCTTCACCAGTGCCTTCATCTCCAGGTCATTCTGGCTCCAGGCACCGCCCATGTTTTCCAAAACCGGCAGCCCGCCCCATGCGTCATCCGCGCTGGAGTAAAGGCGTACCGTTACCTTTCCCGGCTTCCATGTTTTATATCTGGTTTCTGCAATGTTTGAGTATACATTGACTTTTGAAAATGCCGGCATACCGTCAGCATCCGGTTCCATCAACGGATGCATGTAATAGCTCATCCCGCTTGACTGTCCGCCATCGCTTGCTCCGTCATAACATGCTGCCGCGCCGGGATTATTGTATTCGCCATCCAGCTTCACGGACACATCCGCCAGGATGATACCGTGGCGCCTTGCGATTGCCCGGACTCTGCCTTCTTCCTTTGTAATACATATATCCTCTTCCCGCTCACACATCTTTTTTGGAAGTCCGTATTTTTCCCTTCCGGGAAGCGTCGCCATCTCCGCGCCCGGTCCGGAAAGCAGGAAGCTGACAGGATACAGCCCGATCCGGTCCCCGTGCTTTACGTATACCCCGAGCATGGCCTCCCGGTAAGGAAGCGTAAAGGCAGGTTCATTGATATTTACGATATAACCGGAAACATATGGGAAAGCAACTTCCAGGGGTCTCGGTACCGCATCGGCTATCGCTCCGAGATCGCTTCGGAAGGTGAAGTAAATGCCTTCCATGCCTCCCATAACAGAAACCGGATTCAACAGGGCTTCTTCTGCCGTAAGACTATAGGTCGCCTTTTTTTCGATCATTGCTCATCTCTCTTTCTGTAAACAGGCCCCGGTTTGGAAGCCGGGGCGTTACTGCTGCTGTTTATGCGCGGCTGGTATTTACTGCTGCCTTCTTGCGGCAAGCTCTTTGCTGATGGTCGGATAGATCTTATCCAGGTTGCACATGGCAAGAATGACAGTTCCGACAATGATGAGGATCATAGGAACCCAGGTATACAGCGCTTTGATTGCAAAGAGTGCGGATGCGCTCTGCACTGCAGCGTCTCCGGCATATCCGCCAAACGCCAGACCCCAGCCGACAACCGCGCTGCCGATACCGGTTCCCACCTTCATACCGAAGGAAGCCGCGGAATAAGTCATACCTTCCACACGTTTCCCGAATTTCCAGTCACCGTAATCGATGACGTCCGCGATCATGGCGAACAGTCCTGCGGAGTGAGGAACTCTGCCGACCCCGATCAGTGCGAGGCCGAAGATCAGCATGGCAAAGCTGGTCGGGAAGGAGAGGACGACAATGTATCCGACGATCTGCAGTACAAATCCGATCATCATGCTTTTCCATTTACCCATTTTTTCAACGATCTTCGGGAATACCGGCAGCAGGATAATGGAGGGAAGGAAGCCCATCATGTTGACCACGCCGTAAGCTCCCATATTGCCGAGGATATCGCGGACATAATAGATCACGATTCCATTTGTCAGGTTCAACGCGGCATAGTTGATGACGAACAGCAGTGCCACGAAGATAAAGTACTTATTCTTGAACAGAAGCTTCAGTGCCTCCATGACAGGAACGTCTTCCTGTTTCTTCCCCTGATCCTCGCCGGTTGTTCGTTCTTTTGTAAAGAAGAAGGTCACCAGGATGAGCGCCGTTCCGATGATACCGAAAATCAGGGACATTCCGCGGAAACCAACCTTTTCAATCAGTCCGTTTGCTGTGTAGATGATGATCAGAACCGCGATCCAGGTACAGAAGAAGCGGACGGAACTTAAGACGGTACGGTCCTGCTGATCCGGGGCCATATAGGACATAAGAGTTCCGTAGGACAGGTTGCATGCGGTGTAGATTACAACAGCAAGCAGGACATAGGTAATGGAGGCATATGCCACTTTAGCTCCGCCGGAAAGCCCCGCAGGCACATTAAACAGGAGGATCAGGCCCAGCCCCATGAAGGGCGCCATAAGTCCGACCCAGGGACGGGCCTTTCCCCATCGGGTATGTGTATGGTCAACAATATTGCCCATGACCAGATCGGACACACCGTCCAGAAGTCTGGTCAGCAGCATGATCGTTCCGACGACGGCCGCCGGAATGCCGACTTTATCTGTATAGTAAATAGTGAGAAACATGCCGACGGTCGTCCAGATGAAGTTGCATCCCGCATCCCCGAGTCCGTAAGC
>JAFUBX010000021.1 GCA_017459985.1 Parasporobacterium sp.
AACCGGTGCCGGAGGCTCGGTCGGTTTCTCTGTTTCTTCATAAGTTGCAGTATAGGTTGCTTCCGCAGAGGCTGCTACGACCTCCGGATCCCATCCCTTGAAGGTGTAGGTATACTTGTCATCCTCCGGTCTTGTCGGGGTCTCTCCGGTATATTCCGGTGTCTTGCCTTCGTCTACAGTTGTTTCTAATAGCGGCGTGCCATCCCAGTTATTCCAGTGAATCTGATAGGTAACCGGTGCCGGAGGCTCGGTCGGTTTCTCTGTCTCTTCATAAGTTGCAGTATAGGTTGCTTCCGCAGAGGCTGCTACGACCTCCGGATCCCATCCCTTGAAGGTGTAGGTATACTTGTCATCTTCCGGTCTTGTCGGGGTCTCTCCTTCATAAACCGGTGTCTGACCTTCTTCTACCGGGGAAGTTGCCAGTTCCGTGCCATCCCAGTTATTCCAGTGAATCGGGTAGATCGTCACCGGGATTTCTTCCCACTGGGCGACTAATTCAATGTCATTCTCCACCGTGATCTGGCTTCCCACGGCTCCTTTATCCCAGCCACTGAACTGCTGGCCTTCAGGTGTAGTGAATCCGCATTCCGGCAGTTCGTAGACAGCACCGGCATCCACAGGCACCGAATCCATCTCGCCGCTTCCGCCGTTGGCATTGAAGCTGACCGTATATTTTGTCACCTCCATCGCAGCTACCAGAGCGACATCTTCCACAATCGGTTCGCTGAAGTCAAACAGCTGCGCGGTGCCTTCGTCGGCCCAGCCCTCGAATTCGAAGCCCTGGATCTCTATCGGACCGGGATCGGTTGCCAGGCTGCCCATCTCAACTTCCTCCGTCGGAGGCGCCAGCTGCGGAGCCTGCTCCACGCTGAAGGTTACATTAAACACCGGGATCTCTTCCCATCCGCCGTAGAGCACCAGATCATCGTTGATCGGGGAACTGAAGTCAAATAAGGTTGTGAAGTCCGGGTCGGTGTACCAGCCCAGGAAATTGTATCCGTCGGCGGTCGGGTCCGGTTCCGGGCGTGCAATCGTGCTGCCGGCATCCAGGATCATGCCTTCCGGCACATATCCCCGCTCGCTGCTGAAGGACACATCCACAAGACGGGTCCACTTTGCATAAATGGAGACATCGGAAGCAACTGCAGCATCAAAGGCATACGGAGTTGTGAAATCCGGATCCGAGTACCAACCATCGAAACGATAGCCATCTGCAGACGGAGTCTCCGGCTGCGGAACAGGATTGCCTTCGGTGACCGGTACGGAATAATCCTCTCCGACACCATTCAGGTAGAAGTATGCCGTAAAGTTCTGGAGGATTCTCTCCCATTGGGCCGTCAGATACAGATCGGAATACACCGGACTGTCAAAATAGTACGGCTCCCCGTTAAGATACCATCCCAGGAAAGTATAGCCCTCCCGGCTGATGTCCGGCTGCTGTGCATAATCGCCGTAATTTACAGTCTGCACCGTCGGTTCGCTGCCGTCTCCGGTATTCAGGTCGTAGCTGACGGTGAACTGGACCGGCGTCCACTTCGCGTAAATAGAAAGATCCGATCCGGCCGGGCTGTCAAAGTAGTACGGCGTTGTAAAATCCGGATCCAGGAACCAGCCGTCAAAGCTGTAGCCATCGGCATAGGGATTCTCCGGCTGCGGAACGTAATCCCCTTCCGTTACCGGCACAGAGTAATCCTCCCCAACACCATTCAGGTAGAAGTATGCCGTAAAGTTCTGGAGGATCCTCTCCCACTGGGCCGTCAGATACAGGTCGGAATACACCGGGCTGTCGAAATAATACGGCTCCCCGTTAAGATACCATCCCAGGAAGGTATAGCCGTCCCGGCTGATGTCCGGCTGCGGAGCATAGTCGCCGTAGTTCACAGACTGTACTGTCGGCGCGCTGCCGTCTCCGGTATTCAGGTCATAGCTGACCGTATACTGGACCGGCGTCCACTTCGCGTAAATAGAAAGATCCGATTCGGCCGGGCTGTCAAAGTAGTACGGCGTTGTAAAATCCGGATCCAGGAACCAGCCGTCAAAGCTGTATCCGTCGGCATAGGGATTCTCCGGCTGCGGAACGTAATCCCCTTCCGTCACTGCCACGGAGTAATCCTCCCCGATCCCATTCAGATAGAAATATGCGGTAAAGTTCTGGGCGACCTTGTCCCACTGGGCGACCAGATACAGATCTGAGGATACCGTAGAATCAAAATAGTACGGCTCCCCGTTGAGATACCATCCCAGGAAGGTATAGCCGTCCCGGCTGATGTCCGGCTGCGGTGCATAATCGCCGTAGTTTACATACTGTACCATCGGATCGCTGCCATCTCCGGTATTCAGGTCATAGCTGACCGTATACTGAACCGGAGTCCACTGTGCATATAAGGTCAGATCCGAAGTCACCGGAGTGCTGAAATCATACGGCACCAGCGCACCGCTCTCATCGTACCAGTACCAGCCGATAAAGGAATAACCCGGCCGCTCCACGTAGGAGGGCTCGCTGGCGTAATCATAGGCATTGACCGGGACCGAGGTGGCTCCGCTGCCGTCACCCGCATCATAATAGACCGTATAGACCGTTGGCTCGGTGTATTCCGGCTGCGGTTCCACGTAGGGTTCCGGCTCCGCATAGGGATCCACATAATCCTCCGGAATTCCCGGCTCTACCTTATAAGTATTGTCCGACTGGAGTGTCTGGGTATATCCATAGCTCAGATAGGACTGGGAGATCGGCGTATAGAAAGAACCTCCCGTGATCCCCAGGGAGAGATACTGCCCGTCCACATTCTGGAGGGAGGACTCATCGATCCGGTTTCCGTACGCATCCTGGAGCTCAATATAATTGCTGTTGGAGGCGTCGTATTTCCCGCCCTGGATATTCAGGTGCGTTCCGTAGCTGTCATCCTCTGTAATGCGGAACATCGGTCTGGATGAATTGGTGCTTGTGATCCCGCCGTAGGAATAATTGCCTTCATAATCCTGGCTGTCATAGATCGTGAGCGTACCGCTGCTGAGCTGCAGCATACCGCCCTCTCCGGTACTGCCGGCTCCGGAATAATCCGGATCCACATATTCCGAAGGATCCCGCAGCCGGATCTGATATCCGTTCAGATCCAGGGTCACCGTGCCGCCATACGGAACGGAAACCGTCACAGGATTTGCAATATCCACATCCATCAGGAGTCTCAGCACATCATTGTCCTGCGCATTATAAAACGCGCTGGTCAGATCCGAATACTGATATCCGTTTATATCAATAATGGACGCTGCGGCAGGTTCCTCATAATACTCCTCCGGGGCAGGATCGGCATAATCCGTGTCCTCATAGTATCCGTCATCGGAGTATTCCTCCTCATAGTACTCCTCTTCGGAGTACTCGTCAGGAACATCTGCCCATTCCTCTTCTGCCATCAATACGCCGGGCGTCAGTGCCAGTATCATCGATACGGACAGAATGACCGCCGACAGCTTTATGAACAGCTTCTTCATCTTTCGTCCTCCTTTGCAAACAACTCAGAATCGTTATGCGATTTAATCATATATTAAAAATATGAATTTTCAATGTTTATTAATATATTTCGGTCACATTCACAGTTTTTCTGAGGTCAATTTATACAAGATGACCAATTCTTGCTGTTTTGATTCTTCTACTGCCTATCATGTACCCTTCCTTTTCAAAGTACTACACTTTATATGCGCAAAAATTTCCGGATCTTAATTTTCTTATGGAAAAAATGCAGAAAATGGATTAATATACTGCCGTATGTCATCCGGAACTGTGAAGAATGAAAAGGCCGCGGGCCGTATACTGATCCTCTGCACCGCCCTGTTATGGGGGCTTACGGGAGTCTGCGTCAAATCCATCTCCTGGAGTGCCATGTCCATCGTCGCCGTCCGGTGCTTCATCTCCCTGATCATGCTGCTGATCGTCAAGCGAAGCGTCCGGATCCGGTTCACGAAGACCAATCTGCTGGCCGCTCTCATGATGAGCGTTACCGGCATTTTATATGTCCTCGCGGTCAAGCTGACCACCGCCGGCACCGCCATCGTTCTTCAGTATATCGCTCCGATCCTGGTATTTCTGTATTCCGTCTTCTTCCGGAAGAAAAAGCCCTGGTTCATGGAAGTCATCCTGACCGCAGCGGTATTTGCCGGCTGCGTGCTGTCCTTTGCCGACAGTCTTGACTTCACCCGACTCCTGGGAAATATCCTGGCGGTCGCGTCCAGCGTCACCTATGCTGCCCAGATCATCCTGATGAACCGGTCGGAGTGTGACACCCAGGACTGCACGCTGATCAGCAACGGGATCTCCTTCCTGGTCTGCCTGCCCTTCCTGTTCACGGATACGCTGGTCTTCGATTTCAAGAATATCTTCTGGCTTCTGATCCTGGCTGTTTTCCAGTACGGGATCCCCAATATCCTGTTCTCCATCGGGATCAAAAAGATCGATTCGGTGGAAGCCTCTCTGCTTCTGTGCATCGAGCCGGTATTCAATCCGATCCCGGTCGCCATTTTCTGCGGGGAACATATGGGAACGACCGCGATCATCGGATCGGCGGTCGTCATTATCTCCGTTGCGTTATATGGTCTTTTGCCTGCACTCAGGAAGAAACTGCATCCCGAGCTGGACTGCTGATTACTCCTGCTGCGCAGTCTCCGTATCCTCCTTTACATAGTCCCATCTCTGAAGCCTTTTATCCATCCGCTCGTTGATGATAATCGCGAAGATCGCAAAGAACGGAACTCCCAGAAGCATTCCGATCACACCGAACAATCCGCCGCAGATAATAATGGACGCAAGAACCCACATCGGCCGGAGCCCCGTGGTATCTCCGAACAGCTTGGGCTTGATCAGGTTGGCATCGCAGAACTGGCTGACGATGGAATAAATGATAAACCACAAAGCCCCCCAGGGATTCACGATCAGGATCAGGAAGGCTCCGATGATAGCGCCCACGATCGGGCCGAAGGTCGGTATGAAATTGCAGACCCCTACCACCACTGCGATCAGGACCGCATAAGGCAGATTCAGGATGATCATGAAGAAATAGCACAGCACCCCGATGATCAGGGAATCCAGCAGGTTGCTGCCAAAGTAGCGAAGGAAGATCCCGCTGCTTCTGGCACAGATATCCGCAAACCGGATATAGCGGTCCGGTTCCATAATGGAACGGAAAAACCGCTTCAGGGAATTGGTCAGGTGATGCACATCCAGCAGCATATACAGGGTCAGCATCACCGTCAGCAGGATGTTCAGCAGATTGGAACCTATGCTCATGGCACCGCCGATGATACCTTCGGTATGCCCGGAGATCCAGGCAACGATGCTGCCTATGAACTCCTGCAGTCCGGAGGATCCGATATTGAGCAGATCGACCCCGAACACATTCAGTTCACTGACCTGATCAGAAAGGTAACGGTTCAGCATATCCACAAAGGCCTGCAGATAGCTGTCGAAATGGCTGAGCAGATGAGTCGCGGAAGTTGCGACCTGGCTGATGACCACATACAGAAGAACCAGAAGCAGAACCACTATGACCAGAACCACCAGAATCACGCAGAATCCGTGCAGATACCGTCCGCTCCGGATCTTCAGCTTCCGGAACACCTTCGTTTCCAGGAACTGCACCACAGGATTCAGCAGGAAGGCGATCAGAGCCGCGATGATCACCGGAGCGAGGATTCCCAGAATGAATTTGATCCCGTTCCATACAACGCCCAGGTGATTCAGCAGAATATAAAAGAGGATCGCTCCGCATGCCACCAGAAATATCTGCAGGTTTTTGTTATTATTAATCCGTTCCCTAAATGGTCGTCTGTTCATGTCCGTTTCCGAGTCCTGATCGATCAGACTGTGCCGCAGTCTGTAAATGTTCCTGAAACGGCTTTATTATAGCATAGCCCTCAGAATATGAGAATGCCAAATCTGCGCGGTCAGCTCTCCGGGGCCCCGGTTTCATCTCCGGATTCCGTCTCCGGAGTCAGCTTCACCCGCATCGAAATGGTCCTGGGCGTTTCGATCTGATCAAACCGGATCAGATACGCTCCCTTGTCCGGATCTGTCTGCAGGATCACCCCGGATCCGAGGTATTCATGACGGATACGGGTTCCCTCCGGCAGCATCTCTGCCTTCAGATTCTCCGGCAGACACCTCTCCTTCTGATGGATGTATTCCCGGGCATCCGAGATCAAAGTATCATGCAGCGGCTGGGTATATTCCAGGATCCCGTCATCGATATCCAGCACAAACCGGGAGGGGTACCGGGGCGTACCGTCGAAATTCCGTCCTTCCCCGCCTGTCAGGAACAGGCGTTTCTCCGCCCGGGTCATGGCGACAAAGGCCAGGCGGCGCTCCTCCTCCATCCCGTCAAGATCCCGGATCTTGCCGGAAGGGAAGATCCCCTCATTCATTCCGCAGAGAAATACATATGGAAACTCCAGTCCCTTGGCGGCATGTACGGTCATCAGCCTGACCTTGTCGGAGGTTTCCTCCAGATCCGTATTGGTAAACAGCGCAATATGGTTCAGATAATGCTGCAGTCCGGTCTCCTCTCCGCAGGTGATCTCGTATTCATAAACGGACTGCTTCAGCTCCGCCAGATTGTCCAGCCGCTCCTGGTTTCCTTCCGTCCGCAGCATCATTTCATATCCGCTTTCATTCAGGATGGCGGATAGAAGATCGGAGATCTGCCGTCCCTCTTGTTCCGCCGAAAACCGCTCGATCAGACGGATGAACTCCCGGGCTTTCGTTCCCCGGAAGATCTCCTGGTCACTGGTCTTACATAATGCCTGATACAACGTACATTCATGCTCCCGGGCGTACTGCTCCAGAAACTCCATGCGCCTGCGTCCCAGGTTCCGTTTCGGGATATTGGCGATCCGGCGGAAGGACAGATCATCGCCGGCAGCAATCATCCGCAGATAACTCAGCGCATCCTTGATCTCCGCTCTCCCGAAAAACTGCACTCCGCTGTAGATGTGATAGGGGATCTTTTCTTTCAGCAGCGCGTCCTCCACCGACCTGGTGACGAAATGCGCCCGGTACAAAACAGCCATTTCCCTGTAGGAAATCCCCTGTTCATGAAGCGCGCGGATCTTCCCGGCGATCCATTCCGACTCCTTCGCCGCATTAGGCGCAAAATAAAACTGCACCTTCTCTTCATCTCCCCGCATGGGCTCCAGCAGCTTGGGGATCCGCTTCCGGTTCCGGCTGATCAGGGAATTGACCGCTGCCAGGATCTGCGGAGAGGACCGGTAGTTCTTGAGCATCAGGATCGTCTTCACGTTCCGGTATGCCTTGTCCAGTTCCAGCAGATACTTGATATTCGCACCTCTCCAGGTGTAGATCGTCTGATCGGGATCTCCGACTACGAACAGGTTCCCGTGATATCCGCACAGCACATCCATCAGTTCATACTGCAGACCGTCGATATCCTGAAACTCATCGATCATGATATATTCCAGCCGCTTCTGCCACTTCATGCGGATGGATTCGCTGGTCCGGAAGATGTAAAGGCAGAACTTGATCAGGTCGTTGTAGTCCAGCCCGAAATTCTTTTTCTCCTGATATAAATATCCATAGAAAATGATATCGTCGGTGCCTTCCGCCTGTTCGTATTTCTCCCGGAGGGTCTCCAGGGACATGTCGATCATATCCAGATAATACTCCGGTTTCCGGAACAGTTTCTGGATCTCGATCATATCCCGGGCATCGGCAAAGGTCCGGTCCCGGAGAGTCAGTCCCCGCTCCTCATAAATGATCCGGAGCATGGAATCGATATCACTGTTATCAAGGACCACAAAGCTCTTCGGATACTGCACGGCATAGCTGTCCTCCTGAAGGATCGTCACGCAGAATCCGTGGAAGGTGTTGATGTATCCGGTGTCATTGTCTCCGATCAGGTTATGAATCCGCTGCCTCATTTCATTTGCAGCCTTATTGGTAAAGGTCACGCACAGGATATTCCCCGGAAGGATTCCCATCTCATTGACCAGAAACGCAAACCGGTGGGTAAGCGCCCGGGTCTTGCCCGATCCCGCCCCGGCGATGACCCGGATGACCCCTTCGGTGGAGGTGACCGCTTCTGTCTGTTCCTGATTCAATAAATATTCCATGGCTTGTTCCCGCTGATACTGATGTCTGCTGCCGGTACATTTCCGTCCGGTGACGGGCCTGCTCTTTGCAGATACCGGCCTGTCTGCTGCTGATAATTTATTATACAGGAATGCGAACATATGTTCAATATCGCGGCGTGATTTTTTCATTCCCATTTTTCCGGATTCATGTCATAATAAGGAAGTTATTTTTCACAGGAGTCAGAAAATGAAGTATCAGCTGATCGCATTGGATCTGGACGGAACCGTCCTTACAAACAGCAAACAGGTCACGGAGCGGACGAAATCCTCGCTGCGTCTGGCCGCCCGAGCAGGCATGGAAATCGTTCTTGTAACGGGGCGCCCCTTCATGGGTCTTCCCCGGGAACTGACGGATCTGCCCTTTATCCGCTATGCGATCACTTCCAACGGCGCCGTTTCTACGGATCTTTCAAACGGGACCCGGCTGCGCAGCGCTCTGATCTCCAACCGGGACGCCTGTGAGATCCTGCGTCTGCCGGTGCAGTCCGGCCTGATCTATAATGTATTTCTGGATGGAATCGGATATTGTGATAAACCCTCCTTTGATAAGCTTCTGGGATTTTTCGTCGGGACTCCGCTGGAAGGTTATGTCCGGGACAGCAGACGCCCCGTCGAGGATGTATTCCGTCTTACCGAAGAGCATCCGGAAGGAGTTGAAAATATCTGGATCATGGGAAGAGACCGGGAAGAGCGGGACCGGCTGGGTTCTCTGATTCAGAATCAATGGCATCTCAACACGGTATTCACCGCCGGGACGGATGTGGAGATCGGCGTTCCGGAAGCGGACAAGGGCGCTGCCCTCAGGGACCTGGCATCCTCCCTCGGCATCGGTCGGGATGCGATCCTGGCCTTCGGGGATAATGAGAATGATCTGGGAATGTTCCGGGCCGCCGGAACCGCCGTTGCCATGGGCAACGCCTCGGATTCTGTCAGACAGTCGGCAGATCTCGTCACCGCCTCCAATGAGCAGGACGGCGTCGCCCGGATGATCGAAGAGCTCCTGTGATCATAGAAAATAATGCCGGGTGATCCATCATCCCGAAATGTTCATGAATATATTCTTTCCGGGTCCGGACGTTGAGGATCCGGAAATCCGGCCTCCAGATCTTTCCGTTATTGAGCTTATAAGGATATTCATACATGTACGGAATATCTTTTGTATGAAGCATATCTGCAATGATTTTTTCTGACTTTGACCTGACCCGCTCTCTTCTTATTGTATAATACTCCGGCGCTCCTTCCTGAAATTCCCCGGGCAGATAGACCACAGCCCGCCACCTTTCTGCGAAGGTTCGATTATCGATCACGTCTGTCTGAATAAAACTCCTCTGATCCTGCGGCAGCTCTTTATATAGGTTTTTCAGCGCCTCCGGATCGTACTTTTTCAAAAAACGCTCAATCGCCTTTTTCTGCTCTTCCGCTGCCTGAAGAATCTTCCTGTCGTACTGCTTCTGCATCAGCCTTTCAGCCAGCTCCGAATCTTCTTTCCTGATATAGGTCCTTTGCTCATTTTCTCCATCGCTGAAGCAGTGATAATAGAAGCTGTTCCCATGCTGAATCGACCTGCGGATGCTCCCCTCCGGCGCCTTTTTCAGCCGTTCCCCACTTCTTCTTATAATTTCCTGCAGATTCTTACTCTCTGCTTCCAGATTCCTGATCAGTTCCTGCTTCATCACACTTTTCTCCTTTTCTGCTTTGCCTTGTTCTCTTGCTGACTTTCTCTTGTCATGCGAAATTTAAAGATTTCGATTTCCGCATGACTTACTTCGTTGAAATGTCATGCGTTTTTTGAAGTTTTCATTTTCCGCATGACTTCATGATCCTGATTGATTATTAACCCGGAGAATATAAGAAACCGCCGATCTGAATAAGACCCGCGATTCATTGATGTGAGCAGAATTCTGCTTTCTGACTATACTTCATTTCCGGCGTTCCTGCAAGTGAAACTTTTGCCGCGGAAACACAGAAAAGTCGCCAAAAAGGCACTGCCCGGGGATATCCGGAGCAGTGCCTTTCAAACAACTTTTCTGCGGCAAGATTCAGGAATTTACTGCAGTGTAATCACGATCTCGCCTTCGTAGCTGCCTGCTTCCACAGGTGTTTCCGTTCCGTCTACGGTCATTACGACGACTGCACCGTCAGCACCGGCGATGGAAGAACTGTCGTCAATCGTAAGGGCCGTCAGGCAGGAATCCTCCGTCACAGTCCAGACGGAACCATTGGTCAGTGACAGGTCAAGGCCATAGCCTTCTTCATGGAAGCTTCCAAGCTCCGTCGAAATCGCGTAACCGATGGTCTGCATGGTGTTGGCACCGGAAGCAAAATAGGTCACTTCCCAGGTATCCTGCCCCAGGGAAATGGCACCGGTAACAGCCGACGCATCCAAAGTGACCTCCAGGCTTCTCGGCGTACGGACGCCGACGCCGGCCGGTCCGCTGGTAGCGGTGTATTCGTCGCCGGTCATGGCTGCCGTATTGAGGATGTCGCCTTCCATCTCGGAATTCTGAATCAGAACGGTCGGAGCTGCTCCGGTGGATTCCGTTCCGGATCCGGAGTCGGAATTGTGGATCAGCTTCACAATGCAGTTGGAATCCGCGGAATGGAATATGGTATGGGCATAATTTTCATCCACACCGGAAACGGTGCCGAACAGCTCATCCACTTCCGCCATGTCCACGCCCCACTGCTCCGCAACTGCCGGATCGATGGTATAGGTTCCGTCAAAGGCGATCGTGCAATTGTCAAATACCACATGGTTGGCCGTGTCCCGGAGCATGACGCCGGATTCTCCCACATGTAGTTCCGTGTCTTTGAAGATAATGTCTCCCTTGCTGTTTCCGGAGTGGGTCATAACGCCGTATTCTCCGGCATTGATGTAGCAGCTGTCATAGGAAACGATTCCGCTGCCGGTCTCGACAGCCGCATAATCCGGCACATCAATCACAGAGCCGCTGAAATAATCTCTGGCCGCGCCATCGGAATAAGCGCCGTATCCGCTGGTCAGGACGGCAATATAGCTGTCATTTATGGTGAGCTGCGTCGGATCATCCCAGTTGGTGTACAGATCATCGCTGTCCGTGCTCAAAGCTCCCCATCCCTGGGAAATAACGGAAGAACGATTATAGGTCACATGAGACGCTCCGACAGCGTTCGTGGCACGTACCTTTCCTTCCAGGAAAAGTCCCGGAGGGCATCCCTGCATGGTCATCAGGTTCGGATCCGAAACGCCGAAGAATGAGGAATCATTCACTGTTACATCCGCGCCGAACCGGGTAAACAGCGTTCCTCTTCCCGGACCTCTGGTCACGACATGGAAATGATTCAGCTCCGCGACTGCATTGTCAGACGCATAAATAGCTGCGCCGAATCCGCCCATATCGTTGGAGCCGGAGCCGGCGATATCAATATCAAACTGATCCAGAACCACCGGTGCCGGAGCATCCAATCCCAGATTGGTATAACTGCTGGCGCTGCCGTTATCGACCAGCTCCTGAGCGATCTCTTCAATGCTCTTTTCGGCATCATATCCAAGGGCATCGCAGAAGGCTTCCCAGTCCGGATAATAGCTTCCCGAAACAAAAGAAAAATTGATCTTCTCCGCGACGAGAGCCGGATCGGATTCCCCGCCCAGAACGAAGGATCCTGTGTTGCGGATCACGATCCCGTTGATGTTGTTTTCATTCAGGGTCAGAGTGGTCACATCCCCTTCTTCACTGACGCCGTCCAGGGTGGACAGGGTCTCATCCAGCTCACCGCTGTCATACACCAGGCTGGCGGTGGTGATCAGCTGCTGCACCTGGCCCATGGCAACGCCGTCCAGGGTTATGGCCTGATCCGGATTGGCCTCCGCCGTTGCGGAATAGGTGGGTTCTGCCGGACCGGAAGGGGATCCGCCGGATCCGGACTCGCCCTCTGCGGACTCGCCTTCGGATCCGCCCTCAGCGGATTCACCCGGGGCAGCTTCTCCACCGGACTCTCCCGGTGCGCCCTGTTCCACAGATTCACCCGGGGCAGCTTCATCCGGAGATTCTCCGGGCTGTGCTTCCCCTGCAGACTCTCCCTGCGGAGGCTGCACGGCTTCTTCCCCGGCCGGTGCCTGCCCTGCTGCCGTTCCTTCCCCTGCAAACGCAGAGAAGGACAGCGTCAGACACAGCATCGCTGCCATCAGAATTGCTGCTACTTTTTTCATACTGTCTCCTTTCGGCCTGTTAAAAACAGGCATATAATGTGAAAAAGCATAGAATGCTCTATGCTTTTCTACTATACCATAGGAAGGACCGCCTTAGAAGTCCTCTCCCGTGTGTTCTTTTTCATACACCCGGCAGATCCTCAACGGGTATGTGATGCTGCCGGGCAAATCTCACGTATTCACTGTATTTTTTGCGGATACAGTTCCTCAGGATCTGCTCATCCTCCACGGTCAGGTTCTCCGCTGCAGTGACGGTCCTTCCGGTGACTCTTGTAAATTCCCGCAGGATCCGCTCCCGGAAGGATCCGACTCCCTTCCGGGAAAGGTGCAGTCTCTGCGCTGCTGCTCGGATCTCCCGCTCCAGATCAAATCCGGAGCCGGCGCTTTCCATTCCGGAGGCGGTCTGCCTGTGCTGATTCCCGGATGCGGGTTCTCTGTACTGTTTCCCGGTTGCGGATTCCCTGCGTGGATTTCCGGATGTTCGCTCCTGATACCCGGAAACCAGATAGAAAGTTCCGTTCTCAAAAAAGGTATCCAGGATCTCCTCCGCCCTCCGGCTGCTGTACCGCAGCGGATCAATCTCTTCGTTTTCCTCCAGGCTGTCTTCGAAGCAATAAGGCTTCAGCTCTTCGATCTCCAGTCGTTTGTCCAGATGCTCCTGGGTGCCTTCATAGATCCGGGCGGTCTCCTTCTCCTCCAGGATCGTTCCCACCGTATATTTGCCCCGCTGAAGCGTGCTGCCCGGGCGCACCCTCATCTGGGAGAAGGAGGGAACACGGTTTTTGTATTCCAGCATCCCCAGCTCAATCAGAGCATCTGCCATGACCAGCATCAGTTCCCGGGTGTATTCATAATCCAGAGGCCGGAAATCATGGACCACGGTGGCATTGCCGTGGGTGGTCAGATTTCTGGTCAGCCGGACCACATTGTCGATATTGCCGGAAATACTGCATCCGTATTTTCTCAGTGCGACAATCCGGTTTTTGAATCCCTTCGGTTCCAGATAACACAGCTCCCGGCCCTGATACCGGTACACCACGTTGCGCCGGTTCCGGATCCACCGGTCCGCAAGCCGCTCGCTCTGGTCCTGAAATTCCTCCAGCCGCTTCCGCGCAACGATATCCAGCATATTGAACACTTCCGTCAGACAGTTCTTATTCCGGAAATATTCCCCCGAACGGCTCAGGGCGGCATACATCGAAATATATTTCCGCGCCACATTGGCCGGGTCCGAATAATAGGCCAGGCTTGCCTCATTGGTCTCTTTGATTAAATTCTGATGATTGGAAGAATCCTGCACGGCTTCGGCTCCGGAACTGTTTTTTATGGAACTTGTTTTTATACTATCATATATTCCCGGAAATGAAAAATCCCCTGGCACCGAAAAATGCTTCGATCTTCTCTTTTCCGGCAGCGACGGACCCCTGCGCGAATCCGTTCCGTCCGCCTCCCCGACCTTCCAGTTCCTGATTCAGGACTTTGATCAGGTCAGAGATCTCCCCATCCTTCCGGATCACCGCGTAATTGTATCCCTCTTCTTTTTCTGCGAAAACTGCCGCGGTCCCGCTGCAGACATCCGCGATCAGATCCGCCTGGATCCTTGCCTGAACCGCGTTCATTCCGCCTCCGGTCAGAAGGACATCACCTTTTTCCCTCAGCCCCTCTGCCCGCATCCGGAACAGCCGTTCCTGAACATCGGACAGCTCCGTCTTCAGCCGAAGATTCTCCTCGATCAGCTTCTTCACATGGTCCGAGGTCTGGTCTTCCTTACTGCTGAGCAACACGGCGGAGGCTTTATTTTCCCTGAAGTTCACGGAAAGAAAATCCACCGCCCGTTTTCCGCAGAGAAGCTCCAGCCGGGTCCCGTCGTGGAATCTGCCGGCAGAGAGGAATTTCACCAGTCCCACCTGGGCGCTTCCGGAAACATGGGTCCCGCAGCAGGCACAGCAGTCCGCCCCCGGGAAACGGGCGATCCGGACCGCCCCCGTCAGTTCCTTCTTGCTGCGGTATTCCAGCGTTTCCAGTTCCCCGGCGGAGGGCCAAAGCACCTCGAACGGATGATCCTCCCGGATGTAAGCATTTGCCTCCTCTTCAATCTCAAGGGCCTGTCCGAAGCTGATCACCGTATTAAAATCAATCGTCACCGAATCTTCGCCGAGATGAAATCCCACATTGTCACAGTGAAACCGCCGGCAGATCATTCCGCTGACAATATGCTCGCCGGAATGCTGCTGCATATGATCGAACCGCCGGTTCCAGTCGATCCGGCCCGTTACTTTGTTTCCCCTGTTCGGGACTTCGACTGCAGTGTCAGAGGCTTCGCTTTCCCTGTTTGGAACTTCGCCTGCATTGTCAGAGGCTTCGCTATTCCTTCCCGGCGATGTGAGGGGCTCCCGGATCACATGCCAGATCTTCTCTCCCTCTTCCTGCACATCGATCACCGTGACTTTCCGGCCGCCAGGCAGTTCCAG
This sequence comes from Parasporobacterium sp., assembly GCA_017459985.1. GTDB lineage: Bacteria > Bacillota > Clostridia > Lachnospirales > Lachnospiraceae > RGIG5612. The sequence goes on from JAFUBX010000021.1 coordinate 14,797, forward strand.
TTCTCCGTGATCCGCTCCCTGACCGCCGCCCTCTGGATAGAAGGCCGTCCTGTCAAGCAGGATCCTCTGTCCGTCCATCTCTTCGATCACTGCGGAAAACTCCCGCAGATATGCGTCCTTATAATATAATTTTTCTGTCATCCTGCCCCCTGTTATCCCTCTGGCGTTATTCCTTCGTCGTCATTCTTTCGGTACTATTCCTTCGGCGCTGTTTTCCCTGGCGTCATATTCCCATGCAGAGCTTTCACGCTATGTTTTCCAACCCTGGTATTATATCATAATTTCCTGAATATTCTGTATTTTTACATTTTGTTCCGGACATTCCCATCCGTTTGCTGTACCCGTTTCTGCCGGATGGCTGGATGGGTTCCGTTCTACCGCAATGCTCGATGTTTTTGACAGGGGCTGCCGAAAATTTGCAGCATTGCGTGAGATTTTCGGCAGACGCCATTCTCAGACCCGGATTTTGCCGAAAAAATGCAGCATTGCGTGAGATTTTCGGCAGAAATGGTCTCCGTGCGGGTCGCTTGACGAAAAATTGCAGCAATGCGTGAGTTTTTCGGCAGCACTTGCCGAAAAGTTGCAGCATTGCGGTAATCCGAACGGACCCGGCTTGGTAATCCGAACGGACCGCCCGGCTCGGAGAGAGGGTTTGCATTTTCCGTTGAGATTCTGTATGATGAGACCCAAATGATGTAATACGAATAATGTGACCCATAAAAATGAGTCCCGCAAATCAGACACTATGGTCAGAAAGACAGGAGAGATTATGAAACAGACCGCCCATGGAAATGACACCCCGATCTCACGCCCCCGCCGCGCTCCCTTGGTTCTGCGCATCCTTGCCCTTTGTTTTCTGGGGCTGATCCTGATCTTTCTTCTGGAATTCGGCAAACATACGCTCTGGGGCTGGGGCCTGTGCCTGCTCACAGTCGGCGGATATCTTGTACTTCGTTTCACCCTTCTCAAAAGAAAAAGGGGCCTTGTGAAATTCCTGTGGGATCTGCCGTTTCTCGCGATACTGGGCGTGATTCTTCTGATCTCCCGGCCGCCTTATCAGCGGATCCCCGCCGCGGATTATCCCAACCCGGAAGCGACGGATGTGATCCATATTGCCCAGGGTGATCTGACCGGAGTTTATACCGAAGACCGGTCCGTGGAAATCTATGCCGGCATTCCCTATGCCAAGCCTCCGGTGGGCGATCTGCGATTCCGGGAGCCGCAGGATCCGGATGGTTGGGATGGGATCCTAGCCTGTGACACCTTCGGGCCGAAGGCCATGCAGGCCGAGGACAATGTCATTTACAGTTCCCTGGTGGACCTGACCTTCTATCATTATTTTCATGTGGACCCCATGGATAATTACCGGGAAGAAATGAGCGAAGACTGTCTGTACCTGAATGTCTGGAAACCGGCCGGCGATGTCTCGGAACTGCCGGTCCTGGTCTATATCCACGGCGGATCACTCACTACGGGGGCCAGCTCCTATTTCGAATATCGGGGACAGGATCTGGCAAAACGGGGGATCCTGGTGGTCACTCTGGCCTACCGGCTGAATGTATTCGGTTTTCTGGCGGATGAGGAACTGGCGGAGGAATCTCCGTATCATACCACCGGAAATTACGGGCTTCTTGACCAGATCAAAGCCCTCGAATGGGTGCAGAATAATATAACCGCTTTCGGCGGCGATCCGGCGAAGGTCACGATCTGCGGGGAATCCGCCGGCGCCTCCTGTGTCAACGCCCTGTGTGTTTCTCCCCTGGCAAAGGGGCTGTTCCGCTATGCCATTGCCGAAAGCAGCGGAATCACCGCCAGGGTTCCCTATCACACCTTCCGAAGCTATGAGGACGCTCTGGATACAGGCGCTTCGATCAAGAAGGAGTTTGGGGTCACTTCCGCCGCGGACCTGCGCAAGATCCCGGCGGATCAGCTTCTGAAAACCAGATATCCCAATAATTCTCTCACCGTTGACGGCTATGCCATCACGCAGCAGCCCTTCCTGACATATGAAGCCGGTGAGAACAACGAAGAGGCCCTGCTGTCCGGATTCAACGCCCATGAGGCGGATGTGTTCCTGCTGAACCGCAGAACGGATACGGAGAATTATGTGGAAACACTGAAAGAAGTATTTGAAGAGTACGCGGAAGAAGTGGCGGAACTGATCCCTCCCTATGAACGGGATCCTGACTACAGCGTCTTTATCGATGCCGGCGGCAATGCGAAGGGAGCCTTGAATGAAGCCGTTTCCGCCGCCTGGTTCACCTACAGCCATTTCAACTGGTCCCGGTACGCGGAAGATCTGGGGATCCCGGTGTATGAATACTGCTTTACCAAATGGAACCCGGCCCTTTCCTGCTTCCATGCGGGAGAGCTTCCCTATGTCTTCGGCAATTTGTGGCGTCATGACTGGGTGTATTCCCCGGAGGATTTCTCCCTGTCGGAGAAAATGCAGCAGTACTGGGTGAATTTCGTAAAAACAGGCAATCCCAATGGAGAGGGACTGCCTGTATGGGAACCATTCCGGAATTCAGAGGGGAAAGTCATGGAGTTTGGAGATTCTCCCGGAATGATTCCGGATCCGTATCAAGCGCTCTATGAGATCATCGACCGGCAGCAGGAAAGCCGCTGGGCAGACCTTTCATCCGGATCCCGGTGACCTCCGGGAATCGACGGGCAACCAATGGCGTCCGGATCATCTCCTGTCTATCCAGCCAATGGCGCCCGGATCTTCAGACGCCATCGGCTGTGGGGGCGATGCCCCTGCCTGTTATTTACTGAATTCCTGCTCGATCTGCGGATACTGGGTCTTATAACCAAGCAGCGCCAGGTAATTGCCGTATCCAGGATAAGCCGCCAGCACTTCCTTTCTCGTTTCGAAGGGATCATACGGCGCGTCTTCCGGAATCGGCTCCCCGAAAATATCCGACAGCAGATACAGCTTCTTGGACATCCAGATCTCCACTACCACCGGAAGGTCCGGATACTCTCTCACCAGCCGGTCGATCTGTTCGTTCCGGCCGATGATCGGCTGGGTGATCACATAGGATGCCCCCGCCTCCAGCTTCCGTTTCAGCTTGGCAAATTCATGCTCCGGCGGCTCATAGGGATTAAATGCCGCTCCGAGGATGAACTCGGGATAATGCCTCCGGATGTAGCGGATCAGTTCCACAGAGGTGGTAACAGCCACATCCTCCGCCTCCAGTTCCTCCGGAAGAAGTTTATGCATCTTGTCTGATCCGTCTCCCGTAATCGTCAGGAAATTCCGGATTCCCTGGGACCGGGCGGTTTCCAGGATCCGATCCAGTTCTTCCTTCTGGTGGAAGGTATTCAGATGGATCAGCACCTGATCCGGCCGCGGTTTCAGTCCCATGGCTTCCACGACTTCCGTCAGCTGGAATGCCAGATTGGCCATGGCATTGTCCGTCACGGATGCGATAAATCCGGCCTCCATGTACCTCTCAAATTTTTCCCTGAATAATGCCAGATCCTCCTCCAGCTTCACGGAAGCATGCTTCGGCGGGATCATTTCAATATGGCAGACTCCTAAGGGGTTTTCTGCCCACACCGGTTTCTGAGAAGCACTAGCCTGCTCTTCAGGAGCTTTGTTCTCCGCTTTGCGGCTCCGGATTTCCTTTGTCAGGGCCGGAAGGATCTCAAACAGATCGCCGACAACACAATAATCCGCCATATCAAAGATCGGCGCATTGGGATCCGAGTTGATGGCAATGATCTTTTCCGATCCGGCGATACCGGCGGTATGCTGGATGGCGCCGGAGATTCCGCAGGCAATATACAGCTTCGGCCCCACGGTCTTGCCAGTCTGTCCGACCTGATGTGCATGGGAAATCCATCCGGAATCCACACAGGCTCTGGAGGCGCCGACAGCTCCTCCCAGGGCTTCGGCCAGTTCCCGGATGGGAGCAAATCCCTGGGGGCCTCCCACACCACGGCCTCCGGCCACAATGATCTGTGCGCTTTCCAGATCCACATTTTCACCGCCCAGTTCCCGGATCACTTCCAGGACCCGGGTCCTTATCTTCTCCGGGGCGATCCGGATCTCTTCCCGGATGATCTCGGCATGATTTTCCTGCGGTTCACTCTTTTTGAATACGCCCGGCCGCACGGTTCCCATCTGGGGGCGATGCTCCGGACACTGGATCTGGGCCATCAGATTGCCGCCAAAGGTCGGTCTGGTCCAGATTACCAGATTGGTTTCACTGTCAATATCAAGTCCCGTACAGTCCGCAGTCAGCCCGGTTCTCAGCCGGCAGGACACCCTGGGGCCCATGTCTCTTCCGTTGGGCGTTGCACCGATCAGAACACTCAGCGGGCCGTACTTTTCAATCAGCTGTGTCAGGACCTCCACATAAGCATCCGTGGAATACTCTTTATATTCGGGGCTGTCCACCACAAGAATCTGGTCTGCGCCATGCTCTCCTGCTTCCTGAACAGCTGCCTCTGTATGATAGCCGACCACAACTGCGGTCAGTTTCCCTCCCTGTTTATCCGCCAGTTCTCTGCCGGGCGAAAGAAGCTCGATCCCGACATTTCTGGCTGCACCGGTCCGGTCTGTTTCTACAAATACCCAAAGATCTTTTGTTTTTGCTTCCATCATTTCACCCCCTGTCAAACGATCCCGATCTGTTCCAGCACCCCGGCCAGTTCCCGGGCAGCTGCTGTCGCATCCTTCTCCCGGATCCGGATTCCGTCCTTACGTTTCTGCGGAACAAATGTCTTTTTTACCTTCGTGGGGGATCCCTTCAATCCGATCCGGGTAACATCGATCTGCGGGAAATCCGCCTCCGACAGAATCGGAATCTCCGCTTTATCCGCCGCCAGTTTTCTGGGGATGGTCGGATAGCGAACCGGCCAGGACGGCTTAGTGAAGGTGACCAGGCAGGGAAGTTCGGCGGCTACGATCTCATAACCGTCTTCCTGTTCTTTTCTGACCTTCAGAACAGTTCCTTCCTTCTCCGCCTCCAGCGCATAGGTAACCTGGGCAAGTCCCAGATGTTCCGCGATCTCCGGTCCCACCTGGGCTGTATCCCCGTCGATTGCCTGCTTTCCGCAGAAAATGGCGTCAAAGGGGCCTTCCATTTCACTTAATTTTCTGATCGCCTGGGACAGGATATAACTGGTTGCCAGAGTATCCGATCCTCCGAATCCTCTGCCGGAGATCAGATACGCCCGGTCGGCGGCCACCGCCAGGCATTCCCGCAGGGCCTTTAGTGCCTGCTCCGGTCCCATGCTGAGTGCGACGATCTGTGTATCCGGATCCTGATCCTTGATTCTGGCTGCTGCCTCCAGGGCGTATCCGTCAAAGGGATTCAGCACACTGGGGACGCCTTCCCGGATCAGCACATTCTTTACCGGATCGATTCTGATTTCCGTAGTATCCGGAACCTGTTTTACACATACTAGAATCTTCATAATGCCTCCTGTCTGGCTTCAGCTCTTCTTTACGCCGAAACGTCCTTCATTGTAAGCTCCGATATATTCGATGCAGTATTCATCCATCTCCAGCAGCGCCTCCGTTGCAAAGATCGATCCGATCATATCCCGGTTGGTGGGATCAATGATCGCGCAGTCCATTCCTGCCTGCATGGCCAGGATCAGAAATGCCTGGTTCATGGTCTTTCTGGAAGGAATGCCAAAGGAAATATTGGACAGGCCGCTGGTAATATGGACCTGCGGATATTTTTCTTTAATATGTCTGGACACCTGGGCATATCCCGAGAAGGATTCCGGATTGGTTCCCACGGAGAATACCAGAGGATCAATGTGGAGTTTCTCCGGCTTGATCTGATACTCTTTCGCCTTTTCCATGATCTGTTCAAAGATCTCGATCCGCTCATCCACACTCTCCGAGATCCGGCTCTTTCCGGAAAGCAGCGCGATGCACTCCCAGTCGGTACCCGAAATCACCGGAAATACGGTTTCGATCTTATCGCCTTCCAGCGATACCGAATTGATGATTCCCGGCTTGCTGCAGAAGGGAATGGCTTCCACAATGGATTTTGCGCTGGGACTGTCGATACAGATTCTGGTATCGCAGACCTCCTGCACCAGATCGATCAGCCATTTCAGCGTTTCCACATCCTTGTCCATGACCGATGAGCACACATCGATATAATCCGCACCGGCATCACTTTGTCTCTTTGCGAGATCCCGGATCCAGTCTTCATTTTTCTCCTCAATGGCCTTTGCCACGGAAGGAATCGCTCCGTTGATTTTTTCCCCGATAATAATCATACCATGTTCCTCTCTTTCCGTTTTTTCCGAACCGTCTGGTTCTGCACATCTGATTTCCTGATCCTCTGAAATTGCCTCAGAATACATTTATTCCGTTTTTATCCTAACATTGCTAACCTATCGTTTCAATTGGTTTCGTTCCGCCTCCTCAAATTCAGATAGAAATTGATAAAAATTAAAATAATTTTATATAATTTCCCATTCGAAGCGGATTATTGGAATAAAATTAATCAGCCAAATAACAAATCCCCGGCGCGTCAGGATTTCCCGGACCGGGAGGAATTCATCGCTAAACTTGAAATTTTTATAAACATAGATATATAATAGGATTATTAAAGATGAAGAAGGTGAAGAAATGATCTCTACAAAAGGAAGATACGCACTGCGGGTAATGATCGATCTTGCGGAGCATGAAGGAGAAACCTATGTTCCCCTGAAGGATGTTGCCGAGCGGCAGGGGATCTCCAAGAAATATCTTGAAATCATCGTAAAAGAACTGGTCAGCGGCGGCCTTCTTGCCGGAGTCCGGGGAAAGGGCGGCGGTTACCGGCTATGCCGCAGACCGGAAGAATATAATGTGGGCGAAATCCTGGAACTGACAGAGGGATCCATGGCTGCCGTTGCCTGCCTGGACCATAATGCGGATGCCTGCCCCCGCGCCTCCATCTGCCGGACCCTGCCGATGTGGACAGAGTACGACCAGCTGATCCATGATTTCTTCCACAGCAAGAAATTAAGCGAAATCTGCCATACCAACTCCGCTGTCTGATCCGGCAGCCTTACTTCCCGGAAAGCACCTGAACGAACCGGCGGCAGTTTTCCGTCAGATCCGCAGAAAGCGTAAAAAGCCCTCCGCCCATTAAAAGCGCCACATCATTTCCGTAAAATTTCCGGATTACCGGGATCTTTTCAAAGGTCATGCCTCCGGCAGGCGCCGGCAGGATGGGCCTGCGTTTTCCGCAGGGTTCACTGCAGCGGTCCATAATGGAACGGCACTGATCCTCTGAGAAGGAGAATCTCCCTCCGTAATTGGGAAATACCGTAATATCCGCTCCGCAGATGCGGGGAATCTGTCCGTTGATGCATCCGCATTCAAATCCTCCGGATCCCTTATCCAGAAAACAGCCCGCCATTGCCGGATGGGCGATCACCGGCAATTGTGTATGCGATGCCACGAACTGCAGCGTATCATATCCCACCAGCCCCGGAGCCAGCATGATCCCGCCTGCCCCGCAGTCTTCACAGTAATGAACCCGGTCCATGATTTCCGAAAATCTTCCGGACAGATTAGGTACATAGGCCGTATGCCCGCCGGTTTCCTCATTTGCCTGGCGGACCGCACGGCACACCCGGCGGATCCGATCTTTAAAAGAAGAAAATGTCTGGTTGCAGAGGCCGTGATCATCCTTGATCAGGTCCACGCCGCCCAGCGCGCACCGATACGCCTCGTCCACAAAGGATTCTGTCGGAAGTCCCATGGGCTTCAATGCGGTAAATCCGATTGGCCTGTCAAAAACTCCCAGCGTTTCCCTGATCCCCTGAACCCCGAATTTGGGGCCCGGGAACCATTCTTCCTGCTCTTCCGACAGATCCACCCGTTCCACGGTGATCCCCGGCAGAAGGCTGGAATTGCCGAAGACCACATTCAGGAACTGGGCAAATTCCTCTGTCCCGGACTGATCGGAATAGCTGATCAGGGCGTGATATCCGCCGTCACAGGGCAGAAACTGCTCCAGTCTTCCGATGATATCTGTCTGGATCACATCACATTCAATATGGGCCGCCGGAAATTCCACCGTCTGCTCCACCGTGATATTTTTTGCCATTTCCAGAGCTGTTTTTTCCTCCGCCGCGATCCGGTACAGAACCGTAAACCGGTCGTGCAGCTGCTGCCGCAGTGCAGTATCCTCATATCCTTTGAATTTCATTTTGCCCGCCTCACTTATACTTCCAGATAATCCACAAACCGCTCCTCCAGGAGAAGCTCCTGAGTGACCGGAAGATCCTTTCCGGTCAGCTCTTCCACCGCGTGGACCAGATGCATGGCGTCAATGCCGTATTTCTTCATCAGATACATCTTCGAAGCTCCGTGGGTATATCCCGGTAGTCCGATCCGGATCAGTCTCCGGCTTAATCCATGCTCCGCGATCATTTCCGCGACAGCGCTTCCGAGTCCTCCGATCTCATAGTGATTCTCAATGGTCACAACTCCGGGTCTGCATTTCTTCAGAGCTTCCAGAATCTGCGGATCGTCAAAGGGTTTCAGAGTGGATACATGCATATGCTGCACGGAAACGCCGCATTCCTTCAAAGCGCCCGTCGCCCGGATGGCTTCCTCGGTGCAGATGCTGGAGGAAAGGATCAGGATGTCCTCCCCCTCGCTTAACGTACGGGCATGGCCAAACTGCATGGGCTCTTCCGCCGGGAACAGACGGGGCACTTCCTTACGCAGCATCCGGATATAAACCGGTCCGTTCCGGTCATAGGCAAGATCCAGAGCACCTTCGATCTCTGTGGCGTCTCCGATATCAAAAATAGTCATGTTGGGAACGGTCCGCAGTACCCCCACGTCATTGATGGACTGATGGGAGACTCCGCCGGGGGTGGTGATCCCGGGAACAAATCCCACAAACACCACCGGGAGGTTCGGATAGGCGACGCTCATCTCCAGCTGATCCAGGATCCTGCGGTACAGAAATACCGAAAAGGTATGAAGAAACGGGCGGTACCCTTCCCTGGCCAGCCCGGCTGCCCAGGAGCACATATTCTGCTCCGCGATCCCCATGGTAAAATACCGATCCGGATAGACGCTGCGGAACTTCTTGACTTCACAGGAGGATCCCAGGTCCGCCGACATCACGACCACTTCCGGATGCTTTGCCGCGAACTCGATCATACAGCGTTCGTGTGTGTTGACTTCGATCTTCACAGTCTGTCACCTCCCATTTCTTCATATATCTTCTGATACACCGGCCGCTCCGCTTCGGAGATCCGCACAAAATGCAGGAACGGATATTTCTCCTTCAGCGGCTCCACCCCGGTATATCCGCGGGTCCGGCAGACCACCACCAGGGGCTTCCCCGCATGGGCGGTCCGGCAGGCCTTCACAAAATCATCGATGTCGTGGCCATTGCAGAGCACACATTTCGCGCCGAAAGATTCAAATCTCTCCTTCAGCGGCTCGATCTTCATCTGATCTTCAATGGCGCCTTCCACCTGCTGCCCGTTCGCATCCACCACAATGATAAAATTGTCCAGCCTGTAATAGGCCGCGGTCTGGATACATTCCCAGGTCTGTCCTTCCTGCAGTTCTCCGTCGCCCAGCAGACAGAAAACCCGGCCCGTGTCCTTCCGCATCTTCCGGGCATGGGCGGTTCCTGCCGCGATGGAGACCGTCTGTCCCAATGACCCGGCCGTGTTTTCAAATCCCGGGGAGTGCTCCGCCCCGATCATCTCCATGTTCCAGCCGTCCACATTGAATTTCTCCAGGGCTTTCGGGCTGATCCGGCCAGTGGCGGCCAGCGCGCAGTAGATCACGGAGGCGTAATGACAGCAGGACACGAAGAACCGGTCCTTATCCGGTGCCGGGACTCCGTGATACAAAGAGCCGTGCTGATAGTCCATATTGTCAGGTCCCGGAACTCCGGGGAATGGGATCGCGTCCCATTCCCCGGCCGACGGGCCCAGTTTCATGACCTTTGTATATAAGGATGCAATCATTTCGGCAGAAGAGCATGCCTGCGCAAGATAGCACCCGCCGGTCCGGATCGCGATCCCGAGGATCTGCCTGCGGATCGAATCGGCAATGGCCTGCACTTCGGCTCTGGTATAACGTGTTTTGGTTCGCATCTTCGAATCTGTCATTGTCCGCCTCCTGTCACAGAACATTCCGGTTATTGGGCATGGGCTGCATACCATGCATCCAGATCGATCCCGTATTTCGCATACTGCTCTACGGACAGTCCGTAGTTCGGATCATCAAAACTCCAGGTCTCATAGGGAGTCGGAATATACAGTTCCATCTGGGAACGAAGTCTCTTGCTGGAGAAGATCGTATAAGTAGGTTCGGAAAGATATTCATTCACCGTCTCGATAGCGATGGCTTCTCCGCCTTCCGGCTGCCATCCCTGCTGTTCATTTCCGGTCTGGGCTGCCGGCGGTGCTTCTCCTTCCGGAGATTCTCCCTCCGGCGACTGTCCGTCTCCGGAATCTCCCTCGGGAGGTGCCTGGCCGCCGCCGGGGCCGCCGCCGCTTCCGCCATTACCGCCCAGGGTAATATAGAAGCTTCCGGTGAAGTCCGTATACATATGCAGATGCCAGATCTTCCATTCGCCGCCTTCTTTTACAAAATCAACGCCATAGGCTTCCCAGATGGTATTGCCGCTCTGTCCGGTTTCTGCCACAAGACCCGGCGAGTACCAGAAGCATTTTGCGGTCTGTCCGTCCTCCGCCACTTCGATGATCGAGGTGGTCGTGACGTGCAGCAGGAGCTGTCCCACGCCGCCGTAAACATCCAGGATCTCCTCGTCGGACCATCCTTCGATATCAATGTCATTCTTGGCGCAGTAATTCTTAGCAGTTTCCAGCCAGCTCTCAGTATGGCCATCCACATAGGCTTCCCAGATGGCAGGATATCCCACCATGTAGCCCTGATTCTGACCGAAGGAAGCAGTTGCCTGATTTTCCGGTTCCTGAACCCAGATCTGCTCCACCTCTTCCTGATGCAGGCCATAGCAATGATACATGACATGTCTTGACATGACATTCTGGATCGCCTGCTGGTCCAGGGCTTTCTGTGCCATTTTGTAGACCGTTGCAAGGTCCGCGTCTCCCGCTTCGGCGGCCAGGACACTTCCTGCCATGCCGAAGACCATGACAGCTGCGAAAACCGCGGCGGCCAGCAATCTGATTTTCTTCTTCATAAAAATCCCCCTTTCAAATAATGTAATATAATGTGAAAATCCGGAAAGGCCCTGCGCCCTTCCGTCAGCCCGTGAACGGCTGCTGCCCTTATAATAATCAAAGAGCCGGGTCTTTTCAAGAAAAAAGGACCCGTTCCGGCGGATCCTTTTCGGCGAAGATGCCGACATCTGTCAGCGTTCTTTGAAGATCATATTTAATATGGCAGATAGCCCCAGCTGATGCTGCTTCCTGCCCCGGTATTGTTATACCGGCTGTTCCATTCATCCAGGCTCAGGGTTTCCAGATATCCGACACTGGAGATCACCTGCCCGTCGCCGAGATAGATCCCGACGTGGCCGAATTGTCTTCCCAGGTAAGTGAAGGAACTTCTGGTGGCAACCACCATACCCGGCTGCAGATCATTCACATCACTGCTGTAACATACATAGGCCCAGTAATCATTGGCGTTGAACCCGGTATTGCCTGCATAGGCTGCGTCCGCCAGACCGCTGGTGCTGGCGTAAGAATATGCAGATCCCCGCAGGCTGGACAGATCATAGGTAAGGACGCCTGCATTTCTCAGGACCTGGGTTACCCAGGCAGCACAGTAGCCGGCGCTGGTGGCCGGAGTCCGGTACACCGCATCCAGAACCGCATCCGCATAACCGGAATAATCGTAGCTGCCGGAAGGGGATCCGGAGGTGCCGGAGGACGCTCCGGAGGAGGTCCCGGTCAGAACCCCGATGGTGGCCGGACCTGCGATCCCGTCTGCTTCCAGACCGTAATCTGCCTGAAACTCCCTGACTGCGGCAGCCGTCAGATCCCCATAGAATCCGGTGGGAGCTTCTCCGAAATATCCGTACGCAGAAAGCAGCTCCTGCAGCAGATAGACTTCCGTGCCGGACATTCCGCTGTAGAAAACGCCGGAAAGGGATGCGTCCGCGTAATCGACGCCGCCGTCAGAACCATCATAGTCATCATAACCATCATCCCCGTAATCTTCGTTTGCTGCAAGACCAAGATAGCTGCTGGTCAGAGGACCCGCCACGCCATCCGCATCCAGCCCGAAATCATACTGGAACTGAATCAGGGCATTCTCTGTCAGATCCCCGAAATATCCGGTGGGATCATCATAGAAATACCCGTAAGCCGCCAGCATCTGCTGAAGGGCGTAGACATCATCTCCGCTGGATCCGTTGGTCAGGACCCTGCCGGCTGCAAAGGTTGTGGAACACATCGCCGCAATCAGCGATGCAGTGATCAGTACGAAAGCAAGTTTTCTTTTCATGTTGCCCCTTCTTATATCTAAATCCCTGTTTCAAATCTCTGCTTTAGAAGTTAACATTTAATTAATACTTTCGTAACATATCATATAATGCCGTAATAATCAAGTAATATTTCAGGACAGGTCCTTCACCGAGAATACGGAGGACAGCAATTGAAGGGTATAGGGATGCCGGGCATCTTCCTGCAGGGTTTCGCTGGGAAGCCGTTCTACGATGCTTCCCTCCTTCATGACAAAGATCTGCTCTGTGATACTTCGCACCACTGCCAGATCATGGCCGATAAACAGATAGGTCAGGGAAAATTCCTCCTGCAGTCTTACCAGAAGGGAAAGGATCTGTTTCTGCACAGAAACATCCAGAGCGCTGGTGGCTTCATCCAGAATCACCAGACGGGGATGGATGGAGATGGCCCTGGCGATCACCACCCGCTGAAGCTGTCCCCCGGAAAGCTGATGCGGAAGTCTTAAGGCCAGCTGCGGATCCAGATCCACCAGTTCCAGAAGCTTTCGGGCCTGTTCTTTCCTGTCGCCTTTGGAGATCAGTCCGAAATGTACCAGCCCCTCTGTCAGAAAGGTCCCCACCGGCATCCTCGGGCTGATGGCGGAATACGGGTCCTGAAACACCATCTGCACCTGCCGGTACACGTCCCGCTGCGCGCTTCTTCGCAGCCCGGAGATCCGGGTCCCGTTCAGAAGGATTTCGCCGGAGGTCACCCCCGTCAGTCCGGTGATCATCCGGGCCAGGGTGCTTTTTCCGCAGCCGCTCTCTCCAACGATACCGGTATTGATTCCGGAAGGCACTTCAAAGGAAACCGACTGAACCGCCTTCACCGGTTTTGTGTTCCCTGTCTGAAAGGTTTTTGATACTTGTCTCAATTCCAGTAATGCCGGTTCCACGTCTCTACTCCTGTTTCTGCTTTAACAGCCGCGTATCATCCAGCTCTGCAATGGCGGACAACAGACTTTGGGTGTAGGCTTCCTTCGGATGCCGGATCACCTGCTCCACCGTGCCCCATTCCACAAGTCTGCCGCTTTGCATTACTCCGATTTTATCGGAAATATGGGCTGCGACCCCCATATTGTGAGTGACAATGATAATGGTCGCTCCCTCCTGTCTGCACAGTGCCGCCAGCTCTTTTACAACCTGGGCCTGCACGGTGACATCCAGCGCGCTGGTCGGCTCATCTGCCAGCAGCAGCCTGGGATGCAAAGACAATGCAATCGCGATCCCCACCCGCTGCCGCATTCCTCCGGACAGCTCAAAGGGATAACTGTGCAGGATCCGTTCCGTATCTTCCAGATTCACCTTCCGCAGCATGGTCCGTTCCAGCTCCAGTAGTTCTTCTTTGCTCTGATCCAGGTGCAGCTTCAGATAGGAGGTGAACTGTCCTCCGATCCGGGTGATCGGATTCATATAACGGCCGGTATCCTGGAACACCATCGCAATCTGCTCGCCCCGCATCCGTTTCCGCTCCGCGGCGGACAGCTCCAGCATATTCTTTCCGAACAGGGTGATCCTTCCTCGGGCTGCCGCACCGCCGGGCAGCAGCCCCTGAATACAATGCAGCAGGGTGGATTTTCCGCTGCCGCTTTCTCCCACCAGGGAGATGATCTCCCCCTCCTGTACGGAGAAGGAGACATCATCCACTGCATTGCGTATGCCGTCATAACTGACGGATACATGTTCAAGTTCGAGAATCGTCATATTATTCTTCAATGGAAAGTCCGTTGTCAATAAAATAGTAGTCGATGGGATACGGCACCACATTCTGCACTTTGGCATTGGCAACGACAAAATTGTTTTCGCCCACCAGATATACGCTGGCGGCATCTGCCAGAAGGACCTTCTCCGCTTCAATGGTCAGTGCTTCCCGGCCTTCGATGTCAAAGGTCTGTGCCAGCTGTTCGATGATCGCATCCAGCTCCTCATTGCTGTATCTGCCATAGTTGCTGGAGGCCCCGGTCTTGTACAGGCTGTCCAGGAACCACTGGGGATCGCCGGTGGAAAGCACCTGCCAGTTGGTGGCTACGATATCGTAATTTCCATTATCCTCAAAATCGGAAATGCTGTCCACCTGCTGCAGCTCGATGTGGATTCCGACCTGCTTCAGCATATCCTGCACTGCTTCCAGCATGATGGTGTATCCGGTATTTTCATAGGTAATGGTAAAGGTCAGTTCCTGTCCGTCCTTTTCCACATATCCGTTACCATCCGCGTCTTCGTATCCGGATTCTGCCAGGAATGCTGCGGCGGCCTCCGGATCATAATCCTGTTTCTCCAGATCTTCATAACCATACGGAGCAGATGCCGGATAAGGAGCCCCTGCCTTGCTTACGCCGCTGCCCAGAACCCCTGTCAGCGCATCATAATTGATCCCGGCAATAAACGCCTTTCTGACATTCAGATCCTGAAGCGCTTCGTTCCGGTAATTAAAGACCAGGATCCGGGTACGTGCGCCCTGTGTATTATAAACGACATACTGATCGTCCCCTTCGAAGATCGGAAGATCCGTCCAGGCAACACGCTGTACCACATCCATTTCCCCGGACTGCAGCGCCATGCCGCGGGTACTGTCATCGTCAATGTTCTTTACTGTAATGGTATCCACATCGGAGGCCCCGTTCCAATAGCCATCATACTTTGCCAGTTCAATATAGGTATTGACCTCAAATCCGGTCACCATATAGGGCCCGGTTGCAACAGGCGCGCTGGCAAAATCCGTATCTGCCTCTGCGTCTACGATGGAATACATGGGTTCTGAAATATTTGCCAGAAATGCGCCGAAGGGCTCAGTGGTTGTAAAGGTGACTTCCTGTCCCTCGGCTTCAATTGTGTCGATCTTTGCTGCTGTCACAGCCCGTTCCTGCATGGAAAATGCTCTCTCAAAGGACTTTTTGACAGCCTCGCCATCCACCGGTTTTCCATTGTGGAAGGTGACTCCGTCCCGGATATGCATGACCCAGGTGGTGTCGTCGGTCTGCTCCCAGCTGTCCGCCAGCAGCGGAACAATTTCATAATTTTCATTGACTGTGACCAGGGTTTCCGTAATGCCGGCGCGGCAGGTGGTCCAGCCATCCCATTCCACAGCCGGATCCAGACTGGTGCCGAACCAGTATAATGCCGCATTAATATGTTTTCCTCCCTCTGCGGCAAATGCACTCATCACGCCTGCAGACACCAGAATCAGGGTCAGCAGGCTCGTGATCATGAATTTGAAACCTTTTCTTTTCGCCATTTTAACAGCTCCTTTCTTTTGTTTCTTTTCCTCACATAGCGAGGATCCAATATATCTCTGAGGCTGTCGCCCAAAAGATTGAAAACCACGACATGCAGAACGATGGTCAGTCCGGGATAAATGATCAGCCACGGGGCGGACTGAATAAATTTTCTTCCTTCGCTCAGCATGAATCCCCATTCCGGCGTCGGCGGCTGGGAGGACAGGCCCAGGAGAGACAGTCCGCTGAGGGTCAGCAGCTGCGCTCCGATATCCTGGGTAATATTGACCAGAAGATACGGCACAATGTTCGGCAGGATCGTCCGGAATATCACCTGATGTTCCTTCAGGCCGCCCATCCGGGCTTCCTGTACAAACTGGTTCTCCTTTACAGACAGTACCAGAGCCCTGGCCACCCGGCAGTATTCGGTCCAGCCCACCAGCGACATGGCGAGAATGGTATGATGCAGGCCCGGACCCAGCACGCTCACCAGGGCGATCACAAACACCGTGGACGGGATCGCCATGATAATATCCGTAATCCGGGTGATGACCATATCCACCCAGCCTCCCAGAAAGCCGGAGAGAACGCCCAGGAAAATCCCCAGAACCGCCACAATGGCGATCACCCAGAATACGATCAGTAAAGAGGTCCGCCCTCCGTAGATCAGCCGGGACAAAATGCACCGGCCGATCTGGTCCGTGCCCAGAAGATACTCCCCGCTTCCCGCATTCAGGGAATTGACATAATCTGTTGTCAATGGATCATGGGGTGCCAGATACGGGGCGAAGACGGGCACCAGGATCAGCAGCACCGCCAATACCAGCCACACCATAAACCCGGGACTTTTCAGCGCTTTCCGAACATAGAGATTCATGCGTCCTTCCCTCCCAGCCGGATCCTCGGATCCAGGATCTGATAGGATAAATCCACCAGAAGATTCACCGTAACATAGATGATTGCCATCCACAGGACGTAGCCCTGTATGATGGGATAATCCTTAATGGAAATGGCTTCCACCGCCATCTTGCCAACGCCCGGCCATTCGAAAATGGTTTCCACAATGGTCGCCCCTCCCAGCAAGGAACCGATGGACATGCCGAACATGGTAATCACGGACAGGAGGGAGTTGGGCAGGATCTGGGTCCATATAATACGGGCCCGGGAATATCCCAGCGCCAGTCCGCCGGTCAGATAGTCTTTATTCATTTCCTCCAGCATGCTTCCCCGTACTCTCCGGACATAGATCGACGCCATCCAGAAGGCCAGCGTCACCGACGGCAGGATCAGATGCCTCAGGCTCCCGCTCCCCATGATCGGAAGCCATTTCAGCCGCACGCCGAACAGATACATCAGCAGCATTCCCACCCAGAAGCTGGGCATGGAGACCCCGAAAAAGGAGATGAAGCGGAACAGATAGTCAACCCATTTATTCTGATACGCCGAGCACAAAACCCCCAGAGGAACCGCAAACAGTACGGTCAGAGCCAGGGTTGCGGCGGTCAGGATCAGGGTGTTCGGGATCCTGCGTGTGATCTGATACCACACACTGGTGGAGTAATAATAGGACTCACCCAGGTCCCCCTGCAGCACGTTCCCGAGCCAGTGAAAATACTGGACCAGAAACGGATCGTTGAGCCCCATTTCTTCCTTTGTTTTCTCCACCTGCTCTTTATCCGGAACCGCTCCCATTCGTTCATATTTCAGGGTCACCGGATCGGAAGGAGACAGATAGGTCAGGGAGAAGGTGAAAAAAGAAAGGATCAGCATGATCGGAATTACAAACAGGATCCGTCCGAAAATGTATTTTCTCATGTCATGTTCCCCTCTCCCTCTGCAGTTCTGCGGCGGCCTTTTCAGGTCCGGATCTTCTTCCTGCGGGATGCCTGCCCGGCCCCGGCGCTCCCTTAAAAACCCGTCCTTGACGGCAAACAAAAAGCAGCAGCAATATTCAAAATGAATATTGTTGCTGCCGATTATTCCAACAACAAAAAATACTTCCGCCAAATATCTCCGTTTGTGCAGAAGATTCCATTTGCAGCAGGTCTTCTGACTACGGGAATACAGACAGGCGTTTTCTCTCCGTCCTCGAAACTGCCAGCCTTCTCAGTTTCCCAATGACCGACTTTCGTCCTGAGGCAGCTTCTCTTCCCTTACAGCGGCGGTACCGTCCGGGATTCTCACCCGGTTCACTATTCTCCTGCACCGCTGAACGCCGGAGCAGGCACTGCAAATATATTCCTATATTTCGGCTCCGACTTGATGCAATTGGAATATATTTAATATACAATAGAAAAAAATCACCGTCAAGGCCGGTCCTGCGCTGATCGCACTCAGATTCCCGGGTAAAATTTTGCTCTGTCCCGGCGCAGGATCCCGCATGTATCCCGACGGGGATTGCCAGGGATTGTATTCCCCCAAGTGTGGCGGGTCAGTCCGCGCAGTTAAAGCATTTCTATCCAATTACCCGCCACACTGCCGCTGGGTTGTGGCGGGTAAATCGGCAAAAATACTTTATTTTCCATATGGTTACCCGCCACCATGCATCCCGGGCGTGGGGGGTAACTGGCAAAAAATGTTGAATCGGCGCGTGGCTGCCCGCCACATCATCCTGAAAGCAATCTCTCAACAGACAGTTTATGGCGGACTCATTTGAAATAATAATCAATCGTTTTCCGGATCCGGGCTTTTGTCAGAGGAACCTCCCCGCTATAATAGGTACAGATCAGATTCTTCCCGGGACGATAGCCGTTTTCAAAGTAATCGTGAATTTTGCCTGCGTTCCTTTTAATATAGTAGGACAGATCCTCCATCCCGAAATGCTCCCAGATATACAGATCCCCGTTTTTGGGGTTCATGATCAGAAAATCCGGATAATAAAAAGTCCTTCCATTATTAAAAGAAACAGCACATTCATAACGATAAGGAATGTTCGCAAGAAACAGGGCATCTGCAATTTCTTTTTCTGCCTTCGATTTGACCAGGTCGCCTTTTAAAGTGGGGTACAGAGTACCGTGATATTCGATTGTCGGTTTCTGATATGGCTCGCCGGCCCATTTTCGGACAACATCAGACCATGCCGGAACAGCGTTAAGAAGCTTTCGCAATTCCGGATGCTGCTCAAGGTACGCTTCGGAATCGGTTTTCCCGGTATTGCGGAGATAGGCTTTCGCAGCTTCCAGATCATGGATTTCCTTTATCAGCCTGTCCCGTTCTTCTTTCATTAATTCTCTCATAAACCCTCCCTGTGTATTCTGTAATACAAAAAAGGAGACCCGGTCAGGGTCTCCGAAAAACAGCGGTATGATTGATTTGTCTTTTGCGTTTGAACATATCATTACTGTAATGTATTACAACAATGTCTGTCAACAGGATTTTCAGGTTTCTGCCGGATATTTAAGAAAATGTCTGCAAAAGGGACGGCAGGTATCTCATGCCGTAAAGAATTCCTTCCAAATAAGTAAAGATGATCAGCACGATCCCTGCCGGGGGGATTATGATGTCGATCCACAGATGTCTGCGGGTCCTTGTATAGGAAAACAGCAGCATGAATGGCGCGAGCGGGAGTAAAACGATGGACTGCCCAAATCCCAGTGTATTGATTTCTGACAGATACCGGGTGAAATCCAGGCCCTCCTGGGCAGAGGCGATTCCCTCCTGGGCAGCTGCCATGCCCTCCTGCAGGCTTGTGCTGCCTGAGTGCAGCAGGATCAGCAGGGTAACAATCACCAGATCAACGATCGCGGCGATCACCAGAATGACTGCCGTAAATACGGAAAACTGAAGGGAGTTGCGGTTTGTTTTCAGAAACGCCTGGTATTCCTTATGGGTTCTTCCGTGTTTGCGGAACCGGTATTCCCGGGTTTTGATGAACAGGACAAGCACGAGAAATACCAGCATCGCGACCGGCGGCTTTACGGTCAGCAGCGGAAAAGCGAAGACCGGAATCCGGACCAGACCCTTGAAGGAAAGCAGCTTCAGCACAAAAGAAGCGACCTCATACATGACCGGAAGAATACTCAGCAGCCGGAATCCGATCAGTTTCTTCCCGGTAAAGAACCGTTTCGGGCGGTAATTCAGGAAAAACATAAACAGGGTACATAACAGAAGATCGATAAACAGATTAAATGCCAGGAACCCTGACGTGCCGAAACTCCGGAGGATTTCATCCATATCCTGCAAAGTTTCTCCCCGGCTGCCGATGAATGCGTTGACAGCTCCCACCAGATACCGGTAATAGAACAGAAGAAACAGCAGAAAGATTGCACCGGTCGCGATCCCGTTTTTCAGCAGCTGGCCCTTATATCCTTCGCTGTCGTCAAGGATGGTTGCAAAATTGGCGATCAGCAGAAAAGGAAGGGACATCCGGGAAATAGATGTCAGGAGGAGATAAGGGCTCTGTAAGCTCCGACTGATCTCAGGCCCTGCCTTCATGGCAAGGGAAAGAATCAGCGCAGCCTGGGACAATGCGATACAGAGCCAGCCCAGAATCCGGAACTCCCGGTAAGACAAGGGCCCCCGGTACCGGATGTCTTTCTCCGGATCGATCTCATGAAATTTCATTCGTGTCTTCTTTACAGATTGTCTGCCCATATCATTCTCCCTGCCTGCGCCGTGCTCTCTGTCCATGCCCTTCTGCCTGCTCCGTACTCTCTGTCCATGCTGCTCTTTTGGCTGTCTCTTTCTGTTTGATTTTCGGATTTTTGCTGTATTCTATCATAATTATCAACAATATTCTGCCATAAATTTCGATGATGTCTCTGTGCCGGCTGCGGCTCTCTGTGGTTACATTTCCGGCTTATGCCGGCTGCGGCTCTCTGCGGATGCATATCCTTGATCTGTGGCGGGTAGCTCATTGTCAATTCAACATTTTTCGCCAGTTACCCGCCACGCCTGGCACGTATGATGGCGGGTAACAGTATGGAGAATAATGCATTTCTGCGAATTTACCCGCCACAAACCAGCGGAGGGTTGGCGGGTATTTTGAAAAAAATGCTTTAACTGCGCGAATTTACCCGCCGCATGGATCTGGCCAGAGAACTGGGCCTGGCAGATTATGTCTTTGATTCTTCCGACACGGAAGCCTGTGAGCGGTCCATCCTGGAAGTGACACAGGGATACGGCTGTGAACGTACCATTGACTGCTCCGCCAATAACAGCGCCTGGGCCATGGCGATCCGCTGCACCCGGGAGTGGGGGGAAAATGGCTATGGTCGGAGAGGGCGGCGACGTCACCTTCCAGCCTTCCCCGGATATCATGCACGGCCAGAAATCCATTTACGGCAGTTGGGTCACCTCCCTCTGGCGCATGGAGGATCTGGTGGAACACCTGGTCCGCTGGGGGATCCACCCCGATCAGCTCATTACCCACCGGTTTGAACTGAAGGATGCGGACAAGGCTTATGAGCTGATGGCGTCCGGACAATGCGGCAAAGTCGCCGTCATTTATCCGGACTGATATCCGGAATGAAAGGAGGCTCCCATGATGGATCCGAAAACCGTTCCTTCCTATCAATTATATAATGGCGACAGGATTCCCTGCATCGGCATGGGGACATTCGGCTCGGACCGGGTCTCCCCCGCGGAGGTCGCGGAGGCGGTGTCCGGCGGGAAGATCTGTTCATCATGACCAAGGTTTGGAATGATATGCACCGGGATGTGCAATCTTCCTGCCTGAAAAGCATTCAGGATCTGAATTGTGACTATATCGACATGCTGTTTATTTACTGGCCCTTCCCCAACTATCATGCCCCCGGCTGCGATGTTTCGTCCCGGAACCCGGACGCGAAGCGCTTCTCCGCGGAGGAATTTACCGACACCTACCGGCAGATTGAGGAACTGGTGGAGGAGGAACTGGTGGAGGAGGGACTGGTCCGCCACATCGGCATTTCCAATATGACGATCCGGAAGCTGGACGCGGTCCTTGGGAAGCTGCGGATCCCGCCTTCCGCCTGTGAATCGAAGCTGCATCCCACCTTTCAGCAAAAGGACCTGTGCAGCTATCTGAAGGAGCAGAACATTCTGTCCATCGGCTATATGCCCTTAGGATCTCCGCGCCGGCCGGAACGGGATATTCTCCCGGAAGATGTCAATGACATGCAGCTGCCGGTGCTGACCAGGATCGCAAAGGCCCATCTTTGCCATCCCGCCATTATTTGCCTGAAATGGGCTCTGCAGAAGGGGCACCTTCCGATCCCCTTCTCGGTCCATAACTATGAAGCCAATCTGGAGGCCGCCGTCACGGAGCCGCTGACAGAAGAAGAAATGGCTGCCATCGATACATTGGAATGCGGCAACCGTCTGGTAAAGGGACAGGTATTTTTGTGGCCCGGCGCCACCGACTGGCACGAACTGTGGGATGAGTGAAGACAGAGTGGCATTATGCCTTCGGCAGGCTCCATTTAAATACAGCAGCCAGGATCCGGAGGACAAAGATGGACCCCATCCCGCAGATCATGGCGATCAGACTGTTGAAATTCCAGAGTAACGAACAGATCAGCGCCCCGATGATGGAAGCGCATGCATAAAAATGCTTTACAAAGATATAGGGCCGGTTCCCGGCAAACAAATCCCGCAGCACACCGCCGCCCACGCCTGTCACCGTTCCGACGAAGATGTTCAGGAACAGATTGTGATACTGCATTCCGGCCCGTACCCCGATTACGGTAAAGATGGCGAGTCCGATGGAATCCATAACCAGCAGCACCGCTTCCAGTCTGCTCAGAGCTTTCCGGATCGCCGGAATGAATATGATCAGGGAAACCCCGACCGCAACCAGCGCATAGACCGGTTCCACAAATGCCGCCGGCGGCGTGACGCCCAGGATCAGATCCCTGATAATCCCTCCGGCCACAGCCGTGGTCATTCCCAGGATCACAACTCCGAAAATATCCATTTTCTTGCGGATCGCAGCCAATGCCCCGGAAACAGCAAAGGCAACGGTTCCGATAATCTCCAGCACAAAGAACAAAAGTTCCATTCTTCTCTCCTCCCACAAAACACACCACATCATAACAGCACCGGCCGGAATCCTCAACAGATATTTCCATCGGATATTTGTACTGCCGGGGAAATTATGATAAGATCTGACCTGTGTTTTAATAGGATTTACGGCCTGGGCCAGGTTACTTGCGGCCGGACCACATTGTTTGCGGCCGGAACAGGTTACTTGCGGTCAGGCCAGGTTGTTTGCAGCCGGCCGGAATCGTTTCAACCTTGTCCGGGATATTTAAAAAATGAGTACAGCAGTTCAATTTCTAATCGTTTGTCCGTTGGTATTTCTGGGGGGATTTGTGGACGCGATCGCCGGAGGCGGCGGTCTGATCTCACTGCCTGCTTATCTGATCGCAGGCCTGCCTGTCCATACCGCCATCGGCACCAACAAAGTCAGCTCCGCCATGGGAACCACGCTGACCACCTGGAAATTCTGGAAGCAGGGGTACATTATGCTGCGCATGGCGGTCATCTGCGCCGTCTGTGCTCTAGCCGGATCGACCCTGGGAGCAAACCTGGCGCTTCTGGTCAGCGACCGGATCTTCAAGATCCTGCTGCTGGTGATCCTGCCGGTCACCGGATTCTATGTCTTCCGCTCCAAACGGATCGACACCCCGGATTCCGGGCAAACCGTTTCCCTCCAGATGTATCTCATCAGTGCCGCCTGCGCCTTCATCATCGGCATCTATGACGGATTCTACGGTCCGGGTACCGGTACCTTCCTGCTGCTTCTTCTGACAGGCCTCGCGCACATGGACCTGAACCACGCCGCCGGCACCACGAAAGTCATCAATCTCGCGACCAACATCGCAGCCCTGGTAACCTATCTCATCAGCGGCAACATCCAGCTGATCCTGGGTCTGACCGCCGGAATATTCGGCATTGCCGGCAACTGGCTGGGCGCCCGGAGCTTTACACAGAAAGGCGTGAAGATCGTAAAGCCTATCATCTTCGTGGTCCTCATTATTTTCTTTATCCGTGTTCTGTGGGAGTTGATCAGTGAATCACTGTAGAAGATCCTGCGGCAGGTACCCCGCTGCCCTGTGTTACACAAAGTTTCTGATTCCGCATGACAGATGCCGCAATACTCGATTTTTTTGACAGCGGCTGACGAAAAATTCTGCGCTTCTGCACCCTGGGTGGGCGATCATCTTCCGCAATCTACGCCAGATCCCCCCTTTTAATTGCCGCCGGATATCTCATATATTCCGAATGCCTCATTTGGGGATGGTGAATATCCTCTATATGAAAATTCAAAAAGATGAGATATTTCCGGGTATCCTCAGAATGTCAGCCTACCCCGATTGAGGATAAAAACCATCCTCAGATATCCAAGGCCCCAGATCTGAGGATATTGTCGGCTGTCTCATTTTACGAAGAACCTCCGTATGAGGATATTTGATATCCTTTAAACAACCGTTTTTTGTAATAGCGGAGATTCGGATTAAGCTGTTAGCAACTGCCGCTGTCTGGCGACGCAGGGAAATATTCTTCCGAAGGTAAATTCTGAAAAAGCTTATAAATTCCATATGCTGCCTTTCGCTTTCCGGGCAAATCATCGGAAATCCGGAAGGTAAATTCTGAAAAAACTTGTAACTCCATACCAGACCTTCCGCCATCCACTGAAGTGCACCTTGAGCGAGTAACTCGCGCCAGATGCCGACGGCTTTGTATCCGTTATTTTCCGGAAATGGTAAATTGCGGAGACAGCTGTCTTTAAATATATCCGCTTATCGAAAATAG
Organism: Parasporobacterium sp.; assembly: GCA_017459985.1. Lineage (GTDB taxonomy): Bacteria > Bacillota > Clostridia > Lachnospirales > Lachnospiraceae > RGIG5612. The sequence goes on from JAFUBX010000021.1 coordinate 39,188, forward strand.
TGCCTGATTACGGATACAGAATGGGAACGATGTATTCTCTTTTGAAGAATATTCTACGATTACGGATACATTCCGGGCTATTCTGTATTCTCTTTTCCGGAATCCTGTTTGATTGCGGAGACAGGAGCAGGTTTCTGTATTCTAAAATCGATAAGAATAAACGATTACGGATACATTACAGTCAGAAGCATCTGCCACAGCGAATTCCGGATTTGAGAGCATACGGATGCTTTTTTTTCAGAAATACACGTACAGGAATTTGCGTAGTCCAAAGGTCTTTGGGTGATCAGCGCAATAATTGCCAATTACTATCCCTGCGCTGATCCGGAAAACAGGGATAGAAAGTGACGATTTTACAAAATATGGTCCAAAATGAAGGTCCTGAGAGAGCCTGAACTGGACTATATATGAAATTATTGGAAAATCATATCCCTGTTTTCGCAAAAATGACAGGGATAGTAAATGATGATTATTATCAGGATGGCCCAAATGGCATGACGGAAGCAAGTATGAAGGAAGTCAACGGCGGCCTGGACTTTACGGCACATTCGACAGCAGAAAGACACCCACCCAAGGTGCAGAAGACCCAAAAACTGCAGCATTGCGGTAAATCGAGGGACCACATTTTCTTATTTATCCGCAAAAAGCGGAAGGTCACATACCGGAAACAATGGATTTTCCGGCGGGAACCTTCCGCCATTTACTATCATAAAACTGCTGTTATAATTTCTTCAGAATTGCCGGCAGTACAACGGTGAACACGATCTTCAGATACGGAGCGCAATGAATCATCATGCAGATCGTTGCGATCAGAGTGGTAAAACGATGAAGCACGACCCAGTGACGCTTCAGCGGTTTCCGGAGCAGCCAGCAGACAAATCCCAGAAGGAAGAAGAACATGGCGGCACTTCCCCAGTTTACGCTGAATCCGTGATTGATCGATGCGACGATCGTATGATAAAGACCTAAAATGATGGTGGCAGCGCCGACCGGGATATGGATCTTGCGGAGGACCTTATAGACCTTCAGCCAGCCGTTTTTCTTATTTTCAAATGTCATACCGAATGCACGGAAGAACCACAGAATGATGCTGAGGAAGCAAAGAGGAAGAACAATTGCGGAGCTGATAACATTCAGTTTCTCTGTCAGGCCGGGATTAAATGCGGGACTGTTGAAATCCGGCGGGCCGGATGCAGCGGCGTCCTGCGTATCTCCTGCGGAGTCGCCGGCACTTTCTGCGTCTTCTCCGGCAGATTCCCCTTCAGACTCCCCCGCGGCATCACCGGAGGATTCGGCAGCCTGATCGGCAGGGGCATCAGCGGCTTCGACAGCCTGGTCCGCAGCAGCTTCAGCAACATCGACAGCATCGGCAGCCTGGTCGACAGCTTCCACAGCGGCTTCCACCGGCTCCTGTGCACTCTGTTCCTGCGCAGCAAATGCAGTCACCGACAAAAGCAGCACTGCAACAGCACAGGAAAGCATCAATATACAAAACTTTTTCATAACTTTCCCCTCTTTCCTGTCTGGTCACGCATCCTCCGATTCCTGAAGGATGTCCACCAGCTCCATAAATTTTCTGATTGCCAGCTGTCCTTTTTCCGGTGAAAAATCTGCTTCCAGGATCTGCTTAAACGCAGTGTCATCCTTCAGCATGTCCATCTGACTGCGGAACCCGTCCGAGATGGTGATCCGAACGATCCTTCGGTTCTCCTCCGGGCGGACACGGTCCAGATAATGCCTCTGCACCAGCGCCTCCACCAGTCTGGAGACCGTACTCTTGGAAATTCCCAATTCCTCCGCCAGGCGGGTGACCGACATTTCTCCCTGATAAAACACCTCAAAGACGATCGCCATTTCGGATACCGTCAGATGGTACCGTTTTGCGAAATACCCGATACTGTTCCGGATCATCCGGAACACCTTTGCCAATCCGTTTACATCCGGAGTTCTGTCAGCCATATGATCCGCTCCTCTTCTGACTCCTTTCGAATGATGACGCCTTTCGAATGATAACGCCTTTCGAATACTGATACCTTCCGAATACTGATTTCTCAGTCTTATGATGCTCTCAGTATAAGAAAAACAAATTTCCCTGTCAAATGCGAGGAACCTGTTTCACTGTTCCAGGACAAAACTGTTTCAATTTGGAACGATTTCAAAATAGCACAGCATATGATAGATGTCAATATTGTGAAACCGGGAATCTCTTATTTCTAATACATTGCATAAAACCGATTCCTCCAACTTCAAACGAATGTTGTTTTTGTCTGTATGTTTTTGTATCATAAATTATTGAAAAGATTCCAAATGAGGAGTTTCCGGATGAAAAGCCTCCAGAAAGGACACAGACAGATGACCTACAGCAAAATTCCGTTTCAACCGTCAGAAATGCAGTCGGAGGAGGTGTATCAGCTTCCCTTCCCCGGAGCGCCCGGGATCCTGAAGCCCCGTTACCCGATCTCTCCGGAAGAAAATCTCCGCCGGACCATCGCAGGCGAACCGGTGTGGATCCCCAGTGATACGGAGTTGTCTCTGTTTGCTCCTGCCACAGTCTTTGAAAATGTGACCCGGGGCATGGTGATCGATGCCAAACGCATTCCGCCCGAGGAATTCGGAGGGAAAGATTACTTCGGCGTCGAGTGGGTCTATGTTCCGGAGCAGCGCGGATCCATGGTAAAACCCGGAAATCCTCTGATGGAAGAGGCCGGCGAATGGAGGGACAAGATCCATTTTCCGGATCTTTCTTCCTGGGACTGGGAGGACTGCGCGAAGAGAAACGCGCCTTTACTGAACCAGGGCCGCATGATCAAGACTCCTTTATTTACCGGATTTTTCGAACGGCTGGTTTCTTTTATGGATATGCAGGGCGCCCTGATCGCCCTGATCGACGAAGATCAGCAGGAGGATGTGAAGGAGCTGTTTGACCGGCTGGCTGATTTTTATATCAAGCTGATCGGCTGCATGCGGAACTATTTTCATGTGGATATCGTGTGGTTCCATGATGACTGGGGCTCCCAGCGCGCTCCCATGTTCTCCTATGACACAGTGGAGGAGATGATCCTTCCCTCCCTGAAAAAAGTCGTGGATGCCGTTCATGCCATGGGGATGATCTTCGAATTCCACAGCTGTGGAAATATCGAAACGCTGGTTCCCCTGATCGTGAAAGCCGGCGCGGATCTGTGGGACGGCCAGGAGATGAACGACAAGATTTCCCTGAGCCATACCTGCAAAGGGAAACTGACCATCGAGGTGGAACCTCAGATCCGTCCGGAAATGACGGAAGAAGAGATCCGCTCCTATATAAAAACCCTGCTGGATCAGTATGCTCCCGGCATCGCCCTGGGAAAGACCTTCAAAGGAGATCCCCGGGTAACCCCCATCGCCTACGAAGAGTCCCGGAAAAAATACGGACGGCTTTCCTGAATCTGAAACAAACTTTCCCGCAAAAGGCATAGGCCCCGGATCTATTCTTCCGCCATACGGTATCCGACTCCGATCTCAGTCAGGATGTAGCGGGGCTGCGCGGGATTTTTCTCGATCTTCCGCCGGATATTGGCCATATTTACCCGGAGGATCTGATTGTTGCCTCTGGCTCCGGGACCCCAGAGTTCACAGAGCAGATAATCATAGGTGATCACCTTGCCGGCGTATTTTCCGAGAATGGAAATGATCTTATATTCATTCTGAGTCAGGTGAACGACTTCCCCCTCCAGTTTCACAAGATGCCGTTCATAATCGATGCACAGATTCCCTACCTGATAAATGCCGGACTGGGCAAGGGTATCGTTCATATGCTTTTTGCTGGAATGGCGCAGCGCGGTCCGGATCCGGGCCAGCAGTTCACTGGTCCCAAAGGGCTTGGTGATATAATCATCCGCCCCCAGATCCAGGGCTTCCACCTTATCCTTCTCATGGATCCGCGCGGAAACAACGATGATCGGCAGCTGGGACCATTCTCTGACCGCCCGGATGATGCGGACCCCGTCGGTATCCGGCAGTCCCAGATCCAGGATCACCAAATCCGGACAATGGGAGGTGATCATGGTGTAGGCTTCCTTCCCGCTGGCGGACACCAGCACATCATAACCGCTGGAAGTCAGTACGGTGCTCATAAAATTGCTGATGGTCCGTTCGTCTTCCACAATGAGTATTTTTTCTCTGATTGGCATAATTTCAACTCCCCTGAAACATATGACCTCAACCGGGGTTCTGCTCCTTCAGCGGCAGACAGAACTCCACAACTGCGCCTCCCTCCGGCGCATTGGACAGCTCCAGCCGTCCCTTATGAGCCTGAATAATCGTGCGGCACAGGGACAGCCCGATCCCCATATTTTTCTGGCGGTCCAATCGCCCCGTCGTATCGGACAATACAGGCTGGCCGGGCCGGGAAGCGGATCTGTCCCAGGTAAATCCGCAGCCATTATCCCGAAACCGGAATACCGCCTCCTGATCTTCGATAAAAACCTCCACCTCGATCCGGGTACAGCCTTCCCCGTGGATCATGGAATTATGAAGGATATTCTGGATGACCTGTCCGATCAGGATCGCGTCCATCGGGACAAACAGCATCTCGTCGGGAATGCGGACCCGGACCGGGATCTCCGGCCATTGTTTCCGGAATTTCCGGATTGCTTCTCCGATGATTTCCTCCACGATTTCCGGTTCTTTCCGGATCGTCTCCGAAGAATCCCCCATCCGGGTAATGCTCAGGACATTTTCGATCATATGGATCAGCCACTGGGAATCATCATTGATATCCTGCAGCAGCTCCCTCCGGACCTCTCCGGAGATATTTTCATTTTCCAGAAGCACAGTTGTGGCTCCGACGATCCCGGTGAGGGGCGTACGGATATCATGGGAAATTCCCCGGAAAAGTTCTGACCGCAGTTTTTCCTTTTCCCCCTCCTTGATGTACCGTTCCTGATTCTTGATCCGGGTGGTCATGGTGCTGGTCACAAGAGACACCAGCAGCATGGTGGTAAAGGTCAGCGGGTATCCGGTCATGGTGAAATCCAGTTCAAAATAAGGATACGTAAACACATAGTTTACGGAAATGACCCCTGCCGCCGCGGCGACCAGCCCGTAAAGATACCCGTCGGTCATGCGGGAAACGATCATCACCACCAGGACAAAGATCAGCGGAACATGGAAATCATTTTCACTGAAATGCTGCAGCACGAAACACAGGGCAAATGCTGCCGCAAAGATTCCGGCTGTGATCAGCGTATCCCTGACCGAGAAACAGATGTGTTTTTTTATCCGGAGAAACAACCTGCTCATGGATTCATTATAACATCTCCTGTTCTTCCTGCCCGTTAAGTTTCCGTTAAAATCAGTTGCGGTGAAGGTCCCGCCAGGTTCTGCGAAGGCCCCGCCTTTACATCTTCTTAACGTCATCCTCACGGAACTTGGCAGCATCTTAACAGGCTGTGATGATACTTTAAAAGAAAACGAAAGGAAGTACAGAACATGAACTATCTGGATCAGTTTACTCCCCTGCTGGAAAAGGGGGAATCCGTAAAATGGACCGGGAAGCCGGAGCCGTTTGAGGTGATTGAGGGATACAACCGCAAATCCTTATATCTGCGGTGGGTCCTCACTGTCATCCTTGGCATCGCCTTTCTGGTGTGGTATATCCTTTACGCCACATCCCACAGCGATGTTCCTTTAAGCTGGCTGATCATCGTCGGGGTCCTGGCGATCATGGCGTTTATCATTCTCCGGCCCTTTGTTGACGCGAGGACGCTCCGGAAAAAGAGACTCTACGCAGTTACCGATAAGCGGCTCCTGATCTATCAGGATTACAGTACCTTCTATGCCGCAAATCTGGAGGATATCGACGAGATCCGCATTGTCCGGAAAGGAAACGGTCTGAGCGATGTCATTTTCGGAGAACCGGCGGTGAAGAAACCCTACTCCCAGATCCGGATCACGGCAATCGTTCCCGTAAAAGGAGAAGGAGAAAAAGAAAACACCATCCTGGGGATGGCATTTTACAATATCAAAAACGCGGATGATATCAGGCCCTACATGATGCCCGGGACCAAAGTCACGGAGGACCGGATTTCATAAGGAGATCACCGCACCACACTGGAAGCCGGCAGGAGAATCCGGATCCGGGTCCCGAGACCTACCCTGGAGGTGACCTCAAAATTGCCCTTATGCTTATCCACGATCCATTTGGAGATCGAAAGCCCAAGACCGGTACCCTTGAACCGACGCACCTCATCCGAGCGGTAGAACCTCTCAAACATATGCGCAATATCCGCTTCGGCCATACCGATGCCGGTATCCTGCACCTGAATATAGGGGCGGCCGGCATCCAGGCCTGCCCGGAGCAGGATCTCATCCCTCTCGTTGGTATATTTGGCCGCATTGTCCACCAGGATTCGGACTGCCTGCTTTAGTAACCCTGAGTCCGCCTTCACCAAAATCTCCTGTTCCGGCCGGACGTAGCGATACGGGTGCATTTCATCGATCATCAGGGACTCTTCGTAGATCTCCTGCATCATGTCGCCCAGGGACACCTGCTCCCACTGAAGGGAGGTCCTTCCGCTGTCCCCCCTGGCCAGGAACAGCAGCTGTTCCACCAGATGCTTCATGTGGGCGGATTCGGTTTTGATCGCCATGATGGATTCCTGCAGCACCTTCTCATCCTCGGTTCCCCACCGGCTCAGCATATTCGCGTAGCCCTCAATGATGGCGATGGGAGTCCTGAGTTCGTGGGACGCATCATTCACAAACCGGGCCTGCTGCTGATAACTTTCCTTCATCCGGATCAGCAGATTGTTCATGGCTGTTTCCACCCCGGCCAGATCCGTATCTCCCAGGGAAAGGGTCTGCATCTGCTCCGGATCAATATGGGTAATGGCGTCCTCCAGAACCTGATATTTATCCTCGGAAAAATTCATCTTCGAGAGCTGGTCCGCCTTGAGAGCCAATTCATTGATAGGCTTCAGGATCTTACGGATCCTGTGGTTTTCTTTCGGCCACCCGAACAATATCCCGAGAATCCTGAGGCACATGATCCCCCCGGCCGGGATCAGAACCACCAGCACCGCCGGATAGACCTCCGCTGAAGCCAGTTCCACTCCCGCAGGATCAATCACATGATAATATAAGGTCCTCAGCACCGGATCCACGGTAAAGGTATGCTGATTGGAAAAGGAAAAACTCCCCGTCGCCCGGATCTCTGTATAGACCAAAAAGGCCAGGCACGTAAGAAGGACGGTGAAGATCGCGACGCCAACGGCGTTTACCAGCTGTCCCCCTGCCTGCATCCGGTGGAGCTTGCGGGTAATGGAAGTGACCCGGTTATTCTGATTTGATGACATAGCCTACTCCTCGCACAGTCTGGATCATTTTCACATGATATACTTCATCGATCTTGGAACGCAGGAACCGGATATAAACATCCACCACATTAGTCTCTCCGACATAGTCATATCCGCAGACCTTCTCCAGCAAGGTATCCCTGGTCAGCACAATATCCTGGTTGGCCAGCAGCGTCCGGAGCATCAGAAATTCCCGGTTGGTCAGGAGGATCTCCTCACTGCCATAGGTTACCTGGTGCTTCTTTTCACTCAGATGCAGCTCGCCCCAGTAGTACTCGCCTTCTTCGCTTACCGCCGGAACAGAAGGACCGGAGCCCGTCCTGTTTTCCGTCGCTGACGGCGCCGGCGCTGCAGCCGCCTGCATGCGGGAATGGAGCTTCAGCGCGACCCGGATCCTGGCCAGCAGTTCCTCGATCGCAAAGGGCTTGGTGATATAATCCACCGCTCCGGCATCCAGGCCGGCGACCTTATCCATCACCGCGTCCCGGGCGGTCAGAAGGATCACCGGAGGAGCCTGCGTATGCTGTAGTCTCCGGAGTACTTCGATCCCGTTGATCCCCGGCAGCATAATATCAAGCAGGATCAGATCATAGTCTGATCCTGCTGCCATTTCCAGCGCACTGCGGCCGTCTCCCGTTTTGTCCGCCCGATATCCCTCATGCACCAGTTCCAGTTCAATGAACCGGGCCATGGATTCTTCATCTTCTACGATCAATATCTTCTCATTCATACTCGTTACCGGTTTTTATTGATCTCATCCTTCATTTTGTCCGCAAACTGAGACGCAGCGCCTGCCGCCTTGTCCATGGTCTCATTGACACTGTCCATGTTGTTCTTCCCCCGGAAGGAATACCGGAATCCGAAGAACAGCAGTACGATCAGGGCTATAATACTCACATAGAAAAAGCAGAGGATAATGATCACTGCCACCAGCAGAGGCATTACCAGAAGCTCGTCCCCGCTGCGGCTGACCACAAAGTAATTCCGGGTAAAGAACCGCCAGATCCGTTTCAGGGTGTTCTTGAATCCCCCTTCGTTCTCCTGTTTGGCAGTGGTCCGCTTGATGGTCTCTTCCACATCGGAGTATGCCGTCTGCTCTTCGTATTTGGTGGAATGCACCGACTGGGACGGGGCCTTAGCCTTGCCCTGCTGCTCCAGATAGATCATGGCGTCCAGCAGGTCTCCGCCGGAGGCTTCCAGTGCTTCCTTCGCTTCTTCAAACGTTACATCCGCGTGCTGTCTGATTTTTTCAATTTTTTCGAAATCGTTCATTTTGTCCCTCTTTCTTTCTGCTTTAAGGTTTTCTCTCTGTTACGCTGCATAGGATACACGAAGACTCTTAAAGCGTCTTTTAAGAAAGATTAAAAACAGATTAAATCTTGTTTATTTTATCATTAATAAAAGGCGAATGAAAGAGACTGCCGCAATCCGGCCCGCTGCAACCACCGGAACCTTCGCGGGATTATCACTTTTGGACAACCGGCTCCGGGAATTATCCTCCATGATTTCCAATTGACTTTTCCATAAAGAAATAATATAATTTGATTCGTAATAATACATTATATAACAATTAGGAGGCGTATATGTTTAATTTTGATATTCCCCGATATGAGAAGGTCGTTAATGATGCCATAGCCTTACGCCCTGAGATCGAAGCCGCTGTAGACGCGGTCTGTCAGGAGGGCTATTCCAATCTGTTTTTTATTGGATGCGGAGGAACTTATGCGCATACTCTTCCGATGAAATACTGGCTGGACACCACCTCGGAAAAGATCGAGATGATTCCGGTCATCGCCAGAGAATTCGTTACCATGGGACACAAACGGTTTTCAAAGGACTCTGTGTGCGTCTTTTCTTCCCGGAGCGGCAATACCAAGGAGATTGTGGAGGCCGCCCGGTTCTGCAAAGAAGCCGGAGCCAGAACCATCGTCTACGTTTCCAATGACAATACACCAATCTGTGACTACGCAGATTACAAAGTCTGCAGCTTTGCCGAGGATGACTGCCTGTGCGAAGCCATCTATACCTATCAGATCATGCTTCTCGGACGGTTCCTGAAAAATGCGGGAGAATTTGATCAGTATGATCAAATGATGGACGAGTACGGAAAGCTCACCCCATATCTGATTAAAGGAAAAGAACTGTATGAAGACCGCTGCAGGGAAATGGCGGAGAAGCATAAAGACATGGATTATGTCATGGTCGTGGGATCCGGTATGCTCTGGGGCGAGGCCTATGATTACGCGATGTGTATTCTGGAAGAAATGCAGTGGATCCGGACCAAATCCATCCATGCGGCGGAATTTTTCCACGGAACTCTGGAGCTTCTGGAAAAGGATGTCCCCATGATCCTGCTCTACGGGGAGGATGAGACGGAACCTTTAATGGACCGGGTTAAAGCATTTGCATCCAATATTACCGAAGACATCAATATCTTCCGGACCGCGGATGTGGAGCTGCCGTTCACCGATCCCCTGTTCCGCAAGATCGTATCCCCGCTGGTAATCTATGCCATTACCGAGAGGCTGTCCTGCCATATCGAGAAGGTCCGGAACCATCCTCTGACCACCAGAAGATACTACCGGCAGTTTGATTATTGATCAGCGGCACAAGAAAAGGAGGCGTGTATGTACAATCTGGATGGAAAGGTCACGATGATCACAGGAGCCGCCAGCGGGATCGGCAAAGAGACGGCAAAGGCATTTGCCCGGGAGAATGTGAAGCTGGTTCTGCTGGATAAAAACGGTGAACTGCTTCACCAGACAACAAAGGAGATCGCGGAATCCACCGGGCAGACACCGGACTGCATCACCTTTGATATCACGAAAGAAGCCGAGGTCAAAGCAGCTGTCGATCAGGTGGCTGCGCAGTATCCGCAGATCGACATTCTGGTCAATTGCGCCGGCGTATCCACAATGCAGTGGTCCTGGGAGCTGACCGAGGAAGAATGGGATTTCAATATGGATGTCAACGCAAAGGGCTGCTGGCTGATCTGCAAATATGTGGTGCCCCATATGATCCGGGAACGGCACGGAAGGATTGTGCTGACAGCATCCATGGGCGGAAAACAGGGGGCTCCGCTGCTGGCCCATTACTGCGCATCCAAATTCGCGGTCATCGGACTGACGGAATCCATTGCCAAAGAAGTGGCTCCGTATAATATCACCGTCAACGCCGTGTGTCCGGGATACGTCAAAACCCCGATGCAGGACAGGGAAGTTGTCTGGGAAGCAAAGCTCCGGGGAATCGACGATCCGGAAAAGGTCCGGGAGGAATACATCACCCTGACTCCCCTGGGGCGGCTGTCTGTACCGGAGGACATTGCGAAGGGGATCTTGTTCCTGGCATCGGATCAGGCGGATTTTATGACCGGAGAGACGGTCAAGATCAGCGGCGGCCAGCTATAACCAAAACTCCCGCATCCGAAAGGAGAACTCTTTTGCCGGAGCGTGCTTTACAGGAGAAGGCTATACAGGAGAAGGCAACATGTGTGAACCAGCCCGTCGGAACATTCCGGCAGGCAAAGTAAAAGCAAAAGGAGGTTGTAGGATGAAAACAAGTAAAAAGCTGATTGCTCTGCTGCTTTCAGCAATCATGATCATGACGTGCTTCGCAGTGATGAATGCTGGCGCGGCGGAAGAAGCGGACAAGCCCTATGCCGGGCAGACCGTCCGGGTTCTTCTGAATTCCCACCCGTGGCAGGAAGCGATTGAGCCGATGGTATCGGAATTTGAGGAAGCCACCGGCATCAAAGTAGAGATCACGACACTGGGGGAGGATATCTACTGGGATCGTGTCAATCTGGGCTTAAGCTCGGCGGAACCGCCCTTTGATGTATTTATGCTGTCTCCGAATATGACCGGATACAACGGCTATGTCAACGGATGGATCGCCAATCTGGACGACTATGTCTATCAGTCCGAAGAATATGATTTCGACGATATCTATCCGTATATCGTGGACGGATTCCGGTTCCCGGATGCGGACGGATCCATTTACGGCATTCCGCTGACCATGGAGACCTATATCGTATTCTATCGCAAGGATCTTTTTGAAGAACAGGGCATTGATCCTGCATCCCTGGAGACCATGGATGACTGGTGGACAGCTCTGGATCAGATTCAGGAAGCCTATGGCGATCAGGGAATCGCTCCTGCCGTGATCCGCGGACAGGATGAAACCATGCCGGACGAGCTGCTGGCCGCTGTTTACAACAATTGGGGCGACAGACCCTATCTGGCTCAGAGAATGTTCTATTTCGATGAGAACTGGGACACCCACTTCACCGATGACGCCGTGAAGGAAGGCTTCCGGACCTGGGCAAAACTGCTCTCCATGGGACCGATCGGCGCAACCAGCTTTACCTGGTATGAGTGCGTTAATCAGTTCGCGGCCGGAAATGCCGCCACCTACTGGTTCGACGCTTCCTTATTCGCCGGAACCTTCGAGGATCCGGATCAGTCCCTGGTTGCCGGCAAGGTCGGTTATACCGCACCGCCGAAGACCGCGACCGGAAACGGAACCACCCACTGGGCTTGGGGCCTGGGCATTTCCGAGGCTTCTCCGGTGAAAGACGCTGCATGGCAGTTCATTCAGTGGGGCACCAGCAAAGACATTAACGAGCGCACCGCCACCGCCACCTACGGACCGGTGAGAGCCTCTACATGGGAAGCAAAATCCGCCGAATTCGGCGAAGAATACTGTGCCGCCGTCGACGAGGCTCTGAATATCTCCGCTCCCGGCTACATGTACTTCAACGGCGCAGCAGAGGTTACCGACAAGATCATCGATGCTGTGGTACGGATCTCCCAGGGAGAAGATCTGGAGGAAGTCATGGCCTGGATGGACGGCGAAGCTCAGGCAGTCGTGGAAAAAGAAGGCTTAAAGGCCGAATAATCAATCGTTGTTTCTCTTTCAACGGGATAGCCCCTGGGGGCTATCCCGCTTCTCCTTATGAAGTTTAGGGTTTCCGGCAGTCACAGAAAGGACGAAAGACCATGTCCCATACCGTAAATAAACGTAAACTGCTGGGATATATGTACATGATCCCGAGTCTGGTGATCCTGATTGTATTTGTCATATATCCGGTATTATATGGATTTGTCACCAGTATGTATGACTGGGACTGGGTCGCGGGAATTGATAAGAAGCTCTTTGTAGGGCTGGGAAATTATCTGGCGATCTTTAAGGACGGCCTTTTCTGGAATGCCCTGAAAAACACCATTCTCTTCGCGGTTCTGTCCCTTCTGGTGGAATTTGTCCTGGGTCTGTGCTGCGCCATGCTGTTATATAAGATCAGAAAAGGAGGCGTGATCTTCCGCACCATCCTGATCTTCCCGCTGACGATCTCCGACATGGTGGCGGCGATCATGTGGAGAATGATGCTGGATCCCTCCTCCGGTGTGGTAAACCAGCTCCTCCGTTCCATCGGACTGAAGCCGGTGGACTGGCTGGGAAATTCCCATATCGTGATCTTTACCCTGGTGCTGGTGGAGATCTGGTGGATGACCGGCAATATCACCCTGATCATGCTGGCCGGGCTGCAGAGCATGCCCATTGAGCAGCTGGAATGCGGCCAGATCGACGGGGCAAACGGATGGCAGCGGTTCCGGTATCTGCAGTGGCCCCATCTGCGTTCCTTCGCGGAATCCGCCCTATCCCTGCGGATGATCGACCTGCTGCGGGTATTTGCCATCGCCTGGGCTGTGACCCAGGGCGGCCCCAACCGGGCGTCGGAGGTGTCCCAGCAGTATATTTACACCAACGGTCTGGGAGGCTATCTGGATATCGGCTATTCCATTGCCATGGCAATCCTGTTCTCCGTTTTTGTGGTGATCATAGTTGCTGTTGTCAAGAGAATCATACGGATAGGAGCGGACGAATGAAACGAAGAACAAGACAGGATATTATCCGCTACGTGCTGATCATCGTAATCTGCGCATTTTTCGCATTTCCGGTGATCTGGGTATTTGTGACTTCTCTGAAAAAGCCCATTGACGCCACGTCCTTTTTCCGGTTTACCATTCCGCCGAAATTTGAGAATTATCTGGATGCCTGGACAAATTCGGGATTCAGCAAGGCCTTTATGAATACCCTTCTGATCTCCGTTTTCACGGTGGCGATCTCTTTGTTCGCAGGTTTTTTAATGGCCTACGCGATCATGCGGTCCCCCATCAGCAGCCGGATCCGGAAATTCTTTTTCAATGGCGTCTACAGCATGCGGATTATCCCGGAAATGGTGTTTCTGATCCCCTTGTATATCCTGTATCAGGAAACGAAGATGTATGACACCATCCTCGGACTGATCCTGGCATTTCAGGTGCTGACCCTGCCCTACTGCATCATGCTGCTGTGTAATTTCATCCGGGATATCCCGGCGGATCTGGAGTGGGCGGCCCGGCTGGACGGCTGTACGGAGGCCAAAGTCATGTCCCGGGTGGTTCTGCCCCTTTGCATGCCGGGAATTGTGACCAGCGGGATCCTGGCCTTTATTTCCGTATGGACCGCGCTGATGTTCCCACTGGCGCTGGCCTATTCCAGAGCCACGACGGTGGCGGTCACCATATCCATTTTCAAGGGCTACGGCTCCTTTAACTGGCCAGTCATGGCTGCTGCCTCCATGATCATCACGATTCCACAGATCCTGCTGTTTGCGTTCTGCAACAAATATCTGATCTCCGGATACACCATGGGCGCGGTAAAGGAGTAACAGCGCCGAAAAAACCGCGTCCGGGAAACCGTTCTGCAGGAAAGCATCATTTCAGGAGGATCATATGAATCCAAATTCCATCATCTGTCTGGGAGACAACTGCATTGACCGTTATGAAGTGCCGGTCAGACGCCGGTTTGTGGGAGGCAACGGCGTCAATACCGCTGTTTTTGCCGCGGCCACCGGATGCCGGACGGCCTACGCCGGGGCTGTGGGAGACGACGACGGCGGCCGGGCAGTCCGCCGGAAGCTGCAGGAGAAGGGGATCGACGTTTCCATGATTCAGGTCTATCCTTCGGAAACCGCATGGACGGATGTGACCTTCGAAGAAAATGAACGGGTTTTCGGCGAGGAATTTTACGACACCGTCAGAATGTTCCGGATCACGGATGATGTTCTGGCTTACCTGAATCAGTTCGGGATCATCCACAATACGTTTCTGGGCGGGACAGAGAGCCAGCTGGAGCGGATCCGCCGGCACTGCCCCGGACAGATTTCCATGGATTTCGGAGAACGCTATAACGAAGAGTTTCTGGAGCTGTGTCTGCCCTTCGTGGATATTGCCTTTTTCTCCACGGATTCCGGAGATGTAGAGGAAGCGAAACGCTTCGTAAAGAGCATGCACCGGCGGGGCCCCTCCCTGGTCATAGAAACCATGGGAAAATACGGCGCAGTCTGTTCGGCAGATGGGACCGGATGTTTGTCGACGGCGTCTTTGTCTGAGAGTCCATCGCCCGGAACGCCCATATTCGAGTCCGCCAGGAACATTGAGATCGTGGACACACTGGGAGCGGGCGACACCTTTATCGGAACATTTCTGGGAGAATACGCACAGGGACAAAGCCCTGCCGTCTGCATGAAAAAGGCCACCGATGCTGCGGCGGCCAGTTGTATGCGTTTCGGCGGATTTGACGGATGTGAGATCTGAGGGACGAGCGGGCGGTCACGTCAGCTCAGATACAGGTCCAGATCATCCGCATTATAGATCTGAATGGAATAATAAAGCGGCTTCCCCAGATCATCGATCAGGCTGTCCTTAAACTGGATCAGGGGGCTGTTTTTTTTCACTCCCAGAAGCTGCGCTTCGTCTGCCTTTGCTCTGCACAGCGTCAGGATCCTGGATCTGTAATGGATGGACAATCCCCGTTGATCGATCAGGATATGAAACAAGGAACCGTTCAGATCTTCGGAGATCAGGAAATTCAGTTTTTTGGAATAATAATTGGTTTCAAGGGAAATCGGAACGTCATCCACAAAACGCAGTCTCCTGGAACAGACCACCGGTTCATCTTCCTTGGCTTCCAGGAAATCCCGGATGCTTTTCTCCGGAGTCACCAGTTCCACTTTGATCACCTGGGTTTTCGGTGTCTTTCCCAGCATTTCCCAGGTCTTGGTAAATCCGATCTGATCATCCGCCTTGAACTTGGTCTTCGGCGAAGTAATAAAAGTTCCCTTGCCCTGTTTCCGAATCAGGATCTCCTCTGCTTCCAGGGATTCCATGGCTTTCCGGATGGTGATCCGGCTGACTCCAAATTCTTTGGCCAGATCCAGTTCCGATGGAAGCTTCTCGCCCTTTTTCAGGTTCCCGAACCGGATATCAAAAAGAATCTGTTCCCGGACTTGATTATACAAGGGAACAGAACTATTATTATCAATTGTATGCATATTACCACCCCCGATGTTTATAATACTATACAAGTCAAAGGAACTCAATAGGGTTGCTAAAGGAAAGGAGATTTCTGATGGTCTCACAGAAAAAACTAGAGGCAGTTGTATTTGATATGGATGGCGTAATTCTGGATTCGGAGCGGGCTCTGATGGAAATCTGGGAAGAGGTGGCCGAAGAGATCTCTCTGCCCGGAATCCGGGAGGTCTATATCAGATGCTGCGGAACGACCCATGAGACCACGGGGCAGATCCTCCGGGACGCCTACGGCCCGGATTTTCCGTTCGAAGAGCTGGACGCGAAGGTCTATGCGCTGCGGGACCAAAGATACCGCAGCGGACTTCCCGTCAAATCCGGCATCCGGGAGCTTCTGGAAGGATTAAGGGAACTGGGGATCCGGATCGCCCTGGCCACCTCCACCGAGGGAGACCGGGCCGCCCGTCAGCTGGAGGCGGTCGGACTTCTTTCTTATTTTGATTTGGTGATCAGCGGGGAAATGGTACAGCGCAGCAAACCGGATCCGGAGATCTTCCTGCTTGCCATCGATCAGCTGGATGTTCCGGCGGATCAGACGATGATTATCGAGGATTCCTTCAATGGGATCCGGGCTGCCGGCCGTACCGGGGCGGAAGCAGTTATGGTCCCGGATCTGAAACAGCCGGACGAAGAGATCCGCCGGCTGTGTGATTATGTATTTCCCTCTCTCCTTGAAGTTCTGGCGCATGTCAGAAAGCGTCAGAGTCAGGATTTCCATTCATAGGCAAGGGCTCCGGAAGGACACAGGTCGATGACCCGCGCGATCTCCTTCGCCGGTGCCCCAGTCAGATCCACCCAGGGCTTCCGCCTCGGATCGAACACCTTGATATTTGCCTTCCAGCATTCGCTGGCATGGGTACAGGCCTCTGCGTCCCAGAACACTCTGATCTCATCCGTTTCATAGATCCTTGTCCATTTCTTTTCCATCGTTTCTTCCCCCATTGTTTCGTTCACCCGGGTCCTTACCTTCCGGGCTTTTTGTTCGCCCGCTGATTTCGGCTGTTGGTCAAGCCCTGTCTTACAAGCTTCGGCCCGATTGTATCATACTGTTCTGTGAAATCAAAGGATCCGCATAATATCCCGGCGGATAATATCATGTGGAAAACGGAAACTTCGAAAACGCATGAGTCAGTGACCCGCGAACGGAAGGTCGGCGGTGAAAAAATCCTTCACTTTCCATACCTGATCTTCTGCAAAAATGGCATTTGGGGCAAAAAACGGGGTCTTCTGCACCCTGGGTGGGTGCCTTCCTGCTTTTGGAGGTGCCGTAAAGTCCATGCCGCCGTTGACTTTATCCATACCTTCTTCCGTCATACCATTTGGGACCATCCAGGAAATAATTGCCATTCACTATCCCTGTCATTTTTACGATAACAGGGATAGGATTTCCCAATAATTTCATATATAGTCCAGTTCAGGTTCTCTTTTACCGCGCAATTCGGACTGTATATAAAAAAACCGCCAATTACTATCCCTGTTTTCCGGATCAGCGCAGGGATAGTAATTGGCAATTATTGCGCTGATCACCTAAAGTCCTTCGGACTGCACCGATTCCCGTACGTGTATTTCTGACAATACGCATCCGTATGCTCTCAAATCCGGAATTCACTGTGGCAGATGCTTCTGCCTGTAGTGTATCCGCTATCTTTTATTATTCTCGATTTTAGAATACAGAAACCTGCTCCTGTCTCCGTAATCAAACATGATTCCGGAAAAGAGAATACAGAAGAGCCCGGAATGTATCCGCAATCGTATAAAATCCTTCAAAAGAGAATACATCGTTCTCATTCTGTATCCGTAATCAGGCATTCTTTTCGATAAGCGGATACATTTAAAGACAGCTGTCTCCGCAATTTACCATTTCCGGAAAATAACGGATACAAAGCCGCCGGCATCTGGATCAGGCGATTCACTCAAAATGCACTTCAGTGGATGACGGAAGGCCTGGTATGGAATTTACAGGCTTTTCAGAATTTACCTTCCGGATTTCCGGCATAGATTGCGGAAGATGATCACCCACCATGGGTACAGAAGCGCAAAAAAACGGAAGGTCGGCGACAAAGAATCCTTTATTCTCCACACCCGACCTTCCGTTCTCATCAGACGCAGCGCAACGAGTCAGTTCACTCCAGGCTGCAGTCCGTCAATTACTGTCAATTGTTCATAAATTGTCAGCTCACTCCACGCTGCAGTCCGTCAGTTCATAGACTGTCGGCTGATCGAAGGGGGCGCCCATCATCTCTGCCACCATTTCATCATAGAAACCGCTTCCTACGATGGGGTCCACGCCATCCGCATTTGCGCCGGCATCAATGACCACATTTCTGGAGACGCAGTTTGTAAACTGAGTGACCGGGATGCCGAACATCTCATCCTCATAACCGCCGGCGTAACCTGTGATTCCGCCAATCCAGAAGCAGTCGTCACCAGCTGTGATCGTCACGTTCTCTGCCACACAGTCAGAAAACTCTTCTGCGCCGAAGCCGCACCCGGAGATTCCGCCCAGGCCGTAGCAATTGCTGCCTGCTGTCACGGAACCGGTTGCTACACAGCCGGCAACAGAAGTCAGTTCCAGTCCTCCGCCGACAATACCGGCATTGGCTGTGCCGTCGGGAATCACGATATCCGCAGTGGCTTTGCAGTCCGTGATCAGGCTTCCCATTCCTGCGGCGACAATTCCGCCATACATGCCTTCCTCACTCAGTTCTGTTGCAAATGCATTGACGGAGCCATTTTCCAGCGTCACATCATAGACGACGGAACAATAAGCGTATCCCACAACATCGGCTGCCATCGTTGTTCCGGTAACTTCCGCATTTTCCAGGGTGAAATATCCGATCTTGGACTCTGCAATACAACCGAACAGTCCCAGTGCATACCCTTCCGGCTGATCAATCGACAGATTGCGGATCGTATGGCCGTTTCCATTGAAATTTCCGGTGAAGGCATAGTCCGGATCCGGAATTTCCTGTTCTTCTTCCTCTTCTCCGGACGGAACAAAGGACCCGATCGGCGTCCATTCGATCCCCTCCAGATCAAGATCCGCCATCAGAATATAATCGGCGGAAAGATTGTCATTGATGGCCTGCAGTTCCTCGACGGTAGAAATCGCAATCTCCTCCTCTGCCGGGTCCGGATCCACCTGATTCCACCATGCCGCAGCTGCTTCCGGAGCTGCATCGGATTTTACATAGCTGATCACACCATCTTCCGAATAGAAGGTCAGAACCATCTCGCCGGCTTCATTTTCCAGGAGGGTGTAATCCGCAGCTTCTGCCTCGAATTCATAATTGCTGTAGGCAACATAGATGCCTGCGCCATCCCCTTTTTCTCCGTTATCAAATGCATAGGCCTCAAAATCTGCCGTCTGGGTTCCATTCATAAATGTGTCGCCGTGGCCATTCTCATCAAGAGTAAAGAACAGCTCGACGCCTTCAAACTCTTCGCCCATTTCACTCAGATCCGCAACCCAGGTTCCGATGAATCCCAGATCGCTCAGCTGCGCCAGAGCCTCCGGCGCATGGGCCGAATAATCCATATTTTCCAGGCAGAACAACCCGATCACATTCTGAATCGTCTGCGCATCCGCCTCCGCATCAATCCCGGCGCTCAGCCAGTACGCGTAAGGTCCGGTAAAATATCCCTGCAGCTCTTCCAGATCCCGGCCATAACGGAATTCAATATGATAAGTCTCCGCCATGGTATCATCCCGGAGGAAGAAATAATTGAATTCGCCGGCTTCGTCAGTACTTTGGTATACATCGCAGGGGAATGCCACATCAATCTCCTGTCCCATGTAATTCATGGACTCGCCTTCCCCGATATTGTACTGTCCCAGATACTCATAGGTATGGGTCTCGCTGGAGCCATCGGTTTTCGTCGTTGTGATCGTATCGTCCCGGAATGTAAATGACTGGACATCATTGATATACCAGCAGTCAAATGCCATTCCGCCGTCAGCAAAGGCTTCGATGGCTTCCTCGCCGTACAGTTCGGAGCTGATCGATCCCTGAAGGCCTGCCGCCGTCGCTGCAGCATTTTCTTCTCCCACAATCGCTGCAATGTAATCGTACCAGACCTGAGCGTATTCTTCACTCAGGATCACTTCAAACAAATTGGTGTAAGTTGTTCCGTTCTCTCCGGCAATCTCCGGAAGAATTCCCACAGAAGACTGCGGCTCCTGCACCGGTTCCTGCGCGCCGGCAAACGAAACGATGCTTGCGGACAGGGCCAATGCCATTAATAATGAAATAATTTTTTTCATCACTGCTCCTCCACTTGAAATAATCAAAATCATTGTTTGGTTTGTGGTTAGCTTATGCTAACTTCACATTTGATTATTATAGTTTTCTTCTGTGGAATGTCAATTCGCAGATCTTTTCTATTATTGACAACTCCCTATGTTCTCTCAGATGGATTTTCCGTGATATTTGTTTGCATACGATTAGCTTTCGCTAACTATATAATCGGAAACAGGGTTGTCAAACGCAGTTTCCGCCGGAACGCAATATTGTATTATTTCATGTCAGGTCCTGTTCGAACCGCATTTTTTCCGGATTTGCCGGTACTCCGGCGGGATACGTTCCATTAAAGCAGGCTGTGCAGAAGCTCTCCCCGGACCGCCCCGGCGCCAGCATCCCTGCATGTTCCACCGAAAGAAACCCCAGCGAATCCGCGTCGATCAGATCCCGGATCTCTTCCACCGTATGGGTGCAGGCGATCAGCTGCCCCCGGGAATCGATATCCGTTCCATAATAGCAGGGATTCAGAAACGGCGGGGAGGAGATCCGGACGTGGACTTCGCCGGCCCCCGCTTCCTTCAGCAGGGAAACGATCTGCCGGCTGGTGGTTCCCCTCACAATGGAATCATCGATCAGGATCACCCGTTTCCCCTTCAGCACAGACCGGACAGGGTTCAGTTTCAGGCGGACCATCTGGCTTCGCTGCATCTGATCCGGGGCAATGAAGGTTCTTCCGATATATTTGTTCCGGATCAGTCCGATCTCAAAGGGGATCCTGGATTCGGCCGCATACCCCAGGGCCGCATCCAGGCCCGAGTCCGGGACGCCTACCACCACGTCCCCCTCTACGGGATGCTCCTGAGCCAGATATTTCCCCGCCAGCTTCCGGCTTTCATGTACCGGAATTCCTTCGATGACCGAGTCCGGCCGGGCAAAATAGATCAGTTCGAAAACGCAGAGTGCCCTGCTGCATGTGCCGCAATGCTCCCGGATGCTCCGGACCCCTGCCCGGTCAATGATCATGATCTCTCCCGGCTCCAGATCCCTCTGGTATTCGGCGCCGACCGCATCCAGGGCACAGGTCTCGGAGGCAAAAACATGACACCCATCCTCCGTGATCCCATAGCACAAAGGCCGGATCCCCCGGGGATCCCTGCAGGCGATCAATTTGGCGGGAGAAGACATGACCAGAGAATAGGCCCCTTCCAGCTCCTCCATTGCCCGGCAGACTGCCTCTTCGATCGATCCGCACTGCAGCCGTTTCTGTGTGATGATGTAAGAAATCACCTCGGTATCGCTGGTCGTCTGAAAAATGCAGCCCTTCAGTTCCAGCCGGCGCCGGAGTTCCCAGGAATTGGTCAGGTTTCCATTATGGCAGAGCGCCAGCTGCCCTTTGATGTGCTTTACCAGCATGGGTTGCGCATTCAGGGCCGAACTGTCGCCGCTGGTGGAATACCGGACATGGCCGACACTGATCTGCCCCTCTCCCAGGGCGGTCAGTCTCTCCCGGTCAAACACTTCATGAACCAGTCCCAGATCCTTGCAGCTTCGGATGACCCGTTCTTCATTGACGGCGATACCTGCGGATTCCTGCCCTCTGTGCTGAAGAGAAAACAGTCCTGTATAAGCGACCTGCCCAACCTCCCGCTTCACCGGCGACCAAACGCCGAAAACTCCGCATTCCTCATGTATTTCCCGCACTGCTCTGCTCCCTCCTTTTTTGCCGTACCGGCATTGCGTGCCTCCTTAACATGCAAAAAGAGCAACAGCAGTAAGCGCCATTGCTCTTTCAACAGCTTTCACTTTATCACGTTCTTTTCCGGAAGTAAATGTTTTCTTCTCTAATCCGAAAAATCCTGTTGTCGATGTACTTCGTCGGAATCTAACATTGGCACGACCCGGAAGCAGATGCATTTCGCCGAACGCCCACTTTCACATACATTGACAGCTGCGGACAGCGCTTTTATAATAGCGGCAGTTTAACAGATGAAAGCAGGCGAGATCATGAATTTTATTTTTATTTCCCCATATTTTCCGCATACTTACTGGCAGTTCTGCAACCGGCTGCGCCGGAACGGAGTGAATGTCCTCGGAATCGGGGACGCTTCCTATGACAGTCTGGAGCAGTCCCTGAAGGAATCCCTTACCGAATACTACCGGGTGGACTCTCTGGAAAACTACGACGAAGTCTACCGGGCGGTCGCCTATTTTGCCTTCCACTACGGAAAGCCGGACTGGCTGGAATCCAACAATGAGTACTGGCTGGAGCAGGACGCCCGGCTGCGCACGGATTTTCACATTACAACCGGGATCCAGGCGGACGAGATCAGTTCCTGGAAACACAAATCCGGTATGAAGCCGGTTTACCAGAAGGCCAAAATCCCCACTGCCCGGTGCCACGCCGTCAGCACGATCACGGCTGCCCGAAAGTTCATCCGGGAGAACGGCGGATACCCGGTCATCGCCAAACCGGACGTCGGGGTCGGCGCCTCCAATACCTGGAAGCTGGAGAATGACGCGGATCTGTCCGCGTTCTTTCAGGAAAAGCCGGAGGTGCCCTATCTGATCGAAGAATTTGTGGAGGGGGACATCTTCTCCTACGACGCCGTTGTTGACTCCCAATGTAAACCGCTCTTTGAATCCATGACGGCCTGGCCGCCCTCCATCGCGGACATCGTCAACCACGATCTGGACCTGGCGTATTATGTTGCTGCCGCGGTGCCCGCCCCGCTCCGGAAGCTGGGAAGGGCTGCCCTGAAGGCATTCAATGTCAGGAGCCGCTTTGTGCATCTGGAATTTTTCCGGCTGACAAAGGCCAGAAAAGGCCTTGGAGAGGTGGGCGACTACGTTGCCCTGGAGGTCAATATGCGGCCCGCCGGAGGATACACGCCGGATATGATGAATTTTGCCCATTCCACGGATGTGTATCAGATCTGGGCGGATATGGTGACCGCAGACCAGAGACTCCTCCCGGACAGCAAGGATCACCACTGGTGCGTTTACGCCGGCCGGAAGGACTGGTTCGAATATGTCCACACTCATGAGGAGATCCTGGAGAAATACGGAAGCCGCATCGTGATGTGCGAGCGGATGCCGGAGCTGATGTGGGCGACCATGGGCAATCAGATGTATACGGCCCATGCGGCCAGCGAGGAAGACGCCCTGGAATTCATCCGGTTCATTCAGGAGCGGAGATAAGCGGTTTTGCGATCAATTTCCGCTTCATCCGGGAACGGTGATAGCAGACCTGAACTGCCGGGGATATTCCCATCTGCATTTCAGGTTTGCTTTTTTACTGCACTTGATTAAAATTCTTCTTTTCTAATCCTTCTATTTGTTATAAACTAAGAGCCAAATACATTTGTTATTTAATTAGGAGGAAAATATGAAAAAGCTAATCGTAATCGCACTTGCTCTTATGCTGCTGATCGCAACCCCTGTCTTCGCAGAGGAAGCAATCCCCGGAGTGGAAGACGGCGTACTGACCGTTGCCATGGAATGTGCCTACGCTCCCTACAACTGGGCCCAGTCCGATGACTCCAACGGAGCTGTTCCGATCAAGGATTCTCTGCTGTATGCCAACGGCTATGATGTTATGACCGCTAAGGCGATCTGTGAAGCCAACGGCTGGGATCTGGAAGTTCTGCAGCTGGATTGGGATTCTCTGATCCCCGCTGTACAGTCCGGCATCTGTGACGCTGTCATCGCCGGCCAGAGTATGACCTCAGAACGTATGGAAGCCGTTGATTTTGCAGGCCCGTATCTGTATGCCACCATCGTCTGCCTGACAAAACAGGACAGCCCCTTCGCAGAAGCCAAGGGAATCTCCAATCTGAAGGGCGGCACCTGCACCAGCCAGAGCGGAACCATCTGGTATGATTCCTGCCTGCCTCAGATCCCGGAAGCACAGATCGGCATGCCGGCAGAATCCGCACCGGCAATGTTAATGGCATTGGAATCCGGAATGGTGGATTTCGTCTGCACGGATATGCCGACCGCCCAGGGTGCGCTGATCGCTTATCCGGATCTGGTCATCCTTGATTTTGCGGGAAGCGGAGATGATTTTGAAGTTTCCGACGAAGAGGTCAACATCGGCATTTCCATTCAGAAGGGAAATACCGCGCTGGTGGATGCTGTCAACAGCTATCTGAGCGACAAGACCGCAGAGGATTTCAATCAGCTGATGCAGGAAGCCATCAAGATCCAGCCGCTGAGCGAAGAAGAATAATCGAATAAGGATGTGCAACTATTATGTTTTCACAGCTTCTTTCTGATATTGGCAGTCTCTGGGAAAAATACGGGACGGTATATCTGACAGGAATTGCCAATACATTAATCTTAGCAGTCACCGCCACATTGATCGGCTGTATCATCGGATTTTTCTGCGGCATTCTGCAGACGATCCCGTACAATTCCAACGACAATGTGTTCAAACGCTTTGTACTGAAGCTGATCCGGATCATCATCCGGGTCTATGTGGAAGTTTTCCGTGGCACGCCCATGATCCTGCAGGCCGTATTTATTTATTACGGCCTGCCGTATTTCTTCAATGTGGCATTCAAGGATATCTGGACCGTCAGCATCATCGTCGTTTCCATCAATACCGGCGCGTACATGGCAGAATCCGTCCGCGGCGGAATCATGAGTATCGATGTGGGCCAGTTCGAAGGCGCCAAGGCCATCGGCATGAATCACTGGCAGACCATGCTCTACGTCGTCCTGCCCCAGACGCTGCGGAACATCATGCCGCAGATCGGAAACAACTATATTATCAATGTCAAGGATACGTCCGTCATGTTCATCATCGGTTTCTCCGATTTCTTTGCAGTGCACAAAATGGTGTCCGGAGCCGTGTTCAAATATTTCCCGTCCGCTTTTATGGAAATGGCGGGGTATCTGTTCCTGACTCTGCTGGCGTCCTTCCTGCTGCGCAGAATTGAGAAAAAGATGAAGGGCAAGTCGAATTACGAGCTGGTCGGCGAGGATCAGCTGGTCCTGACTGCCGGTACCTACAGTTATCCGAAATCCAACGGATCACCCTTTGATGAGGTCAGCAAAGAGTATAAAGGAGAGACAAAATGAGCGAACACATTCTGGAAATCCGTCATCTCTCAAAAGCCTTTGGATCTCACGCCGTGCTGAAGGATATTGATTTTACAGTAGATCAGGGGGATGTGACGACCATCATCGGCGCCAGCGGCAGCGGCAAATCCACTCTGCTGCGCTGTATCAATCTGCTGGAGACCCTGACCACCGGCGAGATCTATTTCCACGGACAGGATGTTTCCAAAGGCCGCTTCAGTCCCTCCGCCTACCGGGCAAAGGTGGGCATGGTGTTCCAGAGCTTCAATCTGTTCAATAACATGACCGTGCTCGGAAACTGCATGATCGGACAGCAGAAGGTCTCCCATGTTGCGAAGGACGAAGCCCGGCAGCGCGCCATCTACTATCTGAACAAGGTCGGCATGGCGCCGTATATCAACGCCCGGCCGGATCAGATCTCCGGCGGCCAGAAACAGCGCGTGGCGATTGCCCGTGCTCTGGCCATGGAACCGGAAGTGCTTCTGTTCGATGAACCGACCTCCGCACTGGATCCCGAGATGGTCGGCGAAGTTCTGGACGTTATGAAATCCCTGGCCACCAAGGACCGGATGACCATGCTGGTCGTGACGCACGAGATGGCCTTCGCCCGGGATGTCAGCACCCACGTGGTCTACATGGCGGACGGAGTCATCGAG
Organism: Parasporobacterium sp.; assembly: GCA_017459985.1. Lineage (GTDB taxonomy): Bacteria > Bacillota > Clostridia > Lachnospirales > Lachnospiraceae > RGIG5612. The sequence goes on from JAFUBX010000021.1 coordinate 64,912, forward strand.
GAAGAAGGTCCGCCCCATAAGATCTTCACCAATCCGGAAAATCAGAAGACCCGGGATTTCCTGCGGAGGATTCTGAATGACTGATAGCCGGAAATGAACCGGCAGCCGGGCTGGACTGACCGCCATAATTGACTGATAGCCGAAGAGGCCGCCGCACTCAGCGACGACCTCTTCTTTATTTATCATGTGTTTTTCGAGATTTTTATTATCTGCATGACCTTCCCTCCCGGATGTCATGCAATTTACCGCAATGCTGCAATTTTTCGTCAGCCGCTGTCAAAAATCTCACGCAATGCTGCAATTTTTCGTCAACGGGCCCTGTTGATGGTGATTTCTGCCGAAAAACTCACGCATTGCTGCATTTTTTTGTCAAAAACAGGGTCCGCAGGAGTTGTCTGCCGAAAATCTCACGCATTGCTGCAATTTTTCGTCAAGCCCTGTCAGAAACTGCGAGCATTGCGGTGCCAGACCTCGATATTCCATTGGAATGTCTTGCGTTTTTCGAAATTTCCATTTTTCGCATGACTATCGCCATGACTGCTGCCATGACTGGCACTATGACTATCGCCATGTCTGCCGCTATGACTGGCCCTGGTTTCTGCAGGTCCGGCCGGATCAGTCCAGGATCCTGCCGTCCCGGGAGATGGTGACCACCTGCCAGGGGATGAACTTCCCGCTGTTTCGGAGGGCAGTCTCTGCGGCTCTCTGCAGTCCGCCGCAGCAGGGCACTTCCATCCGGACGATCATCACGCTTTTCACTTCATTGTTTGCGATGATCTCCGTCAGTTTTTCGGAGTAATCGATGTCATCCAGCTTCGGACATCCGATCAGTGTGATCCTGCCCCTCATGAATTCTTCGTGCATGTTGGCATAGGCATAAGCGGTGCAGTCTGCTGCGATCAGCAGCTTTGCACCGTCATAAAAAGGTGCCTTTGTCGGAAGAAGTTTGATCTGGCAGGGCCACTGATTCAGCCGGGAAACCGGCTTCGCTTCATATGCTGCCCCTGCAGCCGCGTCGCCTGTACCGCCTGCTCCGGCCTGCGGCACTGCATTTTCTTCCTTCATCCGGTCAAACATCATAAACCGGGATCCCGGACAACCCTGTCCCGCCGCATGCTGCGACATTTCCTGCATCATCCTTTTTTCATTTTCCGTCATATCCTGCTCCTCCCCGGCAGTCCTCTGCACTTTCGCTTTCCTCTGGCTCTCTTTCACCGCCGCCTCATCATAGGCTGGAGCCTCCCGCTCTTCAAACGTAATGGCACCGGTCGGACAATTCGGCAGGCAATCTCCGAACCCGTCACAGAAATTCTCCCGGACCAGCCGGGCTTTTCCGTCCACCATATCGATGGCTCCCTCGTGGCAGGCCTGCGCACACAGACCGCAGCCGTTGCACTTCTCTTCATCTATGTGAATGATCTTGCGTATCATTTCCATATCCTCCTATCTCAAATATCCGTTGATGCAGCCTTTTCTTATAATGATTATACCTGTGGACAGCCTGAAAATCTGTATCCGGAGATACACATTGCCCATTTTTGTGTCTAATGTTATTGTCCGGGGAAATGTCAACGTCCAGAAAAATGCCGGCAACCGGAAAATGTCAGCAGCCGGGGAAATGTCAGTACCAGGGGCCAAAAGATCTGGACAGGAAATCCGGGAACGGCTGGCATCCGTCCGGCATCATATTCAGCATTATGACCGGGAGGAAACGATCTTCCGCCTGCTTCCAATGCGGAGGGACGCTGATCTATATCGTTCTGCGATAATACGGTTTCCTAAACGTTCATGAACTCCCGAAGGACGCTGATGCCCGCCTCCGGATACCAGTCAAAATGCAGACGCATTTCGCTGCTTTCCCATTCCTGCGGATAAATCGTCTCTTCCCAGTCCACCGGGCAGGCCGGCGGCTGCGGGGAAGCAGCCGCACGCAGAAATCCGGCCAGCTCGTCTTTTTCATTTTCTGTCAGGACGCCCGGCTTCACGGAAACAAAGAACGGAGTTCCGCTGGAAGCCAGCAGCTGTCCCCATCGGCGGTTGTATTCCCACGGAATCTCACCGGTAATTCCCAGACAGTCCGCGTCGCAATCGAAAAATGTATGATGCTGGGGCATCCGCATAGCAAGAGCGTTGACGCCCATCCGCATCGTTCTCTCCCATTCAAATCCGGAGGTGTCGTCCCCGGTCCGGTGCAGATGCTCCAGCCCCGCGGTCAGATGCCCTATCACATTACACCCGAGGATCAGGGTATGATACGCAGATGCCGCCTCCTGCTGCAGCCGGGCCTCTTCCGGAAGCGAAATTTCTTCTGAATTCAGACGCTTTCTTAAAATCCTTGCTTCCTCCGGAAGGTCCGCTTCTCTATCCAGCAGCGGACGGAACCAGATTCCGGGAATGGCGCCTCTGGCCCGGATTTCCCCGGCAAGCCGTTCCATGTCAGGGAAATACCGGTTCCCGCGATCCCACGGTCCTCCGTTATAGGCATCCGTCCTGCTCTTCTGCCACCCGTCATCGATCACCATATACGGCCGGTTGGGCAGGCCTTCCGTCATGCTGATCAGATAATCGGTATCCGCAAGGATCTCCTCTTCGCTGCTGTGCCCATAGGCATAATACCAGTTATTGCTGCCATACACCGGCTGCGGCGGCAGAATGGGACCCGGACACCGCAGCCGAAAACCTCATTTCCCCTGTGCATCAGAAAATACCAAGGCATTGCGCGATAGGGAACCATTCCTGACCAGCCCGCATTGCCGGGCTGTCTGCTGCATTCCCCTCCTTCATAGGAGATCATCACCAGATCCGGCATCCGTTCCTGTATTCGTTCCATATTACCTCTCTATTTTTCATTTCCGACCGCAGAGCGATCACATAACTATCGTATGGCGTAATAAAGAGCCAGCAAAAGTCCCAGACAGATCAGATTCATGAGTGTGAACCACCCCAGATAACGCCCTTTTTTCTCATTGTAATTATGCGCCAGGACCTTAAAGGAGATCAGGCTGGCCATGGATGCGATCAGGGTCCCGAGACCGCCCAGATTCACCCCGATGATCAGGCCGGAATACTCCTGCGTAAAGCGGGACAGCAGCAGAGCAGCGGGCACATTGCTGATTGCCTGGCTGGAGATCACGCCCGTGATCACCTCCCGGCCCTCGATCATGGTGGTCAGGAACTGCCGGACAGCCGGAATATTTCCAAGATTTCCGGTAAAAATAAAGAATCCTACAAAGGTCAGAAGCAGCGCGTAATCCACACTGATCAGAGCCCTCCGGCCGATCCACAGCGCAACTACGAGGACCGCACCTGCCAAAATCCAGTAAGGAATCCACCTCATCACCACAAGAAGGGCCAAAACAAACAGACAGCCATACAAAATACTGTTCCGGCCAGCCGCCTTTGCTGCCGCAGTCTTCTCCGCGGGAACTTCCCGGATCGGTTCATTCTTTCGTTTCAGGAAGCAGACGGAAATGATCAGGATCCCCAGAGTCAGTGCGCTGTAGGGCAGCATCAGTCTGAGAAACGCTCCGATGGACATCCCGGAGAGCCCGTACAGATAGAGATTCTGTGGGTTTCCCACGGGGGTCAGCATACTGCCGAGATTGGCCACTATCGTCTGCAGCACCACCACCGGGATCAGAAGATCCTCCCGGTCCGTCTGTTTCAGCATATACAGAGCGAACGGAACGAATGTGATCAGGGCCACATCATTGGTGATCAGCATGCTCAGAAAGAAGCACAGGAAAATCAGTACCGCCGCCAGCTGCCAGGCCCGGTGGGTTTTCTTCAGCACCGCGCTTCCGATCCGGGAGAAAAATCCATTTTCCTTCAATCCTTCCATAATGACCATAAGACTCCAGAGAATGCCCAGAGACCGAAGGTCAATGTAGTCCAGATAGCCCGGATCCGGCGGCACAAAAAAAGCCGAGATAATGGCTGCGGCCCATGCTATGGTGAGAACGGTTTCTTTTTTGATAAACCGGAGGATTTGTTTCATAACTGCATTGAATTACCAGGTAAAATATAGCTTTTATTAATAGCTTCTGTTTACTTCAGGCTCCCGCCAATCCGTTACTCCTTCAACTCGCGGCGGGATCTCTGATAATTGCTCTGCCTCTGCGCCAGATTGGAAATGCTTCCGATGGCGACCAGCGCCAGCGGGATCAGTTTTATGGCCTGCACCCAGCTGCTGAACGCATAGAATTCCAAAAGCACTCCGCAGCCCGCTGCCGCCAGCGTCAAAAGCAAAATCACCCACATCCCCCTGCGGCGGTTCCTCCGGATCAGGCAGATGATCGCGAAAATGACCACCAGGAACAAATACAGCATTTTATACCCCAGGGCCCTCATCACGGGAACTTCAAATACGATTGCCAGATCCTCCAGAAATGGCGTCCCCCGCACTTCGCTGAGATGCCGCACCCCAAGAAACCACGCCTGAAAATCCTCCAGGCGGATCCAGAATTCATAAACGGACAATCCCAGCAGAATCAGCGCGCCGATTGTGAGAGGATGCCTGCCGATCAGGTTTTTTCGCATAAGTCGCTCCTTCCCATTTCCTCCACAATTCCGTCGATCCTGCTCAGCTCTTCTTCTGTGAATGGCGCTCTGTGAATGATCTCCAGATTCTCCAGCAGCTGGGACGGCTTCGACGCACCGACCAGCACGGAAGTCACCACATCATCCTTCAGGATCCAGTTCAGGGCCATCTGCGCCAGGCTCTGTCCCCGCTCCAGGGCCAGTTCCCGGAGCCTTCGAAGACCGTTGATTTTAGATTCCGTGATCTGCTCTTCCTGCAGAAATCTGCCGTCAGTTCGCACCCGACTGTCATCCGGAATCCCGTTCAGATACCGGTCGGTCAGAAGCCCCTGGGCCAGGGGGCTGAAAGTGATCAAGCCCTTCCGGGCCCGTGCCGCGGCCTGTTTCAGCCCATTATTTTCGATCGTGCGGTCCAGAATCGAGTACCGGTTCTGATTGATAACAAAGGGACAGTGAAGGTCGGAGAGGATCTTCGCAGCCTGTTCCATGTGCGCTCCGTCATAATTGGAGATTCCGGCATAGATCGCTTTCCCGCTCTTCACGATATCATTCAGGGTGTTCATAGTCTCTTCCAGCTCAGTTTCCGGATCCATCCGGTGATGATAGAAGATATCCACATAGTCAAGGCCCATTCGCTCCAGGCTTTGGTCCAGGCTGGCCATCAGATATTTCCGGCTGCCCCAGTCCCCGTAGGGGCCGTCCCACATCAGATACCCGGCCTTGGTGCTGATGATCAGTTCATCCCGGTAAGGCTGAAGATCCTCCTTCAGGATCCTGCCGAAATTGTGCTCGGCGCTTCCCGGCTCCGGACCGTAATTGTTGGCCAGATCAAAATGCGTGATCCCGTGATCAAAAGCGGTAAACAGCAATGCCTTCATATTGGCGGGATCCCCGGTATCTCCGAAATTATGCCAGAGTCCGAAGGAAACCACCGGCAGCTTCAGTCCACTGCTGCCGCATCTTCGATATTCCATTGTGTCGTAACGTTTGCTGTCTGCTGTATACATGTTTCCTCGTTTCCTTCCGATCTATTTTTGACGATGTAGCGTTTTTGTTCTTTATTTCATTTTTCTGCACAAGTACATTCATTATACCCGAGAGATCCCGGCGGGACAATCAGCTGCTGTTATTATCTTTCGTTTCTTTTCGATTTTCTGTTAATGGAAAAGGGGCTGGCGGGTGACTGATTGTAAATTCAACCTTTTTCCTGATTTACCGCCCACGCTCATAAGGGACTGTGGCGGGTATATGGCTTGAAAAATCAACATTCTTCCCAGCTTACCCGCCACACCCCAAGGCAGTCGTGGCGGGTAAACGCAGGAGAATGCTTTATTCCCCATAGCTTACCCGCCACGCCATAAACCATCTTCATAAATTATCTTCGCAGAAATACCCGGAAGCCGGCCATGCCAAAGGAAGGCGCTTCTTCCCGGGCACAGCGGATCAGCGCCATGATTGCGGAGCTTATCTGCGTTCTTGTTTCCGGGTCCATGCCGGCATAGGATTTCATCATGGTGACCATCTGCCCGATTTTCTTCGGACTGATCTCGCCCAGCGACTGCACATCCGCATCCTTTAATATATTGAAGAGAACCTCCACGAACTCTTTGCGCTGCTCATAATTCATACTATGGATCCATCCGGTGATGGCGGAATCCAGAAACAGACTTTTATTGGTGACGGATTCCAGTTTGACGAAATGATCCCGCTGTACGTCCCAGGAGGTCATGCGATGCTGCGCCATTCCGCCGCTTTCGGTGCTGTGCACGACCTGGTACCCCTCCGCCTGCTCCAGAAGCATTCCGATGATTGAAGACTGGGGAACCAGCGTCCGGATCCGCCCGGCGATCTGCAGATATTCCGGCTGCGCCATGATCCAGGATTCAAATCCCGGTCCGTCAAAATTATAAATCGCCCGGATCCGCTCTTTACAGGCCGGATCGCAAAACGCCCCCGCATAGACCGCCAGATTGCCGCCCTTGGAGTGTCCGCCGAGAATAAACTCTCCCTTCAGTTTCTCCGCCAGCCCGTTGATATAGATCGCAGCCAGCTTCTGGGAGGGGACCGGAAATTCCACTGCCATGTTAAAGTCTTCCTTCCAGCCGGTCAGTGTATGGTTGGTTCCCCGGAAGGAGACATAGTATAGCTCCGGCGCCAGCCGGATCGTGATTGCCGCAAACTGAACCGTATGGCTTTCATCAAAAATATTCCGGAATTCCAGGATCGGCAGACACAGAAACCGGCCGCAGGAAGACAGTGCCTTCATCAGCATCCGGTAATGCTGCGAAGCCGCCTGTTCCAGATCCGGCAGCTGCAGAAAATCGCCGACCGCGGTTTTGATATCGCTCTCCGTATGGGAATGAATCCCCAGGCGGTCAAACGGGAAATATGACACCTCCGCCAGGATCGCACTGTCAATCTCGTTGAAAGGCGCCTGGTCAAGGGACAGATCCCCTCTCCAGTTCAGATAATCATAATAATTTGCCATCGTTCCTCCTGCCGCGGATCAGCCCCGCGGGAACTTCATTCGTTTTTATCCGGAAATGTTTCCGTTCCTCCCCAGAAGTGTTTCCAGTTCCTTCACGGTCTCTGACACAAGGGTATCCTTCCCTGCCGTGAAAATATTCCGGAATGTTCCGGCGATCTCCCTGCGCCGATCCGGATCAACCTGCAGGCCTGCCTTCAGGACAGACAGGGCGACCGCGGTTTTCTGACTGCCAAGATCTTTCACCGTTTCTGCCCCGGAGGATTCCAGCGCATCAAACAGCGTGTCAATGATCAGCTGCTTATCCCGGGGCTCAAGTGATGTGATCCAGGAACTCAGCGCGCTGTCAAGCAGCAGACTGGAAAGATTCCGGCCGTCTGCCTCCTCAAACCCGGCTGCCTGTACATTCCAGGAGTAGGGATTGTGCTGGGCGATTCCCTTCGCCGTGCTGGTGATCACCTTTCTTCTTGCCCGGCTGGACAATAAGATTCCCACGATGGAGGACTCCGGAATGATTTTGACCAGCTTTCCCAGTATAGAAAGATACTCCGCCGATCCGGCGATATCAGAGTTAAACCCGGGGCCGTCGTTGGAATAGACCTGCAGAATGCGGCTGCTTCGGACCGGTTCCCCGCAGAACGCGGATCCGTAAACGGCAAAATTGCCGCCTTTGGAATGTCCTCCGACGAAGAACAGATCCTCGGTCATTGCGGCGACTTTTCGGATATATTCTGCGGCTGCCGACTGTCCGGGCGTTTGGACAAGATAACTGAAATTGCAGTCTTCCCGCCAGCCCACCAGGGTGTTGTCTGTTCCCCGGAAAGCGATATAGGATCTGTCCGGGCCATAGCGGAAGGTCACCGCCGCGAACTGTACCACCTGGGAAGAATCGCTCAGGCTGGTATAGCAGCAGACCTGAACCGGACGGAACCGCTCGGTATCCGCCGCCCTCTGCAGCAGCCTCATCGGATCGCAGGCGGTATCCGAAGTATCAATGCCCGCAGCAGCGCAGGCGTCCCGCAGTTCCCCGATGGTAAGTGAGCGTCGTCCATCCGGGGAAATGTATCCCTCCATGCGCAGATAGGCCAGCGTCGAAAAGATCAGGTTATCGACCTCATTCAAGTCCCTCTCCTGAAAGGTAAGGTCTCCCCTCCAGTCCAGATAATCCAGCATATTCATTTGCAGTTCTCCTCCGTCCCCGGTCACAGAAATGATCATTTAAATAAATCGTCCGGTCACGCTTTCGCGGCAGGAGCGGATCTCATCCGGCGTCCCGCACGCAACGATCCTTCCGCCCTCTTCACCGCCCTCCGGTCCCATATCGATGATGTAATCAGCAGACCGGATCACATCCAGATCATGCTCGATCACTACGACAGTCGCGCCATGATCGATCAGCGTCTGGAAAACATTCAGCAGTGTTTCCACGTCCTTCGGATGAAGTCCGATAGTTGGCTCATCGAAAACGAAAACCGAATCATCCTGCTGCCTTCCCATTTCAGACGCGAGCTTCAGTCTCTGGGCTTCGCCGCCGGACAATCCCGGCGTTTCTTCCCCCAGCGTCAGATAACCGAGGCCAAGGTCCCGCAGGATTTCCAGCCTTGGCTGTACGTTTTTCATCTCACTGCAGAAATCAAGCGCCGTATTGACATCCATATCCATCAGTTCCGGCAGGGATCGTTCCTCTCCGGACCGGTTCTGACAGCCGATCTTCCTGGCATCTTTCCCATATCGGGAGCCGTGGCAGTCCGGACACGGGATTTCCACGTCCGGCAGGAACTGCACATCAAGAGAGATCTGCCCTGTCCCGTCGCAGACCGGGCACCGGAGGGAGCCGGTATTATAGGAAAAATCTCCTGCCTTGTACCCTTGCTGCTTTGCGGATTTCGTCCTGGCGTAGATCTTGCGGAGCTCGTCGTGGACGTTTGCATAGGTGGCGACCGTAGACCGGACGTTAATGCCGATCGGCGTCGCATCAATCAGTTTGACATGCCTGATGCCTTCCGCTTCGATTGCTTTGACATGCTCCGGCATTTTCCCGCCGCTGCAGAGGGCCTCCAGCGCCGGAACAAGGCTCTCCAGAACCAGAGTCGTTTTGCCGGACCCGGATACGCCGGTAATGACCGTCAGACCGTTTTTCGGAATGCGGACCGACAGTGGTTTGACCGTATGGATCTGACCGGTCTGCATGAAAATAGCTCCCTGTTCAAAGGCACCGTTCCCTGCGCCGCGCCTCAGGGGTGCCTGTTTTCCGGAGAGATACCTGCCAATGACCGAACTGCCGCTGCTTACAATCTCCTCTACAGTTCCCTGGGCAATGACCGTTCCGCCCTTTTCCCCTGCTTCCGGTCCCATCTCAATGAGCCAGTCCGATTCCTTCAGGATCTGCGTATCATGATCAACCAGCAGAACCGAATTTCCGTCTCTGACCAGATCGTGCATCACCCCATTCAGGCCGACGATATTTGCCGGATGCAGTCCGATCGACGGTTCATCCAGGACATACAGGACGCCCGTCGTCCGGTTGCGCACCGCCCGTGCCAGCTGCATCCGCTGCCGTTCGCCGGTAGAGAGTGTAGAAGAAGCCCTGTCCAGCGTCAGATATCCAAGCCCCAACTCCAGCAGCCGGGCTGCGGTCTCCAGATACGATTCACAGATATTCTGCGCCATCGGACGCATTTCCTCCGGCAGAGAGGCCGGAACCAGCTTCACCCATTCCACAGATTCCTTCAGCGTCATTTCGCAGGCCTGATCAAGAGAAAGGCCCATCAGCTTCGGCGCTCTGGCTTCCTCCGACAGACGGGTGCCATGACACTCCGGACAGACGTCTTCCTTCAGGAACTTTTCAACCCGCTTCATGCCCTTCTCATCCTTCACTTTTTTTAGCGCGTTCCGCACCGTGGCTGCAGCACTGTAGTAGGTGAAATCCAATTCTCCGGCACTGACGCTTTCTTTGTTCTTCGGCTTATAGAAGATATGTCTCTTTTCCATGGGACCGTCGTAGACGATCTCTTTTTCCTGATCGGTCAGGTCCTTAAACGGAATATCCGTCCGCACGCCCATGGCTCTGCACACATCGGTCATCAGGGACCACATGAGAGAATTCCACGGGGCAACAGCGCCGTCATCGATGGAAAGATTCTCATCGGGCACCAGCGTGCTCCGGTCCACGGTCCTCACCGTACCGGTTCCGCCGCAGCATTTGCAGGCCCCCTGGGAGTTGAAGGCAAGCTCCTCTGCTCCCGGGCCGTAAAAATGTTCCCCGCATTCCGGACAGACGATCTCCTGCATCAGTGCGACCTGAAATCCCGGCTTCACATAGTGACCATTCGGACACCTGTGGGAGGACAGCCGCGAAAACATCAGGCGCAGACTGTTCAGCAGTTCTGTGCCTGTGCCAAAGGTCGACCGGATCCCCGGAACGCCGGGCCTCTGATGCAATGCAAGTGACGCGGGAACATACAGCACCTCGTCCACGTCGGCCCTGGAAGCCTGCGTCATACGCCGCCTGGTGTAGGTGGAAAGAGATTCCAGATACCTTCTTGACCCTTCCGCGTATAACACGCCCAAGGCAAGGGAGGATTTCCCGGAACCGGATACTCCCGCGATTCCGACAATCCCGTGAAGCGGGATGTCCACATCAATATTCTTCAGGTTGTGCACCCGGGCTCCCCGGACTTTTATTTTCTCTGGCTGATCCATAAACAAATCTCCCGCTTCAGCACTGTTTTTTCGTATATTATGAGTTCAGCTATGGCTGCAAAATCTTTTATAATTTTACTATGCCACGAAACGATCGGGATTGCATCTTTTTTCTTTGATCCTGTCAACTTTTTTCGGTCGATTTCACAGCAGACTCCCTTCTGCATCTTCTACAGAAAATGCTACGCATACAATGAAAATGCCATTTTGAGAACATTTAAAATGCATCTTAAATCCGGAATTCGCTAAGGATATCGACGATTTCAAGATCTACCTTTTTGATATGGGACTTTTTGCCGCTCAGAAGGATATCCGGGCCGAAGACATCTTATTCATGGAGGAAGAACTTGCGGATTTCAAAAGCGGCATGACAGAAAACTATGTGAATACACAGCTTGTCAGAGCCGGGTTTAAGCCCTATGTATGCGGTTTTTTGCATTCATAAGGATTGATACAGAGAGTTACCAGTTTCAGAGGGATGCGTTATGCCTCCTCGTTTCATAGACCCTTCTGCAAAGCCTGCAGAAAGAAGAAAGCCCGGCCACGATTTCGTATCGCAGCCGGGCTATGTAATCGGAGGATTCGGTTTTTATTTGAGTTTGGCCAGGATATCCCCAATATCACCGTTGATACAGATGGATTTTGACTTGATCTCGTCCGGGGCAAAGGCTTGCCCATAGTTCAGGCAGGCATACGTCGCATCCGGCCAGCTCTCTGTCATTTGCCAGAAGGGCACTTTGAAAATGATTGGCGTATTGAAGCCGGTGCCTGCATCAAGGAAAAGGGTCTTCATGTTGTTGTGCCTGCGGAGGAAATCCGAATATCGTTCCGAAGCAGCATACCAGCCCTCATCCTGAACAAAGGTATCATCTGCCCGAAGGTTCATCGTCATATCCGATCCGTCATCAGGGCACTTAGGAATCAGGTCTGCAGGGATTTGCATTTTCAGCTCACCGTCAGCCGGAACCTGGAACACACCGTTCTCATCTCTGACGAAACCCTGTGCCTCCATTGCTTTCATGACCCATTCCTCATTATCAAAGGTCTTCTGGATTCTGGGGTTCACACTCTGAAACAGGCCGTAATCGCCCTGCGTATAGTAAAGGCGTTTTTTATCAAAGCCTGCTGCCTGGAACCGGTGATCCACATTCGTCGTAATCACGAAGTAGTCTTTGTCCTTAACCAGCTCCAATAGCTCCTGATATACAGGCTTAGGTGTCTCGATATATCGGTTGTAGTAAATGTGTCTGGCCCACCAGGCCCAACGTGTTTCCTCATCCGGAAAGGGATAGAAGCCGCCGGAATACATATCACTGATTCCGAACCGCTTTGCAAAGTCGAAGAAATACTTGTCAAAGCGCTCTCCGCTGTAAGTGAATCCGGCTGATGTAGATAAACCAGCGCCTGCTCCTATGATGACTGCATCTGCTTCTTTGAGTGCAGTACGGAGCTTCTCAACTCCATTCGGTGTGTCATATGGCCGGATATAAACCTGTCCTCGCATTAAGCTCACCTCCTGACAACAGCCCCTACCGGGCAGACCGTCATACAGTTCCCGCAGTGCAGGCAGTTCTCCTGCCGGATCACATGCGGAATATTACTGGTGTCGATGCACTGCTGTGGACAGACAGCCGCACAGCTGCCGCAGCCGATGCAGGCATCCGTGATAAAGTAGCCCTCCGGTTTCTTTTCTGCTCCGCCAAAAGTAAAGCTGTCACGCTCGATCGGTTTCTTTGACAGATCAAACCATTCACCGCTTCCCTCATAGATCTGAAACACCGTCAGCGCCTGCATGGATTCCTCCGTTGGGTAGATCATCTTCATGTATGGATTTTTCTCGAAAAGAACCGGGATCTTTTCGTAACCCAATTCTCTGACTTTTCCCCGTACCGACACCGCCACAGAGGACATGGTATCTTCACCCTTTATGGCAGTCAGGGACAGAAAGCCTCTTTTTATCAGGCGGTCATAAAAGGCCTTGCCTTTTGCCGTGAGGAAATACAATCCGTTCTCATCGCTGTCCATCATGTCGATGGCTGCTGTAACGGGCAGGCCTTCATCATCGACGGTCGCCACGATCGTTCTGTGAATCACATCACTGATATAATAAAGATATTCCTTTGCTTCCAAGCCCTCCAAAACTCCCTTCTGTTATGTCCGCAGCCCGTTACGCCAGCAGCCACTCACAGACTTCATCTGCAGCCTTCAGATCATCCGCCTTGTCCATAATGGAGCCGGGTACATTTGCATCCCCTGCCACATGTGCTTTGTAATCACGGAAACCTGCAGTCGCGAAGCTCTTTAGATTGGTTTCCACCATTCCCGTATAAACATCCACCGGGCCGAAGCCAGCGAAGAAATAGCCTGCCAGCTTCTTGTCCTTCCGGCCGGCCATGGAGAAATCAGGCTGGGTGAAGTCCATGAAAGAGTATGTTCTGTCAAGAAATGCCTTAAGCTGTGCCGGGAACTGATCCCAGTAAACCGGAGCAAGAATCAGCATGGCGTCACAGCTGTCGATCTCAGGAATCAGTGCCGTGAAATCATCCTTCTGCACGCAGTTCGGGTTATTCTGTCTCTTTCATCCGTCACAGGCAAGACATGCCCGGACATCCTTTTCTCCGATGTTGAAAACGGTCACTTCGGCTTTTCCTTCCAGCTGCTCCGCAAATCTCTTCGAAAGCGCATAGGAATTGCCGTTTCTTCTCTTGCTGGTGTTTACAATTAAGATCTTCTTCATCACAGGTGCCTCCTTCTTGATTGGTGTTCATGTAGTTTCTTTTATTATTTCCCGGCGTGCTTTATTTACGATATCCGAAAGCCTGACTTTCTTCATCCGTGCTTCCATCGCATCCTGCACGCCCAGAAGCTCTTCGTCTAAAACCCTATGGATGTTTCTTCCCACCGGGCATTCCATGTTGGGCTGTTCATGAAAATGGAACAGACCCTCCCCGCTGACGCAGTCCACTGCCTTATACACATCATAAAATGTGATATCCTCCAGCTTTTTCGCCAGGTCTATCCCGCTCTTTCCCCTGCTGACATCAATGATCCCGGCATTTTTAAGATCTCCCATAACATTCCGAACAATCACAGGATTGGCCCCCACACTGCCTGCGAGGAATTTGCTGGTGACCGTTTCACTATCCCTGAAATAGTCGATGGCTGTTATTATATGGATTGCGATTGTAAATTTACTTGTGATCTGCATTTCTTGTTCCTGTTATCCTGTAATAATTTTTATTACATGTTGGATTATAATGGTTCCGCGTCAGCTTGTCAACAATTTTATTACATCTTTCTGAGGGATTTGTCCATGATAATTTTATATGGGTACATTTCTGCGACGGTCATCCTGCAAAGAAGGCTGCGCTGCGAAATAATGGGCTGCCGCATAAAGGTACTGCTCTTCAAACCGCTTCCCCGCCTGCCTTCCCGACTCGCTGTCCGGCTGCAGCATATCAAAGGCATGCATGTCTGTGTGGTAGACATCACACTGGGCAGGAACCCCGGCTTCCCGGAGTCTTTGGATATAATTCATTGTTTCCGTATAGAAGGGTTCCCCGTCCCCGACAAAAGTATAGGCCGGAGGCAGCTGCGAATAATCGGTCTGCCATGCGGGTGCGGCATAAGGAGGCACCTCCTGTTTTGCTGCTTTCCGCAGATACATCCGCCATCCGATATGATTCCTCCGGGTATTCCAGATCCGGCCGTGATTATCACCGGATGATTCGGTGTCCACGTTGCTGAGCATTGGATACAATGGCATCTGGAAAGCAACCGAAACGTCCCCCCGGTCTCTTGCCATCATGCATACCGCCGCTGCCAGTCCCCCTCCGGCACTTTCTCCTCCGACCATGATCTGATCTTCCCGGACGCCCAGTTCCCGGGCATGGGCTTTCAGATACAGAAGCGCCTGATAGCAGTCCTTGGCTGCTGCCGGATAGGGGGCTCGCCATGCCAGGCGGTACCCCGGGGAGACCACAACCGCTCCGTACTTCCGGACCAGTTCTGCGGCACGGCTCATGTACACCATCTCTTTCATGCCCAGAAAATAGCCTCCGCCATGGATCCACAATATGCCCGGCTCTTCCTGCAGTCCGGACTTGTTTCTGAGAATCAGGGAGGAGATCTTCCCGGTTTTTACTTTGCTGACCCGGATATCCCGGTCAGGTCTTAACTGTATCCGCATATCGCATACCGCTCCATTTTCCGCTTTCCCGCCCGGATGTCATGTAATTTACCGCAATGCTGCAATTTTTCGTCAGTCCTTGTCGAAAATCGCACGCATTGCTGCAATTTTTCGTCAAGGAGGCTCTCAGAGGGCAATTTCTGCCAAATATCTCACACAATGCTGCATTTTTTCGTCAAAAGCCGGGGCTTCAGAGGTGGTCTGCCGAAAATCGCACGCATTGCTGCATTTTTTCGGCAAGCACTGTCAGAAACTGCAAGCATTGCGGGAATCCTCCCATCCTTGACATCGATATCCCGCCCGGATGTCATGCGTTTTTCGGAGTTTCCATTTTCCGCATGACTCCGCACGACTACCGCCATGACTTTCTTCGCCAGCGACACCTGTATTATAGGAAATAAACCTGGTCTTGTCACTTAGAAAACCGGAAGCCGTACGGAACGACTTCCGGGTTGTATCATTGTATTTATCCGCATTACTTCGCGTTACTCTGCGTTGCCGGAATTATGATAATTTGAAAATATATTTCACGGTGCTGTCCAATTCTTCTGCTGCCGTCGTAAAAGAGGTGTTGGATTCTGCCAGGTCAATGATTTCCTTCAACCGGTCTTTTACCCGGGGCAGATCCTGATCGATAAAGTCTGTCAGTTTCTGCACGCCTTCTTCCTGAAATTCCGTCAGTCCGTCCGCCAGCTCCTGTGCACCGTCAGCCAATTCATTTACTCCTGAGATCAGATCCGGCATATTCCCGTTTAATGCGGAAGCTCCCTCTGCAGCATCGGCAACTCCGCCGGTGTACTCTGCCAATCCGTCATAGAATGCCAGGAATGCTGCCAACTGATCTTTCAGTTCTGTGATCCGGATTTTCCCATCCGCCGCCTGCTGCACCGCCGCTGCGATCTGGCTCTGCACCTCCCCGGATGCATAATTTTCCTCCACCAGCGCAGCTTTCTGCTCTTTCACATTTTGATCGATCGTATTCAGAACTTCTTCGGTCTGCATCTGCACTTCCGTGTTGGAAGTAATGGCAGTCTGTATTTCTTCGGTTCTCATTTGCTCCTGCACAGCAGCATCCAGCAAGGCCTGTACCTCTTCTGTTTCCATCTGCGTGTCCACTGCGGCCTGTAAGGCGTTTTGCTGTTCTTCCCCAATGAGCCCTGCTGCCAGTGCCTGCTCATAGCCGTCTTCTTCCAGTCCCTGAGATGCCAGAACCTGTACCCTGACCTGTTCCCTGACTGCTGCCAATACTTTTGCGGTCACTTCTTCCTGAACAACGGCTGTCACCTGCCTGGTTACCTCTTCCTGAACTGCCTGAACAACCGCCTCCTTCACGTCCTCCTCATGATCATTGACAGAGGCTTCTACCTGGTTCATGGCAGTCTGCCGGGCCAGTTCATCCGCGCCGTCCAGATATTCCAGCAGGTCATCCAGAGTGGTCTCATAAGTTTCGGTCGTCAGATCTTCCACTTCCAGACCGGCGGCTTTGATCTGATCCTGGGCAGCCAAAAGCAGGGTTTCAAAGATCTGCTCCGCACCCTGATTCAGTTCTTCACTATGGGTGTCCAGGGCTGCAAGGCCATCGGAAAGCTGACTGACTCCGTCAGACAGATCCCCACAGCCATCCTGCAGATCTTTGAGACCATCGGAAAGTTCCGAAGATCCATCCGTAAGCTGTGCCATGGCATCTGTAAGGGTATCCAGGTCTTCCTTCCATTCCGTATCCTCAAACAGATCCTCCACAGACGAGGAATCCACTTCCCGGAACAGAGCATTGCTCACTACCACGTACAGATCTGCCGATTCATAGTCTTCCACATCGGCAGAAATCTCCACATAATCCGGGATATCCAGTACTTCCGTCCAGTCCTCCTGCAGATCCTCCGTCAGATCCATTTGCAGATCTTCCCGCAGCCCGGGGAAGGCAAACCCGAGAATCAGGTTCCTGTCCCCATACGCAGTCAGCTGTCCATTCGTCACCTCCACCTGTTCTGCAGTATTTCCATCCAGGATGGTTCCGGTCAGCACCATCAGCGGCGCATAGAGAATCTCCCCGTCCGGCGTTTCGGTCTGCAGCGTATTTTCGAACTCATACCGCAGCACCAGGTGTCCGCTCACGCCTTGCAGCCTGGCTGCATCCACAGCCATTCCATCCAGCGTACAGGTGACGGAAATGTTCACCGGCAGATTCCGGGTGCCTTCAGAAATCCCCTGCCAGTAATCCTCCCCTTTGACATTCTGCACCTCAGCAAGATCCGACATATATATCTCTGCCTCTTCCGCCGGTACATTGGAAAAATGATCGCTGACTATGATTTTCTCCGCATTGCCGTTGGCATCCGCCAGAACATATACGGTTTCCTCTTTGGAGGGGTTCTCCTCTCCGGAAGCCAGGACCGGCTGGGCAGCAGCACTGCAAAGAAGTGTGACGGTTATCAGAATTGCAATGAAACGATATTTCTTCATGATCGAACCTCCTGTTTTTCTATTTTCCGAATGCCTGTCATGCCCAGGGTGGTGGCGCAGATGACCCGGTCAAACAGCAGCAGCATGGCCGGCAGGATCAGCAGAACCATCAGAACACTGATCAGAGCGCCACGGGCCATGAGCATACACATGGAGCTGACAATATCGATATTGGAATACATCGCAACGCCGAAGGTGGCGGCAAAGAGCCCCAGTCCGCTGATGATCACCGACCGGGCCGACGCCCGAAGGGCTGTCACCACAGCCTCCTTTTTATGCATTCCGCCGATCCGGTTTTCCTTATATTTGGTGGTCATCAAAATGGCGTAGTCCACGGTGGCACCCAGCTGGATCGTACTGATGCAGATCGGTGCGATAAATGGCAGTGACTGCCCCAGATAATGGGGAAGTCCCAGATTGATGAAAATGGCCAGCTCGATCACCGCGATCAGAATCACCGGAAGGGTCAGGCTGCGTTCCACCAGCAGGATGATCACGAAGATCGCCAGGATAGAGATCCAGGTCACCACCTGGAAATCATAATCCGTGGTTTCGATCATATCCTTCATGCAGGAAGCTTCCCCGATCAGCATACCTGAGGGATCATACTGTTTCAGAATCCGTCCCAGTTCGTCAATCTGTACGCTGACCTCATCGCTTGCCGCATGGTACTCGGAATTGATCAACATCAGTTCCCATTTTCCGGATTTCAAAAGTTCTGTGACGGACTGCGGCAGGATCTCCTCCGGCACCTGGGTGCCGATCACGCTTTCCAGGCTCAGGACATATTTCACGCCATCCACATCCTGCATTTCTTTCAGCATCTGCTCCATGTTTTTCGATGCAAGATTCGCATCTACCAGCAGCATATGGGTCGATGCAATGTCAAAATCCTCCGACAGTTTGCTGTTCGCGATCACGCATTCCATATCCCGGGGCAGACAGTCTCCCATGTCGTAATAAACTTCCCGGTTGGTCTGCGCATAGCCGTAATAGGCCGGTGCCACCAGCAGCACGAAAAGAACCAGAAACACCGGAAACGCCTTGCATATACCGGAAGCGAATTTTCCCATATCCGGAAGCAGGGATCTGTGGGTGGTTTTCTGCAGCGGTCTGTCCAGCAGCAATATCAGGGCCGGCAGGATGGTTACGCAGCCTATTACGCCCAACAGCACGCCTTTCGCCATGACAATGCCCAGATCCCTGCCTATGGTAAAGGACATAAAGCACAGGGCGATGAATCCGGCGATGGTGGTAACGGAACTTCCCAGAACCGATGTGAAGGTGCTGCGGATCGCCAGCGCCATGGCTTCTTTATGATCGGTGGTTTTCATCCGTTCCTGATTGTAACTGTGCCAGAGGAAGATGGAATAATCCATGGTCACAGCCAGCTGCAGTACGGCAGCCATCGCCTTGGTGATATAGGAAATCTCTCCCAGAAAATAATTGCTGCCCAGATTGATGACGATGCAAATGCCGATGCTGATCAGGAAAACGATAGGAATCAGCCAGCTGTCCATAAACAGCATCATGATCAGCAGCGCACAGGCCACTGCCAGTCCCACATAGATCGGCTCCTCCTGCTCGCACAGATCCTTCAGATCGGTAACCACCGCAGACATGCCGGAAACGAAACACCGTCTTCCGGTAATCTCCCGGATCTGCCGAATAGCCTCCATAGTGACATCCTCCGATGTGGAAGAGTCAAAAAATACCGCCATCAACGTGGAATGGTCCGTATTAAATGCTTCATAGACATCATCCGGTAATAGTTCCATCGGTACCTGGGGATCCAGGATCGAATCATACCAGATGACACTGTCCACATGAGGCACTTCCCCGATTTTCGCCTTCAGGTCTGCTGCCTCCTTCACAGACAGATCTTCAGCAATCACAAAGGAGAAGGCCCCCTTTCCGAATTCGTCCAGCAAAATATCCTGTCCGATGACAGTTTCCATATCTTCCGGCAAATAGGTCAGCATGTCATAATTAACCCTGGTGTTGATCATCCCCAGTACGGAAGCTGCCAGCAGAACCAGTCCGATGATCAGAATCACGATCCGGTATTTTACAATTGCCCTTGCAGCACGCATATGTATCCTTCCTTTCCTTCCATATTTGATTTTGTTTGTGGCGAAGAGTATAAAGCTGATTTGGAAGCAAAAAAACAGGCATTCCATTTCGAATGCCTAAAATTTATGCACAACAGAAAATGTGTCTGATACGGCTTTATTTACTCGATCCCGGAAGATGCTTGCAGAAATATCATTGACGAAAGTACCCATTTCGGATATATTATCAAAATATATAACCATATTGGATACCGAGGTATGATTCATTGAATAAACAAATCAGGGAACTCCGGAAATCAACCGGGCTTACACAGAAAAACTTTGCCAAAATGTTTGACATTCCACTTAGCACACTTCGCAAATGGGAACAGGGAGAGTCATCACCGTCTCCTTATGTGATCCAGCTCCTTGCCCGAATGATCCCGGCAACAGACGAACATCTTATCACTATAAATGGCCGCAATGGTGAAATCTACTATTATGATAGAGTTAAAAAAACGGTTTCCGATTCCTATCATAATGTAATCACGATTCAGGAAGATCTGGACAAGGTAAATCCAAAGAATCTGGGACTATACCTGCAGGAATTATATGATGATTTCCATGATATTCAGGAACGGTTCAACAGGGATTGCAGATATGATATAAAGGAAGGCATCCTATGGTCTTAACGGTTCGCAGAGGTTACAATCTATGAAAGTTGTTGGAAATGAATACTGGTTAATGCATAAGAATATCCGGGTATGTCTGATGGAGATCTCTGAAGAAGGGATGCTTGGAAATGTTCGGAGAAATGAGGCTGCCTCTGCACATTTCCCATTAGGCGGGCAAATGAATCCGATGAAATTCCATGAATGGTGGAGAGATCGCGCAATCCCCAAGACCAGACATGGTGCTAAAACCGCGCTTCAGAAACAGGGAAAGGATATCTGGAAGGATTCTGTTTTGTGGAAATAACTGCTGCAGCATGTATTCCTTTAATAAACTATAACAGATAATGAAATTGCCAATCTAGAAGACGCAGGAATGCAAACAGGCATTTCTTATGAAATGACAAAGGCTTTCTCAAGGCTTGTATAGAGTCACTTTCGATTTTCTCAAACATTTCTTCCAGTTGTTTCACAAATTCCGTGCTCTCAATCAGCAACATAAGCTCTGTATCCAGATAAGCACTGCGCATATCCAAATTAAATGATCCGCTGATGCAGATTCTTCCATCAATCAGAAATGTTTTCGTGTGAAGAGAATGTCTGCCGTTATATTCTGCTACGGTAACCCCTGTCTGCTGAATCTTCGTTTTCTGATTCAGATAATCCGAGCACCCAAAATAGTTTGCTCCGTTACTGACCGCATTTGTTAATACCCGGATATGGATGCCCTGCGCTGTCAGATTCCGGAGATCCTGATACATGTTTTTGCTGCAGATCAAATAAGGTGTCTGGATCAGGACATCAGATCCTTTCTGCATCTGTGCACAAAGCGTATTCCACAGAATCGGTTCTTTATTACAATTTTTCACGGGATTCGTCAGTAACGAAATACGATCCACAAGGCAAGTATGTTCCTCCCAATGACAGTATCCAGAAATTGCATACCGCTTTTCAAGGTCCTGGTACCGCTGGTGCAATGCACCCCTGTTACGAAGGTTTTTCTGTCCGATTTTTCCAGGCATGAAAAGACGGCAGCAGGGCAGCTGCCAGATCTTTTCAAAATACGCCCGAAGTTCTTTCAGGGAGGTGGAGCCTTCAGGCGCTGTTTCATAAACCAGAATATCCCGGTCTGTGTTCTGCCGGGCCTGATAATTCCCCAGAAACAGATCATTGGCATTGCGGCCTCCAAGTATGTACAGGTGATCGTCCGCAAGGATGTATTTATCATGCATCCGGTAATTCATTCTCCAGAAGCAGACCAGCCGGACCTGATTATAAATTTTGATCTCGACGTTTGGATGACTGGCCAGCGCACGAAAATATACATTCCATTTCATTTTGGTGCCATTCATCAGGCCGTCCACCAAAAGAGATACTTTTACGCCCCGATCCGCTGCATGCAGCAACCCTGCCAACAGATCCTTTCCACTGTGGTTCGTCCGAAAATCATGGTTGCTCATTACCAGTGTATGTTCCGCCGCTGCAATCACCCGCAGCCACCAGACCAGTGCTTCCTGATTGGTTTCCAGACAGCGTACCCGCTCACCGGCCTGTCTGGTGGAATCGCTGATCTGCTGTGTATCCTGTACTTTCCGGTACCGGCTTTTCCCAATCACCGGCGGAATCGCCACACACAACGCAAGATACAGAAGTATAAGAAAAATCAGGATCAGAATTATCATCGTTATCTCGTTCTGGGATTGTCCGCATACTCCAGTTCCCCATCCCGGGCATACATATAGGGCATCATGACCGGTACCGTATTGGCACTGTTGGCTGCCATATTTTCGATCTCATTTTCCGGGACTCCGATATGATACAGCCACTCCATGCAGATCTCTTTGCCGGTACACTCCCGCATGGGCTTCCTTACAAAATCTCCCGGCCGGTCATTAAAGAGGGTATAAAGCCATACCAGGCAATGATCCTTTGGCTGATTCCGGAACTGGGGCTGACGGTTAATAGTCCAGCTTAGCAGCCAGCTGGAGTCTTTTACGGTAACAATACCGCCCGTGACGACCTTTCCGGTAAACGGATCTCTCTGACAGATTTTCTTTATGTAAGGAATGATCCGCTCGTCCAGGGTTTCCACGGTTGCGCTCATCCAATTACACAGTTCACTGTCATAGCAGAACGATACCTCCTGTCTGAAATTGATATACTCAGGCAGTTCCTGCTCTTGAATCTGCCGTATTGTTATCTATTCTTCAATATCTCCAGTTCCCAATAGCTGCTTTTTACCTGCTTCAACGCTCATAGTCTTTCCGAAAATTCCACATCAAGGGGATCGGTGAAGTTGCCTGCAGAGGTATTGACGGTTTTCGCTGCTACAAAAATATTCAGAATTCCTTCTGCCAGAAGACTGATCCCCAGGATGACGGTAACCACTTTTACGCTGGTCCATGGATAAACTGCAAGAACAACCCCCGCCGCTCCTGTCAGTATGGCTGTCATCAGAAGCATCCACCAAAGAGAGATTCCGAACTTTTTTGCATCCATGCAGATGCGGATTTTAAACAACGAATCCGTAATTGCCAGGATCCCGGAAAGGACAAATACCAGGCTTAAGGATTCCTCGGTTTTTGTCATCATCAGGATTCCAAAAATCATACACAGAATGCCCAGTTCCAGATCATACTGGAATGCCAGCCGGAACAGGTCTCTGGAAAAATAGCCAATGATCCGGATGATTCCGAATGCGGTTATGACAGCTCCGAGAATGATTCCTGTCACCGCCGCCGCACTGGCAGGCCACAGGATAAAGAGGATTCCCATAACGCATAATGCTGCGGATAAGATAAAATAACCGATTTTTGCGGTCTTTACGATTCCCGCCGTATTCTTTTTCATGTCTTTTTTGAGCTCCTTCCCATGCTTCCTGTTTTTTTCATAACATACCTGCATATGCAATAAAACAGGCAAAAAGCCTCCTGTGTCTGTATTTTAAACACAGGAGGCTTTTTGCCTGAATGACAGGGAAATAATTATTTCTGTATGCAGCGATTGATCATTTCATCCAGCAATCCCTGATACAGACTGCAGAAACGATCGATCTCTTTCTGAACATCCGGTTCCATATCGCTGTCCAGCCATTCAATCGCCACGCCAAAGCAGAAGCATTTGAAGGTTCTTTTCAGTATACCCCGGTCAAACTCGCTGACCGGCTTGCCTTCCAGAAAATGGTTTTCATACGAAGATACCACATAATCGCAAACCTTCCACAGATACCGTTCGAAAATGTCCCGGTTCACGGAATTATAGATATGAAGGATTGCCCGGCGCTTGTCCGAAATAAACTTTGCAATCGCATTCAGAGCACTGCTGTCAGACAGTACCAACGGATTCTCCGCAATGATCCGGTCCGCCTCTCTCATCACGATATCTTCCACAAGATCCGGCAGATCCTGGTAATGATAATAGAAGGAATTCCTGTTGATGCCGCACTTCTCCACCACCATCTTTACTGTGATCTGATGCAGCGGCTTTTGCTCCAGCAATTGAAGGAATGTTTCCCGGATGGCATTTTTCGTGTAAGACTGCATGCAATATCCACCTTCCCTGAAAAGATTCTGATATTCTATTTTACTTTTTCAGAGTCTGGATATCTATAGACAAACCGCCGAAAATGCCTAAATTCGCCTCAGTGGTTCTTCACGCCTGCGATGCGTCAGGCGAATGTGCGGGGATGCGCTTTGGCGCTGTCGTTCGATTTGCCGAAGGGTTCCGGCGCTCCAAGGTCACTCCAGCGGTCCTTCAGATAGAAGGAGGGAATGACTTTGCCCAGAATATGGAACTCGTTCAGACCGTGGTTCATGATTCCCAGGCCCAGCTCTGCAGGGAACATTTTTTCCACCTCTTCCTTCGGCAGCGGCACATCGCTGCCCAGCCAGAAATGCAGGCGCACCGCCAGCCCGAAGGGGGTATCCCGTCCAATGATAAACTGATGATCTCCGATCACCCGTCCCTTTTCGTCCCTTCGCAGGTTTTCCCGGGGTTCCATGCCGCAGGACGCATACAGAACCACATCCGCGCCGCCTGCCCGTTTCGCTTCGTCGAGGGCTTCCTTCCCGAGGATCTCTGCCGGATCAATGAACGAAAGGGTCGCGTCCGAAGCGCCCATTCCCACATCCTCTGTACTGTAATGGGTCGAGCCGTGGACTTTTCCCGGGACATGATCCGGGGTAAATTCCTTCCATTCGGAGGAAATGTGTGCGCCGGGATGCCACAACTGATACATCAGGGTGTCCGGGGCCGCGCCGAACCAGTAGTCCAGCATGTCCGCGGTGCAATGCTCCATAAGAAACTGCATGGCTACATGGAGCCCTCCGTTTTGGGTTCTCTCCACACCGGTTTCCAGCATCATCGGCGCCGGATCCAGCAGTCTTTTTGCTTCTGAAAATTCCATAATCATCCTCCAATTCATCTTTCAGGAATCCAGGTCTTTTATCCGGGTTCCGGTCTTCGATCCGGATTCAGATCTTCTCCAGAAGATCTGTCGGGACAGCGACCACATTCCCCATGGAAAGGGGCTTGTCGTGCTTCGTGATCTTCAGGCTGGTATACCCTCCGAAGGGATGGAAGTCCGCCGCCTGCCACTGGAAGCGGTACTGTACGATTCCCTCGGCGCCGGCCAGCGGATAGCCCGTTGGGAATACATACTCAGGAAGGCCGCTGATTCGCACCTTATCTCCAGCCTGAAAGCCCTGATTGATATCCATTTCTCCGAATCCTTTTTCCAGTTCCTGCGCCGATGCCCGGGTGGGGAGGGCCACGGTGATCACTGCGGTTTCCGAAAGATTTCCCCTGCATTCGTTCAGCAGGAACACCTGGATATCCACACAGTATTCGTCCCCCCGTTTATATTTTCTGACAACCCTGCCATATCCGATAGTGCAGTCGCCATGATGCGTTCTGGTGACGTGCCTCCAGTTCAATACCCGTACCTGACCGTCATCCCCGCACCAGTTGGTTGCCAGACGCAGCATCTGGTTCGCTCCGGAACCGCCAAAGTTAAAGGGCCGCGCGTTTCCCACCAGCCTGGATCTTTCGGCGCTGAAATGCCAGCAAAGCGGAACGAAGGTGTTGTGGGTGATCTCATCCTCAATCAGTCCTCCGCCGCCGGGCAGACTCCGGAAAAACCGGGAGGGATGGAAGGGGATCTCGTGTCTTGCTGCGCAGAAGGCCACCATATCCCAGATGGTTGTCGGGCCGATAGTCACGGGCGTGATCTTTTCGCCCAGCCGCACGTCCTCCCAATAGCGGGGCTTCTGTCCCCGGATCTGCTCCCCATCAATGATGCTGTTAATGTACTCCCACTCTTCCGGCGTATAAATATGATCGGAATAGGGGAATTGATCCGGATCCGGAACATTGGGCTGAGGACGCAGGGTAAGTCCCACCAACGTTTCCGAACGTCCGACTCTCCTGCCTGCGGCATCAAAAACATCGCAAAAATTATTACAGAATGCGAAATGCCTCAGACCGTCCCCCACCTGTTCCGAAATATCCTCAATGATATTTCTTGAGCGGCTGACAGTGAAGGAATCCCCCGCCCGGATGGGCCTGTCATACTCAAAGTAATCCCCCGCATAATCATGATCCAGAAAGCCTTCCGCCGGATGGGGCGGCCATACGGTAAGCGAATTGACCGATTCCAGAAAATGGGGCGGCGCAATCGTTCCGTCTTTGAACAGGGGGTTCCACGGATCCACCCATTCTGTAAAATTCCGGATCGCATCCTGCGTCGCGACCGGGACGTTCACGGTCTTATTCGCGGCTGTCGCAGGACTTATGATATTATTTACTTCATCCACAATCGCCTGTTCGACCGCATTGTACACTCCATTTTTCATGATTGTTTCCTCTCCTATTCCGGTTTCATTGCCAACAAAAACGCTTTCTTATATAATAATTTCCGGAAATACAAATTGGAAATTCACTTTTTACGCCGGTTATCCGTTTTTTGAATAACCGCAGCGGATTCTATCTCATTATGGATATTACACATCTGAAAAGTTTTCTCGCCATTGCCGACACCGGCAGTTTTACCAAGGCCGCGGAAGGGCTGTTCTCGACCCAGCCCACCCTTTCCCGGCATGTCGCCCTGCTGGAATCAGAGCTGGGGGTAAAGCTGATCGACCGGGACAAGCACCATGTCAGACTGACAAAGGCAGGAGAAGTGTTATTTGCAGAGGGCAAACGATGGATTGCCGACATGATCTCCATCGAACGCAGACTTTCCATGTATTCCGAAGCCAACAGCAACCATCTGGATATTATCTGCTCTCCCATGTATTCCCAGATCCTCCGGACGGCCTATCAGAAATTCCGGGAGCAGTATCCGGACATCACCTGTAATATCCGCCAGGTCGTAAGCGGTATGGAACTGAGCGTGGTGGAACAAAATGACGCCGACATCGGCATTCTGTTTTGGAGTCCAGAAATCACCAGCATTCCCTCCTTGGACTACCGCGTGATATCAAGAGAAAAAATGTGTCTGGTGAGCGGCGCCGATGCCGCCATTGCGCAGAAAGGGAGCCTTCGGCTGAAGGATTTCCGGAATGAAACGCTGCTCATCGCAAGATCTCCCATGACGCCCTGGCTCAAAAAGATTCATTCTTCTGTAGAAGCTTATTTTAAAAGCATTATCTATGTGGACAATCTGGAGACCATTACCCTGAATCTCTCGACAAATCAGGGGATCTCAATCTGGCCCGAAATCGTAGTCAAAGATACCCAGAACTACAGCAAGGCCCTGAATGTCCCCGAATTTTCGGAATACACCACCCTTTACGCCGTCTGGGTAAAAGAGAATCCCAATCAGAACATCCGCAGATTTCTGGAGATGTTCCCCAAAGAAGATCAGGCCTCCCTAAGGTGTCTTTTTCATTGATTCCTGTGATGGAAAATACAAATAATTGTGTCAGATATTGCATGGAATAATTCCGATTTGCCGTCATAAAATGGTTTTGCTGAAAAACAGATCCGCATCCAGATGCGGATTCGGGCGAAGTTTGGAAAATGGAGGTTGGAATGAAAAAGAAATTAACAGGTATGCTTGCAGTTCTGCTTGCCCTGGCCATGATTGGAACTTCGGTGACAGCCTGGGCTGCTCCGGAGGGGGAAGCAGCGTCATCATGGTCGCAAATGGTTCCGTCTGGAATGTGACCGAAACCAGCTATCTCTCCGTTCTGAACACAGACGAAACTTCTGTGGTGAATGGCACCGTTACCGTGCTTGACAGCGGCATCATCATGGTGGAACCGAAGGAATGACCGAAGGCTGAAATGTCAGGCTGCTAAACAAACAGGTGTCCCCGGCCCCCCGTCAGGATGGCCGGGGACATTTGCGTTTACTTCAGAGCCTGCTCCAGGTCCGCGATCAGATCCTCTGCATCTTCTATCCCAATCGACAGCCGCAGGGTGTCTTCATAGACGCCGGCTGCCTGCTGCTCCTCCCGGGTATGGCCAAAATGAGTGGAGGACGCAGGATGTACGATCAGTGATTTAGCGTCCCCGACATTTACCATATAATCAAAGATTTCCACCCGCTCCAGAACCTTCAGAGCTGCCGGCTGCCCTCCCCGGATCCGGACCGCCATCATGGCACCCGGCCCTTTCGGAAAGTATTTTTCTGCCAGTGCATGATACGGACTGGAGGAAAGTCCCGGATAGGACACCTCCAGCACCCTGGGATGTCCGGAAAGAAACTCTGCGACAGCCTGCGCATTCTTCACATGGCGTTCCATTCTGAGAGACAGCGTTTCCATTCCCTGCAGCACATAGAAAGCAGTCTGCGGACTCATATGCCCTCCCAGATCGGTCAGATACCGCATACGAAGACGCTTCGTAAACATTTCACGCTGAAGCACCTCTGCTCCGATCAGATCCACATTTTCCTTGTAAAAGCTGTCAAATTCCGGGAACCTGCCGTTCAGCCAGGGGAAATCGCCCTTTTCCACTGCAATCCCCGCGATCACGGTTCCATGTCCGGAAAGATATTTGGTTGCAGAATAGCAGGCGATATCCGCCCCATGTTCAAAGGGCCGGAACAAATACGGCGTCGCGAAGGTATTATCTATGACCACCGGAATGCCATAGGCATGGGCCAGTCTGGAAACCTCCCCGATATCGATGATATTAATTCTGGGATTTCCGATACATTCCAGATAGATGGCTTTGGTGCGGTCTGTGATCAGTTTCCGGTAGGATTCAATGTCGTTCTCGTCTTCCACAAACCGGGTGGTGATTCCATAAGAAGGAAACAGGGACTGAAACAACGTGGTGCTGCCTCCGTACAGCGTTTTCACAGCGATGATTTCATCCCCCTGATGGGCAAGATTCAATAAAGTACTGGAGATTGCCGCCATCCCGGAGCTGAAGGTCACTGCCGCGCTGCCTCCTTCCAGAGATGAAATCCTCTTTTCCAGCACCTGATTGGTCGGATTGGAAAAACGCACATAGGAATGGCCTTCCTCCGCGTATTCAAACAGCCTCAGACAGCGTTCATAATCCCCCAGTTCAAATACCGCTGTCTGATAAACGGGAACTGCCTTGGATCGGTAATGCTCCGCCGGATTATACCCTGCATGGAGCTGTCTTGTTGTAAATCCCAGATTCTCATTGTTATATGCTTTATAGCTCATTGCGTTATCCTCTGATCTCTTCTGATTCCCCGTTACGCTCCACAAGCTTTAACGCATTTGCAGGACACGTACTGACACAGATGCCGCAGCCGACGCATTTGCTGCGGTCCATGGAAATCCCCTGCTCCCGGTTCCGCCGGAACACGCCCAGCCGGCACCTGGTCACACACCTGGAACATCCGATACACTGGTCCTCATCCATATGGATTCTGTATTTGGAAATCGGCCATGTACCGTAACTTTGCAGCCTTCTCTGACTGCGGAACAGATAACAGCAATCGTTACAGCAGTTGCAGATGCTCTGCCCCATCGTAGTATGCATCAGACCTTCTTTATCCAGGTCCCGCAGAATCTCCTTCGCCGTTTCCTTGTCAATTGGCTCCGCGAGCCCCCGGTCGACGAAGCTGTTGATGCCGTTTTTGTATGTGATACAGGTACGCACCGGAAATCCGCAGTTTCCTGTCAATGATCTGCAGTCACAATAATTCAGATACAAGGGCCTTGGATCCGCGTCGATCTCCGCAAGCAGCTCCTCCAGAGGGATCACCCGGTCCGGGGTCGGACATTGCTGCGTCTTATCCAGGGAATCGAAATACGCATCAAAATACCAGTCGTCCAATGCTGTCTTTTGCGCAGGAGATAACTGTCCATACTCAGGACGGCTCACGCAGAATACATCCAGAAATCCGTAAAAATGATTCAGGACAAACTCCTTTCCCCTTTCATCTGTTTTGGAAAGAACGCCGCGATGGTATTCCAGTTCCAGAAACGGAGCCGGAAAATCCGCTTCGGTGATCCGTTTTCCTCCGTATTCCGCAATCAGTTTCTGCTCTTTCTCATCGAAAAAGAAATCGACAAAATCCCTGGCCGCATCCGGAATTTCAAAATTCCGCACAATCCGCTCCAGACAATCCCCTTTTTCTGCTCCCTGCATAGGGTTCTCCTTCCCGTTAACGCCTTCTCCCCAGCGCCTGTTCTTCAGCGCCGGATCCGCTTCTCCAGCTGTCTCAGGCCAACGTCCGCGATTAATGCAATGATGACACTCAAAATTGTTCCCCAAAGGATCTTATTCACATTCATGGTTCTGAGGCCTGACAGCAGGATCTTTCCCAGGCCCCCGGCATTAATGCTGGCAGCAATGACCGCAATGCCGGTGGTGGACACAATCGAAAGGCGGATGCCCGCAACAATCGACGGCATCGCCAGCGGCAGCTGCACTCTGGTCACCAGCTGCCAGTGGCTCATTCCCATTCCGGTCCCGGCTTCCAGCATGCTTTTATCCACCTGCTGCATGCCGGACATAATATTCCGGATCAACAGGTATTGATTGTACGCAACCAGCACCGGGATCGCGGTGGCATTTCCCAATCCCAGAAGCGGGATCAGCATGGCAAACAGCGCCATGGATGGGATGGAATACACTGCGCTGAATATCTGTATGACCATATTGGTGGCCTTTTCCGATTTCAATAAGAAATAGGAAATCACGGCAGCCAGAATGACCGAAAGAAATAAGGTTTCAAAAACAATCAGCAGATGTTCTGCAAAGGCTCCCAGCAGCATATCCGCATGCTTTGCGAAATAGGAAAACATGGCTCAGATCCCCTCTCCTCCGGAAACATAATCTTTGGATACATCTGTGGTTGTCTGAATCAGTTCCTTCACAAACCGGTCAGCCGGTTTGCAGATAATTTCCTGTGCCGTGGCATACTGAAGAATTTTTCCCTGATTCATAATGATGATTTTTGTTCCCAGCTTAAACGCCTCCCGGATATCATGGGTGACAAACAGATAGGTTTTGTGGGATTCGGCATGAATCTTTTTCAGCTCATTCTGCAGCTTTTCCCTGTTAATGGCGTCAATTGCCCCAAAGGGCTCATCCAAAAGCATTACCTTCGGATCTGCAATCAATGCCCGGGCCAGCCCGATTCTTTGCTGCTGTCCTCCGGAGAGCTGGGATGGATAGCGGTTCCGGAATTCTGCAGGATCCAGCTGAACCAGGGAAAGAAGACGATCCACCTGCTCATCCGTTTTTGCCTTGTCCCATTTCAGCAGCTTCGGGATAGTCGCAATATTATCCCGCACGGTCATATGGGGAAACAGTCCAATCTGCTGAATGACATAGCCGATGCTCCTGCGAAGCTCCACCGGATTGGTGTCTCTGATATTTTTCCCATAGAGAAAGATATCGCCGGAATCCGGTTCGTACAGCCGGTTAATGGTCTTGATCAACGTGGTTTTTCCACAGCCGGAAGAACCGAGGATGGTGATAAACTCACCCTCCTCGATCGTTACACTGACATTGTCCAGCGCCTTATAACTCATTCCGGGAAATTGCTTATTTACGTTTTTTAATTCAACTGCTGTCATTTGGATGATTTTACGGTCTCTTCGTAAAAAGCTCTTGCAACGTCTGTAAATTCCTCTCCTTCAATATCAACCTGCGCATTCAGGGCCGTGATGTTTTCTGTGGTGAAAGCAGCGCTGACGGCATTCAGGATCTCCGCGATTTCCGGATTTGCCTCCAGAACTTCGTCTCTTACAACCGGAGCCAGATTGTAGGGCGGCCATACCTGTTTATCATCCTCCAGAAGGGTAAACTGTTCTTCCGTCAGCCGTCCTTCGGTTGTATAGGCAGGACTTACGTCCGCTTCATCGCTTGCCAGCACCTGGTATTTCAGAGAGTTGTCATATACCTTGCTGCTCTTCCAGTCAAACGGCCCGTACAGTGCTTCCAGAGCCGGAATTCCATCTGCCCGTTCGTCGAATTCTCCCTGGGAAGCAAACCGCAGCTTTGTTGCATACTTTTGCAGATCGCTGATGGTAACAATGCCGTATTCTTCGGCTGCTGCAGTGCGGATCACCAGTCCCTGGCCGTCATTGGCTGAGGAATAATCCAGCCATGTCACCTGAAACTGTTCTTCATAGGCATCTTTGACCGTGTCATATACTTCCTGGGGATCTGTAATGGGGTCAAGGCCCAGAATGGAAATCAGCCCGGTGCCTGTATATTCGGGATAAATATCAATTTCATTACTGATCAGGGATGTATGGATCACTGAGGATCCCACATCAAAGATGCGTTCCACTGCGAGCCCCGCGTCCTCCAGCGCCAGTGCGTAAACTTCTGCTACAATCTCATTTTCTGTAAAGTCCTTGGATGCAACGCGGATCTTGTCTGCCGCCTGCGTGCTCAGTGCGCTCCCGATCAGGACAGATATGCTTAATGTTAAGATGATGATTCCTTTTGCTGCTTTTCTGATTCTGTTTTTCATGATGCCTCCTGTCTTGTTTTGTTTGTTTTTCAGGCTCTTTGATATCTGGTCATCCGGCGAAATATTCTGTCCAGTACAAATCCGGTCAGCAAAGATAATATGGCTACCGAGCCTCCGCCTATAATCAGCAGATGATATCTTAAGAGGGCCAGCCCTGTAAAAATCAGATCTCCCAGTCCGCCTGCCCCGATATAGGAAGCCAGGGTCGCCGACGCAATTACCTCAATTGCCGCGGTCCGGATCCCTGCATACATCAGGGGAAATGCCAGAGGCAGTTTCACCTTAAAGAAGGTCTGCAAAGGACTCATCCCCATCCCGGTCGCCGCCTCGATCATTGACTGCGGCAATCCCTGAAAGGCCTGAACCGTATTGATCAGAATTGGCGGAACTGCCAATATCACCAGAGCCACAACGCTGGGCTTTACGCCGGTTCCCATGATTGGAATCAGAATGATCAGAACCGCCAGAGACGGGATAATCCGCAGGATTCCAAATGCCCGTTCCGAGACTGCCCTGGCAATCGGATGTTTATAAACCAATATGCCAATCCCTGTTCCAATCAGAAGAGCAATCAATACGGAAAGCAGGCTGATCCTGATATGGCCCAGCAAAAGCCCGATATAGTCTTGTCCATGAGCCTCAAAATACTCGAAAAACACATCCATAACTACTGATTCTTCCCGGTAAAGAAACAAAAAAAATAATGCTGCGTTTACTTTATAACTACGCAGCATTATTGACAAATACCAGAATCCAATATCCAGTTATAGCTAATTTCTATCTGTACAAGGTACGCAGAAGGTCGAAAGCGCCCGGTACAGATCAGTCAGAGTGCGGATACTCCGGTGCATAGTACACTGCAAATACAGACGGGCTGATTTTGCCTCTAGCCTCTCCTGCGGTCCAGTTTCTTGGCCAGGAGATTGCCAGCCCACTGGAACAGCTGCATCAGGATCACCAGAACGACTACGGTGATAATCATGATTTCCGTCTCATATCGGTAATAGCCGTATCGGATTGCGATATCTCCCAATCCGCCGCCACCTACAACTCCGGACATTGCAGAATATCCCAGAATCGTTCCCAATGCAATCGTAACGCCCACCAGCAGGGAGATCCTTGCCTCCGGAATCAGGACTTTCAGGATAACGGCCATCTTACCGGAGCCCATGCTGCGGGCTGCCTCAATCACACCCTTATCCACTTCTTTCAGAGAACTCTCCACCATACGGGCGATAAAAGGAATGGCAGCTACGGTCAATGGCACAATCGTTGCCGTGGTTCCATAGCTTTTCCCAACCACCAGC
The DNA here is from genome assembly GCA_017459985.1 of Parasporobacterium sp. GTDB lineage: Bacteria > Bacillota > Clostridia > Lachnospirales > Lachnospiraceae > RGIG5612. The sequence goes on from JAFUBX010000021.1 coordinate 98,238, forward strand.
TTGGTAAATGGCTGGATCAGGATCAGCAGGATCAGGAACGGAATACTTCTGGTAATATTTACGATCAGATCTAAAATCTTGTATAACACCGGATGGGCACTGATCCCGTCTGTATCTGTGATTGTCAGCAGGACGCCCAGCGGAAGCCCGCCCAGATAACCAATCGCGGTGGATGCAAGGACCATCCACAGGGTTTCGCCGGTTCCTCCCCAGAGCATGGATACAATATCAGAAAATGCCATGTTCTACCTCCTCTTTATCGGCTTCTCCCCAGTCATCGTCTTTCGTAAACAGAAGTCTTCTGGCCGCCGGTGTTTTCGGATTTTCAAATACTTCTTTCACTGTTCCCATTTCCGCAAGCCGTCCCTGATCCAGTACTGCCACGCGGGTACAGATTTCTTCCACAACCCGCATTTCATGGGTAATGATGACAATCGTGATCCCGTATAACTGATTGATTTCTTTTAACAGGGCCAGAATGGTCCGGGTTGTCTGCGGATCCAGCGCGCTGGTGGCCTCATCACACAGAATAATCCTGGGTTCGCAGGCCAGCGCTCTGGCAATGGCCACCCGTTGTTTCTGCCCGCCGGAGAGCTGCACGGGATACGCACGGGCCTTATCCTCAAGTCCCACGGTCCGAAGATATTCCAGGGCTTTCTGCCGGGCTTCTTTTTTCTCCACCTTGCGTATCTCCATAGGATAACAGACATTACGCAGGACGCTGCGCTGCATCAGCAGATGAAAATGCTGAAAGATCATTCCGATATGCCGGCGTTCCAGACTCAGTTCCCGTTCCGAAAGTTCCAGCAGATCCCTGCCGTCGATCAATACCTTCCCGGAGTTTGGCCGTTCCAGCAGATTCAGGCACCGGACAAAGGTGCTTTTTCCTGCTCCGGAAAGACCGATGACGCCGAAGATTTCCCCTTCCTCAATGGAAAGATTGATATCCTGCAGCGCCTGTACTTCACCGGTCTTACTCTGATAGGTTTTATATAAATGTTCTACTTCTATAATTGCCATGCTTATTGACTCCTGCTTCAAATTGTCCTCTAATCACATGGATATCCCCAGGCAGATTCTGCCTGAGGATATCTGTTTTGGCAATAGTGAAAAGTGTATATGATAATTTGTTTGTCTAAAGGAGGGGTTTTATGGATCTTGTACCGGCTTATCCTTCAAAGGGAATTACGGATCCGGCATAGGTTTCGTTAATGAAATCCTTGATCGCATCGGATTTTAGCGCATTTACCAGAGCAACAATTCCCTCTGCGTTTTCATTTCCGGCTTTTACTGCGATGACATTTACAAAGGTCTGAGCTGCTTCGGATTCAGAAGATTCAAATGCGATGGCATCCTCTGCGGTAAATCCGGCTTCCAGAGCATAGTTTCCGTTCACAACCAGGAAAGCTACCTCATCTGCAACTCTGGATACCTGGGCTGCTTCCAGTTCCTGAATCTTCAGATCCTGCGGGTTATCCACAATATCCAGAACCGTGGCTTCCAGTCCGACACCTTCCTTCAGTGTGATCAGTCCGTTGTCTGCCAGAAGCTGCAGGGCTCTTGCTTCGTTTGTAACATCATTGGGAACTGCGATGGTATCGCCGCTTGCCAGTTCATCCAGGGAGGATTTGGTCCCGACATAGAGTCCGAGAGGCTCATAGTGGATACCGCCTGCATTTACCAGCTCGGTGCCGTTCTCTGCGTTGAAATTCTCCAAATACGGAATGTGCTGGAAATAGTTGGCGTCAATCTCGCCGCTGTCTACCACCAGGTTAGGCTGCACATAATCTTCGAATTCAATGATCTCCAGTTCCCAGCCTTCGTCGGCAAGGATTTTGGCTGCTTCCGCAAGAATCTCCGCATGAGGTGTGGGAGATGCTGCTACCGAGATGGTTCCCTTAGGCTCTGCCGGTTCTGCCGGCTCTGCTGCTGCCACAACGCCGCCTTCTACCACAAGGGTATCCTCATAGTCGGTTCCGTAGGTATCTACCAGAGTTGCTTCATAGTCTGCATGGAAGAAGTTCTCCTCACCCAATGCAACGATTTCGTCATTCAGCCAGTTCAGAAGAGACTCATTGCCCTTGCTGACCGCAGGTGCGATGGTATCGGCACTGCCCAGGGAATCAATTCCTACGGTATAACCTTCATTTTCAATGGCAAAAGCAATTACTTCGGTGTTGTCATTGGCCCACGCGATACCGGTTCCGTTTTCAAAAGCACTCTTGGCTGCCGCATAGGTGTCAAAACGCTGCAAGGTAATCTCCGGATTGTTCTTCACCAGATAGGTCTCCGCTGTGGTTCCGGATATAACAATGATCTGATCGTCTGCGCTGATCTGCGAAAGATCGGTAACCACATTGTCATCGTGGGAAACAACTCCCAATGCCACATTCATGTATGGAAGCGCGAAATCCACAACTTCCGCGCGTTCTTCCGTAACCGTAAAGTTGGCCAGGATAATATCCACTTTTCCGGTCTCCAGATACTCGATTCTGCTGGCTGCCTCTGTGGATACATAATTGATCTCTACACCCAGATCCTGTCCGATCCGTTCTGCCAGGTATACATCGTATCCCTGATATTCGCCGTATTCATCCACATATCCGAAGGGAGATTTGTCGGAGAACACTCCGATATTAATGGTTCCGGATTCTTTAATTTCCTCCAGGGAGCGATAAATGGTATTTGCCTCTTCCGCAAAGGCTGTTCCTGCAAGAAGTCCGGCTGCAGTCACTGCGGCCAGTCCGATAGTTCCAAGTTTTTTCCATATATTTCTCTTCATCTCTATTTTGTCCTTTCTGATTTTATCCATCCATGTGATTTCTATCTGTTCTGTAAGCCTCCGAGAGGCATTCGACATCGATGGTTCAGAAACATGATCTCTTTCATCCTGGCTCCTTTCTACCGGAAATTTCCAATGTTATACCCGCGGATGAAATGAATTGCTGATTGCAGATTTTTCCGTGGTATCTATAGCTGTACTGCATTTATACCCAATTCCTTCGAAAAAATCCAATACATTTGATCATTAGCTAGTTATAGGTTAATCCTATATCCTATATTGGCTTGAAGATCGCCTGCGCAGATAGGTGCAGAACTGATACTCCATGCCTTCATGGATCCCGCCTTTTCTGATATATCGTAATTTCCAGTCCGGGGCTTCATCGAGGTTTGGGAAGGTGGTATCCGCCTCACAGCACACATGGACTTTTGTGATATATGCGGTGTCACAGAACGGAAGGAGCTGTCGGTAAATGCTCCCGCCTCCGATCACAAAAATATCATTCTGCTCATAATCAGATAAAACGCCGATCAGTTCTTCCACACTGTGGACCAGGGTAACCGGTCCTTCTGCCTGATAGTCCCGGTCCGTCGTAAGGACAATGTTCGTACGGCCCTTCAAAGGCTTTTTCCCGGGAAAGCTTTCCAGGGTTTTCCTTCCCATTACCACAATTTTTCCCAGAGTTTTTTCTCTGAAAAACTTCATGTCCTGCGGGATATGAACCAGCAGTCCGCCGTCTTTTCCGATATTCCAGTTCTCATCAATCGCTGCGATCAGTTTCAATTATTTTCTCTCCTTACACTGCAATCGGGATATTTGTGATCTGGGGACCAGTCTGATAATCATCCAGACGCACATCATCTTTGGTAAATTGGTAGAAGTCTTTGATGTCCGGATTTAGTCGGAACTTCGGAGCTTCAAATGGTTCTCTGGAGAGTAATTCCCGGATCGCGTCCACATGTCTGTCGTAGATATGGCAGTCCGCCATGACATGAACAAACTCTCCGACTTCCATATCGCACACCTGTGCAAACATATGGATCAGTACCGCGTACTGGCACACATTCCAGTTATTTGCAGCAAGGACATCCTGGGAGCGCTGGTTCAGAATGCCGTTCAATACCAGTTTCCCTGTTTCATCGTTCTTCGTAACATTGAATGTCATGGAGTAAGCGCAGGGATAAAGATGCATGTCACTCAGATCATAGAAATTATAAATATTGGTCATGATCCGGCGGCTGTACGGGTTGTTTCTGAGGTCATAGAGAACCCCATCCGTCTGATCCAGCTTCACATACAGCTTTCCGTCTTTTTCCACCGTCTCCGCGCTCGGGTAGGAGGAAAGATCTTCTCCGCCCTCAGGAAGTTTGTGATGAATATATTTCAGACCGATTTGGTAACCGTAAGCACTTCCGATGGAACCGTTTTCATCCGCCCATTCGTCCCAGACATGGCTTGCCAGGTCTTTAATGTTGTTGGACTTTTTCTGCCAGATCCACAGAAGCTCGTCGGTTGCGCTTTTAATGGGCGTTTTCCTTAAGGTCAGCGCCGGAAATTCCTTTTTCAGATCGTAGCGGTTGACAACCCCGAATCTCTTAATTGTATAAGCCTTTTCCCCGGTATCGGTCCATACGGGACGGACTTTCTCTCCCTTTGTATCATAGCCGTTTTCCAGAATATCACGGCACATTTCTTTAAAAACGATATCTGCATATGCCATCGTAAATCTCCTTATCCTATACCCCTATGATTGATCTTCCTATTTATAACATTTGTGGTCCGTTTTTATCAAGAGTCCTTTACCAGTTTCGTTCCAGTTTATCTTGTTGTGGAATAATGGCTGAATTGACATTGGCAGGATCTTCCAATCTCATCCGCAGATCCTGCTGTTACCTTTAAATGTTTCGTAAAGAAGCGTGTCATGACAGGAGGAACACATGCTGGGAATCATAGATGTGGGAGGAGCGAACCGGGCGGTATTTGCAGATGGCGTTTTTGATCGGCTTCTGGAGGAAGGTATTATGGCCGATTACTGCATTGGTGTTTCCGCCGGCGCCGCTAATTGCATTTCCTATATTGCTAAGCAAAAGGGCCGGAACCTGGAATTTTATACGAAATACAACTTTTCTTCCCGCTCCATCGGACTCTTCGCCTGGCTGAAAACCGGGGGTTCCTTTGTGGATCTGAACTATATTTACGGTACCTTAAGCAACAGTAACGGAAAATGCCCTCTGGATTTTGAGGCTGTGAAAGCCTCTCCTGCACAATTCAAGATCGTCGCCACGGATTCGGAAACCGCCGAGCCGGTATATTTTGATAAGTCCCTGCTGCAGCAGGATGATTACCGGGCCATCTGTGCCTCTTCCTGCACGCCGGAGGTCTGTAAACCCTACCCTTATAACGGAAGGCGCTACTTTGACGGCTATGTCTCGGATCCGCTTCCGGTGGAACGGGCTCTTTCCGATGGCTGCGATCGGCTGGTCATCATTCTTACCCTTCCTAAAACGCACATGCGCAGCAGCAGATCCTTCGAAAGGCAGGCGGAGAAGCTGAAAAAGTATCCGGCAATTTCCGGGAAACTGAAGCAGGGTGCCGATCTCTATAATCGGGAGCTGCAGCTCTGCCTGGAACTGGAAGAAGCCGGAAAGGCTCTGATTCTCCATCCGGAATTCGTGCAGCTGCATCCTCTGGAAAAAGATAAATCGAAGATTCTGGCACTTTATCAGGAAGGATATGAGAAGGGTGCGAAAGTGAAAGACTTTCTAAAAGCCAGCCAGTGTACATGGGAGTAAGATATGGAGAAAGAGGCTCTGGATACTTTATATGGTGTCGAGGGGATGGTAAAGAACCGGAAAGAAAAATTCCGGAGTATCTACACAAGACAGCTGACTGCAGGCATTGTCCTTGCAGCTTACCTTGCCTGGAGTTTTATTTCCTCTTCCTGGGACCGTTCCTGGATCATATGGCCTGTCGCCGGCGTCGCTTACGGAGCTTTTTATGCGGTTATAAAAGCAGTACATCAAAAACATTAATATACGGATTTCAAAGCCTGGCTTTCCAACGAATTTGTCAATTTGTTTCAAATTCACTATTTACAGAATCAAAAAAAAGATTATACTAATTATTGTTTTGGGGTATTAGCTCAGCTGGGAGAGCGCCAGGTTCGCAATCTGGAGGCCAGGGGTTCGATCCCCCTATGCTCCATAAATATTTGGGGAGGGTTCGCATAACCTGCGGACCCTCCCCAAATGCATTCAGAAAGATGCAGAGCATGAATCCTGATTACTTTATATTGATAGAATTTGAAAATGACGGTTGCACTTTTACATATAGTTTTCTAATACAATGATCTGACGATGCAGGGAAATATCATTCGGAAGGTATATTCTGAAAAAGCCTATAAATTCCATATGCTGCCTTCCGTTTTCCGGGCAAAACATCAAAAATCCGGAAGGTAATCTCAGAAAAAGCATGTAAACTCCATACCCGACCTTCCACATATCTGCTGAAGGCCGGGATTGCGGATGGCCGAGGTGTATTTTCCCACAAAAGGATCGAAAATCAGGAATAATGTTCTTCGTCATTAAAAAGGGCATTGCAATATACATCTGGCCTCCTTTATGATCTGATCTTAACAAATGTCTGATACATCGGTGCAGGGACCATGCCCTTGTATATTTCCGAATAGATTCCCCGGATCTCCTCATCCGGATGGGGACCTGTCGCAAAGACTTCCAGAAGGAGATAGTCCACGCCAAAGACCCTGGCCGTGACACCGGTTTCCCGGTAGCCATTCCGGAGATAAACCCGGAGCCTCCGCTCCCTTTCCAGTTTCTCCTTCCTGTCCGGAGCATAATCCGGATCCTCCACTTCGGCAATCATAGAGGAGGCATCCGATATCAGGTTAGCAAGCTGTTCAAGAAGCTGTGATCCATATCCCCGGTTCCGGTTTCCGTCTACAACTGCCAGGTAATCCAGAAGATAATGGAATTTTCCCACTGCAGGGAGCTTCACAAAGAAAGCATATCCGGCCAGTACATCCCCTTCATACATCCCATAGCAGTCATACCGTCCCTGCTTTCTTGCCTTACGGATCATGGCCAGAGGTTTTAACTCGCTGGCCGGGAAATCTTGTTTCATATAGGTATTGTAAATCTGCCGGATGGTTTCATATTCCGTCAGCAGGATAGTTTTCATGTCGTATCGGTTCCTTTGTGTAATCCGGCGAAAAAATCCTCATCCAGGTCATCTTCTGCAAATGAATTATTTATGCTTTCGCCTGCCGATCCAGAAGGTGGATGAGGCAAGAGCTGTCAGTCCTGCCATGATGACACAATACAGGACATTGATCCCTGTGCCTGCTCCTGCAATCTGACTTGGCTGATACAGGAGAACGTTCAGCGCGGAACTTCCCAGCATACCCATGGTAATCAGAACATTCGGCAGGTTCCGGTTCCGGATCAGGCCCCGAAGAGCCAGCAATAACAGAACAAGCCCACTGGCGGCTGCAAATCCCATCCTTGCATAACGGATCATGTACAGGGTCTTTGTAAAGTAGATCGTCAGCCAGACGAACAAAAGCAATACCAGGCAGTGAGGAATGATCACATACAGGGGTGAGTAAGGCCCATGTACTTTCTTTCTCACTGCATGAACAATTGCAATGATCAGACACACCAGCAAAAACAGCAGAAATAAAAGGGAAAAACCGGTCATTCCTGCCAGAATTGTGGTGACCGTCAGATGATGATCAGATTCTGTCTGGAGCTGCATTGTCAGCGTGGGAGAATACTCCCTGTCACTTACCGTGTCGCTGAGAATTGTTCCTTCCAGGGCCGATAAATCCCCCGGTTCATCCTGGTACTTGAAGAAATCCAGTTCATAGGTTCCCGGAGTGGCAAGTACCACATGATAGCCATTGGAGGCGCCATACGTTGAAGGAAGATAGCAGGTATCGGAACGGAAACTGAATCCGGTTGGATTCCTGGTAATTATCCGCACCTGGAAATCATCATTGGCTGGGAGAAAAACCATTGTCTCCAGACCACTCCGCTCAGCAAACACCGACCGATAATCCTCACCGGCAGTCCACTTCCCGTTCTGATCGATCCTGTTCAGGAATTGATCCCCCTGCCAGATCTCGACATCCACATCTCCGATGATCGCAAGGCGCTGGGTTGCGAAGCTTCCTTCGAACAGCTGATCATCGGGAAGATCAGAGAATATCCAGGACAGATAGATATAAGGCATATGCTCGCGCATCAGATTGGCTCCCATCCCCTGATCCGATGCCCACGCAATATCCCGCTGTTCCGAAGATCCTCTGGTATCCTGCATTCTTAATGCGGCCAGATACTGCAGGTAGGATATAATGACATCCCGGGAGTATTCCTGCCGGAGATCCAGGTCATCCAGGGAAGTAAAGACAGCACTCAGAATCTGAAAAATCTGATCCGGATTGGCCTCCGTCCACAGCGACACGATCTCCTCCTGCAGCTTTTCGGCATATTCTTCTGTCGTCGGAAACATCTCCCCCAGAAATTCCAGAATCAGATGGATCTGGTAATTCCATTCCGGATTATTCCGGAAATAATCATGCGCTGCAGTCATGGTCACATCATTGACATGGTTAATCAACGATTCATAATCTGCATCCGTTTCTGCTGCCGGCAGATACAGATCCCAGCCATTTCGAAAATAACCCCAGCTCTCCAGGGGAATCTGCGTAACCGGATCAAAGGCGCCGCAGATGTTAATGATATTGACATAGCCGACCTCTTTTTTTGTTGTTCTCGGAACCGCATATAAATAGGCGTAAACATCTTCAAACTGTCCGCTTTCGGTCAGATCCGCCGCTGCCAGATTGGACACCGCCGATCCGCGGGAAAAACTGGAAATCCACAGCTTCAGCTTACCGGACAGATGATGCGCTTCGAGATAAGAATCGATTTCCTGCTCCAGGATCCGTGCTCCATGATCAAAACCTGCGTGCCGTTCTCCATCTCCCAGATAAAAATTCGATCCCCACTCTTTTCCATATCCCTGTCCGCAGGGCGATACCGCAATGAGCGTAAAATCATTGATCTTCTTAGAGGCGATTACCCCGGAAAGGGTTTCCGTCGAAGTTGGCTGGTCATATCCGAAGGAATAAATATCGGTAAATCCTGCTGTACCGAGATAGGTCTCATACTGATTGAGGATATCCGATGCTACTTCTTCCCGGAAAGCAGAGATGGTAAGTCCCAGAGATGCTTTTGCGAGATCCCGGGAAAAAACATCGGACGATCCCAGAAAATAGTCGTCGGAATATGGAAAATCCCACTTCATATCCCACATGCCTGCAGAATAAAACGGCACGGTAATCATGATTTCTTCGGCTGCTTTTCCGCTAAAAGGAATCGCCAGGATCAGGATCATCACAGCCAGAACTGCACCGGTTATTTTTCTGTATTTGTAATTTCTTGTTCTCATTAAAAAATGGTTCCTGTTATACTGTCCGTATTATTGAAGAATCTCTTTTATTTCAGTTCCCAGACTCCCCAGTGCTCATTCGCAGCTTCTTTCTCATATTTTATATTCTGTGGCAGAACAATGCCGGTTCTCTTCGATCCATTTGACGGCGAAATCAACCAGTTCTCGCTGCCGCATAAACCGGAGCTCTGCCCCGCCCAGCATTCCGTGTCTTACTTCGTGTTCCTTTTCGAAAGCAGCACCGATCTCCTTAAAATCTTCCCCGTCTACAAAGAGCGTTTCATATTCTTTCCAAATGCGATGGCCATTTTCCATAATTGCGCTGTGCTCCATGCAATTATGCTTTCCCGGATATTCCGCCCTTGCATCGGCCAAATGAAGGGATGTATTTTTATCATAATCTACGCCGATCATCAAAACGGAACCATCCAGCTCATATAGTTTTCCGACCGGAGAACCATCGCCAAAGATATTGGACAGATCATGATTAGAAGCCAGGTAAGAAGCATATTTTCCCCAGGCACTGACAGACCTTGCAGGATGGTCACTCCGGATTGTACCTGGCCATAAACGGAACATCTCTGCAACAGCACCCATGGAGTTGGTTGGAGTCAGATTTTTATCATAGGCAGGCCAGTTGTCCCGGATAATCTGCCAGTCCTCCTCCGCTACGGTCCAATGAACCCCGTCTTCCGGATCCAGATTCTTCCAGGACTGGGTCGGCATCATAATCGTCCCCTCCGTCCCGACAATCTCCATCAGCGTTTCAATGACAGCCTGAGCCCCTCCGCACACATAGCCAATCGAACCCAAAGAAGTATGTACCATGACAATACTTCCTTCTTTCAATCCAACCTGGTATAGGGCATCCTTAATCTCATTCTTTGTTATGGGCTTCATATCATTTTTCCTTTGGTCTTTTTCAGCTCGTGAAATCCTTTGAATTCATGAATCCATCATCGCGATCAGCTCAATCTGTTTATTAAAATCCCTCTTACTCTCAGGAAACACCGGGACACAGGCATAGCAATGCATCATGCCAGGTTCCTTGTGCATGTGAAGCACCGCACCATCCCGCCTATAGGCCTTCTGGATCACATCTGATACGCAGGCACAGGCTTCTTCCGCATAGAAAATATACGTCTCCGGAGCACGATGGAAATCCATTTTGTCAGGATACAGGGCGTAATCAGGCGTTTGAGGATCAGCCCGCATCACTCCATCCATCATGAGCCTGAACGAGCCTTCGGGCACCATCAGATCGGCTTTTTCATACTCCCGGGCCAGCGCCCACTCTTCCTTTGTCTCGGGGAAAGCAAAAGGAGAATTCATGATCAGGAGGCGCGGCATATTCACCGCATTTCCATTTCTGTTTATCCATGTAATGAGCTGCATTGCCAGAAAGCCTCCATATGAGCCGCCGACCACTGCAATATTTCCAGCACCGTATTTGTTCTCAACAGCCTTATAAACCTCGTAGATGAACTCAATTGTAACTGCAACAGGCGCTTCTGTGAAGGGTGGATAGATGGGGTAAAAAACATCCGCACCGGTTTGTTTTCCATACCTGCGTGCTATGGACACCTCTGGCTTCCAGGTATCCTTATTGCCGCCACCGTGCAGGAATAGAAGTGCCTTTTTGGGGGAAGACTCATTCTGCCTGATCACAAGCACCGGATACCCCTTGATGTGATCTGTACTGTACAAGGCCTTGTGATCCGAGGGTTCCTTGTACGGATTCTTTTGATTGTATATTCTGGCCTTAGATATTTCACAATCTATGTCACCAGGTTTAGGGAACAATCCTAATCGCTTTATAAAATGCAGCACCGAAACCGCTGCTTTTGCACTAAGACTCATTTAGCTCACTTCTCCTGACTTAACCATGCCCCTAAGCAAGATCAGGCCAAGTATCAACACAAGAGCATGTCCGAAGGATTCTGTTCCATGATCCAGTTGGTTTACTGGCCAAGGGAAGAGAGCCACAAGATTTCCAATAACACCGGAGAGCATAATCGGATTGCAGAGGGTCGCAAGAACTCTTGCGCCAATGCTTTTTAGTGGGATAATTCTCTTCCAGACCATTGCTATCATAGTGACGGTCAGACCAATATCGCAAACGATATATGCAATCAGCATTCCCGGCGCATTGGCGTAGAGGACCCTGTTTGCTATATCCGCCGCCTCCTGCATATCGCCATAGGCCTGATACACAAACTTAAATATCAGCGCATTTGTCATGAACATGGCGTGAACCCAGGCCCATGCTACAGTTCCCATGATGTACGCCACATGAAACAGCTTTACCCAGATCTGGTTTTTTTGTTCAGTCACATGGATCTTCAGAAGCCCATACATCTGATGGAAACCCATGTAATACAGAATCGTCCCGGCAAAGCCGCAGAAAATGCTTGCCCACATACGCCATGTCGCCATATCGAGGTAGGCGACCTTCGTGAACAATCCAATCGTCTCGGTCGTCTGTCCCCTGGCGGTTGCAGCATATAAAAAGTCGCCGATCACATACAGCAGGCATCCAATAATACCAGCTATCATTAGCTTTCTGGTTTTTCTGTCAGATTTCATCAGATTGACCTTCCTTGATGATTGTTAGAAACCTCTAACCTACATCCATAAAGAAAGCCCATCAACAGCCGTCCATCGGATGAACCCGGATCACTGTATGATGGGCGAAAGTTCGGTTAACCGCCGCTTACTATTTTAACGTATGAAACGTATTTTTTCAAGGCAGAATGCGGAGAAAGCTCACCTTCTCAGTGCCCCAGCTCCGGGAATTTATCCAGTCTGCGGAGTTTCTTCCTAATCTCACGGGCTTCCTGGGTATTTCCGAAGAAGTAAATGGCAGAGTTCATCCGAATATGCTCCGACATAAGCATAGCACAATGGCAGTACAAAACTCCTGCCTCACTACCGCAGCAGATCCTCGATCCCTTTAAAGGTGAAATCCTCTGTATAATCCCGGATTTCTTCTTCCCCCGTCAGGACACGAAGGGCTCCGGCTGCCAGCGCCTCCATTTCAAATTCCCCGGCAATCACTTCTATGTTAGCCAGATAACCGCACATTTCACGGATCTTTGACACCAGATATTCGTCTCTGGAAATGCCGCCGGTCAGAATCACCGCATCTACCTGACCATGCAGAACAGCGCCCATCATTCCAATGTATTTTCCGATCTGATAGATCATGGCGTCATAAACAAGAGCGGCATATTTGTCTCCTCTGGCGATCCGTTCTTTGATCTCCATAACATCCGCCGTTCCCAGATGATCCATCAAACCGCCCGACATATTAACACGGTTTTCCAGCTCTTTCCGGGTCCACTTGCCCGAAAATGCCATATCCAGAATGGTCATGGCCTGGATCTCCCCGCTTCTGGTGGGGGCCATGGGGCCATCTCCCTTGATCAAGTTCGTGGAATCAATAATCTTTCCTTTTTTGTGCGCAGAAACCGAGACGCCTCCTCCGATATGAGCGACTACCAGATTCAGATTCTCATATTTTGTCTGATGATTCTCCGCATAGAACCGGCAGACTGCCTTCTGGTTGAGGGTGTGGGTACTGCAGACTTTATAAACGCCCTTCCATCCGGTGATCCTTGCCACCGGCTGCAGCTCATCCGTTTCCGGGGAATCCACAAAAAATGCAGGACACCCGTGCTGGCGGGCAAGCATATCAGCCAGGATACCTCCCAGATCCGCATTATGCTTGTGGGTGGAAGGGTCTGTAAGGCGTTTTAACAGGGTATCATTGATTCGATAGGTGCCGCCTTCCAGAGGACCGGTACCGCCGCATCTGGCAACAATGGCGCTGCAGCCGTCCAGGGAAAGTCCCTGCACGGACAGAACCTCCTGAATCCCCTCAGCCCGGATGTCTTTCTGATCAATCACGGATGGGAAGGATGCCAGAACCGCCGGATCATGTTCGACTTTTCCTTCAAATATCTTTTTTTTGTCCTCAAACAAAGCAATTTTTGTGGAGGTGGACCCGATATTCAATGCGAATATTTTCATCTTAATCTTACCTTTCTATTTTCAAAACAATTGCCATTAAAACAGCTAATGTTAGATTAGCGCTGCTGCAGACACAGTTCAATACTATTTTCATCATCTGATACCGGACAAATTAATATCTCAGCTTCTCTTCTACTGAAACATATCATCCCCGCTCTTGAATCCAAAAGCCGGATGGAAATCGAACTTAACCGCACCGACTGCGATGCCCGAGCCTACCGCTTTCTTAATACGGTATATTCCCTCATTGCCAAAACCGGCACATAGTTCAACTGCGGTACAGCCATTTGCAACAAGTTCCCTGACGACATCTTCCGCCTGGTCATAATTGGAACATCCGATAACTGTCATGTTGATGTCACTGGATGGGATCACGGCACGCTGCTTCTCCGGATCCAGTCCTGGTGCTACATAAATAAATCCACATTCAAACATTGTTTTTCCTCCCGTTTTCACTGGTATTGTTTCCTGAGAAATAACCCGGATCCCAGCCATAAGTATTCGAATCCCCATAACAGACAATTTTCATTTTTTCCGGCCTCTCTCATTTTCTTTTGATTATATATGCATTCCAGTCTTACCGTCCACATTAAAATACTTAGATACGCACCGATCAGTTCACAATATTTCGACTCCACCGGCCTGATCACGATTCCTTCCTTCTTTCCGCCATTCGGATAATTGCCGTCAGCACGTTCAAGAAGTACTTATACTGTTGAGTACTTGGATGGTATTTTGTGAATGAAAAAGGATCTCATTTTAATGTTCCTCATCTACATTCTGCCGTTCAGTGTAACCAAAACCCCGAAAATGAAAACAGCCAGGAATGTTGAATTTTCAACGTTTCCTGGATGCTGCCGAGCGGAGAAGGAGTCGCGCGCGCACCGCGCACGGAAATGGAGGGATTTGAAAATTTCTCGCTTTCAGAATTCCGTATAAAATCAATGTTTTTTGAGGCTGATTTTCAAAAGTAACCAAAAAGTAATCATTTTCTTAACTAAAAGTGTCTTATGAAACAATAGATTCCAACTCATCACATAATTCTGGAATATCTTTTTTCACTGTATCCCAGACAATCTGCATATTAACTCCATCATATCCATGCACAATTCGATTTCGCATTCCGTAAAGCTGATTCCATGGTATCGAGGTAATCTGCTTTTTCAGTTCTACACTCAAAGAAAATTTTGCAAGTTCTCCAATTTGCATTAGATTGAAAACTGTGGCTTCAACGCACATGGGATTTTCTTCAAAATGAATCATATCATTATATGATCCTGTATACTCCATAACTCTTTTACAATGTTTAATTATTTTCAGAAGAATTTCTTTATCTTTATTATCCATATATCGTAATCCCCGTTTTATTAATCTCACGCATAACCTTTGAGTCCTTCTGAACCTGAGAGGAATCAATCAGATCAACCGAGCGGTTCAAACTGGTCGTAACATCTTCGAGCAATCCAAAAAATTGCAGCCCTTTTAAACCACTATCAACAAAGATATCTATGTCGCTATTATCTTTGGCCGTTCCTTTTGCAAATGATCCAAATAAGATCGCTTTTTTTACGTGATAACTTTTGAAGACAGGTTCCAACGTTTCTTTGATACTATCAACTGTTGTCATTTTTGAGCCTCCTGTTTCACGAATTCTGTTGTTTTAATTTTACTTTGATTAACTGAAATAATCAACATTATCTACAGCGCCTTTGAAATTTAAAAAAAGGTGTATACAACAAACAGCCAGGAATGTTACTTCAACATTTCCTGGCTATCCATATAACGTGAAAGAAGGGATTTGAACCCTCGCGCCGCTTAGAAAACATTGATTTTGAGCGAAGTGAGGGCAGCGGATGCCACGCTTGCGTGAGCATCCATTGCCCGATGCTGAGGCTCTTGGAAGCGAAGCGACGTAGAGCCTCACATACACCGTAGAACGGACATCGAGCGACAGCGAGATATAAGGGTTTAGAGCATCGTCCATTTTGCTGTGTTCAGTTCTGTGTTCAAAAAATATTTGAAGATTGTTCATCTATCATTCCTTGCTGTCAAATAATTTCGAATACCATTCAGGAATATTATAATTGTTTATTTTTACAAGCTTGCCATTCTGAAAAATAGCAAATCTTTGAAAGATGGTTGTATTATCATACAACACTGCCATATCACATAAAGGCAATACTTGCTTCAACCGCTTGAAACTTTCAGAATACCTTCTCTCGATATCTTCATCCGGAATTCCATGTCCACCATGTGCAACCCGCCAGGCTACCCTTTCTTTGGCCACCTGAACTGATTCAACCCCCACATAATGAATTTCTATAAAATATCCAAGTTCTCTTGCACGCCCTATATTTCTTAAGATACTTCTCCCGCATAAAGTGGTTTCCTGACTGAAAGAAACGCCTTTTTCAAAATACTCACGGATTCTTTGGATTGCGATTTTACCTGCTTTTGTAACATCAGAAATGTTTGTCCAGTTCCCAAATGATCGGACAATATCATCTGTATTAACCCATGCAGTATTCTTCAAAGAATCCTGAGTCTCATATAAAGTTGATTGCCGACACCATTTGTGCCGGCAACAATTATATACCTTTTCATTAAAACAGGTTCCCTTCAATTGCAATCTTCTGCCTTTGCTGAAGCAGAAAATCTCCTATCATGAAATAGAAATCCTGTTCTTCTTTGTTATCTGCCTCCAGGACTAACTGCAGGGTATCCTCCGGAGTCAGATTCTTAATATCCTGATATATCTGAAAATACTTTTTTGTGTCACACATAATGGCCTTCTTCCTTGCTTTCTTATTTACATCATCCACACAAGAGGGGATTCCAATAACTACTTCCATTTGTTGTAATGACATTATAACAAAATCATTCCCTGCTGTCACTCTGCGTCTTTTTCAGCATCTTTCTTCATGCTGTTTTCATTGTTCTGGCATTGGCCCTGAAACCGGACTCCGGCCCGCTGTACATCGACTGGCTCGGAGCCGTGCATGCCTTGGGGCCGTGGGGCTGGTATGTGGGCTTGTGCTGAAAATCCATTTTCTCATCGGGGCAAACCGGAACCGTGATTTATTTTATTACATCATGAAGGAATTCCTGTAAACTCCTGATTCCCTGCAGGGGATTCACATATTTTTCACAACAGGTTCATAAATCATTCACCAGCATCCTGTAACATACAAACAGTTGCAAGAGCAATGCAGAAAGCAAACGAATTTTTCATAATCCGGGTGCCGCGAAAGCACCCACCTCCCCTTTTAAGTTATACGTTTAACACAAACCAGAAAACAGCATCCTGACCAGAGGGTGCTGTTTTACTGTAATTTGCCATGCTTTATCTTTTTCTCGGTTTTCTTGTTTCGATTGCTTCATGCGCGGCTTTCAGGTGCTCGAATATATGCAGTTCACTCTTGAACGGGAACAGGAAGTGCACTTTTTCCCTGGCCTCATCCTGCCTGTGGCGGATCTGCGCCTTTAATGTTTCATACCTTACAACCACATCATTCTCTATGGCAAACTGCCTGAGTTTTACTACCAGCTGTGAGGAATACGCCACATCAATCAGGAAAACACCGAAGAACATCCCGATCACAAACGAAAACGCCAGGTTTTCAGACAGCCATTCTATCGCATCCAGAATATACGGATGCACCAGGAAATAGTACCCTGCCGAACAGGCTGCCCAGATAAGGGAAAACTTCGGGCAGATAAGCCCCATGATATTTCCCCATTCATGGGAATAATCCCATAAGCGAAGATGGGATACCTTTAACACCAGCAACCCCGCAAGAAACTCCAGGACAGTCATTGCCACTGCCATCATCAGTATGACAAGCACTGTTCCCCATGAAGATCCTGCAGCAAGCCTTGCATCAATACTCGCCAGAAGGTACATGGTACACAGTCCAAATCCGTATAGCGGAACATAAGGGCCAACACAGAACCCCGGGTTGATCCACTTGCGTTCCGGGTTCTTACTGGACAGGAACCTGCTGATAATTCCCTAATGATTACAGGACCCGGTCCCCTGGGTCCTGTTCATCAAATAATCGTTTCCCTTTTTAGAGTTCTGTCTTAATCAGCAGTTTTATAATCCTTCCCACCTTCAAAAGCTTTCTGCACGGTTTCATAATCACCATTCATCTGTTCTTCCGATACAACTTCCACCAGGTTGATTTTTCCATCATACAAGCCTTCAATCACAAAGGTTCCATCCTCACAGAACGTTCCGGTAACCAGCATGGTAAAGTCCTGGCCTTCCATATTCTGTCCAGTCTTTTTTTCTTGTTCTTTCAGTTTCTTTTTCTGATCCGTTTCCGGCTGGAGGATATCGCCCGTTCCGGGCAGACCAGCACACAGAGGTGACAGCCCACACATTTCTTTCCATCCAGGATAGGCCATCTGTCTTCACTCAAATGGATGGCCTGATGGCCGCCATCCGCGCAGGAGATCACGCAGCGTCCGCAGCCGATGCACTTCTCCCGATGGAATTTCGGGAAGACCACCGTGTCGCGTTCCAGCACATCCGTCGTCTCGCTGACAGAGCCCAGAGCAAGGCCACGCGCCTCCTCCACACTGGAAAAGCCTTTTTCCGCGAGATACAGGTTGAGTCCGGCTTTGAGATCGTCGATGATGCGGTAGCCGTACTGCATCACCGCCGTCGTGACCTGGATGCTGCCTGCTCCCAGCAGAATATACTCCAATGCGTCGGACCAGCTCTCCACGCCACCCATGGCGCTGATGTGCATGTCCTGAAGCGCCGGATTCTGTCCCAGCTCGGCGATGAAGCGCAGCGCGATGGGTTTGACGGCATTGCCGCTGTAGCCGCCCACCGCTGACATGCCGTGTACCGCGGGGCGGAGATATAGGTATGGGGATTGACCCCGATAATACTCTTTATCGTATTGATGGCGGCGATCCCATCCGCACCGCCGCGTCCGGCCGCCTCGGCGGCGGGACTCATGACCGCAACGTTGGGCGTGAGCTTGGCGAGGATCGGAAGCTTTGTTCCCTGTCTCGCCGCAGCAGTGAAGCGCTCCACCAGCTCCGGTACCTGGCCGATATCCGAGCCCAGACCGCCGTTCGCCATGTTAGGGCAGGAGAAGTTCAGTTCGATGGCATCCGCGCCATTTTCCTCGCAGAGCCTGGAGAGCTCCTCCCACTCTGCATCATTTTGGCCCATGACGGAGGCCAGAATGAATTTTATTGGATATTTCTCTTTCAGACGGCGGAAGATCTCCATGTTCTCCGCCACGCTGTGGTCGGAGAGCTGTTCGATATTCTTGAAGCCGATAATGCTTCCATTATCTCCCGAGATAGCGGAGAATCGGGGCGAAGCCTCATGAATATCAAAGGAACAGATGGTCTTGAAGGCCGCACCTGCCCAGCCCGCCTCAAAAGCGCGGGCGCACATATCATAGGTGCTGGCTACCACGGAGGACGATAGCAGGAAGGGGTTTTCCAGCGGCACGCCGCAGAGATCTGTGCGGAGTCTGTTTTCATCCTCTGGCAGGGGGATTTCCAGTTCCGGCTTCACCTCTTCGTGCAACCGCGTCATCAGGATACGGATCGGCACTTCACCAGCGCGGACACATGCTGATTCGCAGGGCGCAGGGCAATCCAGGCAGAGATTGACCGCCGGGAAGCGGGAGGCCGCAGCCTTCTCATCGTCAAACCAGATACTGCGCAGCAGTCCGGCAGGATCGATTCTGCCGCAGGCTTTAGTACATGGTGCGTCCTGACACAGCGCGCAGCGGAGTATGTCAATGCGATAGAGCTTTCTTTCAAACATACAGATCCCTCCTATCTTTTCAGATACGCCGACGAGACCGGGAAATCAAAATATGTGTCGGGATAGGGCTCGTTTTCGAGGCAGAAATGCCACCACTCGCATTCGAAAGGCCAGAATCCATTGCGGACCATCAAACGCTGAAGGAGCATCCGGTTTTCGAACTGCTCCTCGGTGACGCCTCGATGATCCGGATGGGACACTTCGCTGAACAGGTCAAAGGGGCTGCCCATATCCAGCTCCTTGCCGGTCTTCATGTCCAGCAACGTCAGATCGATGGCACTGCCCCGGCTGTGGCTGGACTGCCTGGCGATATAGCCTTTGGCAAACAGCTCCTGTTTCTCCAGTTCCGGATAGAAGTAGGGTTTCATGCGGACGTCGGTATCTTCGATGCCCCAGAGGACGAATTGCTTCACCGCGCAGGCCGGACGATAAGCGTCAAAGACCTTGAGCCGATAGCCCTGGACAAAGGCCTCATTGCTGACGGCTTTCAATGCCCGGGCCGCTTCCCTGGTCAGCAGCGCGCAGGGCTCCTCATAGCCGTCGATCCGCTCGCCGATGAAATTATAGGTGGAATAGTAGCGGATCTCCTGTACGATATGCGGGACAAAATTCGCCAGGAGAACGAATCCGGATGGATCCATGGTAAGGTCATTTTTGTAGTAAGTTTTCATCGTTTGCTCCCTGATCAACTAATGTCCGGAGAGACAAATTCCCTTTTGCTTTGTTTCTTATCAAGTATTAGTCAGATCTTTATGTTTTTTTGATCATCAGACGCAGATGGTTTTGCAGTTCTGCTCCTTCGTTCCACTGATATTCCATGGAGGACGCGGCAGCCTTCAATACCGACAGAGCCAGATCATCGCCCGACACCGTTATGTTCAGCTCCAGCACCTTGAGCTTCTCGATGAAGCGGCGCGTATTCTCCCTTTGCGGATGCTCGAAAATCTGCTCCGGGGTGCCGTCTTCGTAAATACCGCCTTCATCCATGTAGAAGATGCGGTTGGAGATGGCTCGTGCGAAGTTCATTTCGTGGGTCACGATCATCATTTTCGTTTTCTTAAATGCGTTTATGTATGGTCAGGATGTCCGTAAAGCCGGTGACCTCAAAAATCTCCATGATTGTCTCATTCACATGCGTGACCTTCATTTCTCCCTGCTGATTCATGGTCTTCTGCGCGGCCAGCAGCACCCGCAGTCCCGCGGAGGAGATGTACTCCAGCTTCTCAAAATCGAAGGTGAGCGACGTCACGCCGTCCAGCGACGTCTTCAGCTCGTCCTCCAGCTCCGGCGCAGTAGTGGTGTCCAGCCTGCCCTCCAGGGCAAGTGTCAGCTGGAAGTTCCTGATAGCTTTTCAGGACCGTTCATATAGATCGGTATCCAGAAAGTTCATAAGAACTCCGTGTGACCTGTGCACCTGTTTCATTTTCAGAAGCTGCCGGCAATTCGGGCTCAGCCTGTGCACTAATTTCATATGAAGCGCTGTCATCCAGAGCATTTCAATAAAGCTCATAGAAGTCTATCCTCAGCACTTTCCAAACGGTATTTCACCAAATCATCCAATCCGGATCCCTTCCTCTGCGATATTCCTGTAATCAGGTTCCCCCCATAGACTGCTTTGTATTTTTCCGATATGAGATTTTGGATCGTTATCAGTTGGTTTTCTGTACACATATAAGCATTCTCCATCAGTATTGATATTATAGCAAATCCATTCTCAGGTGTCATCTTGTTATCAGACATATGGAACATACAGTAATCATGAAATAACTCCTGTATCTGATATTCCCATTTCATACCTTTTCATGCCCGCCACGGCCTCTACGGCTCACACGGCTGCCATGGCTTCATCTCACCTCCACTATCCACTCATTCTGTTGGATCCATTCCCACGGCTTCCACGGCCATTGTTAGCGCTGTTACTGCTGTTACACTGTTACAATGTTTGATGGATACTGTTTTTCATTTTCCGTCCGGTTTCTTTCTCTTCCCTACAGAACCTGCTTCAGCTATAATTCATCCCATGAAGCCAAGGAGTCGCCCGCGCACCGCGTCCGCAAGCTCCTCGCGCACCGCGCACGGAAATGAACAGAAAACCAGCTCTCTGAACGGACTGGGACAGGAAACTGAATATCCACACCACCGGAAGGGATGAATCCGATTCCGATGAACAGAATTTTCCCTATGAACCGACACCTTATGCGGTTCTGGAACGGCTGGTTGCCAGCGGATACATCGGCGGTGATAACCATGTCCTTGACTATGGCTGCGGAAAAGGCCGGGTATGCTTCTTCCTGGCAGCTGCCTGCGGATGCAGGACAACCGGAATTGACCTGTCAGAGAAACTGCTGGCAACTGCAGAAGGCAACCGCCTCCAGTTCCGGAAGAAGAATCTTGTCCGGTTTCAGAAATGTATGGCTGAGCATTTTGAGGTCACGGACGAAGATACCTTTTTCTTCAACCCGTTTAAGGAAGTGGTATTACGCAGTGTGCTCGGACAGATCCGGATCTTTTGAAGGGGAGCTTTCTCGCAATCCCCTTCCCTCCGGCTATCATTTCAGCTATAATCCTTCCCATGAAACCAAGGTGTTGCGCGCGCACCGCGTCCGCAAGCTCCTCTCACACCGCGCACGGAAATGGACTGCTTTAAGTAAGGAACTATACGGCCTGATGTTCTCCCGAGGATATCCGGAAGGGTTTTGTGACGCTGTGACATGGAGACCACCCAGGTGAAATGGAACCTGATCCTGTCGGAAGGGTTCAGGGAGGACGAATCAGAAGATTAAAAAATATATTTCGGATTCTTAGGATGCAATAAATCCGGAATTTACTTTGAAAATTGAGGCTGACCTTCCTCGTCGTGATTGTTGCAGGTGGAAAGGGTGATCAATTCGTCACCATAAACGGTATCAAAGTCAGTATCATAGATCGCAGCGGCCTCGACCTGCCGAACGCACTCGGTAAAGGTGGATTCGTCTGTTAAATCTGCGTAATCGTAATAAGAAGGCGCTTTTATACTGCTTATTGTTGTTCTTTTTCATTGGGACTTTTTTCACAGCCCCTTTTCTTTGTTTACACACTTGATAGTTGGAAAAGAATCAGTTTTTTGAAGAAGGGAGACACAGATGACAAGGGCGGAACTCATCCGGGAAAAATACAAGATGGAGAAACATGTTGAAGGCGGCGCGTTTTCCGTAGTATATACCGCTCCGTACAAACTTAATGAAAGGCCTTCAGCGGGGAGTATTTTTTTCCTGCTGGAAGGACAGGAATTCTCTTGTATGCATGAATTGGATTGCGATGAGGTATGGTATTATCATGAAGGTTGCGGGTTGAAGATTACAGTCTTGACAGCAGAAGGGAAAAATGAAATCCTGCTCGGGAGTGATATCCTGAATGGTGAACAACATATAGCAATAATCCCCAAAGGCTGCGTATTTGCCGCTAATAATCTGGATAAAGACGGATACACGCTTGTTTCAACTATGACAACCCCCAGTTTTGAGTATTCGGGTTTCAAGATGCTCCATCAACAGGAAATGGCACAAAGGTTCCCTTCAGCAATGAATGAAATAGGTCACTTGATCAAGTGATGAAAACCTGAAGTTAATCTGACAAATTCCAGCTTACAGGAGAAGGAAATGGAACACAGATGCAAAGTAACCGTTCTAATATTTTCTTTTTCCTGTTTTCGGGAAAATCTTCCGCCGCAAATCCGAAAGCCGATTCAGCGCTTCATACAGGGTCTCGTCTTTCTTGGCAAAATGCACACGAATCAAATGATTGACATCCTCCCGGAAAAAGCTGGATCCCGGCACTGCGCCTACTCCGACATCCCGGGCCAGCACTTCGCAGAATTCCAGATCGCTTTCAAAGCCAAATTCAGAAATATCCAGCAGAATATAATAGGCTCCCTGCGGTGTTGTATGCGGAATGTGCAAATCATCCAGTCCCTTCAGAAAGAGATTACGCTTTCGTTCATAGGTTTCGGCCAGTGTCCGGTAATATGCATCCCCGAATTTAAGTCCTGTCACCGCGGCCTCCTGCAGGGGAGCGGCAGCCCCCACGGTCAGAAAATCATGCACTTTTTTCGCCGCGTCAATGATCGTAGGCGGAGCAATCATATACCCCAGGCGCCAGCCTGTGATGGAATATGTCTTAGAAAGTGAGGAACAGGTGATGGTTCGCTGCCACATACCCGGCAGAGAAGCAAAATACACATGCTGATAAGGGGCGTAAACGATATGCTCATAGACCTCATCGGTAATGACAAAAATATCATATCGTTGTACCAGATCCGCTATAATCTGCAGTTCCTCCCGGGTAAACACTTTACCGCTGGGATTGGATGGATTGCATAAGATCAGCGCTTTGACCCCTTGACGGAAGGCTGCTTCCAACTCTTCGGTCTTAAAATGGAACTCCGGCGGATAAAGGGGCACATAGATGGGTTCTGCGCCGGACAGAATCGCGTCAGCACCATAGTTTTCGTAAAACGGGGAGAAGACAATCACCTTATCCCCCGGATTCACCGCCGTCATCATAGCGGCCATCATAGCCTCTGTGCTGCCACAGGTCACCACAATCTCCGCATTGGGATCGATGGTCCGTCCCATCAATCTGGATTGTTTCTGCGCCAATGCCTCCCGGAAATTCTGGGCACCCCAGGTAATGGAATACTGGTGAAAATCCTCATGCGCCACCTCCCGCAGTCTTTCCAGGATCGGTGCCGGAGGCTCAAAATCCGGAAACCCCTGGGACAAATTGATTGCCCCGTATTGCAGCGAAACGCGTGTCATCCTGCGGATGACGGAATCCGTGAAGCTTTCTGTTCTGTGTGAAATCTGAGGCATAAATGCTCCTCCCCCTCGCTTAAATGCTTATATATCATAGCTTAATTTTCGCTCATCGATAACCCGTTTTGATTTATGTTCGCTTCGGGTGTCGAGCCCACCATCCTGGTGAACAACCACTCTGGCCGGTTTTACACCGATTCGCGCCTTCAGTGCATTGGCTACCAGCTCCGCCACCGTCTCATCCGTCTGGGTATTATCCGTATTCTTTTCAATTTCCACAGCATATTTACAGGTATAATTCTGCTCAAAGATCCGGATCAGATACTCTCCGGTAATTCCCTCCTGTTCCCGGATGACTGCCTCAATGTCGCTGGGGAATACATTTACGGCAGATACGATAAACATATCATCCTTACGTCCGTTTATATGAATTCTACCATGGGTACGTCCGCAGGAACAGGGAGTATTATCAATCCAACCGATGTCGCCGGTGCGGAACCGGATCAACGGACGGGCATGCTTGCGCAGCGTGGTGAACACCAGCTCTCCGACCTGTCCGGGCGGAAGCACTTCGCCGGTATGGATGTCAATGGTTTCCACCAGAATATGGTTTTCTGCGATGTGAAGTCCATTCTTCGCCTCGCACATAGCCGCACAGGCGCCAAAGATATCAGACAGACCATAGAAGTCATACACTTCAGCTCCCCACAGTTCCTCAATGGCATGCCGGGTTGCTTCAATAGAGCCTCCCAGCTCTCCGGCAACGATGATCTTCTTAATATTTAAATCCTTTCTCGGATCGATACCGCTTTTCAGCGCCTTTTCTCCCAACTGCCATGCATAGGACGGACTCGTCCAGATGACTGTCGGCTGGTAGGTCTTAAGAACGAATAACAGCCGTTCGCTGGGAAGCGTACCGCCCCAGATGCACAGTGCTCCTAAATTCTGGGCGCCAATAACATCCGGCCCGCCGACATAGAGAGAAAAATTCAGTGCATGTACATAACGGTCATTGGGCCTCATGCCCACCTGCCAGAACCAGCGGCTTTCCGTTTCCTGAAACTCATCAAAATCTTTTTTTGTAAACGGGCTCATGGTTGGAACGCCGGTGGATCCTGAAGAAGTGGAAATGAAGATGACATCTTCTTCTGGAACCGCGCAAAGCTCGCCCAGAAAAGAACCTACCCCCTGTGTATCCCTTTGAGTCTTTTTATCAATAAACGGAAACTTCTGAATGTCCTTCAGTTCCCGGATATCCGCGGGGCCTACCCCTGCCGCATCGAAGGACCGTTTATAATACGGCGCGTGCTCATAGGCAAACTGCACGATTTCCTTCAGATCCTCCAATTGCCGTTTTTCCAGCTCCTCCCGGGGAAGTGTTTCCAGTTCCTCATCCCAGTATTTATTATTCACATCTCTGCTCATGTCGTTGCTCCTTTCTCGCCCGCCGGCCGGTTTCTGCTCCGGACCGGGCTTCCTGTTTCTGCTTTATCGGTTCTGTAATGCCTCAAGCTGTTTCCATTTGTCATCCCGTGAACGCTGTATGACTTCCACATCCTCCTGTGTCAGATGGCGGAAACGGCTCTGCCGGGAAAGATAATGCGTAATCTCTGTAAATTCCGAAGGTCTGCGGTTCAAGGTATAGTGCCCTTGTTCATATTCCGCCAGATACCACAGTCCACAGTCCACAACCTCCCGGGCAATATCCACCGTCTCATCAACTGCAATTCCCCATCCCGTAGGGCATGGCGCGATTACATGAATGTAACGGGTTCCCCGGATCCGGGAGGCTTTGTCTACTTTATTAATAAAATCCTGCAAATAACCGATGCTTGCAGTGGCGGCATAAGGAATATTATGGGAGGCCACAATCTCAAACATGTTCTTTTTGGGACGTATATTTCCCCGGATCCTCTGACCTGCCGGCGTCGTTGTGGTACGTGCGCCAAAAGGGGTCAGCGAGCTTTTCTGTATTCCCGTATTCATATATGCTTCGTTGTCATAGCAGATGTAAAGGACGTCATCATCCCGGTCAATCGCTCCTGACAGCGCCTGCAGACCAATGTCCGCCGTTCCTCCGTCTCCTGCAAAGCCCACCACATAACAGTCTGTAATCCCCTGGGCCTGAAGCCCTGCCCTGACTCCGGTCAGCATGGACGCTGTTCCCGCAAATGTGGAAATAATGGCATTGTTTCCGAAACACAGCTGTGGAAAATTGAATCCCACTGCTGACATACAGCCTGCCGGAAGGATGGCGAAAGCTCTCTCTCCCAGAACCTTCAGAGCGATCCGGACAGCCAGCGCACCGCCGCAGCCGGCACAGGCTTTATGTCCGTAAAAAAATTCCTCCTCACTGAGCGTTCGTGCATTCAAACTCATTTCGCATGCACCTCCTCCTGCTCTTCTTCCGGGGCAATGCCAATAAAATGAAGGCCCTGCCCCCCATTTGCCAGATCGGTAAAAATCTGAGTAATCTCCTGCTCTGAAATATTCCGCCCTCCCAGTCCGCCGATATAATTGGCAGAAGGTACCCGGATGCCTGCCTGAAACAAGGATGCCGTCACATTGGTATACACCGTGCCTTCCTTTCCGAAGGAAATATCCTTTTCCAACACAGCCAGCGCTTTCACCCCCTGCAGGGCCTCTTTCAGTTCTGCTTCCGGGAAAGGCCGCAGATACCGAAGCCTGATAATTCCAACTCTGATGTCTTTGCTTCTTAGCGTATCTACAACTTCCCGGGCAAGGCCGGCAATACTCCCGAGCGTAATCAGGATATATTCCGCATCCTCCGTTTTATATTGTTCCAGAAGACCGCTGTAACGCCTTCCGATGATCTGCGCAAAACGTTCTTCGGCTTCCAGAATGGCATCTCTGGCTGCAAGCAGGCCCTTATGTTCTTTGTAATTGAACTGGATATTGTAGTCCGGTCCTGCCGTGAACCCCAGGTTCCGGGGTTGCTCCAGCGACATCTTGTTGTCCGTTTGGAAGGGAGGCAGAAACGCATCCGCCTGCTCCTGATCCGGAATGTCTACCACCTCATAAGTATGCGTCAGAATAAAGCCGTCCAGGTTTGCCATGAAGGGCGTGGAAACCTGCTTTTTTTCTGCGATATAATAGCTCATCAGCGCCAGATCCAGGGCTTCCTGCGCATCGCCGGCATAGGCCTGGATCCATCCGCTGTCCAGCTGGGAAATGCTGTCCCGCTGGTCGCCGTAAATGTTCCAGGGAAGGGCCGTAGAACGATTCGCATTCATCATGACAATGGGAAAACGCCCTCCTGCCGCGTAATAGAGGCATTCTGCCATATAAAGCAGGCCCTGGGATGACGTTGCTGTGAAGGTTCTTGCCCCCACAGAGGAAGCTCCCATGGCGCAGGAAAGCGCAGAATGCTCCGACTCCACATGGACAAACTGAGCGTCCAGGCTGCCGTCCTCCACCATATCGGCAAGACGTTCCACCACGATTGTCTGGGGCGTAATCGGATAGGCAGAGATCACCTGTGCCCGGGCCAGACGTACACCCTCGGCAAAGGCTTCATTGCCGGAGAGAAATTTCTTAGCCATGCTGCCCGCTCCTTTCCTGTGACGCCTCCTGCGCCAATGCCTGTTTTTCATCAACCATAGAGATTGCCCCGGTTTTGCAGATGCGACGGCAGATCCCGCAGCCCTTGCAGAAATCATAATCAACGGCAACCTTCCCCCTGCCCGCATCCTCGTTCCATTTATAGATCACTCCGTCCGGACAATACAGATAGCATTGCAGGCAGCCAACGCACTTTTCAGGGTTTATAACCGGCCGGATGCTTCTCCAGCCCGCATTTTTCGTCACCAGATAGCCGGCTTCATAGGAGGTATCCTCCGGAAGCTCTGAAAGGGTGCGGGGAATGAAATCTCTTAGATAAGGCTTCATTTCGTTCCCTCCTTTCGGCAAGCAGTTCCCGACCGAAAGGCTTCCCGAACAGCCGCTATATTTTTTTCCTGCAGCCTCAGGGGCATACTCTCACGAATTGCCTGTTCAATGGCGGACAGGTCAATATGCTCACAAACTGCCGCCAACGCCCCCAGCATAATCGTGTTCGTTATGGGAAGCTGCAGGATCTCCTGCGCGATAGCGTCACCATCCACACAGATCACCTGCGAATCCTCCAGATGCTTTTTGGTATTGACGATCAGCTTCCCGCCTTCCTTTAATTCCTCCAGGGAGGCCGGGGTAAGCAGTGTTTCATCCAGAAAAACGCTGTAATCCGCCTTTTTGATTTCGCTTCGATCCCCGATGGGGCTGCTGCTCAGCTTGGTAAAGGCGCGGATCGGGGCTCCCCGCCGCTCCGGTCCGAAGGAGGGAAAAGCCAGCGCAAACGCGTTATTTCCCTGGTTTACATATGCGGTTCCCAAAATTCGGGCTGCAGTAAACGCGCCTTGTCCTCCCCGACCGTGCCATAAGATTTCAATCATATATACTCCATTCTCCCATCTTACATCCCCGGCTACCGCCTCCACCGCAGCAGATAACGCTGCAGCCGGTTAAACAGGAATGATATAAACACAACAACAATGCCTATGATGATAATGCCCAGAATCGTACGGGTATAATCACCGAAATCCGAATAATTCTTTACGTAATATCCCAGTCCGTTCCTGGCACCAATCATCTCCGCAGAGGTCAGAAGGATAAAGGAAACCGTGAGGCCCTGATTGCATCCGATAAAAATCTGGGACAATGAGGCGGGCAGGATCACAGAAAACAGCATGGTAAAGGCGTTGACATTCAATACCCGCGCGGAATCCACGATCTTTTGCTCAATATTCATGACCCCGCTCATGGTACTTGCCAGTACCGGCCAGAAGGTGGCCAGAAAGATGACCATGACCGATACCGAACGGAAGGTCGGAAGCAGGGCGATACCATAAGGAATATAGACAATCGGCGGAATAGCGCTGAGAAACTTGGAAATATAGGTCGCCGCATTTCCCACCCGGCTTTTCCACCCCAGGAACAATCCCAGAGGGATGGCGATCACAACTGCCAGCAGATATCCCTGAACAATGATCCCCAGGGAACTCAGCACATTTACCCACACCTTATCTATATCCTCAATAAACTGGGCAAATACGCGGCCCGGCGGCGGGAACAGGGATTCCTTAAGCCACATAAATTTTGCGGAGGCCAGTGTCCACAGGATGAGAAACACGTAAATGAATCCGACAATATCCAGAAACAGCGTAAGGCCTGCCTGTCTTTTGATCACCGCCGAGACAAGCAAAACCAACACTTCAAGACCTGCCGCAAACCAGATGACGTTCATGGACAGCGCTGGGTTTGCAGACTGATCCGGCAGAAACTGAATGCCGATCAACACCAGAAACAACAGGTTGGTAATACGAAAAAAACGTTTCCGCAAAGAAATGGTTTCCCTGCGGTCAGTGCTCTTCCCCGCCATCATAAAACCACCTCGTCCCCGCCGATTTTACTGGCAATGTCTCCATAGAATAACGCCAGAAGCTTGTTTCGAAAGGCGCTGTATTCCACGGTCTGTACCAGGGCGGCGCGGTTTCGTGGTCTTTCAAACGGCACCGGAATCTCGCAGTTCACCCTACCCGGATTGGTGGACATCAGGATAATGCGGTCCGCCAGAAGAATCGCTTCATCAATATCGTGGGTTACAAATACAACAGTCTTGCGGCTCTTCGTTCCATCCCCTTCCCAGAGCTTTAACAAAAGCTCCTGCAGGATGGTACGGTTCTTCGCATCAATAGCGCCAAATGGCTCATCCATTAACAAAATATCTGTATCCATAGCCAGGGCGCGGGCGATTGCTACACGCTGCTGCATGCCGCCGGACAGCTGGGACGGATATTTATTCTTAAAGGCTTCCAGCCCTACCTTAGCCAGGAATTCGTCCGCGATTTTATAGCGTTCCTTTTTTTCCATATTTGTCCTGGCCTGCTTCACTCCGAATTCCACATTTTTCCTGGCTGTCATCCAGGGAAACAGAGAGTATTGCTGGAAGACAACCCCTCGGTCGTTGCCGGTTCCCCGGACGGGCGTTCCATCAATCAATACATCCCCCTCCGAGGGAAAATGTATCCCCTCCAGAACACTTAACAATGTACTCTTTCCGCATCCGCTTGATCCAATAACACTGACGAACTCTCCTGCTTCCACAGAAAAAGTCACATCCTTAAGAGCTGTGAAGTGACTGTTTTTTTCCTTATAATCTACAGATAAATGCTGGATTTCAATCTTGCTCACGCCGTTTACCTCAATCCTGTTCTGCCTCTGCAAAACCTGACATGGGACAGAGTTTTTTTGTTCGCAGGGGGCGAAAGCAGAAATCCATTTCTGTTTCGCCCTTCATCTGCTGCCATTGGATTATTCGTACTGATCAAAGTGCTCTTTCAGCTGCTGATAAATCGCGTCGTCCGGATATTCTTCCAGAATGCTGTTCAGCGCTTCTTCATAAATGGAGATATTATACAGTGCTTCCACATCATAATCCTCGATATAACCTAGTTCTACGATGGAATCCTTCAGGGCTACTGTACCGGATTTGTCCGGATCCGGAACGGATGCGCCATATCCGCCATATACTTCGGTCCAAATATATTCCTCATCAATGTCAATGTATTTCTTAATGTCCTGAACTGACTGTTCCTGATCTTCCTGTGAAAATTTGTAAGCCTTGATTAATGCCCGTTCAAATGCCCGATAGGAATTGGGATACTCCTTCAGTCCATCGGTAGTTGCTACCTGGCGGCAGCACGGCTGGTTCTCCAGCGCTTCTTCTTCAGAGCAACGGTAGACTACTGCATAGCCTTGTCCCTCTGCCAGTGAGGTGTAGGGAGAGTAGGCGCTTGCTGCGTCAATTGTGTCATTTTGCAGTGCGTTGTAAGCGTCCTTCTGGCTGTCAAAATACACAATGTTGACCTGATCTTCCCCTTCTCCGACTTCAATTCCTGCATCCCTTAAAAGGATCAGAAGTTCTGCGTCCTGTACACTGTTTTTGACGGAAGCGACATTTTTACCTTTCAGGATAGAGATGTCCCAATCGTCCAGTCCTTCCACATATTCCGGTTTGATGACATATCCATGACCATTGGTCATTGCACCGCCGAAGATGGTAAGGTCATGGCCCTGGCTTTGGAAGGAAAGAGCCGGAACAGAACCGATGAATGCAACATCCAGTTTTCCTGACTCCAGTCCTGCGGAAAGCTCGGCTGCACTGGAAAACTGAGTTAGTGTGACATTCAGGCCTTCCTCAGCGAAATAACCTTCCTCGGCGGCAATGAATCCCAGCAAATGAGCTGTGGAGTTAAGATGCCCAAGATTAAAATCTGTTTTTTCAAGCGCTGTCCCCTCGCCCGCCAAGGCTGTTGCTGTACAGATCAGGCTAAGGGAAAGGGTTGCGAATAGTGTTCTTATTGTCTTTTTCATTTTAGGTCCTTTCTGTATGGGTACTGTTTTTTGTTGCCACAGTTATACTTCGGAACAGCCCTTGCGTCCAATATTCCAAAAATATACGGTTTAATAGATTGAATCTATTAAACCTGACAAATAAAAGACTGTGAAAATGAGTCTCCTCATCTTTCACAGTCTTATATTCACCACATGTTCCATTATCCCTGCAGCGCTTGTTTTTTATGCGTGATACAGCTTCAGATATTCCTTGAGTTTGTCAATATAAAGTCCGGCCATTTTACTCAGAATCATGTTTTTCTTTACGATATAACCAATCTCCATCCGGCTCCCTGTGACATCCTTTCCAGCTTCAAAAGGAATCGTAACAAAGTCAGAGCCATTCAGTTCTTCACAGATAATACCGGAACAAAGCATATATCCATTCAGGCCAATCATCAGATTCAGCATAGTTGCCCGATCTGTTGCCTTGATCATCCGGGGATACTCAATGGTGCTCAGAATTTCTTCCGCGAAGTAGAAAGATCCACTGCCTCCCTGTTCAAAGGATAGACATGGATATATATCCAGCTCTTCCAGTCGTATAGATGATTTTCCTGCCAGTGGATGGCCTTTCCACAAATATACATAAGCATCACATTCCACCAGAGGAACGAATTCCAGTTGGTGGATCCGCAGGTTTTTTGCCATGACTTTACGATTAAAATCGCTGAAATACAGGATACCGATTTCACTTTTTCCTGAACTAACGGCGTCGATCACATCCATGGTTCTGGTTTCCCGAATGGCAAATTCATACTCAGAGGTACCGAATTCTTTCACCATCTCTACGAAGCTTTTCACAGCAAAGGAATAATGCTGCGCAGAAACGCCGAACTTTTTCTTCAGTTTTCCATTCTTGCCGTATTTTTCCATCAGGTGTTCATATTGCTGGACAAGCAGTCTGGCATGCTGGATGAATTCCTCCCCGTCACTTGTCAGAGTTACCCCGCGCCCGCTCCGGTAAAAAATTGTGATACCAAGTTCCTTTTCCAGTTCCTGAATGGCACTGGTCAGGGATGGCTGGGCGACATAAAGAATTTCCGACGCTTTATTCAAGGATCCTATTTCCGTTATGGTGATTACATATTTAAGCTGCTGTATCGTCATTGCAAGTCTACCTTTTATTCGTATAAGTTTTTACTGAAATACCGATCTCCCCGATCCGGCAGCACAATCACTATGTTTCCACGGGCGCCTTGTGCTGCCAGTTTCTTCGCTGCTGCCAGCGCCCCTCCAGAGGAAGATCCGGCCACAATTCCTTCCCGCAAAGCCAGTTCCCGGGCACCGGAAAATGCATCCGCATCGTCAATCTTAATAACCCCATCCACCAGAGACATATCCATGGTATCCGGGATAAAATCATTCCCGATCCCTTCGATATTATAATCCGCATGCTCGCCTCCACCCATGGTAGAGCCCACCGGATCAGCCAAAATGCCCCGAATAGAAGGGTTCTGTTCCTTCAAATATTTCATAATACCGGAAAATGTACCACCGCTTCCGGCGCCTGCCACCAGATAATCAATGTTGCCTTTCAGATCCCGGAAGATCTCCGGCCCCGTGGTCTCATAATGGGCCTGGGGGTTAGCTGGATTATGAAATTGCTCCATGGCAACTGCCCCTGGAATCGACTGCAGCAGTTCCTGTGCTTTCGCCTCTGCTCCCAGCATTCCCTCTTCCCGTGGAGTATTAATGACCTCTGCCCCCAAGGCGCGCAGCAGCACCTGTTTTTCCATGGAGAACTTTGTGGGAACGACAAAAATCACCCGATAGCCGCGGTTCAATGCAGCAAACATGATTCCAAGCCCGGTATTGCCCGCGGTTCCTTCCACGATGGTTCCTCCCTTTTTCAGGGAGCCATCCCTCTCTGCGGCTTCAATCATATATTTTCCAATCCTGTCTTTCA
Source organism: Parasporobacterium sp. (assembly GCA_017459985.1). Lineage (GTDB taxonomy): Bacteria > Bacillota > Clostridia > Lachnospirales > Lachnospiraceae > RGIG5612. The sequence continues at coordinate 131,477 of JAFUBX010000021.1, forward strand.
CACTGCCTGCCGGATTATATAGTTCCAGTTTCGCGTAAAGACTTACGTCCTCCGGAAGATCAATATGCCCCAGCTTTACCAACGGGGTATTTCCAATCAAATCCTTCATAGATTCATATAACATCGTTTTCCTCCTGTCAGCTGCACGGACGGGTGCTTGTCGCATACGAACCCTGCATTTATTTATGTCGTTCTCTGTTATTATTTTATTTCACTTGCTTCTATTGCCTGTGAGAGGTCTGCCAGTAAATCATCGATATGTTCAATGCCGATAGACAGCCGGATGAGGCCGTCTGTAATTCCGACCCGTTCCCGGACCTCCCGGGGAATAGCAGCATGGGTCATGGTGGCCGGATGACAGACCAGACTTTCCACTCCCCCCAGGCTCTCCGCCAAAGCAATCAGCTTCAGTGACCTGAAGAATACCCGGGTATCATAGTTCTCATAGAGTTCGAAAGAAATCATCGCCCCGCCATTTTTTGCCTGTCTCTGATTGATCTCATACCCTTTCGCTTCTGCAAGGCCCGGATAGTAGATGTGCTTTACTGCTTTATGCGCCTTAAGCCACAAGGCAGCTTCCCGGGCGTTCTCCACATGCCTGTCCATACGCACGCCCAGTGTCTTAATTCCCCGGATCAGCAGAAAAGAGTCGAAAGGCCCTAACACGCCACCGGTCGCATTCTGCAAAAAGGCCAGCCGCTGGGCCAGATCATCGTCATTTACAACTACCAGACCCGCTACCACATCGCTGTGTCCGCCAAGGTATTTGGTGGCGCTATGGATTACAATATCAGTCCCCAATTCAATCGGGCGCTGCAGATACGGAGTCATAAACGTATTATCCACAATGGACAAAATCCCGTGTTTTTTTGCAATCTGCGCCACTGCCTTCAAGTCTGTGATCGTGAGAAGCGGATTGGCCGGACTTTCCACCAGGATAGCCTTTACGTCATCTGTGATTCTGCTTTCCAGCAATGCAAGATTCGAGGTATCTACGATCTCATAATCAATGTGAAAATTCCGGAACACTTTGTCCAGCACACGGAAGGTTCCGCCATAAACATTGCTGGAGATAATCACCCGTTCTTTGCTATGAAACAGACTCAATACCGCGGTGATGGCTGCCATACCGGATCCGAAGGCAAACCCTGCCCTGCCTCCTTCCAGTTCCGAAATCAACGCTTCCAAAGCTGCCCTGGTCGGATTTCCGGTACGGGAATATTCCCATCCGGTATTCTCCCCCAGCCCTTTTTGTTCATACGTGGACGTCTGATAAATCGGAACATTTACCGCGCCTGTATGCGGATCCCCATAAAGGCCGCCATGGATCAATGCTGACTCAATTCTGCTGTAATCTGCCATTGTCATTTCCTTTCTGCTTGTTTGATGAAGATGATTTATCTAAATAAAAAACCCGCCTGTCCTTTTTTACCGGATCAGGCGGGAATATGCGCAACATCATTTCATATTCTTACATTTTTTCAACCGCCTGTATCTTTATTGGCACAACAACAAAGAACCGCGCATACAAATAAGCCGCCATTACGGATCATGTCCGATGCGGCTGCGATCATTCCCATATTCAGCTGTTTTGTGTTTATGATACGCCTGGAGTTATTCATTTCCTTGTTTACCTATCTGTTTAGTAGGCGAACTATAACACGTATCTCTTCCATTGTCAAGTTTTCAAATATACTGTGTTCTGGCAGATCAATGCTCAAATCAAAAATAGAATTGCATATGGCGCAGCATGAGATTTTTTCTTTATCATCCCTGTGTTTAAAACTCCTGCAGGGTGATGCCTTCATATTTTTTTAAAAATCTTTGAAAAATAGGTTCACAGTTAACGGACAGCGAGGATGTTATTGAGGCTCTGTGGATCTGGCGCTTGACCGTGCGAATGAAAAAGCCGATCTGAAGCAGCGGTCCCTCCATAAAATCCGGAAGACCCTGCTGAGCCGCCTGGACATGAGCCAGAACTTTACGCTGGAGCGTATCCGGGAAATCGCCGGGCATACCAGAAAATCCATGACCTTATACACGAATTATTTTTACACAATTGAAGATCTGGATGGGATTACCGGCTGCAAAACGTTTGAAGAAGTGGTGGAATTTCAGATGCCAAATTTCGAAAAGATCAGGAAT